>NZ_JAMYNH010000001.1:0-660868 GCF_040318975.1 Mesorhizobium sp. M0983 | reverse complement strand
CGCCGTGTGTCCGCCGCTCCGCTAAACACGGGGGCTGCGCGGCGGACACGCCGACGTCACAGCTACTGCCACGCCATTTTTGCAGAACTTGACGCACACAACTCCTGCAGGCGTAGCTGCGATCGTTGAGAGGCCGGAGGGACAGCACCCCCCTCTGCCCTGCCGGGCATCTCCCCCGCAACGGGGAAGATTGGATGCTTCGCCGATGGCGCCTGTCGGCAGGGCGGATGAGGGGCAGCGGCGATTTCGACACCGGAGGGGTGGCGTCCAAACTCAATAAAGACGCCGCCTGGAGACAGCCTTTGGTCCTGGTTTCTGAACTTACTGCGCGCCGCGCGCGACGCGCTCGATTTCCTCGCGCACCAGCCGCTCGACCAGCGTCGGCAGGTTGTTGTCTAGCCAGTCCTGCAGCATCGGCCGCAGCATCTCCTCGGCCATCTCGTCGAAGGTCTTCTTGCTGCGGCTGGCAAATGCGTCTGAAAGCTCGCCGAAGGCGGCGGCAACCTGCCGCCCCGTATGTTCCGAAAGGATCGCCGGCCGAGAGTACGGCGCCTCGCTGGCCGCCGAACTCGCCAATCCCATTTTCGAAGGTCCCGGGCCGATTTTCGAAGGTTCCAGGCCGCTTTCCGAAGACTGCGGCCCATTTTCAGAAGGCTCCGGCGCAGGTCCAGCAGTCGCCTCGTCTTCGAAAACCTCGGCTTTTGGCCCGGCGTCCGGCGTCCGGGGTGGCTCGGCCCGGTCCGGTTTGGCCATCGCGTCGCCGACCGCTGCGATCTCGCGCCGCCAATCGGCAATGATGGTGTCCGTCGTCTCGGCAGCCTTGGCCGTCGCAGGCCGATCCGGCTTTGCGGGCGGTTCGGGAGCGGTGTTCACCTCAGCCAGAGTGACCGGCGCTTTTGCCGGGCCGGGACGCACTTCCGTATACGCATTGACGGGCGCGGATGATGGCTGCACCTCGGCCCGCGTGGCCGGCTTGGCGATCTCCAGTCCGCCGCGCAGTTCGGAACGGAACGCATCGCCCTCCGCTGCCCGTCCGGCTGCCGGCGCCGGTTGCAGATCCTGGCGCAGCTCGTCCGCGTCGCCCGGCTGCTTGCGGCCGGTATCGCTGTCCTCGATGATCCTTCTGATGGAAGCCAGTATCTCTTCCATGGAAGGTTCGCGCTGTACGCTGCTTGCCGTCGCCATCGTCACATCCGCCGCCCTTGTGACTCGTTCTCAGATTTCCTGTCCGGCAATGCCGGATTCGAATCATGGCGACAGCGTAACCGACGGAACGCCCTGCGAGAATCCCCAATCTGGCGACATCTCGGATTTCAACAGATTAGGGTCGGGAGTGGAAGCCCGCGCGTCGTTCGAGCGCGGGCTGAAACCACGGCCTGGCGATCAGCGGCCGTCCGGCGTGCGCAGGCCGATCCACTTGTCTTTGACGGCGTTGTAATGCTCTTCCGGCCTGTACTTCGTCACATTGAGCGCAAGGCGGTCTGCCGACAAATGGCCAACCGCCGAGAGGATGGCATAGCTTGCCACCACCACGTCGCGTTCGGCACTGGCAAGATTGATCTTGGCGGTGATGACGGTCGCCTGCGCATTGAGAACGTCGAGCGTGGTACGCTGGCCGACATTGCGCTCCTCGATGACGCCGTTCAAGGCAAGTTGCGCGGCGGCGACCACCTGCCGGTTGGCCGTGACGCTTTGCTGCGCGGCGGTATATTGCGTCCATGCCGATGTCACGGCCTGGCGCACCTGGTCGCGACTCACGTCGACTTCGATCCGCGCCTGGCTGAGCGATTCCTTGTTCTGGCGCACGGTCGCCGAGGTCCGTCCGCCGGAATAGATCGGCACGGTCAGTGTCGCGCCGATGTTCGCCGACGTCCTTGTACCATCCTGCGATGCCCCAAGGACGCCCGGAACCGTGTTGCGATAGTCGCCGGAAACGCCGGCGCTAGCCGAAAGCTGCGGCAGCAGCGCGCCTTCGGCCGATTTAACCGAAAACGCCGCCGCGTCGACCAGATGCTCGGTGGCGAGGATGGCCGGATGTTCGGCCGATGCGATCGCAATCGCTGCATCGAGACTCGACGGCAACAGCTTTGACAGCGGCGAAGCCGGCCTGAGCCTGCCCGGCTCGTCGCCGACGATCTGGCGATAGGTCGCAGCACTTGCCAGCGCTGTCGCGCGGGCGGCGCTCAACTGCGCCACCGCGGAGGCGCGCGAAGCATCGGCTTGCGCGACGTCGGTGCGCGTGCCTTCGCCGACCTCGAAGCGCGAACGCGCCGCACGCGCCTGCTCGGTCAGGAATTGCAGATTCTGTTCGGTCAGCACCGCGATCTGGCGGTCGCGGATGACGTCCATATAGGCACTTGCCGCGTTGAACAGGGTGTTTTCTTCGGTGTTGCGCAGGCTCTCGACCGAGGCGCTGACCCGCGCTTCAGCGGCCGCGACATTGTTCCTGGTCTGAAAGCCGTCGAACAGGGTTTGATTGATCTGGACGCCAAAGTTGCCGGTAGTTATGCGTGCGGTTCGACTGGTACCATTGACGTGGGTGCTGGTGTAGTCGATGTCCGCGGAACCGGTGATGGTCGGGCGCCAGCCGGACTTGGCGATTGCAACGCCCTCGTCGGTGACGCGGACGCCGGCGCGTGTCGAATTGAGCGAGGAATTGTTTTGGTAGGCCTTTGAAAGGGCCCCGATGATCGTTTCGGCCGAGGCGACCATTGGAGAAAGCGCGGTCGCCGAAACGAGGACAGCGGTAAAAAGCAACTTGCGTACAGACGGCACGTTATATTCCCTCATTCGTTTTGCACGGGAACTGCGCCACGCTGGCTTCTCCTCTGATCAGCCGGCGCCGCGTTTTTTATCGTTCCCCCGCTGAAAGCCCCCAAGAAACACCCGGTTATGCAGATCAGCAACGATTGTTCAAACGCAAGCGATCATGACAACGCCTTCGCTGCAAGGCAAAATCACTCAGAATTCGAAGGCGGGAATGCGTTCAAATCCAGGTAGTGGCTTAATTGCCGCATTAAATGCGCGTCTTCCCGTTACAACCCCTCCAGTCTTAAAAAAAAGCCGGGCTACGCCCGAATTGCCCTGCCCCTCCACGGCGACGAGTCGGCCGCCTTCGGCAAGCTGGTCGAACAGCGCCGCCGGCACCTCCCCGCCGCTGCCGCCGCACAGGATCACGTCGTAAGGCGCCTTGGCAGAATGGCCTTGCGGCAGCGGCCCCTGGACCACCGTGACATTGCCGCAACCCAGCGCGGCAAGCGTCGAAGTGGCGGTTTCGGCCAGCGCCGGATCGCTTTCCAGCGCAACCACGGACCTTGCCAGCCGCGACAGGATCGCCGCCGCATAGCCAGTGCCGCAGCCGACATCGAGTGCCGAAGCGCTTGGGCCGATATCGGCCAGTTGCATCAGCTTGGCCAATGGCGACGGTTCCATCAGATAGCGCGGGCCGTCGGCCGTATCGGCAATACGGATGTCCTCATCGATATAGGCGAGATCGCGCTGGCCGGCGCCGACAAAGGCCTCGCGCGGCACGACAAGCATCGCCTCGAGCAACGGCGCGCTGGTCACGTCGGTGGTGCGGATCTGGCCGTCGACCATCTTCACCCGGCGTTCGGCAAAATCAGCGCTCATGTTCCAACCATCCGCTTGCCGCGCGAAGGCCGCGGCTGTTTCGACCGGAACTGAAGCCCCCTGGCGCTGACGCGCGGGGGCTCGGGCATTGGAGGCCTCGCCCGGAGCCCTCGTTCCGTTCAGTTTCATTCTATTAGCGGAGGGTGTGGCAGAGTCAAATCCCACGGTCAACCAGGGCTTTCTGCAGCAGAGTGCCACACCCTCCTCAACAACATGCTAACAACGACGCAACAGAAGGATCGAACTCTGAATGGAAAAACTGTTGTTGGTCGCGCTGCTCTCCGGCTGGCCTGTCGTTCTCGACGGCGACACGATCGTGCTCGACGGAACGCACATCCGCGTTGCCAATATCGACGCGCCGGAGATCCATGACTATCACTGCGACGCCGAGCTGCGGCTCGGCATGGCGGCCAAGCGCCGGCTGGTTGAGCTGCTGAACAGCGGCCCGGTGACTGTGCATCCCGGCGATCCGAAGAGCGGCCGTCTGACGGACCGCTATGGCCGCACGCTGGCGACGATCGACGTCGACGGGCATGACGTCGGCGAAATCCTGATCGGCGAAGGCCTGGCGCGGCCGTGGACCGGCAAGCGCCGCCCCTGGTGCGATTAGTTAGCGCCAATCCGCCTTGATGACATAGCGCGTGTAGGCGCGCTCGACGCCGGCGACCGCTTCGTCTTTGTCCCCGACTGTTCCCCTCGCCCCGCCTTCAAAGCATGTCCAGAACCAGGTGTCGGCGCCAGGGCCGTGTACCGTCTTGAATATCCGCCCGACCGCATCCTGCTGAAACAGCGCGGTGAAGTCGAAAGGCGGCGTCTGGCCGCCGATCACCGTCCGCGACCAGTCGAGCCAGACGCGGGCGCCTCGCCCGTGCACGAACTTGAAGGCGTCGTCGCGATCCTTGAAAGTATGCAGCACCGTGCTGCCGTCGACGACCTGGAAGCCGCGGTGGTAGGCGAGGCGAACTTTCAGGCGATCAATCACCCCGGAACCGCTCAGTGGTCCAGTGGATTTTTCCATCGATCTTCATCGGCTTGTGGATCATCAGGCGCTTGGGAAGGTGCTCCGGATGCACCTCGAGCAAGGTGATCTTCACCGTTGGCTTGCAGCGGCTGCAGTCGAATCTCAGCTTCAGCGGATCAGCGCCGCCGCCATAGACCATCATCAGGTCGGCCGAACGACAGTAGCGGACATTGCCGCAGCTGCACTCGGCCTTGACGAGCATGTTGTGCCGGGTCGCTTTGCCTAGCGTGTCAATCGGATCGTGTGCCATGAGAACAGAAAAGGAACATTTTCCTTGCTCGTCAAGACACATTGTGGAATCTATCGCCAAGCTTGGGTACGATCGCAGATTGCGATTCGCGGTGGTGAGGGGATTTCAGAAAAATGACTGGAGAATATGACGGTGTGTATTCCGTCGTCGCAAGCGCAATCGGCGGCTCGTCAATCGCAACAATAAAGATCAAAGATGGTCGATTGGTCGGCAATGATCTCTCCGGCTCAAGATACCAAGGGACGCTTGCGGGAAACGGCGACGAGACGGTGACCTTCGATCTCGAGGTCAGTATGCCGCCCAACGTTTTCGGGATCTGGGGCACATCCGCAAGCGAAACGGTTCAAACACGGGCCATATCCGTGCCGTTGCCGGCATCAGTTTTCGACGGCATACCTTTCAAAATACCAAGCTTCGAAATGATACTGATTTTCCGTCGCATTTCGGAAGACTATGCCAGCCTCGCAGGACCGGATGGCTTCCAAATTTTAATCGGAACTCTCGCTGACGTTCAAAAATCATGGGAAGCTTTCGATAATCGTTGAGTAGCGCTTCAGTCACGCTCTCTGAAGTCGAGCAGCGAGGCATGGCGCAATTCGTCCTCGCCGCGCAGGAACTTCACCCGGCCGACGAGACCGGGCTTGATCCATCGCGCCTTTTCCTTCGGCAAGCCTTTCGGAGGCGGCGCGCCGGCCAAAGTCTCGGCGCGTTTGTATAGCCGGTCGCGGACCTCGCGGTTGATGGTGATGAAGGCGCCGCCGATATACGTGCCATGGTCGGCCATCAAGGCCATTGCCGGCTTGCCGGCCTCGCGCTGGATACCGATGATGTCGAACTCGGCCACGTCATAGCACTTGGCCTTCAGCCAGTTGGTCGTGCGGCCGCTGCGATACTTGCTGTCGATGCGCTTCGACACCATGCCCTCGAGGCCGGCCTGGTCGACCAGGTGATAGATGGCGTTCGCCTCGCCCGGCAGCGCCTGGCTGAACTGGATGCGGATGCCGGGCGGAATGAGGCCGGCAAGAATCTCGCGGCGTTCTTCCAGGGTCATGTCGCGCAGATCGTGGCCGTTGAGGTGCAGCAAGTCGAAGGCGACGAAATAGAGGTCGTGCTGGCGCTGGAAAATCGCCGACCGCAGTGCTCTGAAATGTGACAGGCCGGCCTCGTCGAGCACGACGATCTCGCCGTCGATGATGGCGTTCTCGACGTAGAGCCCCAGCGCGGCCTTGGCCAGGTCGCGGTATTTCGACGTCCAGTCGAGACCGCTACGGGTGTAGATGCGGGCATTGCCGTCGATGACGATCTGCGAGCGGTAGCCGTCGAACTTGAACTCGTGCGACCATCCCTCCCCCTGCGGCGGTTTTGCCACCAGGGTCGGCAACATCGGCGGAATAAACCCCAGCCGGCCCCTGCCGGCAACCACTGGCTTGCGCACCCAAAGGAACTTAGGTCCGCCGGATATATTAGCCAGAGTGCACAGAAGGTGATTTGGCAACAAAAGGCCGTGCTTAGCGTTGCGGGTGAATGAAGATCAGAACCGACAACATCGCCACCGGCTACAAGGGCAAGCCGCATTGCGGGCCGGTGGAGGACGAATCGAAGCACTTCGTCCATTGCCCTGTCTGTGGCCAGACATTCGACGCGCGCGATCTTGGCCAGGTCTTTCACCATGCCGAGCCGGAACATGATCCGCTTCCGGTCGAGCAATAGCCCTAGTTCAGCGCCGGCGGCCGGCCGGGCCTGAAGCCCTTCAGGGCTGCGGCAATGCCCATCATCACCGATTGCTCGGGATAGTCGAGCATGCGCAGCGTGTCCGGATCGTCGCCGACCACGCCGCAGATCGGCAGCACCTGGTAATCGCCGTCGAACGGCGTGGCTTCGCCATTGGCGAGAAAATCGTATTCCGGGAAGCAGCCCTTCAGGAAAGCCTCGACCTCGCGCAAGGCGACGTCGGAGCGGGCGCTGGACGGCGCCAGGACGACGAAGCTGTCGACGGCGTCGCCGGCCGGCAGGTCGGAAATATCGATGGCGAGATGCATGAGAACCCCTTTGGATGTTCTCATTCCGTTCATGGTCCGGCGACGTTGTCAATCCCGCCCCGCCAAACGCAAAATAGCCCGCCGCACCTTTCGGCGCGGCGGGCGATCATAATGCCGGCGTCGGGAAGATGATCAGCTGGTCGCGGCGGCCTTCGCAGCCTCGATCTCCTCAGGCGTGGCCTGGCGCTCGAACACCTCGAACACCGAGGGACCGCCGTTGTTGTGCGGAAGGCCGAACGACTTTTCAGCCGGGAAGCCTGGACCCACCGTGCCGGACTCGACGCCGTTGATCTTGATGGTCGAGACGTAGTTGCCGTTGGTGTTCACCTTGATGGTCGTGGTCATGTAAGTGTTTTCCTTTGGGAGATTTGCCCGGAGCCGCCGGGCGCGGATTGCTAAGGCGCTTCCGGGGTCAGCGGCGTCAGCGTCGCCGGCGCCGGCACGATGTCGAAAGAGACGGTCGGCGCCGTCACCTCGATCGGGAAGGCCAGCTTCTGCATGACGTTGCAGGTGTAGGTGAAGCGCGCCTCGTAGTGCGCCCGGCCGAGCGCGGTGGCCAGCGGAATGGTGATCGAGCGCTGATAGGTCTCACGGCCCTCCGGCGGGTAGCCGTCGATCAGCGGCCGGCGGCCGACAGTGTAGGTCGATGGCACATGCACGATGCCATCCGAATCGGTGACATAGCGCTCGACTGTCGCGGCGCAGATGCGGTTCTGGATCACCGTGTACTGGACATCGAGCACGCCGCCCTGCGGCACCTGCGGCGTCAGCACGCTCGCCGTCTCGAAGACGATCGGCGGCTCGCGGTCGATCAGGATGGTGACCAGCCATGCCAGCAGCACGGCAAAGGGGGACGCGACCAGCGCGGAGCGCCAGTCGAAGGCGCGCGTTCGTTCCAGAACCGTCATTTGGCCAGCACCGTCATTTGAGCGACCTCAGGTAGGGCGCCAGCAGCGCCCAGAGCTGGTTCAGCGCCACCAGCACGGCGGCAAGCCCGAGCACGAATTTTGGCGCCGAGCGCAGCGTCTTGTTGAGGATCACAGAGCGGGTGACGATCCGGAAGCCTGCCTCCCACTTATCGTCGGGCAGCTTCAAAAACTGGTCGAGCCGGTCCATCTGCTTCCTGGACAGATGGCTGATCTGGATGATCCGCTCCCGCTCTTCCTCGTTCCAGCGCGCCACCATTTCGATGGTGCGCTTGTCGAGCTCCCGCCAGCGCTGCGGCAACAGGAGCGGATCTGTTTCTGCCATCGTACCCCGCCCATTCAGGATTTCAGTTCAGCGCGGCGTGCCGAGCTCGCCTTGGTGTGGAAATCGCATTCGGTCGTCCTGTAGAGGCCGATGGCGCAGCCTGGCGCCATGGTGCGGTCGATGCGGCTCTGATCCTCGACCGTCTTGCCTTGCGCGCCCGCCAGGCTGTTACCGAGGGCCGAGCGAAGCGCTGGAACACCGCTGACGCCGGAAGTCCCACACCCCGCCAGCAGCAAGGCAGTTGTCAAAAGAACGGCTGGCTTCGATGCCCTTGCGTATCGCATCCTGATTGTCCTTCTCGATCTGGATGCGGACTTCCTCCGCGCCCTTGTGCTTGACGTAGGCATAGACGCCCCATGCCGCGCCCGAGGCGACGACAATGGCAGCGCCGATGGCAATGAGGTTGGCCAGCGCGTGGCTGACGCCCAGCCGGCCGGCGACAAGCGTGATGATCCAGGCCATCATGCCAGCACCGCGTCAGGCGCCGCGGCCTCGGCGTCGATCGCGATGTCGCCCTCGTCGGTGCGGCGGCTCTTGAACCAGCCCCACACCGCGTAGGCGGCAAGGCCAAGGCCGATCAGGCTGGAGCCGGCAAGCAGCGCGTTGGCGACTATTTGCGCCGTGTCGGCTTCGATGCCGGTCAGATAGCTTGCCGTCTCGGCGACCTGGTCGCGCGCCGCTATGATCAGCACCAGCACGCCGCCGCCCTTGGTGGCCTCCTTGACCTCCGGCACCTGGCTGACCAGCTGCTCGCCGGGCTGCTCGGCCGCACTCTGTTTCCATGCATCGAGGCGGCGGAAGGTCTCCGGCCCGGCGACGCCGTCGGCGGTGACCTTCTGCGCCTTCTGGAAATCGCGCACCGCATCGCGGGTCGACGGGCCATAGTCGCCGTCGACGTTGACGGCATAGCCGGCGCGCGCCAGCAGCGTCTGCAGGTCGCGAACGCGGGCGCCGGTCGAGCCCATGCGCAGCATGCCGGTCGAAGCCGACACCGGCTGCGCGCCGCCGCTGAGGCGCCGATAGGCCGCCGCCATCTTCAAATGATAGCCCTGCTTCTTGTAGGCAGGGCCATTGTAACCGCGGGCGAAGGCGACAAAATCCAGCCGGCGCAGCTCGTCGGCCAGTCCGAACTTGTCGATGAAGCGGGCCATGATGTCGATCTGGCCGCCGGCACCGCTGCGCGCCAGCTTGATCATGTCGTCGACGCTGGCGAATCCGAGCTTCTGCCAATGCGCCGTCATCACCTGGCCGAGGCCGATCGAGAAGCTTTCGAGCGCGGCCTGGCGATCAATCCTGGCCGCGCGCGCCAGCAGCATCCAGCGATCCGCCTGCGATGCCGGGTTCTTCACCTTGCCGGCAACCGGGCTGGCGAGGCCTTGGGCGCGGGCAATGGTGCGGTTCGTGGCATTGAGCCGCGCATCGAAATAGTGCGCCTCGAAACGGATCAACGGCTCCTGCTTGCCCTTGACCATGGCGAACACCTGGCCGTTGCTCTCGACCTCGGCCACTGCTTGCAGTGCGGCAGGCGAGCATTTGAGCCGACCGGCAAGGCCATCGATCGCATGCCGCGTCGAAGCGTCGAACATGGGAAGTCCTTTCGGCCCTCACGGGCAGGTTGAGATATTCACGGAATTGGTGTGAGGACTTGGCGGGAGGAAGATTGACTTTTCCCGTTATAGGTGCAACTTGCCGGCGGGCTTGAGGGGCATTCAACGTGAAGAAGAAATTGATCGTCGGCGGTATGCTGTCGGCAGTGCTTGCTGCGGTCTTCGCCTCAGGCTACGCGGCGGCGTCTTCCGAAGGTAGCCCGATTTACCGCTTGGTTCGGTCTGTCTACCTGTGGCAACGAACCACCGACATATCCAAGAACGATCACTGGCGAACAAAGGTCGACGAGTTCAGCCACTATGACGGCCATGCCGAAATCGTCATGCTCGGCGATTCCCTCACCGAAAATGCCCTTTGGCAGGAGCTCTTCCCTAAGCTGTCGATCATTAACCGGGGCATATCCGGCGATGGGGTTGCGGGTGTCCTGCTTAGGCTCGACCAAATTACCGCTGCCCGGCCGCAGATAGTTTTCATCATGCTCGGGGTGAATGACATTCGGGCGTATGCCGATGCTGATGACGTTGCAGAAGCCTATGGCCACGTCATCAAGGGTTTGGCTGGCGTCGACCAGATCGTAGTGCAGTCGACGTTGTTCACGAGCGGCGAGGCCAAGAATAATGCTGCCATCAAACGCCTGAATGACGCGCTTGCGGTCCTATGCGACAGCGCACCGAACTGCCGGTACCTCGATCTCAACGCCCTGCTTTCCAAAGACGGTGCCCTACAGCGAGATTTCACGATTGACGGTCTCCACCTGAATGGGAACGGCTATCGCGTTTGGGCGAGCGAGATTGGGCCGCTGATGGTGCCGAGAACAGGCGTCTAGCGCTCTGTCCACGACCACGTTGGGTCGATGGCCAAAATAGCCGCGCGGAGAGCCTTAAGCTCATCGGAGGGGCCGTAGATACTCCCCAGCCCCGGCAATGTTGCCCAGCCCTCCCACGCCTCTTGCGTCGTGTCGTCCCGTCCGTCACAGTTGGCCATATATTCCGCGACGGCCATCTGTACCGCAGCAGCCTTTGCGCAGGCGAGAAGGACGGTCTCACGGGAAACCGTGGCGGCATTGAGGAGCCGAGCAGCTTCCTCAAGGTCGATATGGCCATCCACTATGACAGAGTTGAGGGTGCTGTCGTCATACCAGTCGCCATCCTCGACCGCCTCGCCAAGTGCTTCTGACAGATGCTCTGCGGTAATCATTTCAGGTTCCTCGAATTCACGCCGCCAGGCCGAGCAGGGCAGGCATATCCGGGTGTTTCATTACGCGGATCACCTTGCGACGGCTCCAAGTCGTGCCGGCCGGCACGAGAACGCCATTCGTCTCGTCGCCGCCATACATCCGCTGGTAGACCTTTGCACTGAGGTCGTTGCGATCCCATGACTGCCACAGGCTGCGGGTCGTCTGGAACGAAGCGCCCGGGAAGAAGCCCGTCCAATCGGGCTCGTTCAGCGGATAGGCCATCGCCGCATAGTCCGAATTGTAGAAGCACACCCCCCGTTGGTGGCCAGGGATCGGCGTGACCAGATTGCTGCCGGGCAAGCCTGAAATGTCGCCAACGCCATCAAAGGCGACCTTGTTGTAGCCGCCGCCGATGCCTTGCGTCCCGGCAAGCGCGTTGGGAACGTGCAGCATAGTGCCGTAATCGACATGCACTTTGACAGGTGCCGTGGTGGTTATGACCTCGCTCGGCACGTAGTAGGAGCCGAAGAACGTCTGCGTCCATGCGACATTCGCAACAACGCTTCCATCGCTCGGCGCCAGCAAGTTCGATTGCATCGTGATTTCGATGATCGAACCGCTCCATCGCTGGAATTGTGTGGCAGCGGCGTAGTTTATGACAACACCATCCACCTTGACCGTGAAGCCGGTGGGCGCGCTTTCATGGCCGTGCGTTCCGCCGACGAACTCCTGCAGGCCGAGGGCATCGGTCGACTTTCGCAACTGAATGGCCAGCTCGAGGTTTCCAGTTCCGGTGCCCAGGCTGTTGCCGAACTGAGCGACGCTGGTGGGCGAAAGCGACATATCCAGAATGTCGAACTCGTCGGTAGCCGGATTGCCAACTTGCGTCTCGTCGACCGCGAAGCCTCCAAAGTCGTAAAGGCGGTAGTCAGTAGAGGCCGCATTCTTCGTCGTTTTCGAGGTGACGTGCAGGTAGTAGGTGCCTTTTGGCAGTCCGCTCGCCACCTTCATCCTGGCGAGCACGGTGGATGTCGAATAGGTGTCTTTTTGCGTGGCGTCGTAGGCCCCGATCTCGACACCGAGGCTGTTGTAAACCTTGAACACGGCAATGCCGCTGGCATTGGTGGTGACGTATTGCCAGTCGATGCGGGTGGCGTTGTCGAAGCGTTCGACCCTTACCGTACCCGATGGATAGGAGCGGACGGCGTTGACGCCGGCTATCGACGTGACATCGACGATCCCATGAACACCGACAGCATCGAAGGCAATGGGCGCGTACCCGAGCAGGCCGCCCTGGTACATCCGAAATCCAGCGGGATTGCTCGCGTGAACCGTTTTCTTAACGGTGTAAGTTTTCGCCGGATCGACATTTGCACCTGGGATATGGGCTAGCCCAGATGATTGCCCCGCCCAATTGATTAGCTTGGTCGAGGGCAACAGGTAGTCACCGGCTGGAATTTCAAAGCCAGTGCTATTATCGGTGATTAGTACCGACTCAATGCCGCCGTTACTGGTGATTGCACCTCGGAACACTATTCGCGAGACCCCCGTCACTGTATACGTGACGAAATCTCCGATCGTGGAGGAGTATTTAATGTCCGGAACACCAACGATAGTGGTCGGGCCGACAAATGTTCCGGTGTACGTACCGCTGCTAGTTCCCTGCGTGAGGATCGCTGCCTGCCCTGTCGTGCCGGTTGCCTTGTTCGAGGCGAGCGCCGCGACAGCTGTCGTGGCGTAGAGGTAGCAGAGCGTGCACGCCAGCGATCGGGGTGCGCCGAGATTGGGATTTAGGGTATGAAAGCGGTTGCTGACCAGGTGGCGCCACCATTCGACGCTGCCCTCGCCGTTCTGAACGAACACCGCATATTCGAGATAGGTCACGGTCCGCAGGTTCTGCAAAACCACCTTCGAGCCCTGCCCCAAACTGCCCGCGACGATACGATCGAACTTGCGCGCTCGACCCTGCGGAAACGGGACTGTGATCGCGTTCATTCAGCTATGCCCGCGCCAGGTAAATCTTGACTTTCAGGCCCAACGCATCACCCGAGCCGATCTGTGTCACGTCGATGCGGTATTGCTGGTCATCGGTGATAGCGCTGGTTGATATGACGCGCTGTATGGCCGCCGTGACAGAGGTCAGTTCGCCATTGTCCACCGTCGGCTTTGTCGAGAAGATCGACACCCATGCCGCTCCATTCCAGACTTTGAGGTCGACCGTGAAAAGGGCGCCGGAAGTCTGCGAATCGCCGAGCTCAATCCGAACGTCCTGAATGGTGCCGGCGTAGGGAAATCGGCCGAAGCGCAGCCCGGTCTGGGCAAGAACCGGCGTCGTCTCATCCGAGCACTCGACAATGACCAGCACAGAGGTGGTCGACACTTCGGCCCATTCCTTGGCTGACTTCGTGCCGGCACCACCCGGCAGCGTGCCTTCAGCCCAGGCGGCGGCAAGATCGGCCTTGGTCGAGGCGGTGTTCTTGTATCCAAGGGCTTGCCCGGCGGCAGTTGAGGCCGCCGTCGCCTGCGCCGGCGCGTCGATGATCGCCGCCATATTGTCAGAAGCCGCAAGCACGGCGGCAATGTTCATCGAAACCGTGATGACTTCCGGCCGGGTCGCCCAATATTGCGAGCGGCCGGCCCAATGCAGCGCCGAGAACCCGCCATCGACATCGACGTCTGGCGCTTCCTCTGCCCAACGACGCGCCAGTTCGACCATCGCGGCGGCTTGCGGCAGCAACGTCCCCCAGAAATTCGCGCCGGTCGCGGCCCAGGCGCCAGCCGTTTTCAGCCATTCGGCGCCCGTGGCGCGAATGATGGCACGGTCATCGTCGCGACCGAAATCAGCGGCGAGATCAGCCGCGTCCTGCACAACAAACAGGGACTGGCCAGCCGGACCGGGCACGACGACGACATTGGGGATTTCGAGGATTGCATCATACGACATCGCGCGTCACCGTTGTCAAAACTGGCCAGATCACTTTGTCGAGCACCATGCGGCTGTCAGTGCCGTCGATGCGGGCGATGTCGAAAACGACGATGGTCGAGACATCCATCGGACGCGTCGCCGCTTCCGACAGGAAGAAGGCCAGCGTGCGCGGTGCCTCGCGCTGGATCGTCAGATCAAGCGTGTCGGCTTCGAACAGCACCGGGCCGGGTACGGCCGAGCGGAACTGCGCCACCAGCCGGCCGCTGCCGATCTGTTCGGCATCCCACAGATCCTGCGGGAATTGCAGGCGCATTTCGAAATCATAGCCGGGCCGGATCGGCTCGACATCGGGAAAGACATACTTGGCCATTTTTCAGAGATCCGATGCGGCGGAGAAGAAGGTGTCAATCTGGGCGCCGGTGAAACCCAGAGCAGCAAAGCCGGCCTGCATCGTCGGATCGGCGCGCACGAAGCTGCCGCTGTTGTCATAGGCGATCTGGACGGCAGGGCCTTGCGCCGCGATCCAGTTCTCGACTTCTGCTAGCAGGCCGGCATTGAGCAGCTGCAGTTTGAACTGTCGTGCCGAAACCCGATCGGGAATGACCGGCTCGATTGGCGGCGCGGTGAAGATTTGGCCGTCGAACAGGAAGCCAGGGCAGACTTCGTCGCCGGCTTCGATAAAACCTTCCGGCTCGGCGCCCGAACGGTCGGACTGAACGACGATGCCGTTTTCGACGAGGACGAAATTGCTCATCTAGTCTCCCCAATATTTCACGCGGGCGTAGACCTCGATCGAGCCGAAGCCAAAGGCTAGGCCGAGGCCGTTGGCGTGTGTGTGTGACGTGCGCCATTCCAGGCGATAGGCGTGGCCGCCGACGACCATCGCCCCGCCGACCGCAATGCAACCGGTATCCGGCGAGGTGTTGCCTCCCGCGCCCATGCCGATGCCGACCTCGGCTCCGGCGGTCACGTCGAACAGGCGCACCTGCAGTTCGGTGCCATAGCCGACGACCTGCCATTCAACCTGGCCATCGTTCGCCGGCGTGAAGACGTTGCTGGCCAGCGCCGTTAGATTGTAGGGGTCGCGAACCTTGGTGTTGAGGATGTGCGTCACCCAGGCGCCATTGCCGGGCGCCGAGCTGCCGCCATTGGTGCCGGACGGCTTCTGGTCCTCCAGCACGGCATCAGGCAGGCCGTTGCCGCCGCCATATTCCGGCGCGGTCGCGGCGGCATTCATGCGCAGCGTGCGCCGCGCTGCGCCCTTGGGCACTCGCGCCAGAACCTTCGGCCCTGTGGCATAAAGCAGGTCACCCGCCACCAGGCCTGGCGGCGCCGCCAGGAACAGCCTTTGCCCGGCGCCATCGCCGATGACCAGGATGTTGTCGTCGGTGTCCCAGCGGATATCGCCATCGGCGGTCGGCAGCGGGTTTGAGCCCTGCCGCAGGATGTTGCTGAGCGCAGCGCCGCTGGCCCTGAAAAAGCCGAGCATGCGCCAGTTGCCGGAGCCGAGCGACTGCATCCACGCGGTATCACCAGCCTCGGTCGCAAAATCGGCGCCGCCGATCAGGATCATGCTGGTGGCGTTATGGGTCAGCGTCAGCCCGGCAGCAAAGGTCAGGCGGCGGATGGCGCCGTTCGGCGCCGAGCCGAAGGAAGAGATCGCGTCGGTGCCGGTAATCCGGACGTTGATGCCGGTGCCGTCGCCAAGATCGGTGGTGGCGGCGCTGGCGATGTCAGCCGACATGGCCGACAGATTGTCGGCGGCATCAATCAGGCTGGACGCGCCGGTGCCGCCATGATCGATATCGATCAGCCCGTCATTGTTGGCGTCATAGACCGACTTGGCCATCATGCCGTAGCCACCGACATCGACGCCGGACAGGATGTCGGTGACCGCCGCACCCAGATAGAGCTCCAGCACGGTCTTCAGCAGCGCCGGGTCGGCCGGGTCGAGCGTTGAGAGATTAACCCCGGAGGCGATCAGCACGACGCGCAGATTGGCGATGATGCGGTTCCAGTCGTCGGCTGTCAGCTTGGTCGAATCGCCATAGGACAGGCCGTTGCGCGCCCAGGAGAAGCCGTCGACATGGGCGGTGCCCATGCCCGCCGGCGGCGTCAGTTTCTTGACGACATCAAGGATACCGAACAGGTCGGGTGCGGCCATGGGTCAATCCAGTTGTGAGAAGAGCTGAGGCCGAACCGGCCGGTGCGCGTCGCGGGGCGTCAAGTTTTGATTATATACAGCACCGCCCGGTTGCGCGGCCGCGTTTCTTCGTCGCCGGTCACGACGTTGACGATGTCGACATAAGGGTTGCCGCCGCCGCCAGGATCGAAATCGCCGGTGACGATGCGCTCGCCGAGCTTCGAGGCGCGTACAAAGCCGACCTCTGACGGATTGGTCGCCGGAGACGGATTGCCGGCCTGCTTGAGCGTGACGGGATCGCCGGTCGCCGGATCGACGCGCGCGACATCGTCGGTCTGCGGACGCGCCGTCGCATAGTCCTGCAAGCTGCCGAAGACACGGCCGGCGTCGATGCCGCGTCCGTCGTCAAAGCCGCGCAGGAATTCGCCACGAAAGTCCGGCACGTTGAACGTGGAAACCGCATCGCCGACGCCCCAGCTGGTGCCGATCGCCGCGAACAGGTCGGCATAGGTGGTGCGGCTGACCGCCTGGCCATTGCATTTCAGCCAGCCGGTCGGCGCGGTTGCGGCAGCGAACATCGAGACCGAGCCGGGCGGCACCTCGATCGACGGCGTGCCGCCGGCGACGATGTCGGCGATCAGCGCCTGCAGCGCCTGCCAGAGCTGCGTCTTGTCCGCAGCATCGGGTGTAAGGCCGGCTTCGACGATCACCTTCAGTATCTCGTCCTGCGGATCGTTGAAGACATCGGCCGGAGGGATGGCGCCGGTAAGGCCGGCCGGCCGGTTCTCGTTCCAGTAAGGAATGCGCTCCTCGGATGGCGGCGCATTGCGCGGATTGACGAACTTCATGGCGGCCTCTTTTCAGACGGAAAAAACGATGGTGGTCCAGGCTGGCTTCAGCGCGTTGAACAGGCAGATAAGATCGTCAGGCAGACCGAGCCGGCCGAGCGGCGTTTCGCCGGCGCGGCCATCGCCGGCCCGGAAATATTCGACGGATACGCCGGGGACGCTGACGATCCAGACATACTCGACCACATCGCCGCCGGCGATTGCCTCAGGGCCGCCGCAAGTCGAGGCGCCGGCCCGGAACGGCGTCGGCTCCTCGATCGAGATCGCATAGCCGGCATCGGCGGCGAGCTTGATGAAATCGGCCGGCGTGATGGTGCCGCCGGAGCGGATTTTCAGCAGCAGCGAGCGCATGCGCGCGTCGATCGTCTGGTCCGGCCCCAGGCATGGATCGGGCAGCCCGTATTCGATTTCCCAGTCGTCGAGCGACGTGACCAGCGTGACCGCCGTCGATTCGAGCGCGACCCCGAACAGCGCCCGATAGGCATCGGCAAAGGCCGAGCCGGCCGCGCGCCAGAACCGCGACAGCACTGACAGCGGATCGAGTGCCTGGTTGTCGGGCGTGCCCCATGCCGCACCCTTCGGCAACAGTGCCGTCAGAAAACCCTCTGCGGCCTCATCCGAGGGATCGGACAGGACATCGCCCTGCGGCGGCGCGCCGATGAACGGGTCATCCGGGGCGAAATGGAAGAAGGCAAGCTCGTCCTCGCCCGGATAGCGCGGCCAGCGCACGGCATCAGACATAGTTGACCGTGCCCAGCACCGGCATTTCGCCGGCGACATAGATGATGTCGCCAGACGGGTTGATCAGGAAGTGCCGGTCCTCGCCGACAGCAAGGCTGATCGCCTCCGAGATCCACGAGCGCGACAGTGTGAAAGGTGCGGAAGCGACGCCCGGCCGCGCGCGTCTGACCAGCATGGCGGCAATCGAGGCGGCAATCGCCGCACGCGTCTGCACCGTGTCGACGGCAAGATTGGCGATGGTGATGTCGAGCGGCGACGGGATAGGTGCCGAAACCGACAGGCCGGCACGGATCAGTCGCCGCGCTTCCAGCGCATCCTGCACCAGGGCAATGTCGCCAGCCTCCGGAATGCCGTTGACGCGGCCTTCGAACAGGAACCAGACGCCGACCGTGCCGGGCGCGTCGGCGAATGGAAAGGCCCAGGCCTGAGTGACGCCGGGCACGGCACGGGCAAACTGCTCGTAGTCCGAATAGGCGCCGCCCTGCGGCGGCCTGCGCTTGCGGTCGAGGATGCGCGCGCGGAGGCTGGCATCCGTCTCGGTATCGGCACCGCCGCCAATGCCGCCGCTGGCCACGGTCGCTTCCAGCTCGAGATTCGGAAACTGCGTCGGGTCGGCGCGCTGCAAAGTCTCGCCGGCGGCGATGTTGGTGGCGACGCCATAATCGTCGGACAGGATGGTCAGCGTCAAAAGGCCTGTCAGGTCTGACCGGGCATCCGACACCGAGCGATAGAGCCGATTGCCGGCGATGAAGGCGATGCCGGCCGGGTAAATGGTGTCGGCATAGCCATTGAGCGTCACCACGCCCTCGGCCCGCGCCATCGGCCGGCGATAGATGCCGAGTTCGGCACCGTGGCGCTCCAGATGCTGAACGCTGGCCGTAGTGGCGAAAATCTGATCGTAAAGCCAGGCGGCGCGCAGATGCATGTCGTGCATGCCGGCGGCGACGGTCTTGACGATCGCGGTCAGATTGTTCGGCCAGACCAGCGCATCGGTGCCCGGCAGGTAGCGCCGCAAGGTGCCGCGCAGCCGGGTCGAAATCTCAGTTGGCGAGAGGACGGTCCAGGCCACGCAATTGCTCCCACAGGACGCCGAAACGGCGATCGAAGACGACCGCGCCATCGCGGTCCTTCAACGTGATTTTCAAATCGATGCGGCGCTGCGCCGGGTCGGCCGTGCCGGTCACCTCGACCGTCGAGACCGCGCCCTGGTCGATAAGCGTCTGCAGGGCGGCACGGGCATAATCTTCGGCGCGCAGCGCTGTCGCGTCGTTTGCCGTGGAACGGCGCAGCAGCCAGAGTTTCGAGCCGATCGCGGTCTCGCCGAGGTCGGTACGCAGGTCGAAACTGTCGCCCGGCCAGCCGCGGTTCTGCTCTTCGGGCGGCAGCTCGTCCGGCTCGACGCGGGCGTCGGTCATCAGGCAGAGCAGCACGGCGGTGGCAAGTTCCGCTTTGGCGCGCAGGCCGCCGGCATTGGCCTTGTCGTCGCCGGCAAGCGCCCAGTCGCCTGACGTGCCGTCCCATAGCGTATCGGGCGACAGCAGCGGTTCGCCGTCGCCGGTGAGTGGAACGATCCTTATCATCAGTGCGTATGGTGCGGCGTGTTGCCGCCGGCATCGATGATCGAGCCCGTGGCGTTGATGTTGCCGTCGACGTTGAGGTCGCCTTTCAAATTCCAGGTGCCGCCGGTCAGCGTGATGGTCCGCGAGCCGAAATCCATGGTCACGCCTCCCGCGAACAGTTTGATGATGTTTCCCGACGCGTCGTAAAGCGCCGCAGCGCCGTCCGGCAGGTCGGGCCGGTGTTGCGCGTGCTCGATGCCCATGAGCATCGCCTGTGTGCGGCGGCCGGGCATGACCATGGCAACGCCGATCGCGCCCTTGGGCGGACGGCTGGCGGCGCCATGCGGCTGGACATAGAGCAGATCCTTGAATGTCTCGCCGGCAAGACCACGACCGGAGATCAGCAGCTGGCCATTGTCGAAGCGCGAAGAGTCGATCTCGAAACGCGTCAGGTGCGCGGAAGATTTCATTGTGCCGAATACTCCGCCTTTGGCTCCGGCGCGGACCAGCCCTTGCCCGACTTCGAACCGGACGAAGTGCCGCCGAGCGCGCGCGGATCGGTCAGCGTCAGGGTCGCCCGCGTGCCGTCACCATCGGCTTGCGTGTCCTGCGTCAGTTCCACCGACTTGATGACCATCATCTGGTCGAGATAGACGCGAGGATGGCGCACATAGACCAGAAAGTTCGGCGTCCAGATTTTGCCGCCGGCATCGCGCCAGCCGGAAACGGTAATGGTCGCGTTGACCGCGAGACCAGCCGCCGCACGCGTCTCCCATTCGACCGCGTTCTTCATATGCTTCGTCGTTGCCTCGCCATCGAGAACGACGATCTTGGGGCGGCTGCGGCCGACCGATGGATCGGACGCCTTGGCCTCCGGCCGCAGTGCCTGCGGTGTCGTGCCCCGCGATTGCTGGCCGCGAACGATGACCGGGTTGAACCTGCCCTCGCCCGAAAATTCCGCTGCGGCGGAAATGATGTTGACGCCAGCCGCCAGGCCGCCGCTGTGCGATCCCTCCGGCTTCTGGACGATGCGTAATTTGCCTTCCGGCGTGTCGTGGATGATCGCCGCCTCGGCGCGCGCCAGCGGCTCCAGTGTCGAGTAGAGCGATTCTCCCGGCTCGATCTGATGCTTGGCAATGGTTTCGAACGATCCCTTCGCCTCGATGCCGATGCCGCAATTGTCGAAGGCCTCGCCGATGCCCTTGATGTCCTTGTTCTCGACCAGGCCGGTCTTGTGCAGGATCGATGTCTCGACAGCATCGACGGTGCGCGAAACCAGAGAGATGGTCGCGCGCCAGTCGTCCGATCCCTGATCGGGCCTGAGGTCGCGGACATAGCCAGTCAACAGCAGCGTGCCGTTCGCCGTCAGGCTGGCCTTGTCATCGGGCCAAGGCGGTGAGGCACCCGGCGGTATGTGCCCGGTGACCACGGCGCTGCGCACAGCCTCTTCGGCCGAGATCGAGATCGAGACATCCTGCCACGGCAGAAACAGCCCGCCTGCCTGGATGACAATGGTCTCAAGCGGCAAGGCACGATCCTCTCAGGCTGCCCTGTGGGGCAGCGTGTACACGTAGGCTACGGGGCGATGGCCTCGAAGCTGATCGGCATGGCCGCAGGCGTGGCGACGCTGTTGCGCTGGACCAGCTCGCCGGCGCGGCCAGCATCGCCATAAAGCGCGTAGGCCAGCGCCGTCGCCGGCAACGATATTTCGGTCTGAACGCTGACCAGCGGCGCCCGATTGGCGGCAACGGCACTTAGGTCGGATGCCGCGGTCGCCGCGATATCCGACAGCCATTCGCTGACTGCCACGTCGAGACCTGTGGACAGCGCCTCGAGGACGGGATCGACGACCGGCGCAATGCGGTCACGGGCACGGCGCGCATCTTGCCGCGAAATATAATCGCCGGCAGCAAGCGCCTGGCAAAAGCCGGCGGCGAAGGCGGCGGCCGACACCAGGGCGAAGACATCGGTGCCGGAAGGTGCGGCCGCAACCGCAAAAGCTTCAGTGGCTTCGGTCGGCCTCGCCGCATCGGCGATGGCGCCGACCGTGGAGACGATCGCCGCAGCAATCGGACCGGCCTGGGTGACCGGCTCTGACGACAGGCGCGTGATCGTCGCAATCTGATCGGCAATGACGGGTCGTGTTTCGGCCGGCATCTCCGCCGCATCGGCGACCGAGGCCATCGCCACCGCGGCAGATGCGGCGGCGAGTGCCGAGGGTGCCGCCTGACCGGGCGCGACATCGCGCATGCGGAACGCGGCGGCAGACGCGATCATGTCGACGCCGGCAGCGATCTTGCCGGCAATGGCAAAGGCGCCGGGCACCGCGGCGAAAGGCAACGCCGGCAGGCCGGCCGCAACGAATTCTATGTCGAAACCGACATAGCCGGCACGGCCGCGCTCGCGCGACAGTGACCAGCGCGGCACGCGGACGAGGACTGGACCGCCCATCGGCAGCACCAGCGTCGCAGCGCCCGGCGCGTTGAGCGCAGCGGTGAAGTTGCGGGCGGCGGCATCGGCAACGTCGCCCGCGACATAGGCCGAAAGACTGAAGCGCCTGACATCACCGCCCATGTCCTCGGTAATGTGCAGATCGGAATAGGCGATCGGCGAGATGGCGACGCGCCGGCCGCCTTCGGCTTCCTCGGCCTCGACGAAGAACGGCACGCCCCGGAATGACGCGGGCCGGAAGGCTTTCAGCCAGTCGCGCATCAGCGTGGCCCCATCAGATGGCCGGCATTGGATTTGCCGGTGTCGGCGCGCACCGCCTTAAGCGAGCCGATAGGCCGCGACAGGTCGGCGGCGGCACTGCGGGCAGCTCCGGCAAGCGCATTGGCGCCGGCGACGATTGCCGCTTCCAGCTTGCCCGCGACCGATGCCAGAGTGTCGGCACCAGACTTGATGCTGTCACCGGCCTGCTTGCCGCCGTCAGCAACGGACGATGCCGTCTCGACGCCGGCGCCCTTCAGGTCGGCGGCTGCGGCGTCCGTGGCTCGTTCCATCGCGCTGAAATCGATTTCGTTGCCGAAGTAGCCGGCCGGTTTTGCGACCTGAACGCTGTTGCGCACGGCGGCAGCGTGGCCGCGACCGTAGAGCCGGTATTGTTCGGCCACGCTCGGCGCAACCGGGCGCGGTGTCGGGATCGGCGTGCGGCCCGGCTGGTCCTGCCTGTGGGACGGCAGTTCTGGATTGACATCGGGCGTGCCTTTCGCGGCAAGAATGCCTTCCGGCGAACGCCATCCGCCTTTGAAAGCCGTCAGCCCCTGGTCCTGATTGTCGAAGCCGTTGCGCAGCCACCACATGCGCTTTTCCCACCAGCCCATGCCTTCCTTGTCCAACTCGGCATTGATGAACTGCGCCTTGTCCATGTTGGAGCTGACGAAATCCATGGCGCCGGTCGCGGTTGGCGCAATGCCGGAGCCGATCGAACGCATCATTCGTTCCCAGGACGCGCCCATGCGGTCGATCTTCGACTGGTTGTCGTCGAGGATGCGGCCAAGATCACGCAGGGTCGAGCCGTCGACATTGTCGAGGTCGGCAACGAACTGGTGGAAGGCGTCCTTGCCCTGGACAAGCGCCCGCATGCCCTTCTGCACCTGCAGATCGGTGAACAGACGCGGGATCTTCGACAGGTCGCCCTTGGTCGCCTTTTCGGTCAGCTCGATCATGACGTCGAGCAAGTCCTTGCCCGACTTGCGGGCCTTGTCCAGCTCCTCCGGCAGATTGATGTGGAACTTGGCGAAGTTCTTGACCGTCTCCTTCGATTCCATCTTCTGCAGCACGTTCTGCAGGTCGGTCGCGGCCTCTGAGGCGTCACCTTCGCGGATGCGGATCGTCTGCAGCGCCGACGCCAGCCTGCCAAGCCCTTTCTCGCCCTTGTAGCCGAGCGCGGCGAAGGCCGGCGCCAGGCTCGGAATATACTGCGCCATGTCCTTCAGCTCGAACTTGCCCTGCTTTCCCGAGGTGACGAGGATGTCGAAGGCGCGCTGCATCTTGTCGCCGGCAATGCCGAAATTGGTGCCGATCGAATCGGCGGTGGTGGCGATGTCGGTGATCTCCGCGCCAGCGGCCTGCGCCGTGGCGGTCACCGCCGGCAGGAAGGCCAGCGCATCGTCGAGGTCGCGGCCGGCGGCGACCAGCGTTTCAAGGCCGGAGGTGACGCTGTCCTGCGTCGTCGAATAGTCGAGCGCGGCGCGATCGACGGTGTGGAACATCTCGGCGAGCTTGTCCTTGCCGGCATCGGCATTGATGGCGATGCGGTTCAGACGCCGTTCGGCGCTGGCGAAGTGTGTCACCAGTTCCGCCGTGCCGCGTACCAGGCCATACGCGACCAGGCCGCGCACGGCGTTTGCCGCCAGCATGCTGTTGCGCGCCATCAGCCCTTGCGTGCGGTTAAACGCCAGCGCCTTCTGATTGACCTGGTTGAGCTTGCTGGACAATTGGCCAAAGGCGCCCATCGGGCCGAGCTTCGCCGACAGGCGCAGTATGGCCTCGATCGTGCGGTTGCTCATGTCTTCGGCCTACGCTTCAGGAATTCAATGCCGCGCCTGTGCAGCATGGCGATCTCGGAAAACGGCATCGGCAGCACCGTGCCGGGCTGCCAGTTGAAGAAGAACATCAGGTCATCGGCCTGAATGCCGACGACCTCGCCTACTCGGTAACCGCCGGCGCGGTACGCATAAAAAAACCGATCACCGCGTCGCGCACCAGCCTGGCGTCGGCCAGCTCGAGCACGCCAAGCTTCTCGATCCCGGGCGCCACGACACAGCGGCGAACATAGGCAGCGACGGTATCGACATTCTCGATCACGACATTGTTGCCGGCGGCGCGCTGGATTTCGTAAGGCTCGCCCAGCGCCAGCAGATCCTCGAAGCGCGGCTCCCGCAGGGTGACGCTTTCGAAGGCTTCGTCGTGGGCCTCATAGCGCTTCGACAGCGGAACGACCGTTTCCGCCATCGTCAGATCTTCCGGTAGACGCGAGAGATCAGCGCGACACCGGTGACTTCACCGGTCGCCCGGTTGATCGTCGGCGTGCCGGTGAAGGCGGCTTCGGTCCACAGATGCTGGACCCCGGTGAAGCTTTCGTTGAGCGTCACGTTGAAGCCGGAAGCCCGCATCAGCCGGTTCCAGTCGTCGGTCGGCAAATCCTCGAAGGTGAGGTTCGCCTTGAAGCCGGTCGGCTCGCTCGTGCGATACACCGATCCGTCCTGGTTCGCGGCGCCGGTGATCTCGACATTGGACGGCATGATCTCGGCCGCACCGCGCACCACGATCCGCTCGCCGGTCGAAAGACCGAACGTCATTTCTCCGCCGAAATTCTGCATCGGTTTTTCCTCTCAGTTGAATGGATGGCTGCGACGATCAGGCGGCGCGATACTGGCTGTAAAGCATCGCGTTGGCGGCGATCACGTCGAGCGGGTTGACGCGATCGATCGGCGCCATGATGTCGACGCGGTTGGCGCTCTGGCTGTTGCGCTGGACGATCAGCCGGTCGGCAAAGCCGCGGGCGTTTTCCAGCACGCCACGGTTTTCCAGCGTGTCGGCGGCGTGCACAAGTGTCGCCTTGATCGCCTTCGGCGTCGAGATCGCGCCGAGGCCGCCGGGGTTTTCGTCGGCAAGCGACTTCTGCCCGTGCTCGTAAGAAAGCTGCGCCCGGAAATAGCGCAGGATGGCGACGAGCTGGCCGATGGCCTGGATGTCGCGGAAGGTTTCGTCCGGCTGCGAATTGGCGTCCTTCTGGTAGGTGGTGATAACCTTGTCGATCGCCACGCCGCCATCGGTGTTGACGATGACGCTGGAGATGCCGGAGCGCAGCATGGTGTTGCGCCCGGCATAGGTCGGCACCAGCGAACGGTCGCGCGGCGGCCGCTCGCCTTGCACCACCAGGCCCTTCTGGTTGCGCGAGACATTGCCCGTGGCGTCGTCGGACAACCATGGCACGATGCGCGCCGTGCGAGCAGCGGCGGCCAGCCAGGCGGGCGTCGGGTTGCCGGCGGCCACAGGCAGGCGCGGATGAATGGTCAGATGGCGGTCGTTCAGCGCCAGGCCGATCGTGGTCAGCGCCGACAGCGTGCCGGCCGCGGTGGTGAAGACGTGCCCGTAAACCTGGCGGTTATAAGCCCAGCGGCCGGAGACATCGTTCATCGCCGTCGTGTAGCGGGTGATGTTGGTCGCATCCGAGAAGGGCGAGACGATCCAATCGAACGGATCGTCGCCAAGCGCCGCCAAAGCTGCCGACAGATCAGGGCTGCCGGTCGGAACCACGGTGTTGGTGATGGTGACGGCAGCCCCGGCGAAGGCGTTGCCGGCGACAACGGTCGGCACATAAAAATCATAGTCGACGTAGATCAGGCCGAGATGGCGGGCGGTGACGGTCACCGTGTCGGTGGCGACGGTGGCGGTGACCGACAGCGAGGCGCCGGTCAGCGAATTGAAATACGCGTTGATGGCTGCGGCCAGAGCTGCGGCGACAGTATTGACGCTGTCGCCCGCCGCGATCTGCACCTGCACCGGCTCGCCGCCGATCTCGATGGTGGCGACACCGCCACCGGCCGGAACCGAATTGACCTTGATGGTGTCGACGCGCGCCGTGCCGGTCGCCGGCGCGGTCATGATCCAGGTCTCCTGCGTCGGCGCGTTGAGGAAGGCGACGCGGGCCATCTCGGCCAGCATCGAGCCGGCACCGCAAAGCGCGACAGCCTCCTGGGCAGAACCGACCGGCGTCGGCACATTATCGGCAATCGCCGCGCCGGTGTTCTTGTGGCCGATCAAGAGCAGGCGCGAGGCCGACTGGTAGCTGCCGCCGGAGGTGACCTCGAAGGCAAACAGCGGTGCAACCAGGCCGGCGCCGGGAATGTTGTTGAACAGGATGCCCATCAGTTTTTCTCCTTGCGCTTGCCTGCGGACCCATGACCCGGAAGGGACTGGGCGGCAGGCGCTTCGATTGGGTCGACAACCAGCGAACCGTCCTTGACGAGCTGCATCCAGGCCGGATCTTCCATGTCGATCGTCTGGCCTTCGGCGGGAAAGTCGGTGTTCTGGCGGAAAGGATGGGGCATGCGGTGCGAAGCATCCGCCAGCCTGGCATGAACGAGATTGGCCATGATCTAGTCCTCGATATCTGGGAACGGCGGTGCTACGGCGGCAGTGGTTCCCATCTCGCCGGAAACGCCGTTTCGCTTCACCTCAAAGGCAATGGTCTGAATTGCCGGATAGGTCGGCGATGCCGCAAACCGGCTGCCGAGGTCGGCAAGGATGCCAGCCGCGTATGATCCTGCCGGGAGAAGCGAGGCCAAAGCCGCGCTCGGCTCCGGCAATTGCCCGCCGACCGTGAAGTCGTCACCGGGGATCTGACAATCGAACAGCATGGTCGTGCGCTGCCACCGAAGATTGAGTTGCGGGATCGCATGCGGCTCGAAGTCGATGCCGTCGATGGCAATGACTGCCTTGCGAAACAGCGCACCGGCGGGTGACGCGGTCAGCGTCTGGACGATCTGGCCGCACAGCGCAGCAAGCGTCAGCCTGGCTGTGACATCGTCCTCCGCCAGAGCATCGGTGAAGTCGCCGGACTCGTCGCTGGCCCCGATCGCCAGTTCGGCAACGATTTCCAGTGCCGTACGGGCGAAGCGCTCGACGCTGCCCTGCCCCTGGCCGCGCCGCGGCGATTCCGCCTTTCGTGTGTAGAGCGACACTGCCGGCGTGAACCGTTCGATCGAAAGCTCGCCCACCGAAATGCGCCGGCTGTCGAAAAAATTGCCGCCGGCCAATGTCGGAAAACCTCTGCCCGCCAAAAGGGCGGCAGTCGGCGCCAGGCACTCGATCGCGACAAGCCGCGCCATTTCGGCCGAGATGGTCATGTCGGTGCCTTGGTCGTGGCGAGCGTCAGCGTATAGTGGCCGAGGCCATCGGGATCGATGGCTGTGATCTCGAAATGCGCCAGGCTGCCGTCGTCTTGGCGCAGAACATCGCCCTCGATCGGCAGTTGGCCCTGCGGCCCCTTGCCGACAGACGCGGTGTGCCGGCCCGCCCGCATGACGCCGCCTGTGTTGCTCGAGCCGCCGCGGGGGAACGCCGAGATCATGTCGCGGTCCACACCCTCGGCCTCGCGATAGAACAGCGCGAAGACCTGCCACGGCATCCGCGCGGACGAGGCTTGCCGCTTGCCGTTCGGGCCGGTCGGGCGATCCATGGGGAGGATGGTGACAGCCTCTCCATGGACGCGCTCGACGGTCGTGCGGGCAAGCCCTGCCAAGGACGCGAATAACGAAGACACGCCGGATTAGACTGCCGGCGCGCCAAGACGGATGCGGCCGGTGGTATCACCGGAAGCGGCGGCCGCCACCGCGACGGCAAACAGCGTGTTGCTGGTCGTGGTCTTGGTGCCTTTCTTGGCGGTTGCGTCCCAATAGATCTTGTCGCCGACCGCCCAGGCCGCACCGGTCGCCTTGTCGATGTCATAGACGCCGACCAGGTGCAGTTCGAATTCGGCCGCCTCCAAGGCGGTCGTGCCGGGGATGCCGGCCAGTGACCCGATGATAACGGGAATGCCAGAGACGACGCCGCCGACCGGCGCGATTGCCGAGATCGAATTGCCCGGCTGGATGAAGTTTTTCATCGCTTCTTTCCTTGTGAAATGGGCGGCTCCCGAAAGATGGGAAATGCCGCCCTAAAGGTTTCAGGACAGGGTTTCGGCCGGGCGATCAGGCGCCCGGATTCTTGTAGCCGAAGCGGTAGTCGGTGGCGCCGACGCCGAAGTCGTGCTCGACCGACATGGCGAAGCCCTGTTTGCCGAACGGCTCGTCCATGCGCACGCGCGGCGCCTCGTAGCCTTCGAGATAGCCCCAGCGGTAGTTCGAACCGGTCGAGGGGTCGGCGAAGGTGTACCAGGCGTTGCCAGTGACCTGCGCGGTGTCGACAGGCTCCAGCTTGCCGGAGAAGATGTTGACGTTGGCGACGGTCGCCGGCGTGATCGATGCCAGCAGCATTTCCGCTTCCGTCAGCTTGTCCGGACCGACCAGCAGGAGGCGGGCGCGGTTCTCGAGCAGCAGGTTGCCGCCGACGCTCTTCTGCTTCGACATGGCAGCGCGCGCCTTGCCGACATTGGTCACGTCGATGACAGTGCCGGCACCGGCGAGATTGCCGTGGCTGGCATGGAACACCGGGTTGCCGTCCGCCAGATTGGCGTTGAAGGCGGTGCTGTAGAACATGACCTCCTCGAACAGGGCGACGCTGGCGCCATAGCTCGACAGCAGATCGGCAATGGCGCCGATGTCGTCGTTGATCAGCATCTGACGGCTGACGGCGATGGCGATCGCGTAGCTGAAGGCCTGGACGGTTTCCTTGCCTTCATTGAAGGTGCCGTATTTGATTTCGCCGGTTTCCAGCACCTTCTGCAGCATCGGAAAATCGCCGAGCTTGACGGTGGTGTGCGGGCGGAAATCGCGGAAGTTCTGCTTGCGGGCGATGCGGCGGAAGGTCGGCTGCGCCAGCGCGTAACGGCCTTCCAGGGTGCGGTTGACGGCGCTTTCGAAGATGATCGGAAAGTCCGAAGTCGAGTGCATGCCGGCGCGCGTCAGGATGTCGTCGATCTGACGGGCATTCATGACCAGGCCGCCGCGATAGTCGATGCATTGCGCGGCAAGGTCGATCAGCCCACGGCCCATGAAGCCACGGGCAGCGGCCGAAGGACCGGCTTGCGGGATCGGTGCGCCGAGACCATAGGACAGGGCTTCGGTCATGGCATTGCGGCGCGTCTCGCGTTCATCCTGGGTGATGCGCGCCGGATCGGTGCGGTTTTGGCTGGAACGGGCCGCAAGCCGATCGAACATCTGGGCACGGAAGGTCGCCGGCTCGACATTGGTGCGGATCGCGGTCTGCTCGTCTTCGGTCGAAACCTCGGCGCCGGCGGCACGGGCGGCGGCGGCGATGCCGACGATGTCGGCGGCACGGGTCGCCGTGTCGGGAGCCGGAGGCGCATTGCGGCGCGCTTCCTCTTCCTCGGCGTCCCGGATCTGGGCGCGAACCTGATCGATATCGGCGAGAAGGCCGGTGTGTTCCGTCTGGATCGTGCGCGCCGCTTCAGGCGACGTGTCGTCCTTGATCTCACCGATCTTCTTTTCGGCCTTGGTGGTCAGGTCCGCCAGTTTGCTGCGCAGCCCGGCAAGCGCGACCGACGCATGCAGAATGTGATCGGAAAGATTGAAATGCTCATGCGAAACCGGCAGCGAAAGGTGAGGCAGAGCATGAGCTGCCTCTGCTCCCAGACCGAGAATGAGGCCGGCGCACAGGATCATGGCGACGGCCGCGGAGAATGAAGCCTTTTTCATGGCTTGTTCCTTTGCGTTTCCGGGGCGATACGCCGTCGCCCTGCGTCCCCGGTGGAGCGCAGGCGGCCTGTGAGAGGGTGAACTGGTTAGCGGCCGAGCCCGGCCATGCGCTGCTGCATGGCAAGGCGGATGCGGCGAACGTCGTTGTCGTCGGCAAGCGCGCGCTCAACCATGCAGTCGAACATGTCGGATTTGGCGCTGCGAACCTGCGCGCCCGGATCGGCCGGGATCGGCACGGCAGAGATTTCCCACGGCTCCCAATCGATGACGCGGTGCAGCGGGATCTTGCCGTCGCGCTCTTTCCGCTCGACCGAATGGATGCGGTAGCCGACCGAGATGTTGGAAACGGTGCCTTCCTTGATCTTGGCGACACGATCAATGGCATCCGGGGCGGCGGACAGCTTGACGCGGGCAAGACCCTGCCCGCCTTCGATCCGCGCCGTGCCGCGCACCACAGACCCGATGACGCTGTCGAGGCTCCACTGGCCGTGTGTGTCCAGAAATGGCGCGCCGCTGTTGAGCCGGTCGAGCCGGACCGCGTTGGCGCTGACGATCAGCTCTTCATCGAACTCGCCCTCCAGCCAGGACACCCGGCGCACGGTCGCGCCGGTGGTCCAGATGACCTCGATCGTGTTGGCGGCATCGTCGAACGAACCGGCGCGAACTTCGGCGTCGCGCAGCATCTGCGGCAGGCGAATGATCTCAGCCATCCTGATTTCCTTTGGTCTGATCGCCAGGCGCCGGAGCGGCGAGGCCGTTGGCGGGCTTGCGCGGATCTATGTCGAGCGGCACGCCGGCGTCGTCTATCGCCTTCAGGAAAAGCGCGTAGTCGGCAACCACGGCACGCCAGTCGCGGCCCCATGCCGAGATAAATTCCTGCGGCGACAGGCGGCCGGAGCGGACGGCGAGGATGTCCGCCTCCAGGTCCTTCTTGGGATCGATCGGCTCGTTGGCCGGCGTGATCCACTTGACCGGATAGCCTTCCCTGCGGTCGGGCAGGATGCCGGAAAGAACCGCCCTCGCCACAAAACGGTTCAAGACCGGAATGCACAGGCGGGGAATGACAATGTGCCACTGGATCTGCTCGACCAGGCGGCGGAATTCGATCCGTCCGGCACGCATCGACGAATAGTTGGCCTGCCGCAGATCGCCGGTCAGCTGGTCATAGGTCATGCCGATACCGGCAGCCATCGCCTGCATGCCGGCGATGTAGACCTCGGCGAAGGATGACTGCGATGAAGGCTGGGCGAAGACGATGTCGGAATCGCCGATGTCGAAAATCATGCCCGGCTCTATCCGGGTCACCTTGTCGCCATTCTCGTCGGTCTTGGCGGCGAAGGGCGATGCGCCGGTGGCGGCGTTCTTGCGGAAGGCGGCAAAACAGGCCTCGACGCGCGCCTTGACGATCGCCGCGTCTGTGAGGTCCTGTATTTCCTTGGCCGTCAGAAGGATCGGCGCGAACCACGAAGCGCCCCTGACCTGGCCCCAGCGCAGCGGCCGATAGAGATGCGACAGGTCATTCCACGCGACCAGGTTCGACGAATAGGACGTGCCCTTAAGCGTCATCTCGCCGGGATGATCTTCGTGCAGGTAGAGCCCAAGACGGCGACCGTTGGCGCCTAGCTTCACGCCAAGGCGGACATTCTGATCGGCAAGCTGCGCGTCCCGCGAGGTGTCGATCTGGTCGCCTTCCAGGCCCTGCAGCCTGAACGGGACGGTGCGGCCGGCCTCATTCATGGTGATGTCGTGATAGCGAAGGACGGTGTCACCGCCCTCGATCATCGAACGAACGCCAAGCGACTGCTGGCCACCGAAATCAAGCACGCCCTCAATGTCGGCTGCGGCGCTCCACTCTTCCCACGCAAGCGAGAATTTCTTGTTCGCCCGATCGCTTCCCGTTTCGACGGCGGGCACGATGCCGGTGCCGACGACATGCGAGACCATCACGTCGAGGATGCGCTGGCCGGCCCAGCTGTCGCGGACATATTCGCGGGACCGGTTGCGAAGATTGTTGAGCGAAGCGCCGATCTCGGCATTGGACGAAGTCGGCCGGGCACGCCAGCCCTTGTTGCGGCGACCCTGGCCGGCGGCGGCATAGGCGCGAGTCTCGGCAAGCGAGCGAATGGCGTCGCGCGCCAGAATGCGGCGCACACCACGCTCCGGCGCGACGAATGCGATCAGGGCATCGATCGGGTTCAAAGGGATTACGCCCCGCTCTGGTATTCTGTGAGAACGACGCCCGGCGAATTGCCGGCCAGTTCGTCCTTGATGATCTGGCGAACCTTCAGCATGTCGCTGAGGCTCTGGTACTCGACTTCATGCGTCTGGTAGCGCACGCGGCGCGCGCCGGTGGCGATGGCCTTTTCGATCGCATCGAGATCGCTTTGCGTCCAGGCCATCGGTCAATCCCAGAATGAGGGCGAAGCGGGAGCGGACGGCCGATCGGCACCGTCCTGTTCCTGCGGTTTCGGCATCGCCCTGGCCAGAATCGGCGCTGGCGAAAACATGTCCGGGTTGCGAGCGATTTCCGGCGCTGCGCGCTGCGCCGCGAGGTTTGCCCAATCGTCCTGCGTCAGACGCGACAGGCCGAGATAGTCGGCCAGTGCCGAATTGTAGACTTCGCAGTCGAGGAAGTGGTTTTCCTCGCCGGCCCTGACTTTCCAGACCCGCCGCACCCTGCCCTTGAAATTCTCGTTGCCGAGATATTCGGAGGTGATCTGGCGGAAATAGACCTCGTCCAGCCAGTGGCCGAAATGGATGTAGCCGGGCGGATTGGCATCCTTGCCGGACTTCAGCCCTTCCTTGCGAAGGTCGTCATAGAAGGCGCCCTTGAGCGACCACGTTCCGACACCCCAGACATAGGCGCCGTTGCGGATGCGCTTGCCATTGAAGTCGATGTCAACCGGCGTGCCGGTGCCGAGCGCCGGACGGTGCCAGCCGTCGAGGCCCTTCAGCGCGAAGCATCCGAGGCGGCCCTTGACCCAGGTGTAGACGACATGGCTGCGGAAGCCTGAATCGACACCGAAAGCATCGACCTTGCGCCGGCCGCCGAAGGCGTCGGGATAGCTGGTCTCAAACACCTTCACCAGCTTCAGGAAGGCGCCGGCCTGCGGATCGTCGGTCTCGCCTTCAATGATGCCGGCGTCGACGACCCAGCTCTGTCGGTCAGGGCCGAACGCCCGGATCGAATAATAGATGCCGCGCATCTGCACGTCTGCCGATCCGACTAGGATCAGGCCGAGCGGCGGGATGTGGCCGCGCTTCAGTTCGGTGTCGCGCCGTTCCATCAGCCTGACGTGATCCGGAGCGTCGCCGCGGATCTCGTAGGGAAGGCCGAGATAGAGGTTCCAGAACGCCTTCAGCAGCTGCGGATCGCCATCAGCCTCGACATATTTGCGGGCGATCTCGTCCCACGGCACCAGCGGCGACGACAGCGCGTCGAAGTGATAGCTGTGGCGCGCGCCTGGACGAGGTGCCGTCGCGGTCCATATCCCGGTCCGGTAAACGGCGGTCTTTTCGTGCCCTTCGATAATCGTGCCGCAGCACGGCGTCACGTAGTGCGCATTGAACGGAAACGCGTCGTTGAAGCGGAAATGCTTGCGGTCGAATTCGAAGACGAAACGATCGCCGCAGCCGGGACACTTCACGTGCCAGCGCCGCTGATCGCCAGCCAGATATTTCTTTTCGATCTTCGACGCGCCCTTGACGGTCGGCGTCGATATGAAGGCGCGCTTCCAGTCGCCGGAATTCAGGAACGAGATCTGGCGCGCCTCGATCATTTCGAGCGGGTCGCCCTGCCCGTCGAGGTCGTCGGGATACTGGTCGATCTCGTCGCACAGCGCCTTCTTTATCGTCTTCGACCGCAGCTCGGCCGCAGATGACGCCAGCGCCAGGATCAGTGAGCCGCCGGCGAACTGCTTGGATGACGCAGTCGACCCTTCAGACGACCGCGATGATGTCGGGCGCACCTTGGCGGCGAGTGGTTCGGTCGCCTCGATCGCCGGCTGCAATTTCTCCTTGTTGAAGTCGGACAGCGCGCCGCTGGTCGGCTGGGTGATCATCAACCGGCACGGATCGGTGTCGATCGAGTGACCGGCGATGATGATCAGCGCGACCGTGTAACCGGTCTGCGCCGACTTCATTACCGCCGCTTCATTCTCGGTCGAGTCCGGCCCCATGGCGTCGACCAGCTCGACGATGTGCAGGCCGTGGTTGATATCCCAAAGTTCGTTTGCTCGCGGCCCGTCCGGCAGGATCAGATGCCGCTTGGCCCATTCGGACGGCGACAGGCGCTCCGGCATCCTGATTTGGGCCATAAGCACGGCGGCGGCGACCGCAAGCGCCGAGCGCGAATGATCGATGCGCATTCAGTCGTCCAGGTCGCTGCCGACATCCGTCGAGATTGGGCCGTCCCGCTCGGCCGCCTGCCCCTTGGCGATGACCTCGGCCAGCGCTTCTGCGACGCGAGCGCGGCGCTCGCGGATCGCCTCCTTCATGACGCGCTTGGCGCCGATCACGCCTTCCTTGGCGACCGCGACAGCGATGTCGTCGACCACCGTCATGAACCGATCGATCTCGCGGGCGATGATGACGCCGGCGATTGTCAGCGCATTCTCGATACCGTGGTCGCCCTTGATGGGCAGGATCTTGCCTTGACGCTCGGCGAGGTCAAGCGCCTTTAGGCGCGCCTCGTATTGCGCACGCTCGGTCTGGGCGTCGCGCAACGGCTTGTGCGCCGGGGCCGGTTCCTTTTTGGTTTCGGCCGATGTTTCCCGGTAGGCGTCGCCGATTTCGCCGACCGCCCGATCATAGGCGGCCAGGTCGATCATCCTCGACCGACCTTCCGGCCGCGTCTCGATCAGGCCTTTCGACACAAGCCGGTCGACGCGTTCCTTGGCCGACTGGCGCGAAATGTTCTTGCGCTTCGCCAGATCCGAAATCGAGATCCAGACGCCCTTCGCAGCGGCATCGCTTTGTAAGGTTGTCATGGCGTCGATGTCAGGGTTGTCAGGTCAGTTTTTGACCAGCCTCACTAGCGGGATTTCGGGGTCGCCCCGGCCCGCATGGGGTGGAGGGCTGGGAAGGACCCGAAGGGGTGGGGGTGCCTAGCGAGGCAAGAGGTTCTCGACCTCATGCAGATAGCGAGGCATCAGGTACTGCTCGATCACCTCAGCCATGACCTTGAGATAGACATCGGGATTGTTGGTGATGTCGTGGGCAGGGTTTGGACCGAACAGCTCGCGGATCGGCAGCCGTGCCTTGCCCTGGCGCTTGAACACGCCAGCATGGCCGCTGCCCATCTCTGCGATGAAGGCGGATTTATAAGATCCTCTCATGCGAACACGCACGCCCTTGGCGGTCTGCGTCGCGCCAAGCTTATAAAGCGAAATCCAATTCGACCGCACGATGGTGTCGTAGCTGTTGCCGCCAGCGTTGAAGTGCGCCGTGGTCAGCGCTCTCACCCGAGACTGCGGGATATCGACCCGTTCGGCATTCCGCCTGACGATGCGCGTCTTCACCATATCGGAGACACGACGCATGGCGCGCGCTGCGGCCTTGGCCTTGATCTGCTCCGGCAAGCGCGCAATGCCGCGCGCCAGGTGCTCGAAGTCTGACGCGTAGACGTGAAGCTCAACGGACATCGTGCGCCCTGAAACGCGAAAACCCCGCGTCCGAATCGGCAGCGGGGTTTTCGAAACTTTTTATCCGTGACAAGACATCCTCCAAATCGCTGCCCCCGTCAAGCAGGTGCTGCAGCGATTTTTTCACGCTGCTTTTCGAAGAGTTTGAACCATCGCGGGAAGCGCGCCTTCAGCGAGGCGTCAGCCTTCTCCTGCTGTGCCTTTCGAAGGGCGGCGTCGCCGACGAGATCGGGAAGTACGCGCGCCACGGGCGCATCAGCCAGCCACGGCGCGAGCGGCACGGTGCTCGGCAGCATCACGACATCTTCCATCTGACCAGCGACGGCATCGAAGACCATCGCCAGCGCCGACACCCAGATCTCATGCTCGGCCCGTGCGATGATCGCATTGACCGGGTTCGGGTCGAGATAGGGCTTGGTGTAGGCGCCGGGCAGCGCCTCGCCCTTCTTGTTAACGCCATTGACCTCGACGATGCGCGCCACCGTCTCATCCTGCCCGTCGACGACACGGCCGGTGAGCTGGTGCTGCGTCGTCTTCAGGTAATAGCGCGGCTTGCCGTTGGCGTGCCGTTCGATTTCCTGCGTGGTGTCGTCCAGCACCATGGCGTCGGCTTCCCAGCCCATCACCGCGCGGCGGATGATCAGTTCGGACGGCTTCAGCCGCAGCGTCACCCTGCCCTGACCATCGTCGATCGTCATGCGCCGCCAGGCCTCACTCAACGCCTTGGCACCAAGGCCGCCGAAGCGGTCGAGTTCGGGCGCCGGATGCCAGTCCTCCGGCAGTTCAAGCGCATAGTCGTCGAGCGCCATCACCGCGCCGCCGATCAGCTGCGCATCTTGGCAAGGCCAGCTCTCGGCAGAGAAGTCAGGCACGGCGCCGAACTGGTTGACGCCGAACAGATCGACCAGCGACAGCAGTTCGGCAAAGCGACCGGCGCGATCCCAGCCGCCCGCCATGGTCATCGGCCCGTCCTGCCGCCTCGGTACCTTGGGCAGCTCGTCGCGCCATGCCCAGGCGATGACATCCTCGACCGGGCCGGCACGCTTGCCGGCAGCGTTTCGGCTCAAAGGTCGGTTCTTGCTGGTCACAAAACCGAGATCGGCACTAGCTGCACTGTTTTTCATTATCTGCACTCTCTTTCAAAGGTGAATAAACCCTTGCTTTCGCAAGCAAATTAAAAGGCAAAGACACGCAAGTGCAGGAAGTGCAGATAGACGGCGATAACGCATATGACTGGAAAGACGCTTGCCCCCATCCCCATCGCCAAGCCATCACATGCGTTACCCGCCGCTAACCGGCACTATCTGCACTTCCGGCACAAGCTGCTGATTTCCCTATCCCTTTCGCAGTGCTGATCGCGCGGCGAGTGCGCAGGACCGGCACTAGCGGCACTGGCGAAAGTGCCGACAGACGCGATAACGGCCCTCGTAGCGCGAAGCCAAAACAAGGGGAGAAGGGAAAAGCAGTTGATTGCGGGACCATCAGCCGACAGATCCCCACTGACCAGCCATCGCGGTGGCAATGCCGTCGAAGAATCGGGAGCGCTCGCGGCCGCGGTTAGGACCGGGTGACGCGCGGTGTACCTTGGACCATGCCCTGTGTTCGGCCGTGCCGCTCTTTGGTGGGGTCAGCTTGTTGGTCGGCACCAGCGGCGCCAGCCCTTTGAGATAGAGGCCCGTGGCCTTGAACTGCGGCTCGCCAAACCACCATGGCTGGACGATCTGCGCCGGCTTCTCATAGGCTTCTATCAAAGCCGTAGCGTGTTTATGCATGATTGGGTTTTCGACGCATATGCGTTCGATCGGCGCATTCCAGCATGTCGAAAAGAGATTGGCGCCGACGCGCAATTCGTCCCACATTTCGGGCAGCGTCCGCTTGCGAGGCGGATTGGAAAGCCATCGAACGCCAGAGTTGCAAAGACGCGTGCATGGTGGGTGCGCCACCATAAGCAGATCCCATCCGTCGCCCAAGATGTCGCGGACGTCGCCGACGATATGCTTGTTGCTGCCATCTTCGGCGGGAAGCAGATCGCACGACCATGCGTCGTGACCAAGTGCTGCGAAAGCGCGTCGCACGACGCCGGTGAACTCACAACCGATCAAAACACGAAGCTCTCTCACCGCTCATCCTCCCCGTGACCGTGGCCGTGGTCACCTTGGCTTTGCCATTCGATGCGGATGCCGATGCCGCGATAGAAGGTGTCGCCGTTCGATCGGGAGCGGGCGAATTGCTTCATGGTGCCGTCAGGGCCTTCGAAGCTGCGCTCGGCGGCCTTGGAAAAACGCTTTTCGAAGGTCGAACGGTTAAAGGCGAACACACCTTCCGACGCCGCGAATTTCTCGAAGGCATGATAGAGATCGATGGGCTTTTCCTTGTCCTCGGGCAGGCCGGTGACATGGCACGCGATGCGGATGAAGGTGCCGATCGCGTCGCTTTCCTGCCGGTATTCGTTCGACGCCGCGCGCACGCCAGCCGGCACGTCGAGCCCGTGATTGAGGTATTCGACCGCGCCTTCCACCATCCATGCGAACACCCCGTCCGCTTCGGCGCGCAGCTTGCGCGGCAGCGCCCGATCGATATCGCTTTCGGGGATCTGGATTGCCCACGGCACCAGCAGCAGACGGCGCCATATGCCGTCCGAATCATCATCGATTCGCGGCTTGTGGTTGCCCGACAGCACGATCTTGAAGTGCGGCTCGACCTCGAAGAAATCCTTGTGAAGGCGCCGCACCGGGATCTTCTCGCCGCCGGTAAGCGTCTTGATCAGCGCGTCTTTCAGCTTGGTGCCGGCTTCCGGTTCCGATGCCGCCACCAGGCGCGCGCCCGGCAGCCGGGCAAGGTCGGGCGTCGCCTCGGCGCCGCCGCGCTTGTTGTCGCCGGAAAAACTGTCGATCGACAGCGTCACCGAATAATCGCCGAGGATGAAGCAGATCAGTTCGACAAAGGTCGATTTGCCGTTGCGGCCGACGCCATAGAAGAACAGCATCACCTGCTCGATCGTCAGCCCGGTCAGCAGATAGCCGCAGAAGCGTTTCAGGAAAGCGCGGATCAACTGATCGGGCTGGACCTTGATCAGGAATTTCTTGAATTCCGGCATGTCGGGCCTGGTGCCTTCCTGCCAGTCGGCCTCGACCATCTTTGTGATGAAATCGCCCTGCCGGTGTTCGCGCAGCCGTGCATGCCAGGTGAAGCGGTCGTTGCCATCCGGGTCCGGCTCTTCGTCCGGCACCTGGTGGAATTCGATCGTGCCAGACCGGCAGTTCACCCAATAGCGTTCGGTGTTGAGATCCTGCACCTTGGCCGACATGTAGGGCTGGCCCTCGGCCAGCAGATTGTTGAGCTTTGACGATCCGGCCGTCGACTTGGCGTGACGGCGACGCTGGCCGCGCCTGGCCTCGATCAGTTTTACGATCTCTTCGGCCGCCTCGACCATCTTCTCGTAGTCGCGCCGCTGCTGCTCGCGGGCCATGTCGGGCAGTCGCGCCTTGCGGTCGCCAAGCATGGTTTCCAGCGATGACGCGGCCACCTGCCCTGCACCGATGATGGCCTGCTCTTCCTCGCTGGCATCGATTATCGCCGCTTCCTGGCGGATCGCCTCGGCGGTCTTGTGCGCCAGCCGGCGGATCAGCGAGCCGTCCTCGTCCTCTTTCCAGCGCTTGCCGTCAAAGACGTGCCAGCCGATATGGGCGACGCAGATGGCGATATGGCTGGCGGCACCGGCATGTTGCCTGGCCAGATCGCCGAAGCGGCGGCGCAGACGCCGGCCATTGCCGATGTCGGTCTCCGGCTCGGCCGCACATGCGGCAAGCAAGGCTTGCTCGGGCGTCGGCCCGTCCTCGCCGCCTTCCGGCGGCGGCAGGTCGTCGTCCGGCAGATCCGGCATGAAGTCGTCGTCTTCGTGCATGCGTCAGCCGCCCGACCGCCCGATGCGGACGTGCGTGGTGATGCTGCGCAGATAGGGCCGTTCCTCGATCACCGTTCGCGGCGAGCGCCACGACTGCCGGCCGGCGCGCCTGGCCTTGTCTTCTTCGCGGAAGTTGGACGCCATGCGATTGATCGCCTGGAACACGCGCAGCGCCTGCGCATTGGCGCGGTCGAAGCGGTGCGCCATGTAGAGATCGTAAAGCTCGGCACCGCGCTGCTTGCGGCGGTTGTTCCAGTCGCTGCGGCACTTGGCCGAGCAGAACTCGCGCTGGCGCGTCGTGCCCTCACCACATTCAAGGCAAGCGTGTACACGGGCCATCAGGAAACGGCCTCCAGGACAGCGTCGGTATCATCGCCCTGCATCGGGACGTCTTCGGCCTCATCCTCGCCTGTGTGAGGCTCGATGCTGGAAAGCGAGTCCGGCTCCTTGTCGGCCAGATCGCGCGTCATGTTGAGGCGCGCCTGCCGGAAATACTTGTCCTTCAGCTCGAAGCCGAGCCCGCGGCGGCCGGAATGGATCGCCGACCAGACTTCCGAGCCGATGCCGAGGAAGGGCGTGAAGACGATGTCGCCGGGATTGGACCACAGATCGATGCAGCGCTCGATGACGTCGAGCTGCAGGGGCGCGATGTGGGCTTCATCCGCCTCGCCGCGCGCCGTCAGATATTGCAGCGTGCGGGACTGGCGGATATCCATCCACACAGGCGAGGCGTAGCGCTGCCAGACCTCGATCGAATACCAGTTGCGGCTATCGTTGTCGGTGGTGAACTTGGCGTAGTCCGGCCCGTCGCCCTCGCCGACATAGCGTTTTAGCGCGCCGGCCACCGGCTCGGGATTGTCGCCAGGCTTGCGGAAAGCGACGATGTAGTCCGCCAGAGCCTGCCCTGAAATCGTCGAATCTTTCACCACCTGCTTGTGGTTGAGCCGGTGCGACTTCGACCGCGCCTGCGCCACCACCGCATCTTTCCAGATGCAGACCTCGGAATGGAAATGCCAGCCGGCATCCTGCCAGGCGCGAATAACCTCGCCGCGGAAGTCGCGCATGCCGATGAAGCCGTCGCGGCGTTTCGATGTCGGCAGCTGCATGACATGCACCGCCTGGATGCGGCCGGGCATGGTGATCCGCAGCATTTCGGAAATCAGGAACTGGTAATGCCGCCAGAAGGCGCCGCCTTCCGAATTCGACAGGTCGCGGTCGGAACCTGAGAATTTATAGAGGCCTTCGAAGGGCGGCGAATGCACGCCGAAATGCACGCTGTCGCCCGGAACCGCCCGGATCAGTTCGCAGCTGTCGCCCTGATAGATGGCGTAGCGGTCGGTCACGACCTGGTCGACGGCTTTGATGGCGGGAAGCTTTTTCATGACGGCTTCCCCTGCATCGCGATTTCACGATCAATGGTGTTGTCGAGGCGATTGGAGAATACCTGCGCAGATGCTTCCCACTGGTCACGCGGAAATACCTTGATCAGCACAGCGGCGCTCACATCCGACATAAGCATCAGCGCTTCCATGGGATTGCCGGTTTGATCTGTGGCGGAGACGATGCCGTCCCGCATATGGTCGAACAGCGCCCGATATTTTGGTATCACGCGAAGCCTCCCTTGCGAGCAGCGTCGATGGCATCGCGACCGAGCTTGAGTGCAGCACCGCCATCCTTTCCGGCGCAGCTGTGATCCCTGAGATAGCCAACGGCTTCCAAAGCTTTGAGTGCCGCAAACATGCCGGCGGCGACAGAGCCAAACGCATCAGCAAATGCTGTCGCGGCGGTCTTGCGATGTCGATTAGCGCGCCCTCTGGAGCGGCCATCGGCCATCAAGAGGGCTTCTGGCCCATCCTGAAGCATTGGGCGCCCATAGCAATCGAACGAAATCACAGTGATAAACGCCTGCGGCCTAGCATCCATGAATTCGCGAAGCGTCGCAGCGAGTGCGGCCTGTTTGAACGGACCCTTTCGCTCAGGCACGCAACGCGGCTCGCGCAATTCAAGCCACGCAACTTGATCATCGTTCATCGCGAAAATTCCTCCCACTGCGGCAGGCGCAGTTTCAGTTTCGGCTGATAGTCGGGACGGTCCAGCGTCGAACCGCGCACCGCGACCGACGACAGGTCCGCCATGTGGCGGACCATCGCCGCCGCCATCCGCTCGGCGTCGGCTTCCTTGCGGTCGAGATTGGCGATGATCGCGCCTTCGGTGTCGGCGGCGATGAAGTCGGCGGTCACTTCGGCCTTCTGGCCGAAGCGCCAGAAGCGGCGGATCGCCTGATAGACCTGTTCGAAACTGTCATTGAGGCCGACGAAGCCGGTGCGGTGGCAGTGTTGCCAGTTCATGCCGAAGCCGCAGATCGACGGTTTCGTGACCAGCACGCGGATCTTGCCCTGGCTGAAGGCCTTCAGCTTTTCTTCCTTGTAGTCGTCGTGATCCGAGCCGCGCACCTCGACCGCGCCGGGGATCAGCTTTGTCACGCCCTCGGTTTCGGCGTTGAGATTGCCCCACCAGACGAAGGTCTTGTCGGCCGGCGTCAGCTCCACGGCCTTGGCGATGCGATCGTCGATCGTCGACTTGCGGGCGTGGTTGCGTTCCTGCAGCGTTCTGGCCAGCACCGGCAGCATGGAAAACTGGCCATCGCTCTGCCAGTGCGATCCGGTCTCGACGACATGCAGGCGCTTGGTCAGCGGCGGCAGCTCGTAGCCGTCGTCGGAATAGCCGAGGTCGGACGGCTTGCGCAGCATCACCGCCCATGACGCCATCCAGCGCCAGAAGTCGTTTTCGGCGTGGCCTTTCAGCCGCCAGTTGCGCGTCTCCGACCCGTCATGGGTGAAGAAGGTCGCCAGCATCGAGAAATAGGACATGATGCCGAGGAATTCGGCGTGACTACCCAATTCCATGTAATCGTTTGGCGCTGGCGTGGCGGTGGCGGCGAGACGGAAAGGGATCGGCTTGGCGATCTCGATCAAACGGTTGCGATAGTGGCCATCGAAGCTTTTCAGGATCGAGCTTTCGTCCAGCGCGATGCCGCCATATCGGGTCAGGTCGAACAGGTCGAGCTTCTGATAATTGGTGATCGCCGTCTCGTCGACGACGCCATCGCGCGTGACGACACGGGCGGACAGATCGTATTTTCTGGCCTCGTCCTCATGCTGCGGCCCGACGGCGAGCGGCGCAAAGAGGATCACCGGCAGGCCAGTGTGATTTGAGACGACGCGCGCCCAGACCAATTCCATCAGCGTCTTGCCGAGGCCGGTGCCGGCGAAAACCGCCGCCCTGCCCCGCCGCAGCGACCAGCGCACGATGTCGCGCTGATGCGGGAACAGGAACTCCGGCAAGTCCGGCAGCTTGATCAGGCCGGTGGCGACATCGGCGATGCGTTTTTTCGCAAGGAAATCGTGATAGGCCTGCAGGGTCATCGATCGTCTCCGATCGAATAGACGTGCCAGATCGCTGGTATCCGGTGACCGGGTGGCGCGACTTGCTTCACCAACCGGTGCTGCGCCAGTTTCTGCTGAAACGTCTTGACCGAGGCCGGCGCCACGCCCGCCGCTTCGGCCAGCGCCAGCTGCGACATCTGTACATTGCCGTTGCCGTCCTTGGCATGATCCATCGCCCGATAAAGGCGAAGCGTCGTGACCGTGATGCCGAGGCTTTGCGCCACGTCGAAATCGCGCCTTCCATCGGCCGCAGGCACTAAGGGCGGCGGGCTGTCGATCGGCTGCCGCGCCGTCGAAAGGATGTCGTCGAAATGCTTCTGCACGAAGCTGCTCGAGCTCATGCCGGCCGCCTTCGCCGCCTTCTCGATCGCCGCATTCATCTCGCGGCCGCACTTGACCGAGAAGCGATAGTAGAGCCCGGCCGGTTCCGGTGCTGACAGTGAGCCGCCCATCACGCCACCGCCCTCGCCCGTGGCGCTGCCATGCCACGCAGCGCATCGTTGAAGTCCTGCCCGTCTGGCGCCCAGGCGATCCGCACCGTGTGTCCGGCCAGCTCAAAGCGTTTGCGGGCGCGCAGCATCGCCGCCTGCGTGGTGAAGCGGTCGCTGTCGCCGTCGCCGAGCAGGATAAGCCGCCCGAAATCGTCGGCGGGGATCTGCAGGCATTCGGTGTCGTTCAGATCCGGCTCATGGCCGCCGACCTTCTGACGGCGCTTGCGGCCGAGCGTGTCGGTGACCGTCAGCGAAGGATGCGGGATTTGCTCGGCAGCCTTGCCGGCGACGTTGCCCATATTGATGCCGACCCATAGGGCTGGCTTGGCCAGATATTCCCTCGCTGCGCTGGCCTGCATTTCGGCCCACGACAGTACCGTCTCAATGCCCTCGCCAACCGCGCAGACACCGCCGGACTCACCGTCGCGCAGGACGATCTTGCCGCCCTTCTGGCTGCCCTCGACCTTCTTGGCGTCAAGGACCTCGCCCGTCTCCGGGTCGACGATCACCGCCTTGCCGTTGGCGCGGGAAAAATCCAGCCAGGTGCGGTGCACGCCCATGAAGTGGCCGTCCGGCCCGGTGATCGCCGCCAGCATCGCCGGACCGCTATGGATAACGACGAAGGACTGGTCGGGCTTCGACCGGTGCCAGTAAGGCAGGTGCGAGACCTCACGCAGCACCTTGATGCGCCATGCGGGGAAAGGGATGGCGCGCAGGGCGAAATAGTCGCGCACCCAGCGGCCGCCACGCGCGGCCTCGATCGGCGCGCCGTCCTGCCAGATGCGCCAGGCGCGCAGTCGGGCTTTTTCGCGATAGATGTTTTTCTGGTCTTCGCTTTGCGCCGGCGCACGCCTGGCTGTGGCCAACGGCTTGGCGCCGGTCAGATGCTCGATCGCATCGCCAAAGCTGCATTGATGCACATGCTGCACGAGCGCGATCGGATCGCCGCCGGTACCGGAATGCCGGCAGAGAAAAACGTTCTTGGTCTTGTCGACGGAAAACCGGTCAGTGCCGCCGCAGGCCGGGCACGGCACGCCGCGCTCATCGATCTTGACGCCTTGCGCGGCGCCCAGAGCCAGCGCCACGTCGACGATCGACATGTCGCGCGCCTTGGCGATGGTGTCGGCGGGGATCATCTGGAGCCCGCCTCAGCAACGATCATGCGGGTTGCGAGCCCGTATTTTTCTGACGTGGAGTTGAATTTCCTGGCAATAGCTTGCTGCAGATCGATGCCTTCGTGCATCGCGATCAGGTCGACGCAGATCACAGCATCAGCCAACTCCTCGGCCAATTGTTCGATCGTTGCACGCGATCCTCTAATGCCTAGCCGTTCGCGCTCTAGTTTTTTGATGACGTTGCACGCTTCGCCGACTTCGCCGGCCAGTTCGTTGCCCCGATAGGACAGCGATATGCCGCTCTCTTTGTCCCATTCAGCCTGTCGAACTTCATTCGCCTCGCGAAGCGTGCTGAAAGCGCTCATTTCGCGCCCCCGACCACCGTCAGCCCGCTGACACGCGCACTGGCGGCAGCGCGGCGAAGATCCGACACGGCGTGCTCTAGCGATGCGGCCTGCCGGTCGATGCCTGCGGCTTCGGAAGGTGTCAGCCGGCCATCGGCGAAGGCCATGGCGCCCTTGGCCATCAGCTCGCCCGCCTGCACAACCACTTCGGCGTGACTGGCCATGATGCAGGCGTTCGCCGCCTCGCCCACTTCGGCGTCAGCGAGGCGTCGGCCGTTCAGTTCGGCCATCACCTGCGTCACCAGGGGCGCTGCGCATTCGGCCTCCAGCATCAGCACCGCGGACAGCGGCATCAGCTCCGGGTCGCCGGCATTATTGAAGCGGCCGATCTGGCTTTTCGAAAGGGACGCGATCTCGGCGGAGCGCTCGATGCCGCCTGCCCGCGCGATGAGATCGCGCTGCGCGGCTTTCAGCCGATAGAACCAGGCACTGGGCATTTTGTCGGACATGGTTGCCTCGCGGACAAAAGCTTTCCCGCGCCGGGAAAATCCGGCGTCGTTTCCCGTGGTGGGAATGCTGCGGTGATGGTGATGTGGCGGTGTCTTAAACAGCCGCTATGGAGGCCCGCATGCTCGATGTCTCATTTGTCCGCCGTCTCCTGGAATTGCTGAAAAGAAAGGCCGGCCCCGGCTTGGGAGGGGCAATCGGGGCCGGCAGCGACGACCGCAGGGGCGGCGGCGTCGAAATCGTTGTTGTCGCCGGCGGCGGATCGCTGCGGCTGACGAGAAAGCGAGCCCTGAAGTTGGCGCAGAAGGATCAGGGCCGGCCCCTTGGTCGGCGGCCGCGTCTCCCAGGTGGAGACCGTCGAGCGGTCGACGCCGCAATGCTCCGCGAGCTGCAGCTGCGTCCAACCGAGCGCGCCCCGCAGGGCGACCACGTCGACTGCTTTGTCCGTCTCTAGTTCGAACGAATGATCCAACATGACCGATAGTGTGAGAAAGTCACATCAATCTGTCAAGTAGAAACTCACAGCGGAAATGTGAAAAAGTCACGCCATGACGGATGTAACCCGAATAGACGAGCAGGCCGCGCGTCTGCGCCAGGCTCGCGAGATGCGCGGCTTCGATAATGCGAAGGCCGCCGCGAAGCGTTTCGGCTTCAACTACAATACCTACATCCAGCACGAAAGCGGCAGGACCGGCATCACCCGTGCGGCCAAGGACTATGCCCGCGCTTTCCGGGTCAGGGAAGCCTGGCTGATCACTGGCGAAGGCTTACCGCAGGACATCGATGGCAGCGACGAGTTGCGCGAGGTTTTCACGCGTCTGGCGGCGGCGCCGCGGGAAGTGCAGGCCGCCGTGCTGACCTATGCCAGATTCGCGCTGGGCGAGCCGAGCGGTGCCGAGAAATCTCGCGAAACCGCGACCACGCCGACATCGTGATCGATTAGCACGCGCCAGCGCCCGCCATGGATTTCCATCATTGCAGCGACGATTGATCGCGTGTCCCTGTCGATCCGCCTGGCAATCATCGCGGCCCTTGATTGCGGCGACATCGCCATCGCCCGCAACTCTTCCATCGCCTGCTCGCCCGCCGCTTCGCGCGATTCGTACTGGATCACTTGCTTTTCTCTCCCAAACCGGACGGCATCGAAATTAGGAACAATTTCCTTTAGGCTGTCAAATCAGTTTTTTCACGCGGTCCGGTTGTCCCGTTTTGATACGCTTACAACCCTTGCCGATAGATCACCAGAATATTTCAAGCTGTAACCATACCCTGTGGATAGCGGGGAAAGTAGTACCAGTTTCCTAGCAAATCTGGAACCATTTCGAAGACTTGACCTTTCGGCGATAAGTCGGGGCATGTCACGCCCGCCGCGCCCCAGCTTCCATGTCCGCCTGCCGCCAGAACTCAAGGCCCGACTCGAGGCGGTTCGCGGCGCCAGGAGCCTCAACCGGGAAGTGATCGACAGGCTGGAGCGCTCGTTCGGCGAAGACCTGGCGGCGCAGTTTGGCGAGGTCATTGCCGCCTACCTTGCTCCACTCGACGACGAGGAGCGCACCAAGGTCGTCAGGCTGGCGGGCGAACTGGCGGCAATGCTTGCGGCCAAGCCGCGCAAACGGGCTCCATAAGAGCTGCCTGATTCTCACGGCTTGAATTGTCAGTGTGAGTTAATCACATTACCGCTTGACACCATGATGTGAGTAATTCACACTTTGGCCCATCGCATCAAAGCCGATGGAGCACCCAGTGTCACCGCAACCCAAGATCCTCGTCGGTCACAAAGCCGCGGCAACCTTTCTGGGCGCCGTCAATGACCAGGACGGTCTTCGATGCAACGCCGGCCCTTGCGATGACCACAGCGTGGTCACCATTCTTGGCGACGCACGCCATCAGGCGAAGAACCATCTGCGGGTCGGACTTGTGCACACCGGCCCGAACCAGCGCCAGCCCCTCGCTCCACGCATCGTAATCCCGCCACACGTAAACCTGTTCCATGCCAGCGCGGCCGAGTACGGCAGGATCGTCTGCTCGCCCCTGCCCGGCCCAAGCCGTCACCAGCGCCGCCGCGGTCATCAATCGTCGCATCCAACTCCCCCGCGCAATCTCGGCGTCATTGAAGGTGATCGCCTGCAGCGGACGCGAGGCTATCACGAGGATTACTCGCTGGCCAAGAACCTCGCCTCGCTGGCGGCGGTCGCGGCAATGCTGTTCTGCACCGCCCTCCTCTTCGGGGCGCTGTGATGGGCATGCCCTGCGAACCGCTCTCGCCACGCGAGGAACTGATTTCCGAATGTGAGGGTCTTGGCCTCGATGCGCACGCGCCGAAGGACTGGCGCGACACCTTTTCCGACGCCGAGTTGCAGGCTGCGATTGCCCGGCTCGACCAACCGCCACAGGAGGCCTGAAATGGACGCCCGCATCACCGATACCGAAACGTTGCGCTCCGCAATCCCGCACAGCCTTGCCGGGCGCGGCGAGCGCCCGTCACCACAGACGCGCCCGGTCTATCCGGAAACCGAAACGACGCGGCATCCCCGCGCGATTGAGCTGGCCGATGCCATCCGCGAGATCGCCGGTGGTGGCCTTGGCGCCACGGAAAAGGACATCTCCATGCTCGGCTTCTCGGTCGGCGAGATCATCGAGCACCTGCCGATGGCCAAGATCATCATCGCCGAAAGCTTCGTCCGCGAGATCCAGCCGGCCGGCGACCGCGTGCCGCAGATAATCGAAAAGGCGCTGTTGTCGGCGGCGCACATCATGCCGAAGACGGCTGGCCTCGATCCGGCCAGCGAGGACGCCGCAGAAAAGCTTTGGCGCACTTACTGTTCGGCCCGAGCGGCCTTCAAGCTTGATCCCTGGTGGTCGCAAAGCGAGCGCTGCCTAGCGCTGCTCAAATCCTTCCTGCGCAAGCTGCCGCTGATCGATCGCGAGGTGAACCGCATCCTCTATGCCGTCGCCGCCGCGCAGAAGGCCGATGTCAGCCGGAGCGAACGCGCATGAACGCACACGCCAGCAATCGCGGTTTGTGGAAGCAGACCATCACCGGCCGCGCTTTCCCGATGACGGGCTTTTCGGCGCTCGACATCGACCTTTATGGCGATGTCGCCGAGGGCCTGGCACGTATCTGCCGTTATGGCGGGGCGGTGCCAGGCAATCCCTTTTGTGTTGCCCAGCACAGCGTCGTCGGTGCCGATGCCGTGATGGAGGAAACCCGCGACATCAACCTTGCCGCCTATTTCCTCGTGCATGACGGGCATGAGTATGTCTTCGGCGACATGACCACTCCGGTTGCCAAATGGCTGGCGCTGATGGCCGCCGAGCTTTACGGGACGGCCGCCGCCAGCATGGTCGAGACGCTGATCGCCACCGCCAAGGCGAGGCTGGATGCGGCCATCTGGCGCGCCGCCGGCCTGCCGCCGCCCGGCAAGACCTATCGAGCAACCATCGCCGACTTCGACCTGCGCATGCTGGCGACAGAACAGCGCCAGCTGCTAATGCCGGCGCCGAAGAGCTGGGGCGCGGCGATCGACGCGGCAAAGCCCATCCCGATGCGCGGCCGGCTGACCGCATGGCCAGTGGCCAAAGCGGCGGAAGAGTTCCGCGACCGCCTGACGCGCTACTGCCCGAACGCGCGGAGGCTGTGATGTCGCCAGAACTGGACGAGATCTGCGATCTCATTGTCGAGGGCAGAAACCGCGAGGCCTATCAGAAGGCGCGCGACTACTTCCGCGACCTGCCAACATGGGAAGCACGCGCCCGCTTGATTGCAGCGCGCAACGTGCCGCAGCCAAAGCCATTTCCGACCGAAGCCGAGATCGACGCGCGGCATGATCGTGCCATTGCCAGTTTTACGCCAACAAAACAGCTTCATGGCGTCGTGATGGAGTACCCGGAATGATTAAGTTCTCCGTCGCCGGCTTCGCCGAAGCCGCCAAGGCCATCCGCAACATCCCCGGCGCCTCGCGTGAGATCGAGATCCTCGACCACGCCAGGCTGCACGCGCGCAAGGGCCAGATGACGCTGACCATGTCCGACCTCGACATCGAGGCGCATGTCACCTTCCCCTGCGAGGTCAAGGGCGAAGTGCTGGCGGCGGTGCCGCGCGCGGTGCTGGAATTCTTCATCGCCAGAACCGGTGGCGACGATGCCGGCACGCTTGATTTCGACGCCGACATGAAACAGGTCGTCGCCCGCCACGGCAAGGGCCGCGTCACCATGCAGATCCTGCCCGGCAGCGATTTCTATCTGATCGAGACGACGAAGTTCGACTGGACGATGAAGCTTCGCGCGCATGAGCTTTGCGAGGTCCTGCGCCGCTGCGAAAAGGCGCTGTCGGCCGATCTCAACCGCATCATGCTGCACGGGCCGTTCCTGCATCAGCGCGACGGTTTGAAGCTGATCGGCGCTGACGGCCACCGCGTCCATGTCATCGACCTGGACGGGCCGGAGATGACCGGCGATCTACCCCAGCGCAACACGGATATCCTACCCGGCATCATCGTGCCGCCGAAAACCGCGAAGGAGATCCAGCGCATCTTCTCCGGCGACGAGAGCGAGATTACCGTCTCGGGCACCGACCGGCTGCTGGTGATCGAGGCCGAGCATCTGCGCATCGCCTCCAAGCTGATCGACGCGACCTATATCGACTATCCGCGCATGGTGCCGCAGCGCACCGAAAGCCGCATCGTGGTGTCGGCCGACGCGCTCGGCCGCGCCCTGGACGGTTTGCTGGTCGTGCCGAAGAGCGACGCCAAGGGCAAGCGCGAGACGGTGCGCACCGTGCGCATCACCATGCGCGAGGACGCGATCGAACTGTTCGCCCGCGGCGATGGTGGCGATGCCGAAGACGCCGTCGAGATCACCAATGAGGGCGTCAAGGACGGCACGGAAATCACCTTCGCCGCCAACTTCCTGCGCGACGCCATCGAGGCGGCAGGCGCCAAGCAGATCGCCATCCACCCGCCGGCCGATTTCGGCATGCCCTTCCACATCACCGGGGCGGAAGGCGCGATGTTCGTCATCGGCCAGCGCCGCATGTAGCCGCAGAGGATCTTATGGACGACATCACCGAAACTTCGCAGACCGTCGCGGCAGGCCAGTTGCGCGCCTTTATCGAGCGCATCGAACGCCTGGAGCAAGAGCGCAGCACCATCGGCGCCGACATCAAGGAAGTCTATGCCGAGGCCAAGGGCACCGGTTTCGATACCGACGCGATGCGCACCATCGTCGCCTTGCGCCGCAAGGACCAGGCCGAGCGGCAGGAAGAGGAATCGATCCTCGACCTCTACAAAGCCGCGCTGGGAATGGTCTGATGCTGACCAAGGCAGACCTCGCCAGGGCGCAGAAGATCTTCGGCGAGCGCGACATCGCCCAGCGCATGCGCGACCGCGTCACCAGCCAGCGCGTCGCTCTGATGGTCGGCGAAGGCAAGGATGCCGGCGAGGTCGTCCTGTCTGCCGCCTACCTCGCCCAGATCATCGCCGATGTCACCACGTCGCTGGATCAACAGATCGCCGCCGCCAATGCGGCGCTGACCAACATGGGAGTTCAACCGTAATGGCCGGCAGCGTCAACAAAGTCATCCTGGTCGGCAATCTCGGCGCCGATCCGGAAATCCGCCGCAGCCATGCCGGCGACCCGATCGTCACCTTTCGCATGGCGACATCGGAAAGCTGGAAAGACAAGGACAGCGGCGAACGCAAGGAAAGGACCGAGTGGCATTCGGTGGTCGTCTTCAACACGCAGCTCGCCGAGGTCGCCGAAAAGTACCTGAAAAAGGGCATGAAGGTCTATGTCGAGGGTCAGCAGCAGACCCGCAAGTGGGCTGGCCAAGACGGAATCGAGCGCTACACGACAGAAACGGTGCTGAACCGCTTTCGCGGCGAGATCCAGATGCTCGACAAGCTGCCGTCCAATCGCCCGCCCGGTGCCGAAGGCGCTGACGATTACGGCACGCAGCGTTCTCGCGAGACTGACGAGCGTCGCCAGATCGAGGAGCGCACCCGCCAGGCGCAGGCCGGGCGCGGCACTTCGCGCGACGTTGATGACGAGATCCCGTTCTGATGAATGCGCCGCTCTCCCGCCGCGACGCGATCCGTATGCGGATCATGGCCTGTGTCGAGATCGTCGACACGGGTTATGTCGACGAGAAGGGCCGCAAGTCACCCTGCCATCTGTGGACCGGTCCTGATTCTGGCAATGGCCGCGGCGGCGGCTATCCCCGAATGGCGCTCGACGGCCAGACGATGGCCGTCCACAAGGTTTCCTGGACCAACGAGCACGGCATCATTCCGGGCAAGAAGCAGCTCGATCACAAATGCCGGATGCGCCGCTGCATCCGCGACGATCATCTGGAGCTGGTTACCCACAAGCAAAACCAGAAGCGCCGCGACAAGGCGCGTCGGAAGGCGAAGCTGTGAAGCATGATACGTCGCCGCTCACGGTCACCGTGCCGCGCCTCGCCATGTCGCTGACCAAAGTCGCGATCGCGCTCGACGTCAGTCCGACCAGCGTCATGCAGATGGTCGAAGAAGGCCTCCTGCCCCGGCCGCGCGTCTGGCGCCGGCGCAAATTGTGGCGTGTCGCCGAGATTGACGCAGCCCTTGCCGAGTGGCCTACTGACGGCGAGCAGCAAGGGGAAGACGGCGAACCGGGACGGTGGGACGCCGACTGATGGCGGATTTGGCGACAATCGACCTGCCTTACATCGAGAAGAACAAATCGCGCCACGGCACGATGCGCTATTATTTCCGCTTCGAAGGCGTGCGCATCTGCCGCCTGCCCGACGATTCCGAATCGGAAAGCTTTTCCACCGAATATTGGAAAGCCCGCAACCAGGTCGACAAATCGGGCGCACCGGCACCTGCGCCGAAAAAGTCTTTCCCCGGCCATCCGCAGCCAAACACGTTCCGCTGGCTGTGCATGGTCTATTTCAGGTCTGACGCCTTCCAGAAGCTCGACAAGACGACCCAGGCTAAGCGACGGCAGATCGTCGACGCCATGCTGCTCGAGCCGGTCAAGATCGGCGGCACCGATCTGTTCGCCGACATGCCGCTGAAGGCGCTTTCGGTCGACAATCTCACCAAGCTGCGTGATCGCAAGGCCGACACGCCGTTCGCCGCGGATGAGCGGCTGAAGATCCTGCGCCAGGTGTTCGATGCTACGCGCCCCGGCCGCGACGGCAGACCGGAGCCGATCATGCCGGTCAACACCGCGCGAATGGTCCGGTCCTATCGCCGTAAGACCGAGGGGCACCATACGATCACCAGCGATGAGATCGGCATCTATGTCCGCCACCATGGCACAGAATCGAAAGCCGTGCTGGCGCTGGCATTGCTGATGTATATCGGCTTCCGCGTGTCCGACCTGCAGGCTATCGGGCCAAGGCATCGCCGAGAGGAGCTTTTCATCTTCCGGGTGTTCAAGGGGCGCAACCGCAACCCGACGACGCTCCAGGTACCCATCCACCCGATTCTGGGCCATGTCCTGTCGCTACATAAGGTCACGGGCCTCTATTACCTGATGACCGAATATGGCCAGCCATACTCAATCAAGGGCCTGTCGCAGCGCGTATCAGCATGGTTCAACCAGGCGGGCCTGACGCACTGCACAGCGCACTCGGTGCGCAAGGGCCTAGCGACGAATCTCGCGGAAAACGAGGCTACCGATTCGATGCTCGACGGGCTGTTCGCCTGGAAAGACGGCAAGACCTCGAAGATTTATACCGCCAAAAAGCAGCAATCCCGGCTCGCCAGGCAGGCAGTCGAGCGCATCGACTGGGGCGAAATGGGGAACATATTGCCACACCCTGCGGAGGGAGGTTCGGTTCCGAGTGCCACACCTGCGGAAATTACCGAACAAAAACAATCCTCAAGCGTCCGCATCGCTTGAGAATGGAGGCCTCGCCCGGAATCGAACCGGGGTGCAAGGATTTGCAGTCCTCTGCGTAACCACTCCGCCACGAGGCCTCATTGCTCCCGGCGTTCCACCCGGCTCCAATAGGTTGCGGCGAAAATGCCGTCAAGCGGCCACCATGCATTCCCAACGGTTCTTCCGACATCGAGGCGCTGCTTATCAACGCAATACCATGCTAGCAACAACATATTAGCTTATCGTTAAGCACGATTCTCGGCGAGAGGAACCCGATACCGGCGGCCACGTTGGGCAGATAGGAGGGTCCGCCATGCGTCGAGCAGCTACGGAAGATGGCACTCCGCGCGGATTGTCGCAGTCTGCAGAGCTTGTGCGCTATGCCATCGACCGCCTCAGCATAGAAGGCGCAAACAGCCTGCCGCCGCGCGACCCTGCGCGGCTCGCATCGGCTACCGCCGTCCTCAAGGAGCTTTGCGAACGCCTGGAAAGCTGCTTCGACCAACCTCGGTAATGCAGAAGCTAATGCATAGGCGGAGCACGCCGTCCTCCGGCATTTTCCGGCTAGCGGCCCGTCAGCAGGGCAATCTCAGTCCGGCCGCCGCCACCGCTCCCACCAGACGACGAAACGGCGCCGGTGACGGCGCACCAATGCGAATTCGTAGGAGAGCACCAGCAATCCGATCGGCACCATCCAGAACCCAAGGATCGGCAGGAAGCCGAGAATGCCGCCGATGATCAGCACGACGCCGATCGCAATCCTGAGGCCGCGCGAGCGCGGCATGGTGAACTGGCGGCCGAAGACCGAGATTTTCCGGGCCGGTGGCTGTTCGTCGCTCATTGCCGTCATGTGAAATGTCGATCCGTTTGTATCAGTAGCACCATCAGCCGGAGAAAGCCGCAACGGCCTTTTCCGTTCCCCGACAGGCGAGAGACAGCTCATATGAGGGCGCTCGCCGGCCATTGCCAGAAAGCCCTGCGCCAAAAAGCACCGAAAAAATGCGAAATGCTTCTTTGCAAAGCCGAAACGGGTTTGCTATAGGCTGCCCCACTCACATGAGAGCCTCTGTTCCCCGGTAGCTCAGTGGTAGAGCAACCGGCTGTTAACCGGTTGGTCGCTGGTTCGAATCCGGCCCGGGGAGCCATCGCCTTTTCTACGCCAAGTCGCGATTTTGCACGCCGGCGTGCGATTTTTCCCTACGCTTCGATCTCGTGTCAGAGCATCGAGGACAGATGAAATCAAGCGCAGAATAGCGGCCTGGCCCGCCCCCGCCTATTCTTCGCAAGCCGATCGCAGGACTGGCGACGCAGATGCTTTTTCGTGTTATGATGGGCTTGCAACGCGCGTAATCTCGACCTCGGCAATATGGCAGAGGTCGAAAGCTATTGCCTTGGCACAGGAAGCTTTCGCCCCCAGCACTTGATCGCCTCCGCTGGGTGTGCTGCTTTCCCTGACTGATCGCGGCGAGGAGGTTGTCCATGTCTACGAGTAGTGTTGACCGCCCGCTGCAGCCGGGCGACAGCGCACCGAATGTTGTGCTCAATGCGATCTCACGCGAAGGCAAGATCGCGCTCGATGATTTTCGAGGCCGTAGCCCGTTGTTGATCGGTTTGTTCCGAGGCCTGCACTGTCCGTTCTGCCGGCGCCATGTCGCGGCGATGGCGCAACTTAAGCCGGCCCTGCGGGAGAAAGGCGTCGAATGCCTGGCTGTGGTCAATACGCCGGTCGAGCGGGCGCGGCTCTATTTCCGTTACCACCCGGCACCCGATCTTCTCGCCGCATCCGACCCGGAGCGAGCCTCGCACCGTGCTTTCGGCTTGCGCGAGGTCGGGATGGACACGGTCATGGCGATACCGTTCCATCTTCCGGGCGAGTTGCCCGAGCCTATGGACGTCATGGCAATGAATGAATTTCTTAACAAGAAGGAAGGTTATGAGATTACGGAAGTCGATCAGCAGGCGATGGCTTCCAGCCAGGCGCAGCTTGTCGGTCAGTTCCTAATCGACCGGGCGGGCATCGTACGCTGGAACTTCACTGAAGTTCTGGAGGATGGCCTCAACACCTTCAGAGCGCCGAATCCCGAGGAATTGATGTCGGCAGCTTCCCAAGTTGCACATTAAGAGGCTGCGGAAATGGGCTGCTAAAAACTCGCTCGACGGCCACCGTCCTGTGGTGATTCTTTGGATTTAACAATCGTCGAAATGCTCAGCGCCGGAGGCTAAGGTCTGCCCGTGGGCTTCGTAGCGATTTTTCGATTCAACGGTCTGCGGACCGCCCCGACGCTAGAGTGAGCAAGCCGCATAGGCGGGGCAACGTCCGCTCCTTGCCGCAATCACGTTGTTCCGACAGGCGCGCATAAGGTAATTATGCCGCCTCCCCGTCTGCTGCTCACTAGACTCCATAGCGAACTTTGATTAGCGGCCCCTCCCTCGCACATCCGGGTTAGATAACAGGGGGAACGCCGATGTCTGTGAGATCGTGTGTGCGCACAACGCCCTCCTTCGCGAGTGCGACTGCCCGTTGCCTCAAAGATGGTTTTGGCCCACCGGTTGATCGGAGGCGCTCGGCGCGCTCCCGGTCACGCTCGCGAGTCTTGATGGCGGGCTGCGGCGCAGTTTTGAGAGGAATCGGCAGCTCATAGTTCGCGGTTTCGTCCGGCCCGGGGAGCCAGTATTTTCAAGGCTCCGGCGTTTTCATTGTTTTGGCTGACACCACGGTTTTGACAACGCCAAGACCATGGTCACTGCGTCTGGGATTCCCTATCGTGGAAGAATGTGATTGCTGAGCGACGATTCCGCTCGCCACTCCACGAACTGTGTCAGTCGTCACCACTGCTGAGGGCCGGCTATGTAATGGGTAAGCGCCGCCGACTGCATTCCCTTCCCTCCTCGTTGACGAAAAGTGTTCGTTCGAATGATGCTTTTCCGTTGCCCTAAGCGCAAGGTTTTGACCAGCCAGCACAGGGCCTCCTCTTAAGCTCGCTGGTCGTCAAGGCCCAGCGGCCTCTAGCTGCCGTCCCCCCCGCAACCAAGCCGCTGGGCCGCCTCGCCAACGGCGAAGCTTGCAGGCCGATGTATATTAGCAACATCTTGACTAGGCGCCGTCCGCTCCAGACTCAAGCGTCTGGCGCGGGGCACTGGTTGCGATCACGGCCACGATACGTAGGCGGGTCACTGAGGACCGGGCAAGCGTCTCGATTCCGAGCTACGGCTTCCCGCATTCCATCGTGGACAGCACGTCCAAGATCAAGAGAGGTCAGCAGATCGAGCTTGCCAGCGAGATCACACGCATAGAGGAGGAAGGCGGCACTCACAATCGACATGGGACCGCTGTCAAGCCTGACGCCGAGGGGTATTAACCGACGTTCCTTTTAAATTTGAAATGCCTTACCCGAGGCCCGCCCTGGAACGGTAGGTCAGGGCGCTGATCTTCCTCGTCCGGCTCAGCCTGCATCGCGGGCCTTCATGAAAAGCTCCAGCAAGTCGGCGCCAATGCCGAGGGTTGCCATGAGGCTGAACTTAGAGCGGCTAGGGAGTTTCGTCGTCTCTGGCCTTACCAATCGCCTCAAGTAATGAAGCTAGGGTTGGGGTCAGCTCTGTTTCGACTGGCCCAAACAGCTTGTGTACATGACAACGATTGTCTTCGGTTCCGATCAACTCCCGAACGGCGTCTGCAAGGGACTTATGCCCAGCTTTGTCGCGCTTTGTCATGTCGACCGAGCTTCCCCGCCTGTCGCGCAACTCGGAGATCAGGGAATGGTTGCATTAGGGATCAGGAATGTTTGGGTACTGGGCTCGGGTAACTGACACATTCGGCCCTAATCAGACGAGCGCAGCACCCCTCCTCCTCGGCAGCAGCCAAGAATGCCTTTCGTGCCTCCTCAGGTTCCATCTCGTCGGAAATGCAGGCGATGCAGACGCGCACCGCTTGGTTCCATTTGGGGCCACGCTTGGTCCACTTCATCAGCTCCTGTCCGGCTGCCTCGACGTTGTTCACGTTCCGGGTCATACCGGCACGGTCAGTCGTCACAGGAACCGGAGGGGAGAACCAATGGGTTGCCATAAGGGGAACTTAGAGCGGCACAAGCCTGCCGACCAACCCAGGTTGTAGGGAACGATGTAGGCCCTCGCGGGGTTAGAACTTGCAGCGGTCGAGTCTTCGTGGATGCAGCCGCTGAGGGGGGTCCGTCGCCTGTCCCTCACCGGCGGCGGGCTCCTTTCTGGAAGGCGGTGTTGGTCAGAGACACATAGAACCTTATACCGCAAAACAATTTAGCTATTTGTCGTTGGGGGAATTAACGTCCCCTCCTCCATCGCGGCAGCCAGGAATGCTTTGCGGGCCTCCTCGGGTTCCATCTCGTCGAATATCACGGCCATGCAAACGCGCACCGCGAGGTCCCAGCAAGGGCCACGCTTGGTCCACTTCATCAGCTCCTCGCCGGCTGTCTCGGCGTTGTTGACGTTGCGAATGATCCCGGTACGCTGTGTCTTGACGGGGACCGGAGGGTTGAACCAGTGGGGGGCCATACGTCACTCTTTGTCGGCCCTATCAAGTTCCTCCAGCAAATACCTTTGCTCAGCCGGCAGTTCCCCTTTCTACAGGCAGATTTAGCAGGTTGCGAAGGTAATTGCGGATTACCTCTGAAGTGATCCACCGCCGCACAACTTCGGCAATAACCTTCTGTTTGGCTTTATCGATTTCAGCCATGTTCGGGCCTGCATGCTTAAAAGGACCGAACTGCACCGCGAGCGGATTTGTTCCTGCTAATTACGAAGATCAAGCAGGACGGCGCGCCCCCTCTCGCGGGGCCACAATGAGCAAAATTCCTGGAATGCTGGGGGGGAACGTTAGGCGGATTAGTGAGGCGCGTGGCTGAGAGCTACTCCCGGCCGTCGAAACACACGAACAGGCCAGTGGCGGAAGCTACCTCAAGGATAGCCTCAGTTAGCTCTTCGTCAGATGCCCGCAGATTAGGCGCAGTCACGCGGACTCGTTCTATTGCAGCCTTGATCGAGACAATGTCTCCGCGAGCCGCCCCGTTCAGGAGTGCAGCAATAGCCTGATGTAGAATTGGACTGACACTTTGAACGACACTCATCCGACCATCCCCGAGGGGCACGCCGAAGAGACGACAGTACTCTCTCCCTGACCGACATCAACAGGATGTAAGAACCGTACAATGCTCGGGCCGTAACCGTCAGGAATGTTTGGTAGAAATTTCTGAGCGGGGGATCGGATAACCCGCTCGCGCGAAGACCCCCATGCCCCCTTCCGCAGCGTCGACCTTCCGTTCCCGCAACGAACACCCTACTTTCGACTTTGGCGGGATGGACCAGGCCCATGCGAGGCTCGTCGCTACTCGGCTCGCCGTCAGACCAAACAGTGCCCCTCCATTCAATCTTGCGGTTCTTGTCAAGCACAACGAACGTTGACGTTAGACAATGCTTCGGCCACCACCTTGTCAGGCACAACGCTTGAACTGGACAAAGCCGTGAAGCAGTACGTCATCTACACCCGCGTTTTGACGGACTGGCTTTGCGTTTCGTCCGTGCTTATAAAGCAGCTCGCTCACCAGCTGGTTGCAATTGCCGTTGGCGCAACTGATGTGAATGACCCGACCACTAGCTATGAAGGCGATTTCCGCGCCTTCGCGCGGACCGGTCGCCTGGAAGAAGGTGACCTTGCTTCCTGCTCAAGCGTCACGATCTCGCGCAGATCAGTACCGGCGATCATAGCTTCGCGCACGAAGTGGGTCGCGCTCTCCTCCACGACGTCGCAACGGGTGCAGAGGCCTGCGGGCAGGAACAGGCGGGCGTCGCGCGCCTTGAGTTCCAGGCCCTGCCATATCTGCGCACGGGTCAGCTTGGTCTCGCCTCGGGGATTCACCGGAACGGTAGCGGTCGAGTAAATCATGATATGTCTCCTGGACAGAACGTCGGTGATGGGGCTCAGACGGCAATTGCGGCCGCATAGTCGCGATAGGAGCGCAACGGCCGGCCCAGCAGCGCGGTCAGCCGATCGACATCGCCGGCATCGGGGACCATGCCGTCCGTGAGGAAGCGCTCGGCCATCAGGCGCATGTCGAGCGCCATCCAGCTCGGCATGAACTGCCGCAGGTTCTGCTCGAAGCCGGCGGTGTCGTCGCCGGGATACGCGATATGTCGACCGAGGACGTCCGTCCAGATCGCTGCGACGTCCGTGCCAGTCAGCGTGTCGGGGCCGACCAGGTTGATGCGATTGAGCGGGAGCGGCGCGGCGGCCTGCTCACGGCGGAGGAGTTCGATCGCGGCGATCTCGCCCAGGTCCCGCGCGTCGATCATGGCGATGCCCTTGGCTCCTATCGGCATAGGATAGATGCCGTAGCCGGTCACCACGTCCTTGATTGTGATGTCGTTGTTCATGAAGTAGGCGGGCCGCAGGATGGTGGCGTTGAGCCCCATCTGCTCGATCATCCGCTCGACGCCGAACTTGCCCGCAAAATGCGGCACGTTGACGTAGAGGTCGCTGTGGATCACCGACAGGTAGACGATCCGCTCGATGCCGGCCTCGCGGGCAACGGCCAGCGCTACCAGCGCCTGGGTGTATTCGTCGGCCACTACCGCGTTCAGCAGGAAAAGGGTGGAGACGCCGGAGAAGGCCTTGCGTAGGGAATCGACATCGAGCAGGTCGCCCTGCACGACATCTACGCCAGCGGCGAAATTGGCCTTGGAGGGATCGCGAACCAAAGCGCGCACATGGGCGCCACGCTTCACGAGCTGTTCGACTACGTTGCGGCCGACATTGCCGGTCGCGCCGGTAACGAGAATGGTCATGGGGTTACTCCTGAGTTGAGCCGGATGGCTGCTCAGAAATTAGTGATCCACATTTGTGTCGGTAGGCGTTATATTTGGACACGCCGTCTCATTGGTGGAACATATGGATCTACTTGCCCTTGCCGATTTCAATCTGGTCGCCCGCCACGGGGGCTTCGGTAAGGCCGCCCGCGCTGCCGGGCGCCCGAAGGCAACCTTGTCCCGACGCGTGGCGGAGCTGGAGGCCAGTCTGGATCTACGGCTGTTCGAGCGTGGCGCCCGCGCGTTGAAGCTGACGGAAGAAGGACGTGCGCTTTTCGAGCGCACGGGCCGGTTGCTTTCCGAGCTCGAAGAGACAGCGGCCGCGATCGCCTCAGGCGGCGAAAGGCCGCGAGGCAGGTTGCGGATCAGCGCCCCAGTGCTGTTCTCACAGACCGCGATGGGGAAGATCGCTGCCGGCTTCGCCCTGAAATACCCGGAGGTAAGGCTCGAGGTCACGACCGAAGACCGCGCCGTCGACATGATCGAAGAGGGATTTGACCTGGTGATCCGGGTCAATCCGGATCCGGATGAGAGCCTCGTTGGGCGAGCCTTTCTGCGTGATCGACTGGTGGTCGTGGCAAGTCCTCACCTCGCCCGGCCGGCGGACGGTCTGGCGACCCCGGCCGTCATGCGTTCGACAGCCGATCGAGGGGCTTGGGACGTGAAGACGCCCACTGGCCGGTCAACAATCGCGATCGAGCCGGTCCTTGCGCTGTCGTCACTCATCATGGTCCGGGATGCGGTACGAGCGGGCGTCGGCGCGGCGCGCGTACCTGTGTCGCTGGTGAGCCATGATCTGGCGGACGGAACACTGGTACATTGGGGGGATCTCGATCGACCCGACATCGCCCTGTGGACGCTCTATCCCTCTCGGCGGCTGCTGAGCGCCCGCGTCTCCGCATTCCTCGACCATCTGAAACAGGCCTTTCCCATGGGGACGCCTGACGAGCTGGCCGCCTATATCGGCAAATGACGCGCAGGGAGCTGGTTAACCCAGCTGAGGCCTTATGCGAGGCACAAGGAAAGCAGTTGCCGTACTTTCTAGGTGGGTGCGTTATCCGAAATATCTTCCGCGAACGCGACATTTTTTAACGGCAACCGGCTCCGCGAACTGTGCCATCGTCACCACTGCTGACGGCCGGCTATGTGTAGGTATTGAGAGCGCCACCGACCGCATTCCCTTCCCTCCTCGTGGACGAAAAGTGTTCGTTCGAATGATGCTTGCGATATTGATAAGGTCAGGCTGGTCGAGAAGTACAGGCCGCCGAAGCGCAAGAAGCCGCTGCGTTGACATGCTGAATTAGCGGACAACAAACAGGGGAATTCAGAGATTCCCGGTGTTGATCTAGACTCCAGGAATGGAAACGACGTTTGACGATCTTGCCAGCGCGATAAGGCCCCCCGTGCAGACGTTTGGGGAGCCATCCGCGTCTTGGCCATCGATCTGGCCGGGAAGCTTCTAATGGGCCTCTGCCATCGGCGTTGGCACTGGAATGGCGCTGGCCGGTTAGATCGCTAACCCGCAAGATTCCACCCGGGCGCGGATTGCGCCCACGATCGCCAACTTGGCTTTATTCAGCCTTGAGGTTAATCACCCGCATCACGGCGACCACTGTCCCGTTGTTCGTAGCAGCCTCCTTCGTGCTACCCTTGCCGCAGCTCCATACATCGCCTTCCTTGGCTGTGAACTGCATATCCCCGGCCGTGACCTGCAGCTCGCCTTCAGTGACCGTGCAGACCATGTCGTCGGCCATGACATCCCCCAGCGGGCTAGATCCCTTTGGCTGATACACGACGTCTTCCATCGCGATTTTCTTGTACCCCTTGATATGGGAGTCTCGTGTTCCCAGTTCGACGAGCCGAACGCCGGGAAAAATCTCTTTGCCATCAGTCGGACCGTAGGTCTTGGCCGCTGCCGGAGTCGGCAATGCAACCAATAGCGGGGTCGACAACGAGGTGGCACCAAGGGCGAGAGCATTACGTCGATTCATCTTCATAACATTATCCTCCCTGAGTTAGTCCGCCCACAACTGGGCGAACCGGATATTTTACGCGCCCGTGCAGCCAAATAGTCAAAACACAATTGAGCAGGCCCATGCTCCGCCCAGGAAGCTGGTTAACCCAGCTGAGGCCCGCAGCGGGCCAATGTAGCGAAAGCGCACTGTCACCGTAATTCTGCGTTCGAAGGGAAACCATCGCTCGATTTCACTCAAATGAAGGAAGACGCTTTACCTGAAAGAGGCTGATAACGCGCCAGAGCCAATCGGCTCAGTGATAATGCGCTTCGGCCAAGATGCCGACCTGAGCTTCGGCCCCAGCGTCGGTAGATCGACCGCGGCTTAGGCCGGCGCTTGGGGGAGGAAATTCGATGAGATTGGCCATCGTGTGCGCGGCAATTGTGATTGCCGGATCCACCGCCGCCGTTGCGCACGAGAAAAAGGTGGTAGCCAGAAAAGGGACAGCGCAACTCTGTGCCGATTTGTCAGGCACGATCAAGAAAAAGAAGAAGACAGAGGTGGATTACCGTTCAACCGGAACTGTCTCCGGCGCAATCCCCAAAGACAAGTTTGAGCCGCGCCTAGGCTACGAAACGGTTAACCCTGGCATCATATCAATCTTTTAGCTCGTTGATTGCGTGTTTCGCTAACTTGAATGCAGCACAGGTGGCCAGCAGGATACACAGGCGGCCACGAAGGCGAGCGCCGGTATTGAACTACGGTGACGGTGCACTTTTTGCGGCGTGGCATTCTCAGCCCATCCCGTGCGGGGTCCCAAACGTTTTTCGCCTTCCGTGACCGGCAGTGCCTTTCCCCCGAAATCGACCGCCCTATTTCGCCTCGACAGGTGGGCGGCTGATTGCTGGACGAGTCCCTGCGACTAGGACGGCATGTGCTTCGAGGTACCCCAATGGACTTCCACGATCGGCACCTACTGCGGTTGCGGGTGAACGGCGAGGACCACAGCCTTTCCGATCTCGATCCCCGCGTCACGCTGCTCGACCTGTTGCGCGAGCGGCTTCATCTGACCGGAACGAAAAAGGGATGCAATTTCGGCGAGTGCGGCGCCTGCACCGTGCATCTCGACGGACGGCGTGTGAATGCCTGCATGATACTGGCCGTGTCCGCCGAGGGACGCGAGGTCACGACGATCGAGGGCCTGGCGGACGGCGATGCGCTTCATCCCGTGCAGCAGGCGTTCATCGATCATGATGGTTTCCAGTGCGGATTCTGCACGCCCGGGCAGGTGATGTCGGCGGCGGCGCTGATCGAGGAGGGACATACCGGCTCCGACGCCGAGATCCGCGAATGGATGAGCGGCAATCTGTGCCGCTGCTCGGCCTATCCGCAAATCGTCGAGGCGGTGCGCGCAGCGGCTGGGAGGGCGAGCCAATGACCCCATTCGTCTATGCGCGCGCCGATAGCCTGGGCGAAACGATCGCGGCCGGAGCGGCGCCGGACAGCGCTTTTCTCGCCGGCGGCACCGAATTGCTCAACTGGCTGCGCCTTGGCATTGCCGGGCCGGCGCGGATCATCGATATCTCCCGCCTCGACGGGCTGGATCAGATCGAGGCACTGCCCGGCGGCGGCTTGAGGATCGGCGCGCTGACGCATCTCAACGACGTCGCGCAGCACGAGTTGGTCATGCGCGACTATCCGGTGTTGAGCCAGGCGATCCTCAACGCGGCGTCGCCGCAACTGAGAAACCTCGCAACGATAGGCGGCAATCTGCTGCAGAAGACGCGCTGTGCCTATTTCCGTGCCGAAGAGCAGTTGCCGTGCAACAAACGTCGGCTCGGCTCCGGTTGCTCGGCATTGCATGGCATCAACGACAATCACGCGATATTCGGCTGGACCGAGGATTGCATCGCCACCCAGCCATCCGACCCGGCGGTGGCACTGGCAGCACTTGATGCAGTCATCGTCACCGCGCACCGCAGCGGCGGCCGGCGCATTCCGGCAGCCGAATTCCACCTGCTTCCCGACACGCGGCCCGAGGCAGACAATGTGTTGCAGCAAGGCGAACTGATCACGGCAATCGAGCTGCCGGCACCGGCGCCGCGATCGGCTTACCTCAAGGTGCGCGAGCGCGAATCCTACGAATATGCCATCGTCTCCGCCGCCGCGGTGCTGGAGATGGACGGCCGGACCATTCGTCGGGCTGGCCTGGCGCTGGGGTCCGTCGCGCTGCGGCCGTGGCGGCTGAGCGCCGCCGAGGAGCGGCTCGCCGGTGCCGATGTCGGCGATCGCGAGGCGTTGAGCACCGCTATCGAGCAATCCTTCGCCGAAGCGCGTCCCTTGTTGCAGAACGCCTACAAGATCGAACTGGCCAAGACCGCCGCTTTGCGGGCGATCGAAAGAGCAGCGAGGATGCCGTCATGATGATCACCCAGCCTGTTGCCCGCCCTGACGGCGGCGTCAAGGTTACCGGCCGCGCCCGCTATGCGGCCGACTACTTTGCCCCCGACCTGCTCTATGCAGTGCTGGTGACCGCGCCCGCTCCCGCCGGCCGCGTGACGTCGATCATGGTCGACGACGCGCTCGCCGAGGAAGGCGTCGTGCGCGTGCTCACGCATGAGGACATGCCCAAATTCGGCCGGTTCGCATCGCCAAGGGCCGAGCCGGATACGCAGACGCAGCACGCCGAAGGTCCGCCGGCGGCGCAGAGCTTCATGCCCATGCAGAACGACGAGATACGTCACGAGGGCCAGCCGCTTGCAATTGTGCTGGGCGAGACACTGGAGGCGGCGGAAGCCGGCGCCCGCCGCGTCTCGTTGCGCTACGAGTTCGCCGAGCCGGAATTGCCGGCACCACCCGAATGGACCGCAATCGACAAGGCTGCGGTCGTGCCGAGGGAGAGCGGCTTTCTGTTCCTGGAGCCGACGTTTACGAAGGGCGAGGTCGACCGCGGGCTTAGCAACGCAGCCGCCATGGTCGAAGCCGTCTACCTGCAGCCGTCGCGCCATCACAACGCCATGGAGCCCTCGGCGACGCTCGCCGAGTGGAACGACGGAGAGCTGACGCTGCACGACGCCACGCAGCACGTCTACGGTGTCCGCCAGGTGGTTGCGGCCCGCATGAATGTCCCGGCCGAGAAGGTCCGCGTGATTTCCCGCCATACCGGCGGCGGCTTCGGCGGCAAGGGCTGGATCTGGCCGCATCAGGTGCTGGCCGCCGCCGCGGCGCGCATCATGCAGCGCCCGGTCAGGCTGGCGCTCAGCCGCGCCAATGCCTATTCCTGTCTCGGCTATCAGCCGCGCATGGCACAGAAGATCGTGCTGGCGGCGGACAAGTCGGGCAAGCTGACCGCCGTGCAACAGGACGTGGTCAACCTGACCACCGTCACCGACGATTTCGTCGAGTTCGCCACCGAAGCCTCGAAGGGTCTCTACGCCACGCCGGCCATGCGTCTCAGCCAGCGCGTCGAGCGCGCGAACGTCGCCATGCCGACGGCGCTGCGCGCGCCGGTCGAGGGTCCCGGCACCTGGGCCCTCGAAAGCGCGATGGACGAGCTCGCCCACCGCCTCGGCATCGATCCGCTCGACCTGCGTCTGATCAACCATGCGGACACGGATCCGGCCACCGGCCAGCCCTGGTCGTCGAAGAAGCTGCGCGAGGCCTATGAGGAAGGCGCCCGCCTGTTCGGCTGGCGCGAGCGCCCGCGCAAGCCGCAACGCGATGGCGATTGGCTGATCGGCTACGGCATGGCGACCTGTAGCATGGGCTGTTTCCGCCACCCGACGCCTGCAGCCGAGGTCAGGTTGCACAGGGACAGCACGGTGCTCATCCGCACCGGCACCCAGGATATAGGGACCGGAACACTCACCATCTTTCCGCAGATCGCAGCCGATGTCCTGGGCCTGCCGATGGAGAGGATCGAGTTGGAAATGGGCGATACACAGCTGCCGGAGGCGGGTCCGACCTATGGCTCATCGTCGACCATGGGGGTGGGCGCGGCGGTGCTTGCAGCCGCCGAAGATGCACGTTCGCAGCTTGCCCGTCTTGCCAATCTGCCGCCCGACGAGGTCGAGATGCAAGACGGCCATATTCGCCGCAAAGGCGCTGCCGGCGGTCAGACGATCGCCGACGTGATGAGTCATACCGACATCGGCGAGATCATCGGCTCCGGCTCGTTCGATCCGGCGCAGCATGGCAAAGGCCTCGCCATGCGCACTTTCGGCGCGATTTTCATGGAGGTCGGCGTCGATCCGGGGCTCGGCCTGCTCAGGCTTCGTCGCGCCGTCGGCAGCTACAGCGCCGGCCGCATCGTCAATCCCCGCACCGCACGCAGCCAGATGACGGGCGGCATCATCTGGGGCTGGGGCATGGCGGCGATGGAGCAGAGCAGGCACGAACCGGTGCTCGGGCGGTTCCTGTCGAAGAACCTTTCAGGGGTTGCCATTCCGGTCAACGCCGACATTCCCGGCGACATCATTATCCACTTCGTCGACGAGGTGGACGAGCATGCCAGCCCGATTGGCGGCAAGGGCATCGGCGAGCTCGGCGCCACCGGCGTTGCCGCAGCGGTTGCCAATGCCGTCTTCGACGCTACAGGCAAGCGGATCCGGGAGCTGCCGATCACGCCGGAAAAACTGCTGTAGAAGGACTAGGCCCGCTATTGCCCTGCGATAGCGGGTCTCTGACGTAGTCGATTATCTCCTCTGCAAAGCTTGCCGAGACTTGGGAAATACCTGCGGCCCCCAGACCGACGTCTTCATTTCAGCTCAGATACTTTGCCGGCAAGCGTCTGCTCGACGAGGTTGACGTAGTAGCGCATCACCGTCGGCACGATCTCGTCGTTGAAGACGTAGCGGTCGCCGTGCAGGCCTTCGCCCGGGCCGACCTCGCCGGCACCGATCCACGCATAGCAGCCGCTCGCCTCACGGATCATGAAAGCGAAATCCTCGCAGCCGAGACTGGGACTGAACTCGGTCATGACATTCTCCCGGCCGACGACGGATGCCGCCGCCTCGACGGCGCGGGCCGTCGCGTCCGCGGTGTTGATCAGTGGCGGATAGCCCTTCCGGTAGTCGAACCTTGCCTTGAGCGAATGCGCGGCGGCGATGCCTTGTGCGATCTCGCCAATCAGCGTCTCGCAGTGGTTGGAAAGGCCGGGCTCGAAGAAGCGGCAGGTGCCTTGCAGCCAGACCTTGCCCGGCACGATGTTGCCGACATTGCCGCCATGGATCTGCGTGATGCTGACGACAAGCGCGCTCTGCGGGTCGACCGTGCGGCTGACGATGCGCTGGACGGCTTGCACGAAGGCGCCCGCTGCCAGGATCGGGTCATCGCCGAGCTGCGGCATCGCGGCATGCGCGCCAAGACCCTCGAAAGTCAGCTCGAAATTGTCGACGGCCGCCATCTGCGCACCAGCACGGGCCGCGATCGTCCCCAGCCTGACGCCCGGCCAGTTGTGGACCGCATAGACCGCCTCGACCGGAAAGCGCCTGAACAGGCCGTCCTCGATCATGCGCATGCTGCCGCCTTCGTTTTCCTCGGCCGGCTGGAAGATGAAAGTGACGGTGCCGTCGAAGGTGCGCGACTCGCTGAGCAATTTGGCAGCGCCGAGCAGCATGGCGGTGTGGCCGTCATGGCCGCAGGCATGCATCACGCCCTCTCTCCTCGAAGCATAGAGCAAGCCGGTTTTCTCCAGCACCGGAAGCGCGTCGAGCTCGGCGCGAAGGCCGATGGCGCGTGTGCCGCCACCGCTGCGCAGGACACCGACGACCCCGGTGCCGCCGATCCCTTCATGCACCTCGTCGAGGCCGAAGGAGCGCAGTTTCTCTGCAACGAAACGCGCCGTTTCGTATTCATTGAATCCGAGCTCCGGATTGGCATGGATATGGTGCCGCCAGCCTATGACCTCTGGTGTCAGCGCGGCGATGGGGTCATTATGCAACATGATACCTCCTCTCACACCGGCAATGGGCGGCGTGGCTTGATCCTGCTGCCATAGAAGGCCCGACGAAAAGCGTCTTGAACCGGATTGACTATGGCAAAGACAAACCAAGCGGCGGAGACCGGGAAATACTGGCGCCATCCGTGCTTCCCCGACCTTGGCCTGTTCGAAGCGCGCTTCACCCGGCACCGCTACGACTTGCACACACACCCGACCTATGTGATCGCCCTGATCACCTCCGGCTGCGAGCGGATTCGCATCGGCCGTCAAAGCGTTCTCGCCCCGGCAGGCGCCATTGCCGTCGTCAATCCAGAGGAGTGGCATGACGGCGAACGCGGGGCGGACGAAGGCTGGGCCTACCGGACGTTTTATCCCTCGGTGCCGCTGATGACCGCACTTGTCCGCGAACTCGGCTGGCACGGCGCTCCGGTGTTTTCGCGCGCGACTATCGAAGACAACAATCTCGCCGCAGCGTTGACGGCCGCACACCAGGGCTCGACATCCCCAGACACAATGACGGCCGAGACGTCCCTGCTCGTGGCGCTGCGACGGCTGATCGTTCGGCATGGCGACTCGAGCGGACAGGCCGAGGAGGTCGAAAGCTCCGGATCGCAGCGGAGGTTTTCGCTCTATCGCGACCTTGTCGAAAGCGAGCTCGGCTCGCAGCTCGACCTCAAGCGGCTTGCCGGTGCGGGTGGCGTGACCCGGTTCCAGGTCATCCGCGACTTCAACAAGGCGATCGGCCTGACGCCGGTGGCCTATATCCGCGACCGGCGATTGCGCCGGGCGAGCGCGCTGATCGAACAGGGATTTGGCCTCGCCGACGCCGCTATCGCGGCAGGTTTCGCCGACCAGAGCCATCTCTCCCGTACGTTCCGGGCCATGCATGGCATGACGCCGGGCATGTTTAGAAGAGCTGGATAAGGCGCTCCTCAACAGACAAGCTTGCGCGCCAATGCGTGCTGCGCAATGCTGACGCAGCTCGGGGGGAATCATGCGAATAATCTTGGCGCCGACGCTGCTGCTCGCGGCTGCACTGTTTGCAAACAACGCCCAGGCGCTGGACGCCAGCGGGACGCCGGTTGTCGTGGCCCCGCTTGCCTCTCGCACCGAGACTGCGTCCGGCCAGCCGATCACGCTGCCGCAGAAGAACGTGCAGGTCCTGGTCTCGGCCTATCAGATCGCGCCGGGCGCCACTTTGCCGGTCCACAAGCATCCGTTTCCGCGCTATGCCTATGTCGAGGCCGGCACGCTTCAGGTCACCAACGTCGAAACCGGCAAGAGCAACACCTACAAATCAGGTGATTTCATCATCGAGATGATCGGGCAGTGGCATCAGGCCACCAATGTCGGCGCCGATCCGGTCAAGCTGCTGGTCATCGACCAGGTCGAAGAAGGCACCAAGAACACCGTGTTGCGCCAGTAGCTGCCACGTCTGAAAACAGCGTCCGTGGCGGATCCAGCACAGCGCGTAACAGACGTCAGAACGTGAACCCCTCCGGCAAATTGTGATTCCAATAGCCTTCCTCGACAAGTTCACTTATGCGCCAGCCCTCGGACGTGCGTATGACGCGGTCGCGATACCAGAGCCCTTGGAAGAAGACCTGCCTTTTGCCTTCGCCGAGGTCGACCACCATCGGGCATGAACAATGCACGCGCGCGCTGGCCTCATCCCCTCGGAGATCAAGAAGGATTGTTGAAATGGCGTGCTGCGAGATCAATATCTTCGATAGGGCGCCTTTCATATAAGCAACATGCTCATCCACACCGCTCCTGATTCCACCTGTTACAGTGTCGTCAAGCACGGCGTCGGGCGTGAATATTTTCCGATAGGCTTCCCAGTCGCGATCGTCCACAGCGTAGCAATAGCGAGCAAGCAGCTGTTCGATCTCAAGCCGATCGGAAACCTCCTGCAGTGAAAGGGTCATGTCCTGTCTCCGCGGTTGGCGGCACTAATGCCGCATGCGCCAAGCCTGCCCCGACATTCGATCAATATTCACGTTGCCGTTGCTCCGAGCAACCTCGCCGCGCGACTGGGCATGCGCAAATCCGAACACTCATTTGGCCTCCGCCTTCACCCGGTCGGCAGCGGCGGTCAAAAGGGCGCGATCTCCCTCTTCGTACAAGCGGCGGATGGAGATTGCCTTGACGCGCCAACCTTCCGACGTCCGCACCAGCCGGTGTAGATAGCTGCCGCCGACCGTCCAGAACCGGGAACCGATCCAGTGGGTCGCGCGGACATGGCTGCGTGCAACCGCATGCTTATCCGCGCCTTCGACAATGACGTTGGTGATGAGGTGCTGGGTGGCGTCGAAGCCCGGCAGCAGCGCTTGCCATTGGGCGATCAGGGAGTCGCGGCCGCTGGTCGTGACCTCGCCGCCGAAGAGGCTGGTATAGTCGGTCGTGACACGGGCCGCGAAATAGGATTTGACCCGGTTCCATTCACGCAGATCGGCATAGAGGCCGATCCCGGCAACTGCCTCGGCGATCACGATCCTGTCTTCGACCGTCAGCGCATCTCCCGGAGCGCTCGAGGCGGGCGCCGAGACGGCGGAAATCATCGCGGCTGAAACCGCCGAGGCCAAGACATACCGGCGGGTGACGAGGCTCATTGTCCCGCCTCCCCTGCACCGCCCAGCGTTGCGCGGAAGTGCGCGGCGACGGCATCGCTCGCCGCCTTCACCGGCGCGGCACGATCGTAGAAATCGAACTGGGTGACATTGTCTAGCCACATCTCCTGCCTGGAACTGGTCAGCCGCGCGTAGAACTTGTGCGCGCCCTGCGGAATGGCAGCCGCCTCGCTATGCACCATCAGAAAAGGCTGGTGCAGGCGCGGAGCAGCCTGGATTGCATCGAACCTCAACCAGCCGCGCCAGAAGGCGGGATCGGCCTCGTTGCGCCAGGCCGGGAGCATGCCGCGATCGGGTTCGGTGTAGTAAGGCACCTTGAACATGACCGCGCGCTCGTCGGTCAAGCTAGCAGCGGGCAGGAATGCCTGTTTGCCGGTGCGGCGATATTCCGCCTCGGCCGCATCGCTCGCGGCCTCGAGCCTGGCGACACCGTCCCCGCCGCCATAGGTCTGCTCGACCCCTTCGGCATCCTGCAACCAGGGCGCAACGAGGGCGACCGACTTGATCGCGACGTTTTCGGCCGCAGCGGTGACCATGTAGCCGGAGCTGGCGCAAATGCCGAGCCCGCCGATGCGGTCCTGATCGGTCTCGGGCCGGGTCGCGAGATAGGCGACCGCCGCTTCGATGTCGGCGATCTTGGCGTTAGGATCCTCGTACTGGCGGCGCACGCCGCCGCTTTCGCCCCAGCCGCGAAAATCGAAGGTCAAGGCGATGAAACCGCGGTCGGCCATCTCGCGGGCATAGCGGGCCGGCATCTGTTCCTTTACCGTCATCCAGGCGCCGGTCACGACCAGCGCGGGCCGAAGTTTCGCCGCGTCCAGATCCTCCGGCAGATAGAGCTCGCCGACGATCTGCTCACCGTTCGAGGCGAAAGCGACGCGCTCGATGCGCGGTGCGGCGAAGGCATTGGAGGCGGCGAGCGCCACGGCGGTTGCTGCAGCAAGTGTCAGGGTTTTAAGCATCGCAAGTCTCCTTTGGCTTGGAGTGAGAAGCGCGGCGCGTTGCAAGAAAGACCGCCGTCTCAGCGCTCGCCAGCCAGTCGGCCGGGCAATGGCTTCAGCGGGTAATGCGCCCAGTAAAAGGCGTCCGACTGATACATGTCGGTCAAAAAATTCTGTGCCTCGGCGATCTTGCCGCCCTTGATGCGGAACATCAGCGCATAGAGCTGGTCGATCTCGGGACCTGAGCCGACATTCGACCAGCCGCGATGGACATCGACGACGAGGTCGCCCTGCGCCTGGAAGAAGATCGGCTCGGCCTTGAACTTGCCATCGGCCAGGCCGCGGAAAAAGGCGACCACCTCGTCCGGCCCGCGCTTGTCGCCGGCGAGCGGATGATGACCGGGAATGCGCCACACGATGTCGGGCGCGAGGAAGGGCCGCACGGCCTCAGGATTGCCGGTCGCGTAAGCTGCGTAGTAGTCCTTGATGAGCTGGATGTTGCTGTCCTCCAGCGGCCCGGCATTCGCCGGGGCGGCAGACACCGCCAGAAGAGCGCCGGCGGCGAGTGAAGCGAGCCTGGTCATCGGTCCTGTCTCCTTGCCCGTTCGGGCCCTCGCAACAGCGAGGCCCGTTCGTCGAGCCCAACATGACGCCTTTTGTTCACCGGAAAAACCAGTAGAGTTCGACAGGGCTATTTGGAAAAACCTTACAATGCGCCTCGACCAATTCAGCGGCATCGTCGCCTTCGTAAAAGTTGCGGAGGCCAGGAGCTTCACCCGCGCCGCCGCCGAGCTCGGCGTCGCTCCGGCCTCGTTGAGCGAGGCGGTCAAAGGACTTGAGGAGCGCCTGGGGGTGCGGCTGCTCAACCGCACGACCCGCAGCGTTGGCTTGACCGAAGCTGGCGCCCAATACCTCGACCATGTGCGCCCGGCAGCCGAAGACATCTGGGCGGCTGGTGCGGCGCTGCGCGAGACCCGCGATCGTCCTGCCGGCACGCTGCGCCTCAGCCTGCCCTGGATCGCCGCCCCGCTGCTGATCGAGCCACTGATGCGGCCGTTCATGGATGCTTATCCAGAAGTGCGGCTCAATCTGATCTTCGACGACAGCTTCGTCGACATCGCCGCCGAGGGGTTCGATGCCGGCCTGCGCATCGGCGAGCTTCTCGAGAAAGATATGATCGGCGCGCGCCTGGGCGGGCCCCTGCAGATGGTCGTGGTGGGCAGCCCGGACTATCTGGCGCGCAACGGCACGCCGAAGCGGCCGGCCGACCTCGCCGCCCATCGCTGCATCGCATTCGCCCTCACCCGCACCCGCGCGATCTCGCCCTGGGAGTTCACCGTGGATGAACGCGAAGTCGCTTTCACACCGGACGCATGTCTGGTCGTGAACACGCTTCCGCTGTGCATTACTGCTGCCGCGCAAGGGCTTGGCCTCGCCTTCGCGGTCGAGGGGCTCGCCGCGCCGCTTCTTGCCTCAGGCGCGCTGGTCAAGGTGCTGGAGCCTTTCTGTCCCGCTTACGAGCCGCTCCACCTCTATTATCCCAGCCGCCGCCTGGTACCGCCGAAGCTGCGGGCCTTCATCGACTTCGTGCGCGCGAATTCTCACAAGCTGCGGATCTGATGTGGCTTTGCGAGAACCCGGCCCCGTTCAGCCCCAGGCGCCGACCATCTGTCTGGTGGTTGCGTTGAGACGGTTGAACGCATTGATCAGGGCAATCTGGACGACCAGTGCGGCAAGCGCCTTTTCGTCATAGTGCCGGGCGGCTTCATCCCAGACCGCATCCGGCACCGGGTCTGGCCGGTCGGCTAACCGGGTCGCCGCCTCGGTCAGCGCCAGCGCGGCGCGCTCGGCGTCGGTGAAGTAAGGTGTTTCCCGCCAGGCCGACACGGTGAAGACGCGCTCATCCTTTTCACCGGCCTTCTTCAATTCGCGTGCATGCATATCGATACAGACACTGCATCCGTTGATCTGGCTGGCGCGCAAATGGACGAGCTTGCGCGTCACATAGGACAGATCGGCCGTTTCCGTCGACTTGTCCAGCGCGAGCAGCGCCTGCAGAGCGCCAGGAATGAGCATCACCGGGTTTTTCAATCGTGCTTGCATAGTGGTCTCCTTCGGGCGTGTTTTCTCAAGCCCGGACGACGAACATCCGGGGTCTCGATATTTCTTGGTTCTGTCAGTTCGCCGGCCGCCGCGTTGCGGCAAGGCGAGCGCCGGGATATTCAGCTTTGCCAGGCAGTCACCCGCTCAAGCCGCTCGAGAATGCGCGGCCAACCGCTTCCCATGCCGATGTAGCCGCGCTCGTCCTCGGACCGGAACCCGGAATGCTCCATGCGCACCCGCGTCGCTTTACCTTCGGGCGTCAACGACCATGTCACCACGGTCTTCAGACCGCTGTCGGATTCGGTGCCGTCGCCCCAGCTGTAGGCGAGCAGGCGTGGCGGCTCGATCTTCAGCACCTCGCAGTTCGTCACGCCGGACCAGCCAGGCACCGGCGTCGCGCGAAAGGTAAAGCGATGGCCTTGCTCAGGCGCAAAGTCGTTCTCCATCAGCCATTCGGCAACCAGATGCGGCACGGTCAGTGCGCGCCATATCTTTTCAGCCGCATGCGGGATCAGACGCTCGACGACAATGGATTTGGTTTCGATTGTGGTTGCTTCAGTCATGACTTGGGACCCGTTGTTTGCGGTTTGGCTGGGCTATTCAACAACGCGCTCTCCATGAGAACCAATAACCCATCAGCTATGAGTTACGTATAACGCTTAAGTTATGAATGTGTCAAGCGGCGGAATGGCAGGCACGCCCGCAAGCACATTGAGCCCACACTTCCGGCTTTCAAGGCACCGTGCCCGATGCTACCGCTGGCCAGCTGAAATCATCAACGGATCGCCCATGACCGAGACCGAACGCCCTCGCCTGCCGCTGATCGAGATCTGCGTCGAAGGCATAGACGGCCTGCTGGCCGCGCAAGCCGCCGGTGCCGACCGTGTCGAGCTCTGTGCCAGCCTGGTCGAGGGCGGCATCACGCCGAGCTTCGGCACCGTGCGCACGGCGCTTGAATTAGCGACGATCCCGTTCCACGTCATCGTGCGGCCGCGTGGCGGCGATTTTCTCTATAGCGAGGCCGAATATCGTTCGATGCTCGCCGATGTCCGAGCGCTTGCCGAGCTTGGCGTCGCCGGTGTCGTTATCGGCTGCCTCGCTGCCGACGGCACGATCGATGAGCAGCGCATGAGCGAACTGGCGCAGGCAGCGGGGAGCTTGAACGTCACCTGCCACCGCGCCTTCGACATGACCCGCGACCCGACCGAGGCACTGGAATCGCTGATCCGCTGCAAGGTCGGCCGTGTGCTGACCAGCGGCCAGCGCGACACGGCGCTGGAGGGCGCGGACCTGCTCGCCGATCTGGTCAGGCAGGCTGGCGACCGCATCATCATCCTCGGCTGCGGCGGGCTTGACCCGCAGAACATTGCCGAGGTGCGGAGGAAAACCGGGGTGAGCGAAATGCACTTCGCCGCGCTCAAGGACGTGCCGAGCGCCATGCGCTACCGCAATCCGAAAGTCGGCATGGGCGGCACCGACCTCGACCGTGAATACCGCAACACCGTGACCGACGAGGCGCTGGTGGCGGCGACCATCGCCGCTGCCCGGACATGATGCCGGATGACAGAAGAAAGAAAATGATTGAAACGCGATTGCCGATCGAGCTGGTTTTGCCGCGGGATGAGCCCGCAATCCTCGCGCTCAACAACGAGCACGCTGCGGAATTATCATGGCTCGAACCTGAGCGCCTTTCCTTCCTGCTTGGCGAAGCGTTTTACGCGCGCCGTATCGGTGCACTCGAAGCCTTCATCATGACCTTCGACCAGGACGCAAGCTACGACAGCCCGAATTTCCTGTGGTTTCGCGAGCGCTATCCGCGCTTCGTCTATGTCGATCGCGTCGTGGTCGGCGCCAATGCGCGCGGCCGGGGTCATGCCCGCCGGCTGTACGAGGATCTGTTCGAGCAGGCGTCACGCGCCGGCCAGGCGATCGTCACTTGCGAGGTCAATGCCGAGCCACCCAATCCGGCTTCGGACGCCTTCCACGCGGCACTCGGCTTCATGGAAGTGGGCGACGCGGTAATCCACGGCGGCAAGAAAGCCGTGCGGTATTATCTAAGACGGATCGCCGGCTGAACGGCAGCCGCCTCGCCCTACCAATTGCGGTTCAGCCAGGAGCGGGTCGGCTTTTCGACGATGTAGTAGCTGCACAGAGCGCAAGCGAACGCCGCCGCCAGCATCAGCAACGGCGAACTGCCTTGTATGTCGACGAATTGATAAAAGGGCTGCTGCCAAAGATAGAGCGAATACGACCACAGCCCCAGCATCGTCATCGGCCGGGAGGATAGAAACCCGGTCAGGTACCAACTGCTGAAGTCGAGCGAGTTGACGGCGAGGGCCAACAGCGGCACCGCGACCAGATAGTGGATCGGGGTTGGCACGGCAGCCATGAACACTAGAACCGCCACGACAGCGGCCGCCAGGGCGACATGTGGGCCCTTGAGCAGCGCCGGCAGCCTGTCGTCGGCCTTGAGCAGGCATATCACCGCTGACAGCAGGATCGAGGCGATGTGCACGTCGGTGCGCCAATAGGTGGACTCGTAGCCTATTCCGAGCACCCAGTAGGAGATGGCGCCGTTTGCCATGGCCAGCACCGACAATGCGCCGAGCAGCACGATGACCCGGGACTGCCCCGAGACGACGACGCCGATCAGCGCCAGGATGACATAGGCGTGCTCTTCGACGCAGAGCGACCAGATATGGTCGAGCGCGCCGGCGCGGGTGACGAGAATTCCGGCGTAGTTGTAAGTGAACGTCAGCGCCGTCAGCGCCGCCTTCCACTTGAAGGCGATGAATGTGCCGGACAAGGCAACCACCGCGGCGACGACGAAAACCATCAGTGCCGGGTAGATGCGGGAGAACCGGCGCTTGAAGAATTTCTTCAGCGGATAGTGTTCGACGAACAGGATCTCGGCCATCAGCCGGCCGCTGAGCACGAAGAAGAATTCGACGCCCAGGACGCCGAGATTGATGCCGGGAACGGGGAAGAAATGGCCGATCAGCACCAGCGCGATCGACAGGCCACGCCAGCCGTCGAGATAGGCAAGCCTGGTTCTTGCCGAGCTATCGGCGACAGGCCTGGACACGACAAGACGCGCCGCGGAGATGTCCGTCATGCCGGTCCCTTCTGCGAAAGGCGGGCTGGAGGCCGCATTCCTCCAGCTATATTGCAGCGCACCAGAACTTTGTGCAAGTGCGAGATAACGACACGCCCGAAGTACGGGACGGACAGAAAAGGGCCGTTAAGGCCCCTTTCCCAAAACCGAAGGTCGGTGGTCTCAGGCGTTGGCGGCAGCCACGAGACTGGCGCGGTAGTCGGCCGACCATTCATGTCGCTCATCAAATTATCCGCCGCGACTTTAACGCCGGCCAGTGCCGAGGCCACGAAGCTTCCGGCGAGCGCCGCCTCGATCTCCTTCGAACGGAAGAGGCCATTGTCGCCGGCGCCGGTGGAAGGCCTTGTGTTTCTCCTTCGATAAAGAGAGGGTCTGTCACCAAACTGGTGGACGGACATGCCGAACGGAAGTGTCACATATGCGGTGTAACCAGCAAGTTGAGCTCAAAGTCGGTTCTGGATCGCGGAAGGGAATGTGGCATGGTGGATTCTGATCGGATCGACAACCTGATCGCAGCGGTGCCCCCCGCCTTGGCGCTTCGCGCCGGGCTGGACCTCGGCATCTTCACCCGGCTCGGCGGCAGCGCGGTGACTGCCGACAGCCTTGGGGCCGCGCTCAAAGTCGAGCCCGATCGTCTGTCGCGGCTCCTCTACGCGCTCGCCAGCATCGGTCTCCTCGAAGTCAAGGATGGTCAATTTCGCAATGGAGCCGAAGCGTCGGCCTTCCTCGACGCGTCCAAACCGACCTACCGCGGCGGCGATCATGCGCTCCTGCGCGAGCTCTGGGGAGCCGACCTGCTGACCGCAGAGTCGCTGCGACAGAACCGGCCGGCTGCGCTGCACGACTTTTCCGAAGCGGGGCCCGAGGCCGCGGCGGCCTTCAGCCGCCTGCTCGCACCGGGCGGGGTGATTTTCGGCCGACATCTGGCCCGGGAGATGGACCTCTCTGCGATCGGTTCGGTGATCGACATCGGCGGGGGCTCCGGGACCATTCTCGTCGGACTTCGCGAGCGGCGGCCGCAGATTGCGGCGACGCTGATGGAACTCCCAACGGTGGCAGCGGTCGCGCCAGATATCCTGTCAGAATACGGTGCCGACGACGTGGTTGTCGAAGAGGGGGACATAACTGTCGCACCATCGATCGGTCGGCACGACCTGGCGATCCTGAAGGCCGTCGTCCAGGTCCTTCCGCCGGACCAGGCGCGCAGTTCGATCCTGAACGCGGCGCGTTGCCTCACACCCGGAGGCGAGATCGCAATTGCGGGGTGGGGTGTCGTCGATGACGACCGCCTCGGCCCGCCTGAGGGTGTCTTTCTGAATCTCACCTTCTTGAACCTCTATCGCCACGGCGAATCGTACACTGAAGGTCAGTATCGCGCATGGATGACCGAGGCTGGATTCCGGGATATCTCCAGGTCGCGCCTGACGGACGGCTCCACGTTGTTTCGTGCGCGCCTCACGGGCTGATCGTGGCTGAGTGGTTGGTTTCGGACGCAAGGCTCTCCGAGCCCGCCCGCCAGGGCACGGACGAGGACACGAGCGACTAAATTCAGGCCGCGCCGCGCGGCGGGGCGTAGCTCTTCTGAAATGCAATGCCTTGCCCGGTGATCCAAATCGGCCGAATGTGCCGGCGACAGATTCACTGAAGCAGAGACAGTGCATGACAGACTTCGCCCTCCCCCTGCCCGCAACCCCGTCGGTGGCCGTCGCCGGCTCGCCGCAGCGTTTTGCGGTGCGTCGCATCTTCTGCGTCGGCCGCAACTACGCCGCCCATGCCCGCGAGCTCGGCAATGATGAGCGCGACCCGCCCTTCTTCTTCACCAAGCCAGGCGACGCAGTGGTCGATGCGGCGGTCGGTTCGGGCACGATCATCCCCTACCCGCCGCTGACCCAAAACCTGCATCACGAAATCGAGCTAGTCGTCGCGATCGGCGGAGCCGGCTTCCGCATCCGGCGCGAGCGGGCGCTGAACCATGTCTGGGGCTACGGCGTCGGTGTCGACCTGACCCGCCGCGACCTTCAGGACGAGGCGAAGAAGGCGGCACGACCGTGGGACTGGTCGAAAGCCTTCGACCGTTCGGCGCCCTGCGGCCCGCTGGTTCCGGCACAAACATCCGGCCATCCCGAAAAGGGCCGTATCTGGCTCGCCGTCAACGGCAAGATCAGGCAGGACGGCGACCTCGCCGAACTGATCTGGCCGGTTCCCGACATCGTCTCGATTTGCAGCGAGGCGGTAGAACTTAAGCCCGGCGACCTGATCTTCACCGGCACGCCGGCCGGCGTCGGCGCGGTCGGGCCGGGCGAAAAGATCACCGGCGGCGTCGACGGCATCGGCGAAATCGAGCTGACCATCGGCCAACCGGGCCCGTGATCCGATGAGCGACATCGTCCTTCACAATTACTACCGCTCCTCGACGTCTTACCGGGTGCGGATCGCGCTGGAGATGAAGGGCCTCGCCTACGAATACGTGCCGCATCATCTGCGCCACGGCGAGCATCTCGAACCCGCCTATCTCGCGGTCAATCCGCAAGGTCTGGTGCCGGCTCTGATCCTGGGCGACGGCACGCTGCTGACGCAATCACTGGCGATCATCGAATATCTCGACGAGACCACGCCCGAGCCGCCATTGCTGCCCAAGGATGCGCCTGGCCGCGCCCGCGTCAGGATGCTGGCGCAGATGGTCGCCTGCGACATCCATCCGGTGAACAATCTGCGCGTGCTGACCTCGTTGCGCACGCTGTTCGGCGCCGGCGACCAGGATGTCGTCAACTGGTTCCGGCACTGGGTCAACGAAGGCTTCCAGCCGCTTGAAAAGATTCTGGCTTCCTCGCCCGAGACCAAGACATTCTGCCATGGCGATACGCCGGGGCTGGCCGACATCTGCCTGGTCGCGCAGGTCACCAGCAATGCCCGCTTCGGCGTCGACATGACGCCCTACCCGACGATCTCGCGCGTCAATGCCGCCTGCATGGCGCTGCCGGCGTTCCAGAAGGCCGCGCCGGAGAACCAGATCGATGCCGAATAGACCGCAAATTGCGTGAAGTGATGAGGAACTGCCGATGAAAGCCGTCGTCTTCGAAAAATTCGGCGAGGCGCCGACGATCCAGACGGTGCCGGATCCGACGCCTTCGCCGGAAGGCGTCGTCATCAAGGTCGAGGCGACTGGCCTCTGCCGCAGCGATTGGCATGGCTGGATGGGCCATGACGACGGTATCCGCCTGCCGCATGTGCCGGGCCACGAACTGGCGGGCGTCGTGGTCTCCACAGGCAGCCAGGTGAGCCGCTGGAAGGCCGGCGAGCGCGTCACCGTGCCGTTCGCCGTCGGCTGCGGCCGCTGCTTCGAATGCACCTCGGGCAACCACCAGGTCTGCGAGCACCAGTTCCAGCCCGGCTTCACTGCCTGGGGGTCGTTCGCCGAATATGTCGCCATCGACCATGCCGACACCAATCTCGTGCGCTTGCCCGACGAGATGGAATTCGCCACCGCCGCCAGCCTCGGCTGCCGCTTCGTCACCTCGTTCCGCGCCATCGTTGACCAGGGCCGGGTGACGCCCGGCGAATGGGTGGCCGTGCATGGCTGCGGCGGCGTCGGCCTGTCGGCGATCATGATCGCCAGCGCCATGGGCGCCAATGTCGTCGCCATCGACCTCACCGACGAGAAGCTGGACTTCGCCAAAACGATCGGCGCGGTGGCGACGATCAACGCGGCAAAGACGCCGAACGTGGTCAAGGCGGTCAAGCAGATCACCAATGGCGGCGCCCATATGTCGATGGACGCGCTCGGCCATCCGACGACGTCGTTCAACTCGATCGCGAACCTGCGCCGGCGCGGCCGCCATGTGCAGGTCGGCCTGATGCTCGGCGAGCATGCCAGGCCGCAGATACCGATGGACAAGGTGATCGCCTTCGAGCTCGAGATCCGCGGCAGCCACGGCATGCAGGCCTTTCGCTACCAGGCGATGATGGAGATGATCCGCACCGGCAAGCTTAAGCCCGAACTGCTGGTCGGCAAGAAGATCAGCCTCGAGGAGGCGCCGGCCGCATTGATGGCGATGGGCGGCTTCGAAGGCATCGGCATCGGCGTGGTGACCCGATTCTAGATCAGCGACCCGAGTCTGGATTAGCGGAGAAAGGCGCAGACCTCCCGCACGCAGGCGCGTAACCAGCGTTGCGCCGGATCGGCATCGAGCCGCGGATGCCAGAGCATCGAGATCGTGACCTCGGCAACATCGACCGGCAACGGAAAGCTGAACATGCCCGTGCGCGCGCCTAGCGTGTGCCGCTCGGGGACGCTGGCGATCAAATCGGAGGCGCGCGCCATGGCGAGCGTGGCCGAGAAGCTGGAAACCATGCACACAACTGTCCGCTGGAGACCCAGCAGTTTCAAGGCCTCGTCGATCGGGCCTTTTTCGCGACCACGCCGCGAAACGCTGATGTGGCGGCCGGCCGCATAGCGTTCCGGCGTCACCGGACCCTCGCTCAGCTCATGGCCCATTCGCACCGCACCGATGAAGCGGTCGCGAAACAGCGCCTGAATACGCATTTCAGGGCTCGTTTCACCGGCAACCCCGATTTCGAGATCAATCCCTGCGTCGCGCAGCGACATGTCGTTCTTGTCGGATTTCGGCGCAAAACGCAGCTGCACGCCAGGCGCATCCGCTTCGATACGGGCGACGAGACGCGGCGCGAACTCCTCGACGAAGCTTTCATTGGCGCGCAGCGTAAAAACCCTGTCGAGACCTGAGAGGTCGAGGAGCCTGGCGGGAAGCAGGAGCGTTTCGGCTTCTTGGACGACGCGGCCTGCCTGCTGCTGCAATTCCTGCGCGCGCGGTGTCGCAACCAGGCCACGGCCGGCCCGGACCAGCAATGGATCGCCTGTCGCTTGGCGCAGCCGCGCCAGCGTCCGGCTCATCGCCGACGGACTGAGGTGCAGCCGCGCGGCAGCACGGGCGACGCTGCCCTCGCTCAGCAGCACATCGAGGGCGACAAGCAGATTGAGATCGGGTGACGACATGGAAGGACCGTAGCACGGTTCGGCCATGATGTAGCGTCCCATGCACGAATAACATGCAAATGCTGCGCCTTCCGCCACATCAAGCGGGGGAATAGCTTCCAGCAGCTCCGATCCTGGGGTTGCCGGCAAAGGAGTTCACCTTGGCATCGACCACTGAAAAGACCTGGGACGAGGTTGCCCCGATCGGCGCCCGCTCGCTTCGATGGGCATTGGCGAGCCTATCGCTTTCCACGCTGCTGTCGTCGCTCGCCACCAGCATCGCCAGCGTCGGGCTGCCATCGCTGATGCAGGCATTCGGCGCATCGTTCCAGCTCGTGCAATGGGTCGTTCTTGCCTATCTGCTCGCCATCACCACCTTGATCGTCAGCGCCGGGCGACTCGCCGATATATTCGGCCGCCGCCCGCTATTGCTCGGCGGCATTGGCCTGTTCACCTTCGCATCGGTGCTTTGCGGGCTCGCGCCGACGCTCTGGCTGCTGATTGCCGCAAGGGCGGCACAGGGGCTCGGCGCGGCCGTCATGATGGCTCTGACGCTGACCTTTATCGCCGACACGGTTCCCCGGGAAAAAACCGGCAGCGCCATGGGCCTGCTCGGCGCCATGTCCGCGATCGGCACCACGCTTGGCCCCTCGCTTGGCGGACTGCTGATCGCCGGTCTCGGCTGGCGAGCGATCTTCCTCATCAATCTGCCGTTGGGGGCGCTGGCCTTCGCGCTCGCCCGTCGCGTCCTGCCGGCTGGAAAAAAGTCAGCGGAACCGGATCGCCGCGGTTTCGACGGCATCGGCACGGCTTTGCTCGCGCTGACGCTAGCCGCCTATGCGCTCGCCATGACCCTTGGGCGCGGCAGTTTTGGTTCTCTCAATGTCGGCTTGCTGATTGCCGCTGCCGTGGGTGGCCTGCTGTTCGTCATTGCGCAGACAAGCGCCGAGAACCCTTTGATCCAGCCTGCGAGGTTCCGCGATAGCGCCTTGAACGCAAGCCTCGCCATGAGCCTGGTCGTCGCCACCGTGATGATGGCGACGCTGGTGGTCGCGCCATTCTATCTGTCGCGCGCGCTTGGGCTGGACGCAGCCATGGTCGGGCTGGTTCTGTCGGCCGGCCCTCTGGTTACGGCCTTGGCGGCGCTGCCGGCCGGACGCCTGGTCGATCGTTTCGGGGCGCACCGGATGATGATCGTCGGCCTGCTCGATCTCGCCATTGGTATCTTCATTCTGTCGCAGGCGGAATTCGGTATTGCCGGCTATGTCGTGCCAATCATCATCGTCTGCACCGGCTACAGCCTGTTTCAGACCGCCAACAATTCAGCCGTGATGACCGGCGTCGCGTCCGACCAGCGCGGCGTCGTCTCCGGCCTGCTCAATCTGTCGCGCAATCTCGGCCTGATCACCGGTGCGTCGGTGATGGGCGCGGTGTTTGCCTTCGCATCGGCTGGCGGAGGCGAAGGCACCGGTCGGCAGGTATTGGCATCTGCGGCAGCCGCACGCGGCATGCAGGTCACTTTCCAGGTCGCGACGGCCCTGGTGGTGGCGGCTTTGATCATTGCGATTATTTCTGGTCGCCGCGGCCAGCGCGCTTAGCTGAGCCGCCAGCGACGAACTCCAGCATCAGTTCAGCAGCCCTGAGCGCATGCGTCTCCAGAAGGAAATGGCCTGCGTCGAAGACGTGGGCCTCCATCCGGGGAAGATCCATAAGCCACGATTGAACCTCTGCAATGTCGAAGAAGGCATCGTGGCGACCCCAAAGAAGCATCGCTCGGGGTTGACGCTTCGCCAGATAATCAGCCACCGCCGCGAACCGGTCGACATATCGGCCGTAGTCGGCAATGAGCGCCTTCTGCAGATCAAGTCGTCCCGGCAGGCACATGACCCGCCAGTCTTCAATCCAACCACCTGGATCGATCTGCGCCGCGATCTCGGCTGGCAGGCCGGCGACGTACTGGTCGCGGGTTCCCTCGAGGGTGAGATGGGCGGTGGCGGCCTGCTCATTCGCCGCATTCGGCTCAGCCCAGAAGTCCAATGTGTCTGCCCATTGCGAACCAAAGCCGGAGCGGTGGGCATTGGCATTCTGGACGACAAGGCCTTCGACGAGTTCCGGGGCGCGCATGGCGAGATGAAGCGCTACCGGGGCTCCGAAATCATGCAAATAGAGAAACCTGCGGCCAACGTTGAGACGCGAGAGCAGCTCTTCAATCGCGCTGGCCAGCATGTCGAACGACGGCTCGGGCGGCAGATCGGATGCGCCGAAGCCCGGCAGGTCCGGCGCCACGACATAGACGCTGCCGGAGAGCGGCGCGATCACGTCGCGAAACGTCCGCGACGAGCTAGGAAAGCCGTGCAGCAGCACGAGCGCGGGTTCGGAAGCATCACCAGCCGTCCGGACGGCCACCTCGCCACCCGAGGACAAGCGTATCTTCTGGATCCCAGGCACCAAAATTGCCCCTTTTTCTCCACGCCGCGCAAGGCCCACTTCGCGCCTTGCGCCACGCTGGCCGATTCGGCGCCTCGGAGACGCCGTTCCGCCAGGTCGGCAGCTCTTGGTATCAACTGGACGCGATTGTATCGAGTTCAAGACTGCGCCGGCGCACCTATCTCGCATATCTCTTGGCGCCGACGACGCAAAGCACGACGGCGGCGGTGACGGCGATCATGGCGGGACTGACCTGCTCATGCAGCAGCGCTGCCGCCAGCCCAAGGCCGAAGAAAGGCTGCAGCAGTTGCAGCTGCCCGACCGCGGCGATGCCGCCTTGCGCCAGGCCGCGATACCAGAACACGAAACCGATCAGCATGCTGAACAGCGACACATACGCCAAACCTATCCACGCGCCCCTGCCGGCACTTTCGAGCGACGGCGGCATGGTGATGAACGTCAGCGCCAGCATGACCGGCAGCGACAGCACCAGCGCCCACGAGATCACCTGCCAGCCGCCGAGCTTGCGCGACAGCGCCGCTCCTTCGGCATAGCCCAATCCGCACACGATGATGGCGGCCAGCATCAAGATGTCGCCGAGCGGCGAGACCGAGAGGCCATGCGTCACTGCAAAACCGGCAACAAGGGCGCTGCCGAGACACGAGAACAGCCAGAACGCCGGTTTCGGGCGATCACCGCCTCGAACCACGCCGAAGATCGCGGTCGCCAACGGCAACAGGCCGACGAAAATGATCGAGTGAGCCGAATTGATGTGCTTGAGCGCCAGCGCTGTCAGCAGGGGAAAGCCGACCACGACGCCAAGCGCGACGATCGCCAGCGAGAACAGATCTTGCCGCTCCGGTCGCTTCTGGCGAAAAACGAGCAGCAGCGCGAGGCCGAGAATGCCCGCCGAAGCCGCACGGGCGACCGTCACGAACACCGGATCGAAATCCATCACCGCCACGCGCGTCGCCGGAAGCGAACCGCTGAAGATCAGCACGCCTATGAACCCGTTGACCCAGCCGCTCGCCGCCCAGCTACTCGCCGCCCAACCACTCGCCGCCCAGCCACTTGCCACCTTGTCCATCGATGCCCCGCTCGTTTCGCCCTCTATCGGGCCGGGCGTATGGCTCCGCCAGAGACAATGAGGTACAGTTCGACAAAACCGTCATGGTAGGCTGAGCAGTACGGATGGACGAGCAGACGACAACAGATGAGGGCAGCCGGACGCTTGTCGAAACCGTCATGGCGACGATCAGGCACAGGATCGCCGCGCGCAGCCTGACACCGGGAATGCGGCTGCCTTCGATCCGGGCTTTCGCCAAGGCCATGCAGGTTTCCAAATCCACCGTGGTCGAAGCCTATGAGCGTCTTGCGGCGGAAGGCATGATCCGCTCGCGGCCGGGCTCGGGTTTCTATGCCGCCGGATCGCTGGCTCCGCTGTCACTGGCCGAGATCGGCCCCAGGCTTGACCGTGCTGTCGACCCGCTGTGGGTCTCGCGCCAATCGCTGGAAGCTGGCGACAATGTGCTCAAACCCGGTTGCGGCTGGTTGCCGGCCGCATGGATGCCCGAGGCCGGATTGCGCCGCGCACTGCGGACCATGGCCCGCGCCGACGATGCCGCGCTGACCGATTACGGCACGCCGCTCGGCTTGCCGGCGCTGCGCCATCTGCTGGCGCGGCGCATGGCCGAGCACGGTATCGAAGCCTCCCCGGACCAGATCATGCTGACGGAATCGGGCACCCAGGCGATCGACCTGCTGTGTAGGTTTCTGCTCGAACCGGGTGACACCGTGTTGGTCGACGATCCCTGCTATTTCAACTTCCATGCCCTGTTGCGCGCCCATCGGGCCAAGGTGATCAGCGTTCCCTACACACGCTCGGGGCCGGACATCGAGCTGTTCGCGCAAGCGCTGAACGAGCACCGGCCGCGCCTCTACATCACCAATTCCGCGCTCCACAATCCGACCGGCGCGATATTGTCGCCCGTCGCCGCCCATCGGCTGCTGAAGCTCGCCGACCAGTCGGGGCTGACGATTATCGAGGACGATATCTTCGCCGATTTCGAACATACGCCCGCGCCCCGGCTGGCGGCCTTCGACGGTCTCAGCCGGGTCATCCATATCGGAAGCTTCTCCAAGACGCTTTCGGCATCGGTGCGCTGCGGCTTCATCGCCGCTCCTCGCGACTGGATGGAAGGATTGACCGATCTCAAGATCGCCACGTCCTTTGGCAGCGGGCGGCTTGCATCCGAACTGGTGCTGACGCTGCTGAAGGACGGCCTCTATCGCAAGCACGTCGATCTGCTGCGCGCGCGGCTCTCGCGCGCCGTGGAAGAAACCAGCGCCCGCCTGAAGGCCATCGGCATCGTGCCATGGATAGATCAGCCGGCCGGCATGTTTTTGTGGTGCAGGCTGCCGGAGGGGATAGATGCCGCGGATGTCGCCCGTCACGCTTTGTCGGCCAACGTCGTGCTTGCGCCCGGCAATGCGTTCAGCCTGTCTCGGTCGGCCAGCCGTTTCATGCGCTTCAACGTCGCCCAGTCCGGAGACGACCGGATTTTCAGGGCGCTTGAACAGGCGATGTCGCGCTGATTTGCACCGCCGCACGCCTGTCTGAGCCCGTGTCCTCGGAGACTGTTTCGAAATTCGCTCTGGCGAGTCATATGGTGGTGGTTTCGAGAACCGGAGCGCAGCGGACATTTAGGTCCGTGAGCACCGGCCTACGCCGGCCGTAGCCTTAACTGCCACGACCGCTGATCGGTGCTTCGGCCGGCGAAGGCCGGAAGCGCAGAAAACGCGATCAGATGGCCGCCAGAGTAGAGTTTCCAAACGGTCTCTCAGGTGCCGGCCCGCTTGCGGCGTGCGTAAAGCATGACGAGCGTCTCGGCGGTCAGCGCCGGCCTCTGCTCGCCTTCGATCTCGACCGTATTGGAAGCCTTCATCAGATATTGCCCCGGGCCTTTGTCTTCCATCGACAACAGCGTGGTGCGCAGCCTGATTCGCGAGCCGACCCTGACTGGCGCCACGAAACGCACTTTGTCGAAACCGTAGTTGAAAGCGGCCTGCGTGTTTTCGGGTACGATGCCCATCTCAAGCGCCAGCGCGCCGATGATCGACAGGGTCAGATAGCCATGCGCGATCGTGGTGCGAAACGGGCTTTGCCGCTTCGCCCGCTCGGGATCGACATGGATCCATTGATGATCGCCCGTGCATTCGGCAAACTGGTCGATGCGGTGCTGATCGACCAGCGTCCAGTCCGAGACGCCTAATTCCTGCCCGGCCATCGCCCTGAGTTGCTCGAAGGTCGGCGGCGTCGTGGGCCGTATCTGCGTCATTCCTGCTTTCCCGATCGCTTGCCTGTTCCGGACCACGACGGGCCGCCCCTGTCAATTCGCCAGTGCGATTCCAGCCCATAATCTTCGGCCGCGAACCGCCAGTCTTCGCCGCCGGCAAGCGTGCTGCTGGGGAACAGCTTATTTCTTGTCGTGGCCGGCGCGGATCTCCTCCATCGCCTCCTTGATGCGGCTGCGCAGGATTTCGATGGATTCGGTGCCGGACGCCCTCGCCAGTTCGGCCATCTCGCCGGCATTCTTCAGCGCGGTCTCGAAGGATCTCCTGGCGAACGCCGCCTGCTTCTGCATCATTTCCTGGGGATTGCCGGGCGCCCTGTAGTTTTGTGCCATGTCGGTGATTTCGCGCAGCGTGTCCTGTAGCATCTCGCGTTGCCTGGACAACAGCGCCGACGCTCCGGCGGCACTCGCCCTGGCCGACTTCTCCAGCGCTTCCAGGTTCTTGGCGTGGTGGGCGAGGATCGCCTCGACATCGACATTCGGCAGCTTCAGGTCGCGGCCGAACTTGCCGAACATGTCGATAAAGGACTCGGAATCCGGTCGTTTTGCCATGCTGGTACTCTCCCCCTGTTGCCGTGAACGCCGCCACTGCACGGAAGATAGTGCAGCGAAGCTCAGCGGTCCATTCGGACGAGGTCAGCCGACGAGAAACAGCCGTTCGGCGGTGTAGAGCACGAGCCCGGCAAGGCCACCGATGATCATGCCGTTGAAGCGGATATATTGCAGGTCCTTGCCGATGTTCATCTCGATCAGCCTTGTCAGTTGCGCGAGGTCCCAGCGCTTGACCTGGTCGGCGATGAATTTGGACACGCCGCTCTTCTGGCTTTCGACGAAGGATGCCAGCGCCACGATGAACCCCTGGTTCATGTCGGCCCTGATCTGCGCGTCGTCGGCAAGATGGCGGCCGACCTCGACGAACATGGTGGCGAGATGGTCGCGGATCATCGAATTCGGCGCCTTGGCGTCCTGCTCGATGAACAGCCGCAGGCTCTCCCACATGTCGCCGGCCAGAGCGCTGAGTTCCGGCCGGGCGAGGAAATCTCGCTTCAGCTTTTCGGCGCGCCTGGCATATTGTTTGGATGTCCTCAGCCGCTCGACGAAAGTCGCGACGAAAAGGTCGAATTCGGCGCGCATTGGATGGTGCGGATCGGCGCGCACTTCATCGAGCAGCGAGCCGGCCGACGCAACGATCTTCTTCAACAGATAGGCGTCGGCGCGAAACAGGTTGAACAGCGACGGCAGTTCCTCGCGGATCTTCTCGCGCATCGTCGCCAGCGCCTGCTCGTCGCTCAAGAAGCGGCCGACCACCTTGGTGAACTCGTCGAATAGTTTCTGGTGGCGGCGATCGTCAGTCAGCGCCGACAGCAACTCGGCGGCGAGCGGCGCCAGCGGCACCTTTTCGATCTGCTCCAGCATACGGCTGGTGACGAAGCCGCGCAGTCCGGATTGCTCGACCGCCGCCAGCGTCTGCGGCACCAGCCGGCCGACAAAACGCGACAGGTCGGCGGCGCGGTTCGGGTCGGCCAGCCAGTCCGCGACCAGCGCGGAAAAATCGACTTCGGCGAGCTTTTCGCGCACCGGCTCCGGCGCCAGGAAATTGACCTCGATGAAGCGGCCGAGATTGTCGGCGATTCGGTTCTGGTTCTCCGGGATGATAGCCGTATGCGGGATCGGCAGGCCGAGTGGCCGCCGAAACAGCGCTACCACCGCATACCAGTCGGCCAGCCCGCCGATCGTCGCCGCCTCGGCGAAAGCGGCAACAAAGCCCAACCACGCATGCCGGCTCTCGAACGATTTCGCCGCCGCAAAGATCAGCACGCAAAACGCAAGTGCTGCGGTGGCAGCGAACTTGGTGCGCCTGAGCGCCGAAAGCTTGGCATCGGCGTCGGTGTCGAACCGGGCGAACGCGACGGATGCAAGAACCGGGGCTGGTCGTGACATGGTGGGCCGCTCCTGATCGATCATGCGAACTTATCTAATGTCGCTTCCCACAGAAAGCGCGCCGCTGATCCCGGTGCGCGCAATCGCGCATGCAAACTTGACGCCTGAATTCATCTATTATGCAGCGCCAGTCTGGAATTGTTCCAAACTATAGGCCATATTGACCCCAACCACTGCTATGTGAGGACACAATGCGGCTTACCCGTCAGACCAACTACGCCATGCGCATTCTGATGTATTGCGCCGCCAATACCGAACGGCTGAGCCGCATCCCCGAGATCGCCGCCGCCTATTCGGTATCGGAACTTTTCCTGTTCAAGATCCTGCAGCCACTGGTCGAAAACGGCTTGATCGAAACGGTGCGCGGCAGGAATGGCGGCGTCAGGCTCGGTCGCGCGGCCGAAACGATCAGCCTGTTCGATGTCGTGCGGGTGACGGAGGAAAGCTTTGCCATGGCCGAGTGCTTCGAGAACGACGCCGCCGAATGCCCGCTGGTCGACAGCTGCGCCTTGAATTCGGCATTGCGCGAAGCGCTCAACGCCTTCTTCGCCGTGCTGTCGCGCTACACGATCGCCGATCTGGTGGCGGCGCGCCCGAATGTGCGACACCTGCTCGGCATCGACATGCTGGTGCAACGGGCGCCGGCCGCCTGATTTTTCTGATTGCCTAAGCTGCCGATTGCGGCAAAACGAACGGCATGTTTCCTGCCGGCAACACGCCGACCTTCAGCCGGCAATCGAAGACCTTTTCGATCAGCTCGTCGCTGAGTACCTGTTGCGGCGAACCTGTAGCGGCGAGCCTGCCGCGATGCATGACGAAAATCCGGTCGGCATACATCGCCGTCAAATTGAGGTCGTGCAGGATGGCGACCACGCCGCCGCCCCGTCTGGCGAAATCACGCGCGATGTCCATGATGATCAGCTGGTGTTTGATGTCGAGGCTGGACACCGGCTCATCGAGGAACAAATAGCGCGGCTTGCCGTCGAGCACCGGCGCCCAGACCTGGCAGAGTACGCGGGCAAGCTGCACCCGCTGCTGCTCGCCGCCGGACAATTCCTGGTAGAAGCGGCCGGCAAAACCGTCGAGGTCGACGCGCGCCAGCGCGCGTTCGGGCAGGCGCTGGTCCTCGCCGGGCAGCGCGCCGGAGCGCCCGCCGACCAGGCCCAGCCTGACGATCTCACGCACAGTGAACGGGAAGGACAGCGTCGTCGCCTGCGGCAGCACCGCGCGCACCGTCGCCGCCTCGACCGGCTTCATCGCCGATAGATTGCGGCCGTTGATGGTGACCTCTCCCGAATAGCCAAGATCGCCGGACAGTGCTCTGAGGAAGGTCGTCTTGCCCGAACCGTTGGGGCCGACAATGGCCGCGATTTCGCCCGGCCGCGCCTCGAAATCGACATTGGCGACAATGCGCTTGCCGCCGATCGCCACCGAGACATCGCGCGCTTCGATCATAGGCAAACTTTCACAGGTCGATGACGCCGCGCTTGCGCAGCAGTATCCACAGGAAGAACGGGGCACCGGCGACCGCGGTGACGATCCCAATCGGCAATTCGGCCGGGGCAACGATGGTGCGGGCAACGGCGTCAGCCAACAGCAGCAGCGCGGCGCCGAGCAGCGCCGATGCCGGCAGCAGGTAACGGTTGTCGGGGCCGATCAGCAGGCGCAGCAAATGCGGCACGACGATGCCGACAAAACCGATGCCGCCGCTGACGGCGACCGACGCGCCGACCGCTGCCGAGACGCCGACGATCGCGGTGTATTTCAGCCGCTGCACCGGAATGCCGAGATGGCCGGCCGTCGCCTCGCCAAGCGCCAGCGCGTTGAGGCCGCGCGCCAGGAACGGCATTGCCGCCAGCGCCAGCACGATGATCGGCCCGACGGAGCCGATCTTCTGCCAGGTTGCGCCGCCCAGCGAGCCGAGCTGCCAAAAGGTCAGGTCGCGCAATTGCCGGTCGTCGGCCATGAAGATCAGGATGCCGGTCAGCGCCATGGCAAGCGCCGCCAGCGCGATGCCGGCGAGCAGCATGGTGGCGACCGAGGTCCGGCCTTGCCGTGTCGCGACCTGATAGAGCAGCAATGTCGTCGCCAGCCCGCCGCAGAACGCAGCCAGCGGCAGAGCCAGCGTGCCGAGCGCCGAGGTCAGCGGCGCCAGCATGGTCGAGCCAAGCACGATGACGGCGACCGCACCGAGGCTCGATCCGGCCGAAACGCCGATCAGGCCGGGGTCGGCCAGCGGATTGCGGAACAAACCCTGCATGACGGCACCGGAGACGGCAAGCGATGCGCCGACCAGTACGCCCAGAATGACGCGCGGCAGACGGATGTCATGGATGATCACATGGTCGCGGGCGCTCAATGCCGCGTCGCCGGGCAACGCGCCGAACAGCCAGTCGTGCATGACGCCGATGGCCGAGGCATCGGATGCGCCGGAGGTCAGTGACAACAGCACGGCGATAGCCAGCCCGACGCAGAGCAGCACGATGACGAGGCGGGCGCGCCGCGAACGGTCACCCTCGGCTGCCGTCGCCATGATGCCCGCCGCATCAGCGATCGAATGATCGGCCATCGCGCTCAATCCGTGCCCTGGCCGCCATAGAGCGAGACGGCGAGATCGTGGATAGCGTCGGCCGTGCGCGGGCCGAAGCCGAGCAGATAGCCGCCGTCCATGCGGATCAGCTTGCGGGCGGCACCCGCCGGCGTCGAAGCCACGACAGGGTTCGAAAACAATTCGTCATCCGCGGTGGCCGGTCCGGCATTGTTCATCATCAGGATCACGTCCGGCCTGGCGGTGATGACTGCCTCGTCCGACAATTGCTTGTAGCCGGCAAAGCCGTCGATGGCGTTGATGCCGCCCGCAAGCTTGATGATGCCGTCGGCTGCGGTGTCGCTGCCGGCGGCAAGCAGCTTGCCGCCCTGCATCGACAGCACGAACAGGATGCGCTTGCGCTCCTTGATCGAGGCGGTCTGCTTTTCGGCTGCCTTCAGCTTGGCGTCAATCTCGGCTGCCAGCGCATCGGCCTTGGCGTCGACGCCGAGCGCCTTGCCAACGATGTGGATCTTTTCGAGAATGCCTTGATTATCATAGCGCTCGGGCACCTCGATGAACGGGATTCTTGATTTCTTCAAGACGTCGACGGCTTCCTTCGGTCCGCTGCCGTGCAGGGCCAATATGCCCGACGGATTGACCGACAGCACACCCTCCGGCGACAGCTGGCGCATGTAGCCGACATCGGGCAGTTCCGCCGCCGCTTGCGGATAGCGGCTGGTCGAATCGCGCGCGACAAGGCGATGCTGTTCGCCGAGCGCGTAGACGATCTCGGTGATCGAGCCGCCGATGGCCACGATCCTCGAGCGGTCGGCAAAAGTCGCGATGCCTTCGGCGGCCTGAGCGGGCATCAGCGCGGCGAACGCCAGGAAAACAGCGGCCGCAGGACCAAGCGCCGACCTGGAGACCGATGGCAGCCTGGAGAAAAGAACCATCGTCGTTTTCCTCAGGCTGCGGTCGGGCTTGGGATACGCGGCATGTTTTCGGCCAGAAAGCGCCAGTCTTCGCGCTCGCTTTCGCCCTCATGCCGCTTACCGAAGAACTGGATGATCATCTTGCCGTCGGTGCCATAGACTTCGAGCGACGTGACATGGCCGTCCTTGGTCGGCTTACGCACGGCCCAGACCTCATCGATGTGGTCGGTCCGCAGGTGCAGATGGAAGGTCTCGTCGAGCACATTGAGCCATGGTCCCATCGGCTTGATCGAGGCGACGGGGCCGGAATGGATCTGGATGCAGCCGCGATTGCCGACAAAGCACATGATCGGCATGGCGCCAGCGGCGGCGTGGTTGAACATGGCGCTCACCGCATCGTTATCGACCAGCCAGGCATAATCCTGGCCGACCAAGCGCACCGCCTGCCGGCGGCTGAGCTTCAGTGTCTTCAGCATGCCGAAGAACTGATGCACGTCGGTTAGTTGGCTCCAGCGGTCGCGCAGATGCTCGACGCTGGCCGAATTGTCCGCAGTCTCGATCTCGTCGTCAGCCGCGCCCGCTGAAATCGCCACCGTCGGTTCCTGGTTCGGTGATTCCAGCCCGGCCACCAGCTTCTGATAGGCATAGAGGTTGGATGCGGGTCTGAGATGCACCTTGTGCATCGCCTCGCCTGCGGCGTCGAAGAACTGCAGGCTGCGACGGATGTCGGCGCCGTCGCGCTTTTCCACCGCAAAGCCGTGCGCCCAGACTTTCGGGAAGATGCGCAGGTCGATGTTTTCGCCGAGCACCATGGCATTGTGATTGCCGGTGACGACCTTGTCGTAGACGCCGATCTTCTCGTGCACCGCGCTTTCGTTGCGGGTCAGCGCCATCACCTCACCGACAGCTTCGAGACCAGTCAAAAGGTCGTTGACACGCGGCTCGACCCGCACGACCCCGTCGCCGCAATGCGCGGCGACCAGTTCGGCCTCCGAAATACCGAGTTGGGCGGCGAGGTCGCGCTCGCGCATTTTCGGATTGTCTACCCGTGCCCGTCGGATCTCGTGCGGGGCGGGTTTTACGCGCTGGTCCATTTCCACCACCTACTTGTTGAGGATGAGCTTGCCCTGCCGGGTGATCTTCAGCCGATACAGCGCACCGTGATGTTCGATGCCGATCTCGTGCTCGCCCTGGAACAGCGTGTTGCTGGACAGCGTTCTCACGGCCGATTGGACCCGTTCGAAACGGACGGAATTTTCGTCGGAACGGCGGACGCGATGGCGAAAGTCGCTGGGATTGTGCGTGTTCATGGGTTCGCTCCCTGTTCTGTGCCGGGCATCTGGCTCGGCGCCTGCGTGAAATGCCGATTCAATTCTTGACTCGAATGGTCATGTTATCTAGCAGTGCAATACCGGAGTAAATGAGTCAACATTTAAGACGCCGGACGCGATGAAAAATGCCAGCGAGCCCCAAGCCAGCCAGCATCGAACATGGATTCTTGGAGTTGCAGCATGGGGTTGGCGAATTGGGGACGGCCGGCGGGCAGCGGCCTGGCACACTGTTCTATGACAAGCAAAATGGCCGCGTTGCTGGCCGGCGCGGCGGCGATCCCGCTGCTCGCCGCACCGGCCGGCGCCCAGCAGGCTGCCCAACCGGCAGCCGACCAGCAGCAGACTGACCCGTCTCAACCGCCAGAACAGGCAAAGCCCGCCCCGGCGGGTGCCACGCTGCTCGACAAGATCCTGATCCTCAGCCGCACCGGCGAGACGGCGATCGAGTCGCTTGCTTCAGCCAGCCATGTCGACGAGGAACAGCTAGAGCGCCGCATGGCGACGACGCCCAACGACATGCTGTTCGGTGTGCCGGGTGTCGCCGTCCAGGCCGACGCAAGGCGTGTCAGCTCCAGCATCAACATCCGCGGCCTGCAGGACTTCGGCCGCGTCTCCGTCATCGTCGACGGTGCCCGCCAGAATTTCCAGCGCTCGGATCACGGCACGCAATCGACCTTCTACATCGATCCCGAATTGATCAAATCCGTCGACGTGATCCGCGGTCCGGTCGCCAATACCTACGGCTCCGGGGCGATCGGCGGCGTCGTCTTTTTCGATACCAAGGATGCTCAGGATTTCCTCAAGCCCGACGAGACCTGGGCGGCATCCGCGACCGGGCGTTACGAAACCAACGGTGAAGGCTGGACCACCAGCGCCACCGGCGCCTACCGGATAAACGAGAACTGGGACGTGCTCGGCAACATCGTCTACCGCGACTATGACGACTACAAGCATGGCGGCGGCGACACTGTAGCGGGCACTGGCTTCGACGTCTTGAGCGGCCTCCTCAAGACGACCATCCGCCCCAGCGAAAACAGCGAGCTGAAGCTCGGTTGGATCGGCTCGAACGACGGATGGACCGAGACCAGCGGCAGCGCGCCGGTGAACGACGCCGACCTGAAGGCGAATACCTTCACGGCCCGCTACAACATCACCGACGAAGACAAGAGCTGGCTCGATCTCCACATCAACGCCTCTTACAACAAGACCAAGCTCGATCTGACGACCCTTGTGGCGCAAAACCGGTTTGATCCGGTCACCGGTCTGCCCGTGGTTTTGCCGGCGGGTTCGAAATCGATGTTCGACATCGGCACCTCCGGCATCGACATCTGGAACACGTCGAGATACGAGACCGTTGGGATCGCGCATGAGCTGACCTATGGCGGCGACTGGGTTGGCGACGATGTCGAGACAGGCGGCACGGCGGGCGGCGACAGTTTCTACACGCCCTCGGGCGATAGAAACGTCTCCGGCGCATACGTCCAGGACAAGCTCACCTGGGACTGGCTCGAGGTCATCGCCGGGCTGCGTTACGACAGCTACAAGCTAGACAGCGATGTCGGCGAAACCTCTGGCGACCGGCTGTCGCCACGCATCACAGTGGGCATTTCGCCCTTCGCAAGCGCCAGCCTTTCCGGCCTGCAATTCTACGGCACTTACGCAGAAGGCTACCGCTCCCCTTCGCTATCGGAGACCCTGATCAGCGGCAATCATCCGGCAGGCGTCAGCTTCCCGTTCCTCCCCAATCCCAATCTCAAGCCCGAAACCGGCAAGACCGTGGAGTTTGGCGTCAACTACAGCACCAACGGCGTCATCGAGGCCGACGACGCGCTGCGGCTGAAGGCGGCCTATTTCAACAACAATGTCGACGATTACATCGACGGCGTGACGCTATCGGCGTTCGACCCGACCAGCGGCTGCCCGTTCGGTCCGGGCATCCCGATCTGCTTCCAGTATCAGAATTTCGCCAAGGCCAAGATCCACGGCTTCGAGATGGAGGGCGTCTATGACGCAGCCTGGGGCTTTGCCGGGCTTTCGGCGTCGTTCACCGATGGCCACACGATTTCCTATGAAGGCGAGCGGGCGGACCTTGTCACCGTCCCCTCCTCCCAGGTCACCGGGCAACTCGGCTTTCGCTTCCTCGAGGACAGGCTGACTGTCGGCGGCGAGGTGCAATACAACGGCAAGCCGCAGGGCAACGCGGTGGCCAAGGACTATACGCTGGTCAATGCCTTCGCCAGCTACCAGGCGACCGACAATTTCAAGGTCGATTTCCGCGCCGACAATCTGTTCGACGTCAAATACGCCAACCCACTGAACGCGTCGACCACGAGTATCGTCTACGAGCCCGGCGTCACCCTGAAGCTGGCGGCGACCATGCGGTTTGGAGGCTGACGATGAGGCAAGGCGTGACAGCATCCCTTCGTCTGTTGGCCGCGGCGGTGGCTATGTCGCTTGCGGCGGCTCCGGCATGGACACAGCAGCAAGCGCCGGCGCTGATCCTCGAGCTGAACGGCGCGCAGCCATCCGACAAGGGCTGCCGCCTAACCTTCGTGGTCACCAACAATCTCGGCGCCGGTCTTTCCAAGGCGGCGTTCGAGATCGCGTTGTTCAACGAGGCCGGCGTCGTCGACCGGCTGACCGTGCTCGATTTCAAGGAGCTGCCTGCAGGCAAGACCAAGGTGACGCGTTTCGACCTTGCCGGCACCGATTGCGGCAAGGTCAGCCGCGTGTTGATCAACAGCGCCACGGAATGCGCCGGCGCCGAGCCGAATGCCTGCATGCGCGGGCTGAAGACGCAGACCAGGACCGGCATCGCCTTCGGGGTCTGAATTTGGGACTGGAACCGGCATTCGCGCGAAACACCCTGGCGTGGCCATTGGCCGGTTTCCTGCCGCCGGAACCGGACGATCCCGATTTCGCCATCCCTCGCGGGGTGCTGCATGTTTCGCCGCGCGACAGACCGGAAGACAGTTGCATCGCCGATGCCGACGGCGAATTGACTGCGGTGCCGGCGGAGCCATTGCGGCAGGCACGACAGATGCAGCGGCGCCACAACTGGACGGTGGCGATCGCCTGCTCTTGCGCATTTCACGCAGCGGTGGCGCTGGCCTTTCTCACCCTGCCGGACGACAGGCCAAGCATCGAAGGTGCCGACCAGCAAGGCGAAATGCTGCTCGGCGCCGATCCGCAGCAGGCGGCCGGCGATGTCGGAGACGACCCGGAAGTGACCAACGTAACGATGGTGACCATGCTCGACGCCAAGCCCGTCGAAACGGTCGAGGCGCAGGCAACCGCGGCAGAGGAGGCGCTCCAGCCGGTCACCGATGTGGCGGAAGCATCGGAAAAAGATGTGGTCGAGCCGGTTAGCGAGGCCGTCACGGAAACTGCTCCTCTTGCCGATCGCCCCGAGCCCGCGCCTGCCCAGCCTGTCGAGCCGGCGCGCCCGGATCCATCGCCCGACATTCTCGCGACCGACAGGCTGGTGCCCACTGACGACAATGCCGTGCCGCCGCCAGTCAGCACGGTCGAAAGGGCCGATCCTGCCGAGACGAGTGCTCCGGCACCAGCCGACCCGGCGCCGGCCGAAACGGTTCAGACGGTCGAGACCGTCGTCGCGGCGGAAGAACCGAAGCCGGAAAGGCCGAAGCCCAAGCAGCCGAAGAAGGCAACCGCAAAGAACAAGCCGGCCAGGAAAGCCGAACCAAACGAGCCTGAAAAGCCGGTCTCGCGCAAGAAGGCGGGCAAGGCACTTGCCAAAGCCGATTCCAAGAAGAAAAAGACCGGCTCCGGCGGCCGTGACGAAATGGATGTCGCGCGCGGCACGGCCGACGGCAAGAAGGACGGCAAGATCCTGACTGCCAGCAGGGGCGGCAAGTCCGGCATCGGCAATGCAGCCGTCACAAACTACCCCGGCAAGATCCGATCAAAGCTGGTGCGGGCCTTCAATTCGACACGCACGCGCGCCACGGGCACAGCCACGGTTGCCTTTACCGTCGGTTCGAACGGCAGCGTCCGGTCGGCCAGGCTGACGGGCAGTTCAGGCGTTGCCGCGCTGGACAAGGCCGCTCTCGACGCGGTCCGCCGGGCTTCTCCGTTTCCCCCGATTCCAGACGGAGCCGGTCGCTCGGCCTGGCAGTTCGAGGTGCCGCTCGGTATCAGGTAGCGACCCTCCCCACGCAGAGTCGGCGCCGCCCTGCCCGCGATGAGCGAGCCCTGGCGAAACCCTATGCCGCGGCCAGCAGGCTGGCATTGCCGCCCGCCGCCGTGGTGTCGACGCAGACGGCGCGCTCGTGCGCATAGGCGGCCGGATAATACACTTCGCTGACCAGCGGTACGATCGGGCCGGCGCGGTCGGCGATGACCTTGCGCACGATGCGCGCGGCCTCGGGCATACCGGAAAAGGCGACGACATCGACCCGCAGCGAGCGCGCTTCGACCGGGTCCGGACGGCCGTCGATCGCCGCCAGCGGCAGGCCCTTGCCGGTCAGCGCCGACAGTGCCGCAGGCGCGCCAGGTGCGACGGCGAGCACGGCATTGCCGGCAGCCAGCGCCTGGATCGTCTGCGCAAGCAGGGTATCCGCGTCGGGACCGAGGCACAGCACGCGCCCGCGCGGCGACAGCGACAGCGTGTTGGCCTCGCCGGTCGGCCCGGGCAGGTCGACCTGGCCGAAATCGATGCCGGCGGCGGCACCGATGGCCGCGGCACCCTTGCCGCGCAGATGTTTCCTCAGGATGGCGACGCGATCCGGCCGCGTCGACCAGCCGCCAAAGGCCGGGTCCGGCAGATTGTCGGCGAGCTCGGTCGCCGTCACCTTGCGGCCTTCGGCAAGATGGGTGCCGGCCTCCGGCCCCTTGCGGAAGCGCCGGAGATAATGTGGCCCGCCCGCCTTCGGTCCGGTGCCGGAAAGCCCCTCGCCGCCGAAGGGCTGCGCCCCGACGACGGCGCCGATCTGGTTGCGGTTGACGTAGATGTTGCCAGCATGGATGCCGTCGACGAAATGCTGCGCGCGGCCTTCGATGCGGGTGTGCAGGCCGAAGGTCAGGCCGTAGCCCTTGCGGTTGATCGCGGCGATCACCGCATCGATCTCGTCGGCATCGAAGGTGGCGACGTGCAGCACCGGGCCGAACACCTCGCGTTCCAACTCCTCGATGCTCTTGACCCGAAAGACGTGCGGCGCGACGAAGCGGCCGTCCTTCGGCGCTTCGAGCTTGGCGATCAGCCGGCCCTGCAGGCCCATTTTCGTGCAATAGTCGCGGATCGACGCTTGTGCCTCGTCGTCGATGACCGGGCCGACATCGGTCGAGATCCGCCAGGGGTCGCCGAGGCTGAGCGCTTCCATAGCGCCTTTCAGCATCTCCAGCATCTTCTTCTCGACGTCCTTCTGCACGTAGAGAATGCGCAGTGCCGAGCAGCGCTGGCCGGCGCTCTGGAAGGCGGAGGCGAGGATGTCGCGCACCGCCTGTTCGGGCAGCGCCGTGGAATCGACGATCATGGCGTTGAGGCCGCCGGTCTCGGCAATCAGCATGGCGTCGGGCGCGGCGGTCTCGGCCAGCTGCTTTTCGATCAGCTTGGCGACCTCGGTCGAGCCGGTAAAGCAGACACCGGCAATGCGCGGATCGGCGGTCAGCGGGCCGCCGACCGAGGGACCGTCGCCGGGCAGAAGCTGGATGACGTCTTCCGGCACGCCGGCCTCGCGCAGCAGCTGGACGGCGCGGAAGGCGATCAGCGGCGTCTGCTCGGCCGGCTTGGCGATAACGGAATTGCCGGTGACCAGTGCCGCTGCAATCTGGCCGGTGAAGATGGCAAGCGGAAAGTTCCACGGCGAGATGCAGGCGATGGCGCCACGCGCCTCGGTGCCCGCCTCGGCATTGGCGGCCTCGGCCGCATAGTAGCGCAGGAAATCGACCGCCTCGCGCACCTCGGCAACGCCGTCGGCCAGCGACTTGCCGGCCTCGCGGGCGGCGAGCGCAAAGAACTCGACGGCGTTCGCCTCATAGAGATCGGCCGCGCGGTTGAGGATGGCGGCGCGCTCGGCGACCGGGCGTCTTGCCCATACCGGTTGTGCCTCGACGGCGATGCGCACGGCGGTCTCGACCTGCTTGGCGCCGGCCTCGCTGACCGTGCCGACCACTTCCGAAGGTTTTGCCGGATTGACCACCGGACGCTGCTTGCCGTAGCCGGCGGCGCGGCTGACCGGCTTGGCGTGCCAGCGCTCCGGCCCGGCGAACTCGGCCCTGGCCTTGTCGATCGCCGCCAGCGTCAGCGTGTCGGTGATATCGAAACCCTTGGAGTTGCGCCGGCCGGGGCCAAAGATCGCCGACGGCGGCACGATCGCCGGATTGGCGGCGGGGCCTTGTTTCTCCACCGTTTCGAGCGGGTCGCGGGCAATGTCCTCGGGCTCGACCTCCTCGTCAGTGAGCTGGTGGACAAAGGAGGAATTGGCGCCGTTCTCCAGCAGCCGGCGGACCAGGTAGGCGAGCAGGTCGGAATGCGCGCCGACCGGCGCATAGATGCGGCAGCGCGTGCCTTCGGCCCGCCGCACCGTCTCATGCAGCGCTTCGCCCATGCCGTGCAGGCGCTGGAACTCGAATGTATCGCGCTCCGTCGTCATCGACAGGATGGCGGCGACGGTGTGGGCATTGTGAGTGGCGAATTGCGGATAGATACGGTCGGTCATCGACAACAGCTTCTTCGCGCAGGCCAAGTAGGAGACGTCGGTGTTGGCCTTGCGGGTAAAGACCGGATAGCCGTCGAGCCCGAGCGTCTGCGCCCGCTTGATCTCGGTGTCCCAATAGGCGCCCTTGACCAGCCGCACCATGATGCTGCGGTCGTATTTCCTGGCCAGAGCGTAGAGCCAGTCGATGACGAAGGCGGCGCGCGGTCCATAGGCCTGGACGACGACGCCAAAACCGTTCCAGCCGGCAAGCTCCGGCTCGGCCAACACCCGCTCGATGACGTCGAGCGACAAATCGAGGCGGTCGGCTTCCTCGGCGTCGATGTTGAGCCCCATGCGCGAATGGCGCGCCGCCAGCGCCAGCGACAACAGCCGCTCGGCCATCACCGGCAGCATCTTTTCTTTCTGGGTCACTTCATAGCGCGGATGCAGCGCCGACAGCTTGACCGAAATACCGTGGTTCTGGCGGATGTCGGGGCCGTTGGCGCCGGCATCGAGCGAAGAGATGGCGTCGGCATAGGCCTTGAGATAGCGCAGCGCGTCGGCCTCGGTGCGGGCCGCTTCGCCCAGCATGTCGAAGGAATAGAGATAGCCCTTCTGCGTCATCGGCCGGCCGCGCCTGACGGCCTCGGCGATGGTGCGGCCGAGCACGAACTGCTCGCCCATCTCGCGCATCGCGGCGGCGACTGCCTTGCGGATGACCGGCTCGCCCAGCCGGCGCACCATGGCGCGTAGCGTGCCTTCGATGCCGCCCTCGCCTTCGTCGAGCACGCGGCCGGTCAGCATCAGCGCCCAGGTCGATGCATTGATGAAGATCGAGCTCGAACCGCCCGAATGCGCCGACCAGTCGTGCGGCGCAATCTTGTCGGCGATGAGGTCGTCCATCGTCTCGGTGTCGGGCACCCGCAGCAGCGCTTCGGCCAGGCACATCAGCGCCACGCCCTCCTTGGTCGAGAGGCCGTAGGCGGACAGGAACACTTCCATCAGCCGCGGATCGGACGAGCCGCGCACCGCCCGCACCAGATCGGCGGCACGGGCCGAAATCGCCTTGCGATCGTGCACGGACAGCCCGGCCGCCTCGGCCAGCCGCTTCACCGCCTGGTCTTCGTCGGGCAAATAATTGGCACGGATTTGCTGGCGGATGGTGTCGAGCGCTGGCATGGCGGTCCTGTAGAGCGAGCATAAGGAAGCGGGCCGGCGGTCACCGGACCGAATGGCGCAAGCTAACATAAGTAGGGATTTCGTCCGGTCCAAAGAAATCGACAGGACAGGTCGATTGATCTATCATTATGGCCAATCACCTCCAATTCGACCAGGAATCCGATGGCAGAAGACCAATTGGACCGCATCGACAGAAACATCCTGTCGGCCCTGGGCAGCAACGGCCGGCTTTCCATGTCGGAACTGGCGGCAAAAGTCGGCCTGTCGAAGACGCCGGTGCAGGCGCGGGTGAAGCGGCTGGAGAAGGACGGCTTTATCAGGGGCTACCAGGCGATCGTCGACCGCGAGCGCATGGGCGAAGGCCATGTCGCCTTCGTCCAGGTGAAACTGTCCGACACCCGCTCGGCCGCGCTCGACGCCTTCAACCGCGCCGTGCAGACGGTGCCGGAGATCGAGCAGTGCCACATGATGGCATCGAGCTTCGACTATCTGCTGAAGGTCCGCACCACCGACATCGCCGCCTACCGGCGCGTGCTCGGCGAACGCATCTCGGCCTTGCCGCACGTCGCCCAGACCTCGACCTTCGTGGCGATGGAGACGGTGAAGGATCGGTAGGCGCTCACTGATATCTCGTCAGCTCATCCGGCTCGTTCAAGACGCTCCTGAAATTGCTCCTCGATCGCCCTCAGGAAATGGTCGGACGTCGATGTCCATCCAAAGAGTATCTGCACGAGCGTAATCGAGGCGTCATGATTGCTCCTGGGTGCATCCGACGCGATGGGCGGTGGGGCGGACAGCCCGCTGAATCCCGGAAATGTCGATTCCGGCTCTGTCGAACATCCCGCCTTTCGAGCCGAAGTCATTCTGCATGTCCACGACGAGAACTGCGGTCTTGGCGGGGTCAATTGAAACAGGTTGAGGCTTGGCGTCGATTTCAAGTGGCTGCATTTTATCCTCCCACAGCCTGAGGTATCGCACTTTGCGCCTTGGTTATCATGAGCAGCGACCCTGCATCGTGTCAACGTTATTTGGCGGCCCAAGACGGTGGTCCGCTCTTGTCGCAGACAAACCCGGTCTCACTCCGCCAGCGTCTTCAAAAACGCCACCAGAGCCGCGCGTTCGCGGTCCGAAAGCTGCAGCGGGTGGATCTCGGATACGCCTTCGACACTGGCCGGCGCCTTGGAATAATGCGCCACCACTTCGTCCAGCGAGGAAAACTGCCCGGCATGCATGTAGGGCGGCCGGGTGGCGGCACCGCGCAGCGACGGCGTCTTATACCCACGAATGAGTTCCGGCCCGGCCTTGACCATGAAGCGCAACTCGCGGCAGGCGCTGGCATCACCGTCGCGAAAGGTGCCGAAACAGTTGAACGGATCGGCCTCGACCTGCATCACCGCATCGACACGGCCGCGATCCGGCGGCAGGCCCACGACCGGCGGCACGCCGGTGTTGTGAAAACTGCCGTCGGTAAAACGCGGGCCGTTGTGGCAGGTCACGCAATTGCCCTTGCCGATGAACAGCTTCAGGCCGAGGATTTCCTCCGGCGAAAAGACGGCGTCGCCTTGCGGCTCGGCGCCCACCGCAAGATCGGTGGCAAAACGGTCGAAGCGCGTCTGCGGCGGCGCGATCGAGCGCTCGAAGGCGGCAATCGCCTTGCCGATATTGGCAAAGACGCGATCAACCTCCTCGGCCCGGCTGGCGGGCATGGCGTTCCAGGCCGCCCTCTCTGCATCGGTTCCGAGCGGGCTGGCATTGGCCGGCACGCCCGAAAGGTCCGGCAGCGGCCCGAAGATGCGCTCGTAGCGCTCGCCGAAACGGGCCTTGATGTAATGCGCGAAGGCGGCGCGGTTGCCGGCCTGCTCCAGCGGATTTTCGAGCGGTGTCAGCGCCTGCGCCCACAGGCTGTCGCGCCGCCCGTCCCAGAAGAACCAGGGATCGTGCGCGACGCCGGCCAACGGCATGGTGCGCCGGTTGGTGCGGCCGACGCCGACCGCTTGCGGCAGGTCGTCCTGGAATTGGCGGTCGATCTTGTGGCAGGTCGAGCAGGATACGGTGCCGCCGCCGCTCATCCCGGTGTCGAAGAACAGCGTCGAACCGAGTGCCGCGGCGGCCGGCACATCGGCAAAGCGATTGGTCGTGTCGGGTTTCAGCGGCGGCAGCTTGGACAGCGCCAATGAGGCGACGGTTTGCTTCTCGGCGTCGGAAAACTCCGGCCTGCCGCAGCCGGCGAGCACGGCCACCATCACCAACGCGAGAAGACTGGAAAACCGGCTCATCTTTGGCTCACAGCACCACGTTGAAGACGACAGTGTCCGAACCGGCCGCGGCGGAGATGGCAAAATGCAATTGCCACCACCCGCTCATCGTGAATTTCACGCCGTCGATGCGATAGCGTCCTTCGCCGAGGTAATCGGTCGCCTGCGGGCTGGTCGGCAGACCGTGCTTGTGCTGCGGCATGCCGCCGGAAATCGTTATCGCAGCACCTTCCACCGGCGCACCCTCGACGGTTTTCAGCGTCAGCAGCCAGGACTCCAGTTCGCCCTGCCGGATGACGCCTTTCTCGGGCTCGAAGGTCGCCACGAACAGCTTGTTCGCCGTCGTCCTGGAACGGCCTACATCCGAACTTGGTTGCGGCGCATGCGGCGCCGTCAGATAGACGACGGCCAGCACACCGGCGAGCAAGGCAGCCAGGCCGAGGCCTCCAAGAAGATAACGCCATAACGATGCCAAACCGGTTCCTGTTCTGCGGATAACGTTTCGCTGGGCAGATCGCGTCCCACGCCCCTGTGGGAAATCGCGCCCAGCGCAAGAATCCGCCGTCGCCAAGCATGGCGCTGCCGGCCGCAAAAAGCTACAGCACCGCAATTGCACGGATGGAGGAGTACTTCATGGCAGGAAACGGCGTCGCCTCGATCGGCGAGTGCATGCTCGAGCTTTCGGGCCAGGCCGGGCCGAACTGGCGCATGGGCTTTGCCGGCGACACGTTCAACACTTTATGGGCGCTGCATGCCTTGAGCGGCGAGCGGCCGGCGACCTATGTCTCGGCCTTCGGCGACGACCCGTTCTCGGGCGACCAGATCAAATTCCTCGCCGAAAACGGCATCGGCGTCGGCGCCAGCCCGGTCATAGCGGGCGCCCGCCCCGGCCTCTATGCGATCACGCTGACCGGCGCCGAACGTTCGTTCACCTATTGGCGGGCCGATGCGGCCGCGAGGCAGTTGGCTTCGGACCCAGCCGCTTTACAGAAAAGCCTTGAAAACCAGGCGCTGGTCTATTTTTCCGGAATCACTTTGGCAATCCTCGACGAGGGTGCGCGCAAGGTACTGCTGACGGCCGTGGCCAAGGCGCGCGCGGCCGGCTCGCTGATCGCCTTCGATCCCAATTACCGGCCGCGGCTGTGGCGCCAAAGCGAGGAAGCGCAGGCCGCGATCCTCGAGGCGCTCGCCGTCGCCGACATCGCGCTGCCCACCTTTCCCGACGAGCAGATGCTGTTTGGTGATACGACACCGCAGGAAACAGCCGAACGGCTGCGAAAGCTGGTCGGCGAGGTCGTCGTCAAGAACGGCGAGGAACCGGCGATGATCGCGCAAAATGGAACCTTGCAAACCGTGCCGGCGGTACACGTCGCCACCCCGGTCGACACCACCGGCGCCGGCGACTCCTTCAATGGCGCCTATCTCGCCGCCCGCCTTGCCGGCCATGCGCCGACTGAGGCGGTGCAGCGCGCCCATCGCGTCGCCGCCGCCGTCGTACAGGTGCGCGGCGCCCTGGCGCCGTTCGAGACGCTCAGGGCTGCGTTCGAGGCAACTGCTATCTGACCTTGATGACGACCTTGCCCTTGGCGCGTCCTGTTTCGACATAGGCCAGAGCCTCATTGGTCGCTTCGAATGGAAAGACCCGATCCAGAACCGGGCGGATCGCGCCGGATTCGATTAGGGAGGTGATTTTGCTCAGCTGATCGCCCTGCGCCCACATGAAAAGGAACGAAAACTGCACGGCACGGCGCTTGGCTTTGGCCCGAATTCCGCGGCTCAGGAAGCGCAGCACCAGCCTCAGCATAAAATTCAGTCCCTTTTCCCTGGCAAACTCGGAATCCGGTGGACCCGAGATGGAGATGAGCTTGCCACCCGGTTTCAGCACGCTCAGGGATTTTTCGAGCGTCTTGGCGTCCTGGCTGTTCAAGACGACATCGTAGCCCGACAGAACCTTCTCGAAGTCTTCTTGCCTGTAGTCGACGACAACATCGGCGCCGAGACTTTTCACCAGATCGGCACTCGACGCGCTCGCGGTTGTCGCAACGGTCGCGCCGAGGTGCTTGGCCAACTGAATAGCGAATGTTCCCACGCCCCCGGAACCAGCCTGGATGAAGACCTTCGGTCCCTTCTTCAGGTTTGCCCTGTCGATAAGCGTCTGCCAGGCGGTGAGACCGACCAGGGGAATCGAGGCCGCCTCTTCCATGCTGAGATTCTCAGGCTTCAAGGCCACATCGGCTTCATCCATGGCGATGAACTCGGCGAATGTCCCAATCCGGCCATCGCGCGGCCGCGCATAGACATCGTCGCCGGCCTTGAACTTGCGGACTTTCGATCCCACGCGGATAACCTTCCCAGCCACGTCGTGGCCCAGGATGAAGGGCCGGCGATAGGGCAGGATGAGCTTGAATTCTCCGGTTCTGACCTTGGAATCGAGCAGGTTCACCCCTGCGGCATGAACCTCGACCAGGACATCGCTGTCCTGGAGCTGCGGCTCCGGCATTTCGGCCAGCCGCAGAAGGCCCTTTTTATTATATTTATCGACAACGAATGCCTTCATGGCAGTTACTTTCTAAGAATGTCTGTTGGTGTTCCGCGACAAAACAAGCCGAACGTTTTCAGTTGCATGGCCGCCCTGCGGCAAGACCTCAGCCTCGAGGAAGGACAGGGCTTTCGGGACGAAATCGGCGTAGTTCTGAACTACCCCGCCATGCCCGGCATCCGGATAGATAACCAGATGCGCCCCTGGGATACGCCCGGCGAGATCGTAGGTATTGCTGCTCGGCACCATCCTGTCCTGGTCGCCATTCGCAACCAAAGTGGGAATGCGGATAGCGCTCAGGTCTTGCGGCGCCTGGAGTCCGTAGGCCTTGATCGCCTTGAGTTGCGCGCCGAAGGCGCTCAGCGATACCGCCTTGTCCCGGTTGGACCGGCGCTCTTTCAGCCGTTGCAGAAATGCGTTTGCGGCGCGGCGCCCATTCGGCGTCGTTGTGAAGAAGAGATAGTATTTCGGATCCCGCAAAGTCAGCGCGCCCTTGATCATGTCCACGATCGTCAGCGGCGTCACCTTGTCGATGCCTTCGCCACCGGCCGGCCCCGCGCCAGCTACGATGAGTTTGCGCACAAGGACCTGGCCAAATGTGTTGTGGTTGCTAGTCGCATGTGCGTGAAATCCTCTGCCTCGCTGTTGCTCAGACCGGCAAGCGGAACTGCTTGCGCAGGCTCTTGTCGAACATCCCCGCGGGGGCAAAGCGGCGCAGCAGGCTGACCTGGCGCGCTGCCTTGCCAGCGGTGTAACGCCGTCGCGGACGGGCATCGGTCGCCGCCTTGACGACCACATTCGCCACCACTTCCGGCCGATCGGCTATCGGCATCACATCGCCCAGCAACGCCTTGAGCCCGGCTCGAGCCCGATCGTATTCCTTCAACAGCGAATCCGGCTCGATGCCGTTCTGGTCGAAGACGGTGCGGACGAATGCCGGCTCGATGACGGAAACGCGGACGTTGAAGGCGCGCACCTCGTGGTCGAGCGATTCCGAATAGCCTTCGAGCGCGTGCTTGACTGCCGAATAATGCGCTGAGTATGGCGCGGGTACCAATCCCAGAATGGAGCCGATATTGATGATGCGCCCTTGGCCGCGCTGCCGCATCGACGGCAACACTGCGTTGGTCATCCGCATGACGCCGAACAGATTGACGTCGAACAGGGCTTGTACCTGTGCGACCGAGGATTCCTCGGCACCCCCTAGCAGGCCGACACCGGCATTGTTGACCAGGAGATCGATCCGGCCGGTCTGCGCGAGCACGGTGGTAACGAGCGCAGTGACGGCCGCATCATCGGTCACGTCGCATGCCAGCATGGTCACCCCCTTCCGGCCATTACTGGTCTTGCGGCGACTTGTGCCAAAGACAGTGAACCCCGCCCGCGCCAAGGCCTCGGCGCTGGCGCGGCCAATGCCCGAGGAGGCTCCGGTCACGATTGCGGTTTTTTCAGAATTCCCATCCATTTTTGATGTTCCAGGTTCGAGAGGTCTAGCTTATTTCCACGAATTGAATTATGGTCGTAATATCAGATTATGAGCATAATGCAATAGCAGGACAGGAAAGAAAGACATGCGCTACGAAAAGGGCCGAAAAGACGCGTCACGCAGCCGGATCATGGAGGTCGCCGCCGAACGTTTTCGATCTGACGGCATCGCGGCGTCCGGGCTGGCGACCATCATGAGCGACGCCGGGCTGACGAACGGGGCCTTCTATCCGCACTTTCAGTCCAAGGCGGAGCTCGTCCGTGAAAGCGTGGCGGCGGCCCTGGACGCGCAGTCGCAGCAAGTGCAGGAAGCGTTGGCCGCCGGCGGTCCGGAAATGGCCATAGGGGCATATCTATCGGCCGAGCACCGGGACAATCCTGGAAAGGGCTGCGCTTCGGCCGCGCTACTGCCGGAAATAGCGCGGCAGCCGCCTGAAACGCGGGCCCTCTATGCCGAACGCGCCCAATCCCTGGTGCGTCAGATAGCCGACGCTCTGCCGCCGACCAATGATCCAGAGGGCGTTGCGTTGGGTGTGTTTGCAACGCTCATCGGCGCGCTTCAACTGGCCCGCGCCCTGGAAGGGACGGAATTGTCGGATCGCATCCTTGCAGCGGGAGCAGCTGCCGCAAAGGCGCTGATCCGGCCGGTTCAAGACGAGGTGGCCCCCTGAGGGCAGCCCGGACTATTCGGCCGGCTCGAATCTGCCTTGCACCAAGACTGTCTCCACCGGCCCAAGCGGATTGATGATCCGGCTCTCCAGGACTTCGATAAGTTTGCGTCCAACACCCGCCATATCCACGGAATGAACTCCGATCTTTGCCGGCAGGAAACGTGCCAGCCGCGTGCTGTCACGGGTGACGATGTGGACGTCGCGGCCTGGTGTAAGACCCCGCTTGCCGAGGGCGTGCAACGCTCCCAGCAGGCCCAGTTCGTTGGCGCACGCCAAGCCCGTCGGCGGATCTGATGACGCCAGCAAGCGATCGAACCAGCCTGCGCTCGATTCCATGGTGAACATGCCATGACCGATCAGCGATTGGTCGATCGGAATACCGGCCTCGGCCATTGCCCTTCCATACCCGGAAAGCCGCATGGCACTCGCCTGGTCCTCCGGAACGAGAAGTTGCAGCGCAATGCGTCGACAGCCCTTATCCATGAGCCGCCGGGTCGCCTCGTAGGCAATCTGTTCATTGTCGACATCGACATAGGGATACGCGATATCCAGGTCGGTTCTTCCAAACGCGACGAATGGCATGCGTTTATCCAGCAGCAGCTTGACGCGCGGATCAGCCGACACCAGGCGTGTGATGATCAGGCCGTCTGCGCTGCGCGCCTGGAGCTGCCGCTCCACACTCTCGACGGGATCGTCGTCGGGAGTGGTGGAATAGATGGACAGACTATAACCGGCTTGCCGCGCCGCCAGCGTCATGCCTTCGATTAAAGGAAGCTTCAACAGATCGGACAGATGGTCTCGTGTCTCCATCGGGAGTACTGCCGTCAGCGTCTGCGTTCGACCGGTTTTGAGCGCGCGACCATGATGATTTGGTAAATAGCCGACCCGCTTAGCCGCCTCCTTGACGCGGGCTATGGTCGAGGGCTGCACTTCCGGCCCATCCTTCAGAGCGCGGGATACCGTGGTCACCGAGAGGGAAAGTTCCGCCGCGATCTGCTTTAGATTGGCCATTGTTCGCCCGACTTCGTTTGCGAAAGCGCCGGCTGATTTTGCTGACCGCCAACGTTACCGGATTCGACATCCCGGTCAATCCAAACTCCCGCAGGAAGCAGCTTGACTCCAGCGCATTCAGATGCAATCGTAACGTTACGATTACAAAATAATGGCACTTTTGAGCGACATTTGGATAAAGTTGGGGAGGAGAACCTATGTCCTGGCTACGCATTTCCTTAACAGCATTCGCAATCTCGGCTGCCTTGCCCGTCCATGCGCAAACAGTCACCATCACGACCGCAGGTGGCGATTATGGCAACGCCATGAAGGAAGCCATGTGGGGGCCTGCTGCAAAAGAGCTCGGCTATGATGTCCGCGAGGAGACCCTAAGCGACGGCCTAGCCGCCTTGAAGATGCAGGTCACATCGGGTGCGGTCACGACCGACGTCATTCACCTGGGCTCACCGGAAGGTGCCCAGGCGGCCGCACAATCGCTGCTTGAGCCACTCGACTACAAGATCATCGATCCGAAATCCGTGCCGGAGGGTGCGAAGTCCGACTACTGCTATCCGTTCGACTCCTACGGCACCGTCATGTCGTGGAACACCAAGACCTATGGCCAGAACCCGCCGAAGACGTGGGCGGAATTCTGGGATGTTGCCAAATTTTCTGGCCGGCGCGCGTTGCGCGCCAATGCGCAAGACTCGATCGAGATCGCGCTTCTCTCCGATGGCGTGGCACCCGCGGACGTCTATTCCGTGCTCAGCACGCCGGAAGGGCTAGAGCGCGCCATCAACCGGCTTGAAGCGATCAAACCAAATGTCGCCGTGTGGTGGACCTCGGGAGCTCAGTCCGCGCAGTTGCTGAAAGATGGTGAGGCGGATTTGGTCATTACCTGGAACGGACGGGCTCAAACCGTGAAAGCAGATGGCGGCGCGGCTGACTACACGTTCAAGGGTTCGGTCATCGGCACGGACTGCCTTGGGGTGCCGAAGGGAGCGCCGAACAAGGAAGCCGCGATGAAGCTCATCGCAGCGATGACGCAGCCTGCGCGAGTTGCGAAGCTGACCGATTTCATTGCCTACGGCCCAGTCAATCCTGCGGCATATGAGGGTGGCCTTATTCCCGAGGACCGTCTGAAGACCCTTGCGACCGCGCCTGAAAATGCTGGCACGTCGGTGTTTTCGAATTCAGAATGGTGGGTCAAGAATGGCGAGGCTGCCCAAAGAGCCTTCGATGAAATGATGGCCCGCTGACTCTCAGCTCTAATGCATATCGCGCAAAAGTGTGCAGCGGTTTTGCGACAACAACATGCATGAAAACAAGAACCTAAAGCGTGTCGCGTGAGGCCGGTCGAAGGCGACGCGCCTTAAGGCTGGAGCACATGATGAAGTCGCTCGCGATCACCATCGAAAGCGTGCACAAGGCTTATGGATCCTACGTCGCACTGGATGATGTTTCGCTCGACATTCAGGCTGGCGAATTCCTCACGCTGCTAGGGCCATCGGGATCGGGCAAGACCACGTTACTCATGGCTCTGGCCGGTTTTGTCCGGCCGGATTCCGGTAAACTTCTCTTGGGCGATCGAGACATCACCCGCCTGCCGCCCAACAAACGAGACATTGGCATAGTATTCCAGAATTACGCCCTGTTTCCCCACATGAATGTCCTGGCGAACGTCGCGTATCCGCTGGTGCTGCGCAAGATACCGAGAGCGGAGGCGCGTCAGCGGGCGCTTGATACCTTGGCCCGCGTGAAGCTGGATGGCCTGGCGGAGCGCAATGTTGCCGCACTATCCGGCGGCCAACGTCAACGGGTGGCATTGGCGCGGGCTATCGTCTTCGAACCGCGCGTGATGTTGATGGACGAGCCGCTGTCGGCGCTCGACAAGAATCTGCGCGAGACCATGCAGTATGAGATCCGGCGCCTGCATGATCATCTAAGGATCACCACAATCTATGTGACCCATGACCAGCGCGAAGCGCTGATTATGTCTGACCGGATTGCGGTGATGAACTCTGGCCGCATCCAGCAGATAGATACGCCGCAGCGAATTTATGATCGTCCATCGACCCGCTTCGTCGCGGAGTTCATGGGCGAGGCTAACATTGTGGCGCCAGGCTCAGCACGCAGAATCGACGGCGCCGAACCATCACGCGAAACTCTGATGATCCGCGCCGAAAGCTTCCATCTTGATGCGAAGCTCGTCGGGGGAAACGGAGTGGCTCTCGAAGGAATACTGCGCGCCAAAGCGTTCCGCGGCGAAAACTGGCTTTTGACGCTGGCGCTTGACGGTGGGCAAGAGGTTCTTGTCTGCATTCCGGCAGCGCTGGCCGGCGGCTGCGCCGAGCTTGCCGCCGGTCAGCGGATGACCGCATATGCACCAGCAGCGAAGGTTCACGCGATACCGGGAGCGATGGCGTGATCGTCGTCCGGGATCCGGCGCTCGCGGCGGATGCACGGCGCGAGCGGCGGTTTTTTCTTTCGCTTTCGCTCCCGGCGCTGTTCATCGTTGGGCTGGCGGCGATACTGCCCATCCTTTGGATCATCCGGCAATCCTTCCTGACCACCGGGGGTGAGTACACGGTCGGCAATTACCAGAAGGTCCTTTCGAGCGGACTGACGTGGTCGGCGCTCGTCACGACCCTCGAACTGTCCTTGGGTACGCTGGCGGCCTGCATTCTTCTCGGCATCCCTCTGGCGCTGGCTCTGGCCAGCGTCAGACCAAGGGTGGCCAACGTGCTGATGGCGTTCGTCATGCTGCCGCTGTGGACCTCCATTCTGGTGCGTACCTATGGTTGGCTCGTGCTCTTGCGGCGCGATGGCCTGATCAACGCGGCGTTGACCGGTTCAGGCCTGACGGCGGAGCCATTGCCGCTGGTCTACAACTTCACCGGAACGCTCATCGGCATGGTGCACTACATGCTGCCACTCTTTCTGCTGCCTGTTTATGCTGCGATGCGCGATATCGACCCAAATCTCATTCGCGCGGCAGCGAGCATGGGAGCCACTCTCAGGCAGGTCATCCGCACAGTCATTTTGCCGCTATCGGCGGGCGGCATCTTCTCCGGTTCGATCATCGTCCTCATCTACGCCATAGGTTTTTTCATCACGCCGGCGGTGCTTGGCGGCGGCAAGGTAAATCCTCTCTCTACCCGGATCGAGCGTACACTATCGACCTTTCAGGACTGGGGGTCGGCGAGCGTCCTGGGCATTCTGCTCCTCGTTCTTATGGCGCTGATCGGTGTGATGTTGCTGGCGGCACGCCGCCTGGTGGCCCAGAACACAGTGGAAGCCCCCTATGCTTGAAGCCTATCCGCAAAACAGGCTCGCCCGCATTTTGCTCTGGAGCTTTGCCGCTCTTGTCATGGCATTTCTGATGCTGCCAACGCTCGTGGTGGTGCCGCTTTCCTTTTCGGCGTCGAATCTCCTCGAGTTTCCGCCGCACGCCTACTCGTTGCGTTGGTATGAGAACTTCTTCGGCTCGGCAACGTGGATGGCTGCGCTCAGAACGAGTTTGATCCTTGGGACATTGACGGCGTTGATCGCGGTGCCGTTTGCGCTGCTCGCCTGCATTTCAATGAATCGGCTGGGCGGAAAAACCGCTGCGATCATCCAGAGCGTCCTGCTAACCCCCTCGATCACCCCGGGTATCCTGCTTGCGATCGGTCTCTTCTTTGTCTTGGCTGCACAACATCTGATCGGAACGCTATTCGGTGTGCTGGTCGGACATGTGGTGCTGGCCGTTCCGGTCGCCTGCATTGTGTTGCTGCCGGCTCTCGCCCGCTTTGACTGGAACCAGGTCCAGGCGGCGCGCAGCCTCGGTGCAAACTGGGCCAGAGCCATTGGCGGAATAATCGTTCCGCAACTTCGGATCAGCTTGCTGTCGGCGACATTGATGGCGTTCCTGACTTCGCTCGACGAGTCTGTGATTTCGATCTTCATCGCAAGCGGTCGCAACAGCACGATGCCGAAGCTTATGTTCCTGTCGCTGCGCGATCAGATCGATCCGACCATTGCGGCGATCTCGACATTGTGGACCGTCATCGTGGTGGCCGTGGTCCTGATTGTGACCCTTCGCCAAAAATCCTGACCGAGACTGGAAACATGCCCACCAATCACCATGCAGCCGACGATCTGACGGATCATTCGACGGACATCCCTCAGGTAGGGTTGGCCATCATCACCGGGTCGGCAAACTGGGGGCTTGCCTTCCCGGAAGATGTCGAATTCGATGGTGTGCGCACGTTGCGGCGCGACATGAGTTTTGAAACGCCTTTCGGTCGCACCGACAACTGGAAGTTGCTCGAGTTCGATGCGTCGATCACAGCCGAAGGGAGAGCGAAGCGCGCGTTGTGCATGTATTCGCACGGCAATCCCCGCGACCGTATCGACCATTCCTGCCATCGCCGCGCGTTCTGGGTGTTGATGCGGGCGGGTGTACGGCAAGTTCTCGCCTGCTCGACTGTAGGCGCCGTCAACAAGGCGATCCAGCCGGGCGACATGGTGGTGACCGCCGACATCATTGAACTGACGCAGACCCCGTTTTCACTGCTTCCTGACCGCCAGAGCTTTGACTGTTCGGGCAAGCAAATCGTGTGTCCAAGATGTGCGGCGGTTCTGGTCGAAACGGCCCGCCGTCATTGGCCAGCCGAATGCCGCGTTTACGGCATCGAACAGCAGTTGGTGGCTGCCCATTGTTATGGGCCCCGGCTGACAACGCCAGCCGAAGCCTTGGCGTATCGGGGCATGGGTGCGGATGTCCTCAACCATTCCATCGCCCCTGAGGCGACCTTGTCGCGCGAGATCGGCGCGTGTTTCGTGCCTTGCGCATTCGTGACGGCGGGCTTCAACGACTATATGGATCGCAATCGCCAGAAACTGCTGCAGGAGGACGTGCTGCCCAATCTCTCCATGACAGCCTCGCGGGTCGCGCTGGAGACCGCCGCGCGACTTCCCGCTGATCCGGAATGCTCCTGTCAGGGCTTGAAGTCGCCTCAGCCGAAAGAACGCTCCAGCCGGTTCTGAGACGACCTTGGTGCGCCGGATAGCTGAAGCTCTGCCACCGACCAAGAATCCCGAGGGCGCTGCATTGGGCGTGTTTGCGACGTTCGAAACGCTGAGGGCGGCGTTTGAGGATTAGGGTCAAAACTCAATCAGACTGGCTGCCGCCAATGGCCCAGATGGGCGGAACTTGCCGTTTGAATTAGTCGGCGGGAATGAGCACAGAGCGCCATTTGCTGACAATCATGGCGCTTCAGCATTGCGCTCGTTCTCGCTACGACCTGATGCGGACCCGAAGCGGATGGTCGTTTGATCCGGTTAAACTCAACGCGCCACCCGACCACATGCGCCATCTCGAGACGTTCCCGAAAACCTCCACGTCGGTCGCGACTCGACCATGGAGCGGAAGTACAGGCGAAGTACTGTTTCGTTCGAGATGGCCTGGTTCAATCTCCAGCATCCTCCTCCTGCCATACTGGCCGGAGCGAGTGCCGGCCGCGAGCGAGTGGCCTTTGAGCGTAGCTCAGAGCGTCTTGCTCATCATCAGGATCGGAACCGGAGCGCCGCCACGGTCATCGACGAATTTCTCGGCGGGTTGGTAGCCGCAGGCTCGATAGAGCGGCTCTCCTGCCATCGTGGCTGCCAGATCGGCACGGCGGAAGCCCTCAGCCTTAGCGGCACGTTCACACAGCGAAAGGATAAGGCGGCCGACGCCTCGCCGGACAAAGTCCGGATGCGTATACATGGCTCTGATACGCGCCGCGTCCGTGGCTGGATCAAGCAGTGCCGCGTTGCGTCCCGGTGACTGATCACCACCATACATGGTCGTGCGCCGGCTCCAGCCACCGCAGCCTGCCAGGACGCCGGCGTGCTCCACGACGAAATAGGTGCCATCATCGACAAGCTGCGTGTCCAGCCCCATGATTGCGCGGCTGGATCGGATCTGGTCATCGTCGAGAAACGGTTTCTGGAGTTCGGAGATCGCTGCATCCATGAGCGCAATCATGGAGGCGAGGTCCTCGCGTCGCGCTATCCGGTGCCGAAAGTCTTCACTGGCCATGTTCAAGCACACCATGAGGCGAAACAAACGCACGATATGGCGAATTTCGTTCCGTCAGAAGACCAAAATGTTCGCTGCTGCGGCAGCCTTGGGACGCCTGTCGACAGCAGGCCGAAGGTATAACCAATGACAGTCATTCTGGCAGCCCCGCCATGCGATAACCTTCCACGATATGCCGGCGCACGTCTTCGGCTGGGAATGGCTGCGAATCCGACCAGTGCCGGATAGTGAAGTGCGGATTGCTTATCATGAACATTTTCGCCTCCCAGCGCGCTTCCTCCAAACGGCCAAGTTGCGCAAGGCTTGCTGCAAGCAGGCGTCGTGAAGTCGTGCGATAGGTTTCGGGCCTGCGCAGCGTTTGGATCGCGGATTCGTAGTCGCCCATGGCATATTGGGCCTGGCCCAACATCCAGTAATACCAACCGGGCGGGTGAGGGTTGAGTCGCAGTGCCCTGCGGACCTGCTCTATGGCTTCGGCAGGTCGCCCCTTTTCAGTCGTCAACTCGGCCCGCATCGCCCAAGCGTCGGCGTGGTTGGGGTCCAGCTCGTGGGCAGCATCGAATTCGGCATCCGATTCCACCCAGCGACTCTCATGTCCCAGTATGACGCCCAATACCCATCTGTTCCCGGCGTCGTTCGGGTCGAGTTCGACCGCCAGCTGTGCTTCGGCGAGCGCTCTTGCGCGGTTGGGGTCCATCGGTTCGTCCCAGAACTCCCAGCCCAGCCAGAGGTTGAGCGCCAGCCAACGGTGCGCCTCCGCGTATTCCGGGTCGAGCGCGATTGCCCGGTTCAGCAGCAAAATGGCCTCTTTCGCGGTGAGCGCCGTTTGCAGGCCAAGGGCCCGGGCACGCACACAGAGATCATAGGCCTCCAGGTTGCTCGGTCTGTTGCGCGCCGGCGCGGTGGTCAGGCGGCCAACCAGAGCCTCGACAATCTTGCCGGTCACCTCGTCCTGAACGGCGAAGATATCTTCTAGGCTCCGGTCGAATCTTTCGGCCCAAAGGTGGTCACCCGCGATCGCGTCGATCAGTTGGGCGTTGATACGCACCCGTCCAGCGGCCCGCCGTGCACTACCTTCAAGAAGATGGCGAACTCCCAGTTCTCGCGCGATGCGACGCACATCCACGTGCCTGCCTTTGTATGCAAATGCCGAGTTGCTGGCGATGACGAACAACTCGCTTGTCCTCGACAGATCCGTGATCAAGTCTTCGGTGAGGCCATCGACAAATGCCTCCTGCTCCGGATCATTGCTCATGTTCGTAAAGGGCAGGACGGCAATGGAGGGCTTGGCGGGGAGCTGCAGAGGCGCTTTCTCCGCGAGCCCGCCATCGTCCGATGCGGTCGACAGCCGGATCCGGTAGACAGACACTGGTTCGGTGACGTTCTTGATCGCTTGCGGACCAAGTTCGTCGAAGCCGCAATCGAGCTTCCGCTTGACTTGGTCGTAGACGCTGCCGGACACACAGACATCTCCTGCCCCGGCCATTGCCTGGAGCCGCACTGCGACAATGACGCCGTCGCCGAACAGATCGCCGTCCTCGACAACGACATCGCCCAGATTGATGCCGATATGCAGGTAGATTCTCCGGTCGGCGGTCACACCCTCGTTTGCGGCCGCCATCCGCTTCTGAAGGTCCACGGCGCATGACACGGCGTTCACCGCGCTTCCGAACTCGACCAGAACGCCATCACCCATCACTTTCACAATACGGCCATGACGGTCGCGGACGAGTGGTTCGAGGATTTCCTTCCTCGTCCTCCTTAAAGCGGCCAACGTTCCTTGCTCGTCCAGGTCCAGAAGTCGACTGTAGCCCACCACGTCGGCAGCCAATATGGCGGCAAGGCGGCGTTGGGCGCGTTCTTCGGCCATTTCGCGTTGCTTTCATTGAAAGCAGAAAAGCGAATTTTATGCCGCCCATTTCAAAAGTCTATCAGGTTGACTTCGAGGCTCGATCGCCAAGCAGCTACATAGGGTGATCGCGCCTGTCGATTGTCCCCACTGGGGCCACGACTTGCGCTTGGGGCTGGTCTTGGAGAAGGTCAGCAAGGGGTCAGTGCCGAGTGCCGCGAATGTCGGCTATCGCGCAGTGAAATGGGCTGACGAAGGGCAGCTCAGGGTCAACTTGCGTCGTCAGGGCTCTCGGCGTCAAAGGTCCGAGAGGGTTCGAAGTCGGTCGTTCAGAGTGATTGCGTTTTGACTCCAGAGCGCCGCGCGTCATTGGACGCGCAAAGGACGCTATAACACTTTGAATTTGCATGATCCTTTCCGAACCGGAGGTCAGCGCAGCAAAACCATGCCGGTTTCCGGGGGTCATGCCCTAAGGCAGCCTAAACCGGTATTCCGTCACGTGATGGTAGATCTGGCCCGGCCACAGCGTGGCTTGCGGGAAATACGGCCGGTTGGGCGCATCCGGCCAGATTTGCGGTTCCAGGCAGAAGCCTGAAAAAGGCTTGTACTGGCGGCCGCCCAAACCAGGCGAAGACGGCGCCAGATACTGGCCGGTATAGAGCTGGACGCCCGGCTCGGTGGTCCAGAGCTCCATCTCGACGCCGGAATTCGCGCCTTGCGCCCATGATGCCTGCTTCAGCGGCCCGCGCGTCGAGGCAAGGCAGAAATTCTGGTCGTAGGGGAGCTGTTCGCCCTCGGTCTCCATGCGCAGCGGCCGCGCCTGGCGAAAGTCGAAAGGTGTGCCGTCGACCGGCTTGACCGTGCCTGTCGGAATCAAATCGGCGTCGACAGGAATATAGGCGCCGGCATTCAGCATCAGCCGGTGGTCGAGAATGTCGCCGGCGCCGCCGTCATCCAGGTTGAAATAGGAATGCTGGGTGAGGTTGCAGAGCGTCGGCTCCTCGCAGGTGGCGGTCAGTTCGATGCTGAGCGTGCCGGGGATCTTCAGCCGGTAGGTGCAGGTCACGTCGAGCGCGCCGGGAAAGCCCATCGTGCCGTCGGGGTCATGCAGGGTCAGCGTGACAAAATCCCTGCCATGCAGCGAAACCGCCCAGGCTCGTCGCGAAAAACCTTGCGAACCGCCATGCAGCGTATGCTTTTCGAGGAAATTGCGCTCGGTCTGGTAGCGTTTGCCGGCAAGCGTAAAGCGGCCGTCGCGGATACGGTTGGCGTAGCGCCCGACGACAGTGCCGAAGAAGGCCTTATCCGTCTCATAGTACTGGAAACGATCATACCCGAGCACCAATGGCGCCTCGTGCCCGGCCAGGTGCAGATCCTGGATGATCGCGCCCAGGCCGATAATGTTGGCGGTAAGGCCGCCGCCACGGATGGTGAAACGGCGGACTTCCTCGCCCGCCTGCGTCGTGCCGAAAACCTCGCCGTCCTTCATCGCCATGCTCGCAAGTTCGTTGCTCGATCGACGCCAGCCTGGCCTTTCCGAAGCGGCCCAGGATCGTTTTCGGTATTACCGTATGAGGCTTCTAGAGACCAAGTCCGCCGATGCAGACATATTTGGTGTCGAGATAATCCTCGATGCCCTGATGGCCGCCTTCCTTGCCGAGGCCCGATTCCTTGACGCCGCCGAACGGCGCCTCAGGCGTGGTGATGAGCCCTTCATTGACCCCGACCATGCCGTATTTCAACCCTTCCATGACCCGGAAGGCGCGGCCGAGATCGCCGGTGTAGAAATAGGCGGCCAGCCCGAACTCGGTATCGTTGGCGAGTCCTACGGCCTCTTCCTCGGTCTCGAACTTGAACACCGGCGCCACCGGGCCAAAGATTTCTTCCTTCATGAAGCGCATCTTCGGCGTGGCATTGGCGATCACCGTCGGCTGGAAGAACGAGCCGCCGAGCGCGTGGCGCTTGCCGCCGGCGACGATCTTGCCGCCTTTGGCAGTAGCGTCGGCAATCAGCTCCTCGACCTTCTCCACCGCCTTCTCATCGATCAGCGGTCCCTGCTGGACACCGTCTTCGAGGCCGGAACCGACCTTCAGCCCGTTGCTCGCAGTAGCCAGCTTTTCGACGAACCGGTCATAGATGCCGGCCTGCACCAGGAAGCGGTTGGTGCAGACGCAGGTCTGGCCGGAATTGCGGTATTTGGCGGTGATGGCGCCAGCGACGGCCCGATCGAGATCGGCGTCGTCGAAAACGATGAACGGCGCATTGCCGCCGAGCTCCATCGACACTTTCTTGACGGTCACCGACGACTTCTGGATCAGGATCTTGCCGACCTCGGTCGAGCCGGTGAAGGTGATCTTCTTGACCAGCGGATTGGCACAGATCTCGTCGCCGATCTCGCCGGCGGCGCCGGTCAGGATGTTGATCACGCCTTTGGGGAAGCCGACTTCTTCGGCAAGCGCGCCCCAGGCAAGCCCGGAATAAGGCGTCTGCGACGCCGGCTTGACCACGGCCGTGCAGCCGGCGGCAAGCGCCGGGCCGAGCTTGCGGGCCAGCATCGAGGATGGAAAATTCCATGGCGTGATGGCGGCGATGACGCCGACCGACTCCTTGGTCACCAGGATGCGGCGGTCCGCCCAGGGTGACGGAACGACGTCGCCATAGGTGCGGCGGCCCTCTTCGGCGAACCACAATATGTAGGACGCGGCCGAGCCGATCTCGCCCTTCGATTCGAACAGCGACTTGCCCTGCTCGATGGTCAGCAGTTCGGCCAGCACGTCCTGATTGTCCATCATCGCGTCGTGCAGCTTGCGCAACAGCTTCGAGCGTTCGAGCGCGGTGGTCTTGCGCCATGTCTTGAAGGCAGCGTCGGCGGCCTCGATGGCGCGGCGGGTCTCGGCCTTGCCCGACTTCGGCACGGTGCCGATCTTGAGGCCGGTGGCAGGGTTGTTGACGTCGACCGTCTGGCCTGAATCGGCCTGCACCCATTCGCCATTGATGAGATTGGCCTGCCGCATGAAATGGCTGGTTTTCTGAAGCATGATCTCGCCTCCGTTCGGCACCTGGCGGGCCGGTCGCTGATTTCGTGAATGGACGTGCGCGATAGCATCGCTAGAGCCACTGCTCTTAGCCCAGGGCAAGCCCCGCAAGCAATCACAAGATGGCATATAGGGTTTAGGCCAGCCAAAGCGAGAGCGATCCCGCCGGGCTCCTATCCAAAAATATGGACGACCACTGTCAGCCAAAACGCAGTGGTCACGACCGCACTGGCGGTGGCGATGGTCATCTGGTTCGATGCCAGCGCCTGGCCGGTGTTGAACTGCACGGCAATGAGATAGGAATTGATGCCGGACGGCAACGCCGCAACCATGACCGCCACTTTGGCGGTCAATGGCGGCAGGCCGATCAGCCAGACCAGGCAAAGAACCAGTGCTGGCATCAGGAACAGTTTCAGCGCCGACAGCGCCAGCGCCGGGCGGACATTGCCGGAAATACCGAAACGGCGCAGGCTTAGCCCCATGGCAAACAGCGCCACCGGGGCGGCCGTGCCGGCCAGCGCGTCGCTCAACCGCGTCGCAAGCGCTGGCAGCGGCGTACCGGTGAAGCGCCACGCGAGCCCGGCCAGTATGCCGATGATCAGCGGGTTGATGAATACCCTCCTGAGAAAGCTCGTGATGACGCGGAGCGGATGCACAGGCTCGCTGCCGCCGCGGCCGAACATTTCGAACAGGATGATCGAGGCCATCATCATCACCGGCAGGTGAATGGAAACCAGCAGCGACAGCACTTCGAACCCGGCCGGGCCGAACACGCCGATGATGAAGGGAGCACCGAGCAGGACGACATTGGAATAGGACGACGACACGCCGCCGACGACGCCGGCGCGTGCGTCTCGTCCGAAGATGCGCGTAATGACCAGATGGCCGGCAGCCCAGGTAAGCGCCACCGCTGCGAAATAGGCGCCCCACAGCGACCACGGCGCCACGCCGTGGAAATCCGCCTTTATCATGGTCTGGAACAGCAAAAGCGGCATTGCCACGTTGATGGCGAATTCGGATACGCCCTCGCCGCTCGCCGGCTTCAAATAGCCGGTCAACCCGGCAAGATAGCCGAGCCCGACGAGACTGAAGACGAAGAGGACGGTTTCGGTAAGCGGAGACATTTTTGCCGTGATAGGCGAGCCCTGATCGCGGCGCAATCGCCCTTCCCTCGCGAATGTACCAGCCAACAATCCGGCCGCTCGGATCTTGCCCGAATTTGCTCATGGTTGGATGGCAGCGCTATACAGGGTTGTCGGGGGACACGCGGCGAATGGGCCTTGTCGGAAATCAGCACTTCTTCAAGCAGGCGTGGCTGACGGCTTTCGTCGCCGCCCTGCTCTGTCTCGTGGTGACCTCGACTCATGCCGCGGAGCCAGCAAGCCTCAAGGGCGTGGCGCTGATCGTCGGCCAGTCGAAATACCGGCACATAACGGCTCTTCCCAACCCCGCCAACGACGCCCGCGACATCGCCAAGTTGCTGACCGATCTCGGCTTCGACGCGCGCAGCGTCACCGACCGCGACGCGGCAAAGCTGAAGCGTGATCTCGAGCGTTTCGCCGAGGATGCCGAGGACGCCGACGTCGCCTTGATCTACTATTCCGGCCACGGCATCGAGGCCGGCGGCGAAAACTATCTCGTGCCGGTCGACGCCGACGTTTCTTCATTGAAGGACGCCGATCAGGCCCTGGTGCCGATCTCCGCCGTCATGGACGAATTGAAGACGACCGTGCCGGTAACGATCATGCTGCTCGATGCCTGCCGCACCAACCCGTTTCCGGCGGACGCGGTGCTGCGCCGGACGCCCACGGCCTCGGCCTCGCCGATCGGCGCCGGCGGACTGGAGCCGGTGCGCGGCGCCAAGGCACTGGCGGACGCGACCGCGACGGAAAATCTGGGAACGGTGATCGGCTTTGCCGCCGAGCCGGGGCGGCCGGCACTCGACGGTATCGTCGGCGAAAACAGCCCCTACGCAGCGGCACTTCTGCGCCATCTCGCGGCGATGAAGGGCACGGAGTTCGGCTCGGTCATGCGCATGGTGACCGAGGAGGTCTATCTCGACACCAAGGCAAAGCAGCGGCCATGGGTCAATGAAAGCCTGCGCCGGCTGCTCTATTTCGGCGTAGCACCGCAGGAACCGACCGGCGACGACGGGCTGATCACCGGCGAGCGGCGGCAATTGCTGCTGACGATTGCCGAGTTGCCGGACCCCAAGCGGGCACAGGTGGAACTGGCCTCGCTGCAGGACGGCGTGCCGCTCGACGCGCTTTATGGCGTGCTGAAGGCGCTCGGCACCGAAAAGATGCCGGAAGACCCCACCGACCTGCAAAAGCTGCTCGACGCCCAGGCCGAGCGCCTGAAGAAGATGATTTCCGAGCGCGACGCGCTGCGCACCGACGACCCCGAGATAAGCCGCCTCGTCGCCTCGGCCGACAAGGCCATAGGCCAGGGCGCCATCGTCACCGCGCGCAACTTCCTCGACCAAGCGGTGGGCCGGGTCGAGCAGGCCAGCGGCGCCGTCGACCAGGCGGAGGAATTGGTCAGGCAAAAACGTCTTGCCGACGCGGCGATTTATACCAGGCGCGCCGACGCTTCGGCGCTGGTCTTCGACTATCTGTCGGCCGCCAACGATTACGGCAAGGCCTTCTCGCTGGTCGAGAAATGGGACGACAGACTGCGCTGGAACTACAAGAACCAGGAGGCGGAAGCGCTGAATGCCCATGGCAATGCCACCGGCGACAGGCAAGCGCTGCAGCGCGCCATCGACGCCTACCGCGTCATCCTGAATTTCATCCCCAATGGCGAGCAGAACCGCGACTGGGCGATCACCCGCAACAACATGGCGGTGGTGCTGCAGACGATCGGCGAGCGCGAGCGCGAAACCGACCGGCTGGAAGAGGCAGCGAAGATCTTTCGCGATTCGCTTGTCGTGTTCGAGCGCGAGAAGGACGACCTCAACTGGGCCGCCGCCCAGAACAACCTGGCCAATGTGCTGCTTAAGATCGGCGAGCGCGAGAGCGACCCGAAACGCCTGAACGAGGCGGTGGTGGCGATGCGCGCCACGCTGGAGAAGCGTCCGCGGGACAAAGTCCCGCTGGACTGGGCCGCCTCGCAAAACAATCTCGGCCTTGCGCTTTATGCGCTTTCGGAACGGGAACCGAATGGCGAGCGCCTGACCGAGGCCGAGACTGCCTACCGGCTGGCGCTTGAAGAGTACACGCGCGAAAAAGCACCCGTTCAGTGGGCGATGCTTCAGAACAATCTGGGCAACACGCTGGTGTCTCTCGGCACGCAACGCAACGACAAGGCGAAAATCGACGAAGCGGCCGATGCCTTTCGCGCTGCGCTCAAGATCCGCACCCGCGCCACCTTTCCGGTCTCCTGGGCGACCAGCCGCCTTAATCTCGGCAACGCGCTGAGCAGTGCTGCTCGTTTCGATCTCGGCACCGGCCTGCTCGAAGAGGCGGCTGCCGCCTACGGCGATGCGCTGACCATCTTCACCCGCCAGCGCTTTCCGATGGATTGGGCTTCCGCTGAGAACAATCTCGGCTCGATCTACCAGACGCTCGGCCAGCGCACCCGCGATGCTGCCAGGCTTGAGCAATCGGCCGCCGCATACCGGGCGGCACGGCGCGTCTATACCAAGAAGGGCTTTCCGCTCGACTGGGCGATGACCCACTATAATCTCGGCAACACGCTGCAACTGCTCGGCGGCGTGACCGACAAGCCGGTGCACTACGAAGACGCGATCGAGGCCTATCGCGATGCACTGCGCGAATACAAGCGCGAGACGACGCCGCGGCAATGGGCGCTGGCGCAGGCCGGCCTCGGCTCGGCGCTGCAATGGCTGAGCATGAGCGAGGCCGATCCCGGCAAACTGGCCGCTTCTATCGCCGCGCGCCGGGCGGCGCTACAGGTGCTGACCTTCGAGACCTCCCCCGTCGATTGGGCAAACGCGCAGAACGGCATCGGCATGAGCCTGATCAATCTCGGCAATCTCGAACGGACCGGCAGATATCTGGACGACGCCGAAGCCGCCTTCGAGGCGACGCTCAAGGTCTTCACCCGCGAAGGCCAGCCGATGCAATGGGCCTTCGAGCAGAACAATCTCGGCGACGTCCACTGGAACCGCGGCAGCTATGGCGGCGGCAATGCCGAATACCAAAAGGCGATCGAATTCTTCGAGAACGCCAAGCAAGGCTTTACCGAAGCCGGCTACACACTCCCCATCCCGCTGACCGACCGCAAGATCGATCTGGTGAAGAAGCAGATAGCGAAGAAATAGGCGTCTCGGCCGCAGGTTGCACTCGGCTTGTCTTTCAGCCGGCTTTGCCGTCCCTATATGCCGGTCACCGGGGACCTGCCTGCCGGTCACCCGAAAGGATGTCTGATGCTTCGATTTGTGCTGGCGCTGCTGTTGCTTGCCGTTTCCGCCACAGCCCATGCGACGGAAGCCGGCTGGGCGCTGCTCCGCGACGGCGGGCATGTGGTCCTGCTTCGCCATGCCATGGTCACCGGCACCACCGATGCGGCCAATTTCGACCTCGGCAAATGCGCGACCCAGGTCAATCTCTCTGAGCGCGGCAAGCAACAGGCGCGCAAGATCGGCGCGCTGTTTGGCGCCCGCGCCGCACCGGTCGAGCGCGTGCTGTCCAGCCGCTATTGCCGCTGCCTTGAGACCGCCCGCATCGCTTTCGAAAGCGAGCCGGAGCCGTTCGCACCGCTTGACCTGCTGAAGACCGACGAAAAGGAAAAGGCCGACCAAATTGCCGCGATCCTTGCCGAGATCCGCGGCTATTCCGGCTCCGACAATCTGGTCATGGTCACGCATCTCGAAAACATCCAGGAATTGACCGGGATCTCGCCGCGTGAAGGCGAGGCGGTGGTCGTCGAGCCGCAGGGCGACGGCCTGCGAGTACTCGGCCGCGTCACTTTCTGACTGCGCCGGAGCCGGTTGAAGCGTTCGCTAGTAGTGAAATCTAGCGTTTGGTACCTTAAGCGGAATACCGGTTCCGACCCGCGATGAGGTCTTGATCGAGTCCAAGGTCGACATTGACCCTTAGTCAGGACCAACGAGCGCTTTCAACGAAAGCGAATGCGATGGTACGTCTCATTAGGCCTTCCGAGCCGTGACAACGGGCGAGGTTTTCGTCCTCTACTTTGCCGGCCGGAGCCTCAGCGGCCGAAAAAAGGCCCGGATGTCCTCGACCAGGAGTTCGGGTTGCTCAATCGCCGCGAAATGTCCTCCTTTCGGCATGTCGGTCCAGCGCTCGACACGGAAGACTCGTTCGACCCAGGAGCGAGGTGGCATAGGGAGCTCTCGGGGGAAGACTGCAACGCCGAGGGGCGGTGTTATTCGCTCCCTTGGCCCGAAGATCAGGGGGCAGAGCCGGTTCTCTTTGTAAATCCGGAGCGAGGCCTCGATCGTGTTACCGAACCAGTAGAGCGAGATGTCGGTAAGCAGCGTGTCTAGAGGGATGGCGCGTTCGAGTTCGCCTTCGCAGTCGCTCCAACTGCGGAACTTCTCGGCAATCCATGCGGCTAGCCCGATTGGGGAATCTGTCAGTGCAAAGGCTAGCGTCTGGGGCTTGGTCCCCTGCAGAAAAGCGTAGGCCCCCTCCGTCGCGGCGAAATTCGCCGCACTGTCGAGGAATGCCTTCTCCTCCGGCGTGACAGGTGGGTCGTCGCGACCGAGGGTCGGGCGGAAACTGCCCGGAATGTAATTCAGGTGCAATCCGATAAGGTCCTCCGGGTAAAGCTGAGCGAGCCAGGTCGAGACGCCGGCGCCGATGTCGCCACCTTGTGCGGCGAAGCGATCATATCCCAGTTCGCGCATCAGCCCCCGCCACAGCTTCGCGACATGCTTTGAGCTAACGCCGGCTTGACGCGGCGGGGACGAGAAGCCGAAACCCGGAAGCGACGGTGCGACGACATCGAAGGCGTCATCGGCATCCCCGCCGTATTTGGCAGGTTCCGTGAGCAGCGGAATGACATGCTCGAACTCGGCGAAGGAGCCGGGCCAGCCATGAGTGAGGATCAACGGCAAGGGCGATGACCCCTTTCCTTTCTGGTGAACGAAATGGATGTCGCACCCGTCTATCGTGACCCTAAACTGAGGCAACAGGTTCAGACGTTTTTCGTGATCGCGCCACCTGAAATCGTATTCCCAGTAACGTGAAAGCTTTCTGAGGAAATCAACGTCAGTACCGTCCTCCCATCCGTATGCGAAGATCGACGACGGCCATCTTGTCGCTTGGATACGACGCTGGAGGTACTCGATCTGTTCATCCGGGATGTGGATGTGGAAGGAATGCATGACCACGGGTGTTGCTCCGATCAGCGGCGAAGAATTGTCCCATCAAGGCACAGAACGAAGGAAAACTCACTGAGCGACCGCTTTGTCCGCTACTTGCTCGTTCCCATCTACGAGACGAAGGTAACATTCCACCGTTGGTGGCAATTCGTTCAAGTTACCCGGCGTCAGATTTTCACCGCTACCAGCCAAGCGTCGACATGGAGCTTCCATCCCTCGATCATGTCCGCGAACGCGTCCTCCGTCAGTTCGGACAGATACGATGGTCCTGCCGGGCTCAGGCAGTGAACGCATAGGTAATCGACGCCTCCGTGCCTCCGTTAGTGGTCGGTCGGCAGGCCACCTCGACAATCCGACACGCGAATCCGGCGTAACGCGAACATAGCGGATGCGGTGCGCCAGCCGCCCACCCATGCTCATGTCGCCATGCTTAGCCAAGGCCTTGAGCACCTTCACCAATCGTTTTTCCAGGCGCACCCGGTCTGCACGCGTTCTATGGTCATAGATCTTCGTGGTACATTGGTACACGCAATGACCAGAGATGGGACGGTTTCGGCATATCGCCGGGAGGGGTTGCCAGCGACCCCTATTGCTCTGCCAGAACAGCAATCCCAGTTGCCGCCGGCGCATCAGGCCTTTTCCTGCCCGGAAAAACCGATTAGACAGCCCAAAACACATGCGGACAGATTCCGCCCGCAATCGAAGGAAAAGCCCTTGTCCACCACGTTCGACAAAGTCGCCAAGATCATCGCCGACACCAGCGAGATCGACATCGAGACGATCACGCCCGAAAGCCACACCATCGACGATCTCGGCATCGACAGCCTCGACTTCCTCGACATCGTCTTTGCCATCGACAAGGAATTCGGCATCAAGGTGCCGCTGGAAAAGTGGACGCAGGAGGTCAATGACGGCAAGGCGTCGACCGACGACTATTTCGTCATGAAGAACCTGTGCGCCAAGATCGACGCGCTCGTCGCCGCCAAGAACGCCACGTAAGCACAGCGCTTGACGCGCCTTCACCCGAACAGCCGCCCATGAACCCCCACGACGTCGTCATATCAGGCATCGGCCTAGTCTCGTCGCTGGGCGAGGGTCCGGATGCGCATTGGCAAAAGCTCGTCCAGCCGCGCCTTGAGCCGGTTCTGGAGGCCTCGCGCTTCTCGCCCTATACAGTCCACCCGCTGCCGGAGGTCGACTGGAACCTGCAGATCTCCAAGCGTGGCGACCAGCGGCAGATGGAGACCTGGCAGAGGCTCGGCACCTATGCGGCCGGCCTTGCGCTCGATGATGCCGGCATCAAGGGCAATGACGAACTCTGCGCGACCATGGACATGGTGGTGGCCGCCGGCGGCGGCGAGCGCGACGAAGCGGTCGACGCGGCCATTCTCGCGGCATCGGAAAGCCGCAATGACCGCGACGTGCTGCTCAACGAGAAGCTGACCACGGAATTGCGCCCGACGCTGTTTCTGGCACAGCTTTCCAACCTGCTCGCCGGCAACATCTCGATTGTCCACAAGGTGACGGGGTCGTCGCGCACCTTCATGGGCGAGGAAGGTGCGGGCGTCGCCGCCGTCGAGACCGCGGCCGCGCGCATCCGTTCCGGTCAGTCGACGCATATACTGGTCGGCGGCGCTTTCCAGACCGAACATTCCGACATGCTGCTCGGCTATGAACTGGCCGGCTACCTGCATCGCGGTCCGTGGCGGCCGGTCTGGCAGAGGCAAGGTGCCGAGGGCGGCGGCGTGGTGACCGGATCCGGCGGCGCGTTTCTCGTCCTGGAGCAGCGCGAGCACGCGACAAGCCGTGGCCGGAAGATCTATGCGGAACTTGGCCCGGTCCTGTCCGGTCGCGCCAGGCGCCGGCGGGGCGAACTCGATGGAGAGATCGCCATGCTGCTGAAGCAAGCCGCATTGCCGGACGGCGAGTTGCTGGCGATCTCCGGCGCTTCGGGCGCCCATGCCGCGACCGCCGCCGAGAAATCGGCGCTCGAGGCCAATCCGGCGATCGCCGCACGCGGCTTTTCGACGCTCACCGGCCACATGAAGGAAGCGCAGTTCCCCTTCGCCGTCGCGCTGGCGGCCCTGGCTGTCGACCGCGAGGCCGCCTACCCTGTCTTCGACGCCACAGTCGAAAAACCGTTTGCCGGCGTCCCGAAGACCGTCCTTGCAACGGCGATCGGCTATCACCAATTCGAGGGCATGGCGCTGATCAAAGCCGCCTAGAGCATCGCACCGAAAGTGTGACACGGTTTTCGGGCGATCCGATGCTCCAAGAGAAACAGGTTTTTGGACAACAAATGGCCAATCTGAACGACCACATGGGCAGGCCGATCGTCGCCGTCACTGGCATCGGCGTGGTGACCTCGCTCGGTGTCGGCAAGGCCGACAATTGGGCGGCACTTACGTCAGGCAAATCCGGCATCCATCCGATCACCCGCTTCCCGGTCGATCATCTCAACACCCGCATCTCCGGCATGGTCGATTTCCTGCCGTCGAGTTCCAAGGGCGCCAGTCTCCTCACCTATGAGCTTGCCGAAACCGCCGCCCAGGAAGCGATGTCGGAGGCGGGCCTCGATGCCGGCGATTTCGGCGGACCGCTTTTCCTCGCTTCGCCGCCGGTCGAACTCGACTGGAGCGAGCGCTTTTCGCTCTACAATTCCGACACGCACGATACCGGTGCAGAGAGGCTCCTGCGGGTGGCGCGCGGCCTGAGGGAACTCGACATTTTCGAGACCACTCAGTTCGGTTCGATCGCCGACCGGCTTGCCGATCGTTTCGGCACGCGCGGCCTGCCGATCACGCTGTCGACCGCCTGCGCCTCGGGCGCCACGGCCATCCAGCTCGGCGTCGAGGCGATCCGCCGCGGCGAATGCGACCGGGCGCTGTCGATCGGCGCCGACGGATCGGCAACCGCGGAGGCGCTGATCCGCTTCTCGCTTCTGTCGGCGCTCTCCACCCATAACGACATCCCCGAAAAGGCATCCAAGCCGTTCTCCAAGGATCGCGACGGCTTCGTGCTGGCCGAAGGCTCGGGCGCCCTTGTGCTGGAATCGCTGGAGGCAGCACTTGCCCGCGGCGCCACCATTCTCGGCATATTGCGCGGCTGCGGCGAAAAGGCCGACGACTTCCATCGCACCCGCTCCAAGCCGGACGGTTCGCCGGCGATCGCGGCGGTGCGCGCCGCCCTTGCCGATGCCGGCCTGAGCGAGGACGGGATCGATTATGTCAACGCCCATGGCACCTCGACGCCCGAAAACGACAAGATGGAGCATTTGTCGCTGTCGACGGTGTTCGGCGAGCGTATCTCGTCAATGCCGGTCTCGTCGAACAAGTCGATGATCGGCCATACCCTATCGGCAGCCGGTGCCGTCGAGGCTGCATTTTCGCTGATGACGATGCGCGAAAGCGTCATTCCGCCGACCATCAACTACGACAATCCCGACCCGGCGATCGTGCTCGACGTGGTGCCGAACACCAAGCGCAACGCCGAGGTCGGCACGGTCCTGTCGAACTCCTTCGGCTTCGGCGGCCAGAACACCTGCCTTGTCATGGCGCGGGAACCGGTCTAAGCGACCGTTCCGCTCTAGCACTGTTGTCGTGCGCATGGTCCTTTCCGAAACGGTTCTCGGGTCATGCGCAACCTGGGATCTGGCATGCGCGCATTGCAACTTATCGAGGATCGCCGGCTTGAAACGGTGGACCTGCCACCACCGCCGCCGCCTTCGCTCGGCGAGGTGACGCTGCGCATCAAGGCCGTGGCGCTGAACCACATCGACGTCTGGGGCTGGCGCGGCATGGCTTTTGCCAAGCGCAAGCTGCCGCTGGTCGTCGGCGCCGAGGCTTCCGGCGAGGTCGAGGCGGTCGGCCCCGGCGTTTCCAGCCTTGTGCCCGGGCAATTGGTGTCGATCTACGGTGCCCGCACCTGCGGTCTTTGCCGCGCCTGCCGCGAAGGCCGCGACAATCTCTGCGAGCATGTTTCGGGCGTGCACGGCTTCCATCTCGACGGCTTTGCGCAGGAAAAGATCAACCTGCCGGCGCGCCTTCTGGTCCCCGCGCCGCCCGGCGTGAGCGAGATCGGCGCGGCGGTGGCGCCGGTTACCTTCGGCACGGTCGAGCATATGCTGTTCGACAATGCCCGGCTGCAGCCCGGCGAGACGATACTGGTCCATGCCGGCGGCTCCGGCATCGGCTCAGCCGCCATTCAGCTGGCCAAGAAGATGGGCTGCACGGTCATCACCACCGTCGGCTCGAACGAAAAGATCGACAAGGCCAAGGCGCTCGGCGCCGACCACGTCATCAATTACCGCGACGACCGCTTCGAAGGCGTCGTGCGCAAGCTGACGAAGAAGAGGGGCGTTGACGTGGTGTTCGAGCATGTCGGCGCCGACACCTTTGCCGCTTCGATGCTGTGCCTGAAACGCGGCGGACGGCTCGTCACCTGCGGCTCGACCTCCGGCGTGTCGACGCAGATCAATTTGATGCAATTGTTCCAGCAGCAGCTGAAGCTGCTCGGCTCGTTCGGCTGCCGCATGGAAAACATGGCCGACGCCATGCAGAAGATGGCGGCAGGTCTGGTGGCGCCGGTGATCGACACCGAGGTCGGTTTCGACGGCATCGATGCCGCGCTGAAGCGCATGGAGGGCCGCGACGTGTTCGGCAAGATCATCCTGCGCGTCGGCTGAGAATGATCGGCAACGCTTTCAGGAAGATCCGCAGGGACCTGGGATTCCGCTATGGCAGGCGGCTTCGCCAGTTCAACTACTGGCTGGTCGCGCGGGTTGCGATGATCATCATCTCCGCGCTGCGGCTGCTGCCGCCCGACCGGGCGCTCAATTTCGCCGACCGCGCCGCCCGCCGCATCGGCCCTTGGGTGCAGCGCCATCAAGTTGCTGTCGACAATCTGCGCAAGGCCTATCCGGAAAAAAGCGATGCCGAGATCGAGGCGATCGCTTCCGATATGTGGGGCAACATGGCTCGCCTCGCCGCCGAATATATCTTCCTCGATGCCCTATTCGACTATGATCCCGCTGCGACAAAGCCGGGCCGCGTCGAGGTCAAGGGCGAGCAGCATTTCGTGCGCATCGCCGGCGAGGACAAGCCGCATATCGTCTTTACCGGGCATCTCGGCAATTTCGAGCTGCTGCCTGTCGCGGCCGCCACTTTCGGCATGAACATCACGGCACTGTTTCGCCCGCCCAACAATCCTTACCTAGCCGATTACATCCTCTCGACCCGCCGCTCGAGCATGGGATCGCTGCTGCCGTCTTCGACCGGCGCCTCGTTCGCGCTTGCGGCCGTCCTCGAGAAAGGCGGCAATATCGGCGTGCTGGTCGACCAGAAATTCACGGGCGGGCTCGAAACGACGTTCTTCGGCCGCCCCTGCGAGAGCAACCGGGTTCTCGGCACCCTGGCGCGGCACTATGACTGCGATGTCTATCCGGCGCGCTGCGTGCGCCTGCCGAACAATCGTTTCCGGCTCGAGATCGAGGACAAGCTCACCTTGCCGCGCACCGCAGGCGGCAATGTCGACGTCCCCGCCACCACTCAGCTTCTCAACGATGTGGTCGAGCGCTGGGTGCGCGAAGACCCTGGCCAGTGGATGTGGTTCCACAAGCGCTGGGAGATCAGCAAGCGCAGAAAGCGGCGGCCGTTGAAATTGCGCGACAAAGCCGCCTGAGCGGAAATCATAGCAAACATTTTCCGCTACTGACGTATTTTGTTCTTGCTTTGTACCGGCAGCTATGCTACTAACTTCGGTATGGTGCTACTTGGCGCCGACGAACCTGCCGCTCCGGCGGGTTTTTTATTTTCGGGCCCAGTGACAGGCCTAATTCGTCACCAGGATCCGCGTGTTGCCGAAGCCGGCTTTGCGCACCATCGAATAGAAGGCCGCGGCGTTGCTGGGGTGGAGGCGCACACAGCCATGCGATGCCGGGCGCCCCAATTGCCGGACGGCACCGGTGCCGTGGATGGCATAGCCGCCGCGGAAGAACACCGAATAGGGCATCGGCGACATATCGTATTTGCGCGAATACCACATCCTGGCCGTCCGCTGCGGACGATAGCTGCCGCGCGGCGTGATGTAGCCTTTGCGGGCGGTGGAAACGCTCCACCGGTAATACGAAAGCCCGTATCTTACCGTCATCGTCTGTGAGGAAATATCAATGTTCGCGACCAGGCTGGCCGCCCGGCCCTCGAACGACGAACCGAACAGCATCGCTACCAATGCTGCTGCCATGAGAACAGTGTTTTTCATGCGATCAAACCCCTTTGATGCCCCTTGCCTGCCTGCCCTCACGCTGTTCTCCAGCATTTTGATGGCAAGCCAGCGAGCTAACACCTACTCCCTGACGATTTCACCAATCCAAAGCAGCGAATTTGAACGATTTCCCGCAATAGTTGCCGTAACGACACGCAATCGCCTCGCAATTCGCCATCGGGCTTGCAAAACCGCCTCATCCGCTGCTCAATTCGCCGAATGAACGAACCGAACGAACGGCTCCTCAAGGCGATCGATGACCGAGCCGATGATCTGGTTGCGCTGGCCGCGGATCTGATCCGCTTTCCGACCATCAACCCGCCCGGCGAAGCCTATCAGCCGTGTGCCGAATTTATCGGCGCGCGGCTGAAGAAGCGCGGTTTTGAGATCGAATTCATCCGTGCCGAAGGCACGCCCGGCGACACTGACCGTTATCCGCGCGTCAACGTCGTCGCCCGCTTCGATGGCCGCGCGCCGGGTGCTTGCGTGCACTTCAATTCGCATATCGACGTGGTCGAGCCCGGCGACGGCTGGAGCCTCGATCCGTTCGCCGGCATCGTCAGGGATGGCAAGGTCTATGGCCGCGGTGCCTGCGACATGAAAGGTGGGCTTGCCGCCTCGATCATCGCCGCTGAAGCCTTCATGGAGGTCTTTCCCGATTTTCCCGGCGCCATCGAGATTTCGGGGACGGTCGACGAGGAGTCCGGCGGCTTTGGCGGCGTCGCCCATCTGGCCAAGCTCGGCTATTTCTCCAGGCCGAAGGTCGACCACGTCATCATTCCCGAGCCGCTCAACAAGGACCGCATCTGCCTCGGCCATCGCGGCGTCTGGTGGGCGGAGATCGAGACCAAAGGCGAGATCGCGCACGGCTCGATGCCGTTCCTCGGCGACAATGCGGTACGCCATATGGGCGCCGTGCTGCGGGCCTTCGAGGACGAATTGTTTCCGGTGCTCGACCGCAAAATGACGCGCATGCCGGTCGTGCCCGAAGGCGCAAAACGCTCGACCATGAACATCAACTCGATCCATGGCGGCCAGACGGAGGATTTCCGGCCCGGCCTGCCCTCGCCCAACGTGCCTGATTCCTGCCGGCTGACCATCGACCGCCGTTTCCTGCTCGAAGAGGATCTCGGCACGGTCAAAAGCGAAGTGATCGATATCCTCGAGCGGCTGAAGCGCGAGCGCAAGAAATTCGATTACGAAATCCGCGATCTGATGGAAGTGCTGCCGCTGATGACCGAGCGCGACGCACCGGTGGTGAAGGCGGTCGCGCAAGGCATCATGGAGATATTCGACCGCGAGCCGGATTACGTGATCTCGCCCGGCACCTACGACCAGAAACACGTCGCCCGCATCGGCCACATCTATGACTGCATCGCTTATGGGCCGGGCATTCTCGACCTTGCCCACCGACCCGACGAATGGGTCGGCATTGCCGATATGTTGGACTCGGCAAAGGTGATGGCCATCGGCCTCGGCGTTCTGCTGAGGGGGGCCGGCCCGCAATGATCCGGCCATGGGCGGAAAAACATTCCTCCCGGCGGCGGCGGACGGTACGAAACGCAATTTACTCGGCGGCGAATTCACGCTTCTATCCGCCGGGTTTCAGCACGTGTTTTAGCATATGGGGAGTTGCACGATGAAATTGTGGAAAACCATTCTGGCCGCAGCGGCGCTGGCGTTGGCCGCCGGAACCTCGGCGATGGCCGCGCGAACTGACCTGGTCATCGGCATTCCGCTCGAACCCCCGCATCTCGATCCGACCGCGGGTGCCGCGGCTGCGATCGACGAGGTGCTCTACGCCAATGTCTTCGAGGGCCTGACCCGCATCGGACCGAACGGCGAAGTGCTGCCCGATCTCGCCGAAGGCTGGAGCATTTCCGACGACGGCAAGGTCTACACTTTCAAGCTGCATACAGGCGTGAAATTCCATGACGGCAGCGACTTCAACGCCGACGACGTGAAATTCTCGCTCGATCGTGCCCGCGCCGACAATTCCGTCAACGCGCAAAAGGGCCTGTTCGCCGCCATCGGCAAGGTCGAGGTCGTCGATCCCGCGACGGTGACGGTCACGCTGAAGAACCCGCAAGGCTCGTTCCTTTACAATATGGGCTGGGGCGACGCGGTGATCGTCGCGCCTGAGACAGCCGACACCAACAAGGAAAAACCGATCGGCACCGGCCCGTTCAAGTTCCAGAACTGGGCCAAGGGCTCATCGATCACGCTGGTCAAGTCGGACAATTACTGGGGCGCCCCGGTGTTCCTCGACAAGGCCGAGTTCCGCATCGTTCCGGACGCCGCCGCCGCCGTTCCGGCGCTGCTTTCCGGCGACATCCAGGCCTTTCCGTTCTTCGATCCTGACAGTGTCGCCCAGGTCAAGGACGACCCGCGCTTCAAGGTGGTGATCGGCTCGACCGAGGGCGAAACCATCCTGTCGATCAACAACAAGAAGCCGCCCTTCGACAAGCTGCAGGTCAGGCAGGCGATTTCCTTTGCGCTCGATCGCAAGGCGATCATCGACGGCGCCTCGGCCGGCCTCGGCGTGCCGATCGGCTCGCACATGTCGCCCGCCAGCAAGGCCTATGTCGACCTCACCGGCCTCTATCCGCACAATGTGGACAAGGCCAAGGAGTTGCTGAAGGAAGCCGGCCTGGAGAATGGCTTCAAGGCGACGCTGAAGCTGCCGCCGCCCTCCTATGCGCGGCTTGGTGGCGAGATCATCGCCTCCGAGCTTCGCGAAATCGGCATCGACCTCGAGATCATCCCTGTCGAATGGGCGCAGTGGCTTGATCAGGTCTTCACCAAGAAGGATTACGACCTGACCATCGTTTCCCACACCGAGCCCAACGACATCGATATCTATTCGCGCAAGGACTATTACTTCAACTACGACAATCCGGCCTTCGACAAGATCATCGACGAGCTGAACCTTACCTCCGACGAGGCCAAGCGCATGACGCTGCTCGGCGAGGCGCAGAAGGTTCTGGCCGATGACGCCGTGGTCGGCTTCCTCTACGAATTGCCGAAGGTCGGCGTCTGGGACGCCAAACTGCAAGGCCTATGGGAAAACGCCCCGATCCAGGCCAACGACCTGACCAAGGTGAAGTGGACGGATTGAGCCGCTGACAGAAGGGCGAAAGTTGCACTCCGTCACACCCCCCTCTGTCCTGCCGGACATCTCCCCCTCAAGGGGGGAGATTGAGCCCTCATCGCAGCTTTCGCTAACCACTAGCGTTGCAAGGACAGTGTCAGCGTGGAAACTGCCAATCTTCCCCCTTGAGGGGGAGATGTCCGGCAGGACAGAGGGGGGTGGGCGGGAACGACACCCTAGCCCGATCTTTGCGTCCGCACTGGTCCCCTCATGACCGCCTATCTCCTCAAGCGCCTCGCCATCGCCGTCGTCACGCTGGTTCTGGCCTCGATGGTGGTCTTTGCCGTGCTGGAGATCATTCCCGGCGACCCGGCACGGCTGATGCTTGGCCTGAACGCCAGCGCCGACCAGATCGAATTGCTGCGCAACCAGATGGGCCTCAACGCTCCCGTCGTGCTGCGCTATCTGCATTGGGCCGGCGGGCTGCTGAGCCTCGATTTCGGCCGTTCCTATACCTATTCGGTGCCGGTCATCGATCTGGTCCGCGAGCGCCTCGTCGTGTCGCTGCCGCTGGCGCTGATGGCGCTGGCGCTGTCCACCGTCATTGCCATCCCGGTCGGGCTGTTTTCCGCCAGCCGTAGCGGCCGGGCCGGCGACACGATCGCTATGGGCGCCGCCCAGCTTGGCGTCGCCGTGCCCAATTTCTGGTTTGCGCTGATGCTGATCTATCTGTTCGCCGTCTGGCTGCGGCTGGTGCCTGGCGGCGGCTTTCCCGGCTGGAGCGCCGGCGTCTGGCCGGCGCTGAAATCGCTGCTCCTGCCGGCAATCGCACTCGCTCTGCCGCAGGCGGCGATCCTCGCCCGGGTCACCCGTTCAGCGCTGATCGAAGTGCTGAGCGAGGACTACATCCGCACCGCCCGCGCCAAGGGCCTGCCCTATCGTATTGTCTTGTGGCGGCACGCACTGCGCAACGCCATGCTCCCGGTGGTCACCATTCTAGGCCTGCAATTCGCCTTCCTGCTCGCCGGCACCGTCATCATCGAGAACGTCTTCTACTTGCCCGGCCTCGGCCGGCTGGTGTTCCAGGCGATCAACCAGCGTGACTTGATCGTGGTCGAGAGCGTCGTCATGCTGCTGGTCGCCGCCGTCATCGTCGTCAATTTCGTTGTCGATCTCTCCTATGCGGTGGTCGATCCGCGCCTGAGAGGCCGGCAATGACGCTGCACATCGACATCCCCGACGAGAACCTTGCCGGCATCCTGGCCAAGGTGTTCAAAAACCGTTCGTTCCTCGCCGGCTTCGTCATCACCGCGCTGGTGGCTGCGGTCGCGATCCTCTCCTTCTTCTGGACGCCTTACGATGTCACCAGGCTGGTCATTTCCGACAAGACCCAGGCGCCATCGCTGGCGCACTGGTTCGGCACCGACCATTTCGGTCGCGACATCCTGTCGATGATCATGGTCGGCGCCCGCAACTCGATCGCCGTGGCGCTGGTGGCGGTCGGCATCGGCATGGGCATCGGCGTGCCGCTCGGCGCCTTTGCCGCGGCGCGCGGCGGCATCGCCGACGACGTGCTGATGCGGCTGAACGACCTGGTCTTCGCCTTTCCGGCGCTGCTTTCGGCAATCATGATCACCGCCATCTTCGGGCCGGGCGCGTTCAACGCCATCATCGCCATCGGCATCTTCAACGTCCCGGTGTTCGCGCGCGTCGCCCGGGCCGGCGCCCTGGCGATCTGGCCGCGCGAATTCATCCTCGCCGCCCGCGCCGCCGGCAAAAGCAGGACGCTGATCAGCATCGAACATGTGCTGCCCAACATCGCCACGCTGCTGCTGGTGCAAGGCACCATCCAGTTCGCGCTGGGCATATTGGCCGAAGCCGGGCTTTCCTATGTCGGGCTGGGCACCCAGCCGCCGATGCCGAGCTGGGGCCGCATGCTGTTCGACGCCCAGACCCGCATGGTGGTGGCGCCCTGGATGGCGATCTTTCCGGGCATGGCGATCGTCGTCACCGTGCTTGGCCTGAACCTGCTTGGCGACGGCATTGCCGACATTCTCGATCCGAAATCGCGGCGGCAGCGATGAGCCTGCTCGAAATCGACAAGCTGTCGCTGACCATCGGCAGCACCCGTATCCTCAGAGACATCGAACTTTCCGTCGCGCCGGGCGAAGTGATGGGGCTCGTTGGCGAATCCGGCTCCGGCAAGTCGATGACGGCGCTCACCGTCATGCAGCTTCTGCCCTGGGCGGCGCACACCAGCGGACGCATCACCTTCGACGGCATCGACATCCTTGCCGCCAGCGAGGACCAGATGTGCGCGCTGCGCGGCGACGATATCGGCATGGTGTTCCAGGAGCCGATGACGGCGCTCAATCCGGTCAAGACCATCGGCGAGCAGGTCGCCGAGGGTATTCGCTGGCACACCAGGGCAAGCCGCGCCGACGCCGAGGAACGGGCGCGAAAAATGGTCGACCGGGTCGGCCTGCCGGCAGCACAATTCCCGCTGTCGCGTTATCCGCACGAACTCTCCGGCGGCCAGCGCCAACGCGTCGTCATTGCGATTGCCTGTGCGCTGAAACCCAAGCTGCTGATTGCCGACGAGCCGACCACCGCGCTCGACGTGGTGCTGCAGGCGCAGATCCTCGACCTTCTGCGCGACCTCGTAGCGGAAAACCGCATGGGTCTTCTGCTCATCTCGCACGACCTCGCCGTGGTGACGGAGATGGCGGACCGCATCACCATCCTGCGCCATGGCGAGGTGATGGAGGCCGGCGACACGGCCCGCACGCTATCCGAACAGCTTCACCCCTACACGCGCCAACTGGCGCAGGCCTCGATGCATTTGCCGGTGCGAGCCCGCACGCATGACAGCGGATCAGCCAAACCGCTGCTTCAGGTAGCGAACGTAACGCGGGACTATCGCGGACGGCGCATATCGCTGTTGAAACCGGCAGCTCCCATCCGCGCCGTCGACGATGTCTCCTTCTCGATGGCGCCCGGCCAGTCGGTGGCGCTCGTGGGGCGCTCCGGCTGCGGCAAGTCGACGCTCGCCCGCATGGTCCTGGCGCTGGACAAGCCGACGGCCGGTACGATCCGCTTCCGTGGCGACACCCTCACCGGCAAGAGCGAGGCGGAGCTGAAGCCGGCGCGGCGCGACATGCAGGTCGTGTTCCAGGACCCGTATGGTTCGTTCGACCCACGCCAGAAGGTCGAGAGATTGGTGGCCGAGCCGCTGCATGTGCTGGAGAAGAAGCCGGCGCCCGCCGCGCGGCGCGAAATGGTGGCGCATGCGCTGCACGAGGTCGGCCTGTCGCCTAAAGACATGGACAAATATCCGCACGAGTTTTCGGGCGGCCAGCGCCAGCGCCTGTCGATCGCCCGCGCCATCATCACGCGACCGAAGCTGGTCGTCGCCGACGAGCCGGTCTCGGCGCTCGATGTCTCGATCCGCGCCCAGATCCTCGATCTGTTTGCCGAGCTCAACCAGAAGCTCGGCATCGCCTATCTGTTCATCACCCATGATTTGACCGTCGCCCGCGCCATCACCGACGAAGTGATGGTCATGCATGACGGCAAGATCGTCGAGCGCGGCAGGACGAGCGAAGTGCTCGACCACCCGCAATCCGAAGCTGCCAAGGCGTTGGTCGCCGCCGCTCCCGATTTGCATCGGGCAATTGCGAAACGGCTGCAAGAACAGGGGTGAGCAGCTTCGTGGCACGGCTTGATCCACAAAGCATACCTACCCCCTCACGTGAAAACTACACCGATCGCGGTCAATCAGGCGAGCGGAGTGTCGAGTCTAGCCACAAAGAAAGCAAGGATTCGACCGGCAACAATGGCGGACATTAGAATGGCTAAGGAGGCGGCGAAACGGGGCGTCGGGACCCTGTAAAGCCAAATCCCAACAAAGGAGGCGATAAACCTCCTTCTGTTCCAAACGACTAACAGGAGGGGCTAATGGTCGACCTATCAATGCTCGAGTGGTTAGAGGAGTGGTACCAAGGGCAGTGCAACGGCGATTGGGAACACCAATACGGCATAAAAATTGATACGATCGACAACCCTGGATGGGAAGTTTCAATAGATTTGCACGGGACGCAGCTCTATGGAAGAAAGTTTACAGACGTAAGCTTTCAGTATGGCGAGGAAATAGATTGGTTTTTTTGTAACAGTCAAGGATGGTACTTTCAAGGGATTTGGAGGGGCAAGGAACTTGTCGAAGATTATCGAACAGTTTAAAAAGTTTGCGATGGAGACGCAAAGGTAAATAGAGAAATTAGATGCCTAAAGATTTTTTTCGCTAGATGTACAAAACTGGAACTACGGTGACAGTGCTGGACCTCACCACATAAATGAGACACGGCAATTTCTGTGACAGGTTATCCTGGAGGATGACCTATTACAGACAAAATGACGCTCAGAACGTCAGCAGTCAGCCGATGACTCAGTCTTGCGGCTTCACCACATCGGCCGGGCTGATGTCGAGCAGGTCGAGGGTGCAGCGCAACAGCTGCATCTCGCTTCCGGCAAGTTGCGAATCGGCCTTGGCGATCTCGGCCATGTGACGGGCGAGCAGCTTGCGCCGCTCGACGTCGAGGTCGCGAAACTGAGCGATGGCTTGCGAGCCGTTGGTCTCGTAGCCGAATTCGTTGAGATACTCGATGACGCTGTCGATGCTGGTTTCGGGAATGCCGAAGGCGTCCCGGCAGATACGCCTGAAGGCGGTCATTTCGCTCTCGCTGACCGACCCGTCGGCCAGGATCATGCGGAACAGCATCAGCAATTCCGCCGACAGCACCGGATCGTCCGCCACCTTGCGCACGCCGGGATCGCCGTCGAAGATCGAGCGTATCTGATCCAGCAATCCCATCGCCATCAGCCCCTTCCGATTCGTCGGGAAGGTAACGCGGAATCGGCTTGGCGCAAACGGGGTGCGCATAGTCGAACCGGCCATATTCTCGCCGGAAAACTGCTGGCCGATCCGGCAAGCCCCGCTGCGCGCGCATTGGTGTGTGACCGCGCGACTGATACTATGCGGCTGTACGAATCATGTTGAGGAGGGACCGGACATGAATCTCAGTGCGCCTACCCAGCTTATTTTCATCATATCCCTTGTCATCGCCATCATCGGCGTTCTCGCCGCGCTTGGCGTTCTTGCGTTTATCCCTTTGAATGCCGCGTGGATTGTCGTCATCGCCTACATCGTGCTGGCCGCCGGCTGCCTGATGCGCGGCGCTTAAACACGTCCAGACAATTCAGAATCTCAGCCAACTCGCCGCCCCCGCCAAAACGCGGGGCGCTTTTGATTCTGCAGGATGGTCTGTTAGAATTCCTGGACGAGGGAAGCACATGCCCGCCAGCGAAGACGGCAGCCGCCACGACGGCCCAGGGCTCGATCGGTTCGAGATGGTGCGGCGCGCGCCCAGTCATCGGCTTCAAGGCGCCGTCACCGACATGTGCGGCTTTCGCGAAACCATGCCAGGCCATTTCCGCGTCATCGAATATGCCTCGCTGACCGTGCCGCTGGTCATCAGCTTTGCCGAACCCTTTGCCATCGGGCTCGGCAGGGACCCCGGCGACAATGACCGCTTCGCCAGTTTTGCCGCCGGCCTCTACGCCGGGCCGGTGGTGATCGAATCCTTCGGCGGCGCCTGTTGTGTGCAGATCAATTTCACCCCGCTCGGCGCTCGTCGCTTCTTCGGCCGGCCGATGAGCGAACTGACCGATCGCATGGTCGGCCTGGATGACGTGCTCGGCGTTGGAGGCGTCGCGCTTCGCGAAAGGCTTGGCAATGCGCCGGATTGGAGCTCACGCTTTGCCATCGCCGAGGCCTTCGTCGCCGACCGGTTGGCAACCACAGACGGCACTCAAGCCGAAATTGTCTGGGCCTATGAGACGATCGTCTCGACGAGTGGTCGGACCCGCATCTCGACGCTGGCCGAAAAGCTTGGCTGGAGCCGCAAGCATCTCGCCGGAAAATTTTCGGGCGCGGTCGGCGTTGGACCCAAGACGCTCTCGCGCATCGTCCGCTTCAACCACGCGCTTTGCCTGTCGAGAAAGGCCAACAGCGATTGGGCCGACATCGCCGCCGACTGCGGCTATGCCGACCAGGCGCATCTGGTGCGCGAGTTTCGCGACCTCGCAGGCGTCACGCCGACGACTGTCGCCGTGAGGTAACATTTCTTCAAGACGCGCGACCGGCCTTCGCCCAGACTGGGTTGATCGACCAACACAGCGAAGGAGATCAGCCATGCCGAACACCACCGAAGCACCGCGGCTTTACCCGGCGCTGCGCTACAGAAATGCCGGCAAAATGATCGACTGGTTGTGCGAGGCCTTCGGCTTCAGCGTCCGCACCCGCTATGGCGAAGGCGACGTGGTGCACCATGCCGAACTCGCATTCGGCTCCTCGATCATCATGCTCGGCACGGCCCGCGACGATGCCTATGGAAAGATGGTCGGCGCGCCCGGCTCGGGCGGCGGCAAGTCGATCTATGTCGCGGTCGCTGACGCCGACGCGGCATACGCTCGGGCAAAAACCGCCGGCGCCGAGATTCTGGAAGAGCTCACCGACCGCGACTATGGCAGCCGCGAATTCATCTGCCGCGATCCGGAAGGCAATGTCTGGTCGTTCGGCACCTACTGGCCGAAGGCTGACGAAGCCGCCAGCTAACGCGCCAGCCCGAAAATCGCGTCGCAGTCGAGGTGGGTTTCCAGTTCGGCTGCGATCTCGTCCAGTGCCCGTTCGACCTCGGCGCGGTAGTCGATGCCGCCGCCCTTGACGCCGAGGCTTTCGAGGAATTTCGCCCGGAAGGCGTCGGCGGAAAACAGCCCGTGCATGTAGGTGCCTGACACCTTGCCGTCGGCGGAGATGGCGCCGTCATCGACGCCGTTGATAACGGCGGATGGCCGCAGCGTGTCGGAACCGGTGGTGCGGCCGAGATGGATTTCGTAGCCCTCGAGCGGCAGATCGAACGGCACCGAGCGCGCGCTGACATTGCGCACCGTCTTTTCCGGCTCCATAACCGTTTCGACGTCGAGCAGGCCGAGGCCTTGCGTCTCGGTAACGCTGCCCTCGATGCCGTAGGGATCGCGCACGCTATGGCCGAGCATCTGGAAGCCGCCGCAAATACCGACGATATGGCCACCGCGTTTCCTGTGCGCGGCAAGGTCGCGGTCCCAGCCATTCTCGCGGAATTTCACGAGATCGCCGATCGTCGACTTTGAGCCGGGAATGACCACCAGCCCTGCATCCTGCGGCAGGCGTTGGCCAGGCGGCACGAACACCATCTCGACCTGCGGTTCGGCCTTGAGCGGGTCGAGGTCGTCGAAATTGGCGATGCGCGAGAGCACCGGCACGGCGATCTTCAGCGCGCGCCTCTGGCCGGACGCCAGCCGTTCGAGCACGACGGAATCCTCCGACGGCAGCCGCGCCGCCGCCTTCAGCCACGGCACGATGCCAAAACAGCGCCAGCCAGTGAATTTTTCGATCGCCTCGATGCCGTCATCGAACAGCGAGACATCGCCACGGAACTTGTTGATGAGGTAGCCGACGATCATACGCCGGTCCTCCTCCGGCAGGATCAGATGGGTGCCAGCGACCGAGGCGATGACACCGCCGCGATCGATATCGCCGACCAGGATCACCGGCACGCCGGCGCGCGTCGCAAAGCCCATATTGGCAATGTCTCGGCTCCTGAGATTGATCTCGGCCGGCGAGCCGGCGCCCTCGACAATGACCAGATCGGCGCCCTCGCCGACCTTCGCCCAGGAGTCCAGCACCGCATCCATCAACCGGCCCTTCAGCGCCTGGTAGTCGCGCGCCCGCGCCTCGCCGAACACCTTGCCCTGCACGACAACTTGAGCGCCGACATCGGTCTGCGGCTTGAGCAGCACCGGATTCATGTGGATGGTCGGCGGCACGCCGCAGGCGATCGCCTGCAGCCATTGCGCGCGGCCGATCTCACCGCCGCTTGAATCGCCGGGAATATCGGCGACGGCGGCATTGTTCGACATGTTCTGCGGCTTGAACGGCCGCACTTTCAAGCCGCGGTTCTTCGCCGCGCGGCAAAGACCGGCGACGAGCACCGTCTTGCCGACATCCGAACCCGTGCCCTGCAGCATGATTGCCTTGGCCATATCAGCCCCTGCCCTGCGCAACGGTTCCGGTGATCGTCGACTTGGCTGCCAGCGGGCCGCCGCGCCAGAGATAGAGCGCCAGCAGCGGCTCCTTGCCGGTGCGCATGGCATGGCTGACGTCAGAGGCATGGTGTATCAACTCGCCCGCCGCTCGAAGGCGAAAACCGCCATCGCCCATGCGCCATTCGGCGCCGCCGGTCAGCGGGATATAGATCTCCTCCGCGACATGATGGTGATCGGGGTAGACAATGTCGGGCCCAAGGATCAGCAGGCCGGCCGCGACCTCTTCATTGACGAAATGACCGCGCGTGCCGAATACCTCCAGCCAGCCGTAATTGTCGATGAAAATCTTGCCGAAATCCGCTTCGCCATAGGTCTGGCCCCAGCGCAGATCGCCGCGACGCTGCGCAACCAGCCGCGCCAGCGGCTTGGCCGCAGCGGGAGCGAGTTCGACGATACGGTCGAGCAGGACGAGACAAGGCAGTGCATGCGGTTCGAGCGGCCGGCTTGGCATGTCCCAGCCGATTCGGGCCACGGCGTCGCGCACCAGCGCATCATCGAACGTCTGGAGATAGGCATGGAAGCGTCCAAGCAGTTCGTCGAAATTTGTCGTCACACTTTGCTCCAAAGCGCATTCGCACACAGCGGCTGCGCAGACGGTCGGGTTGCGCGGCGGCATCATTGGTCTAGATTGGACGGCGCGCAAAGCCAAAAACGACAGGCCAGCAGGCCGGAAACATCAGGGAGCACGCCATGGACGCCGCTGTCGATGCGGGCACCAGCCAGTTCGAACTCAACGAGGACCAGCGCGCCATCCAAGAGATGGCCGAGGCCTTCGCCGCCGATCGTGTGGCGCCGAACGCACTCGACTGGGATCGCAACAAATATTTCCCCGCCGACGTGATCCGCGAGACCGGCCCGCTCGGCCTTGGCGGCATCTATGTCCGCGACGATGTCGGCGGCTCGGGGCTCGGCCGGCTCGACGCCGTGCTGATCTTCGAGGCGCTTTCGCGTGCCGATCCGGCGTTTTCCGCCTTCATCTCGATCCACAACATGGCAGCATCGATGATCGACCGCTTCGGCAGCGACGAGCAGCGCCGGCGCTTCCTGCCGAAGCTGACCTCGATGGAATGGCTGGCAAGCTACTGCCTGACCGAGCCGGGCTCGGGCTCGGATGCGGCGGCGCTGAAGACGCGCGCGGTCAAAAGCGGCAGTGACTATGTGCTGAACGGCGCCAAGCAGTTCATCTCCGGTGCCGGCGACAGCGACCTCTATGTCGTCATGGCGCGCACCGGCGCCGACGGGCCGAAAGGCATTTCCACCTTCGTCGTGTCGAACGATGCGCCCGGCCTTTCCTTCGGCGCCAACGAACACAAGATGGGCTGGCACATGCAGTCGACCCGCCAGGTCGTCTTCGAGGACTGCAAGGTGCCGGCGGAAAACCTTTTGTCGGCAGAAGGCGCCGGCTTCGGCATCGCCATGGCCGGGCTCGACGGCGGCCGCTTGAACATCGCCGCCTGTTCGCTCGGCGGCGCGCAATCGGCACTCGACAAGGCTCTCGCCTACACCGCCGAGCGCAAGGCCTTCGGCTCGAAGATCAACCAGTTCCAGGCGCTGCAGTTCAAGCTCGCCGACATGGAGACCGAATTGCAGGCAGCACGCATCTTCCTCTACACCGCCGCCTCGAAGCTCGACCGCAAGGCGCCGGATGCCGGAAAATGGTCGGCGATGGCCAAGCGCTTCGTCACCGACACCGGCTTCAACGTCGCCAATGACGCCCTGCAGCTGCATGGCGGCTATGGCTATCTGCACGATTACGGCATCGAGAAGCTGGTACGGGACCTGCGCGTCCACCAGATCCTCGAAGGCACCAACGAGATCATGCGCGTCATCATCGCTCGCGCGCTGATCGGACGGTAAGGCAGTAGGCAGTAGGCAGTAGGCAGTAGGCAGTAGGCAGGAAGATGACCGGCAAGATCAATTCGTACAAGGATCTTATCGTATGGCAGCAGGCGATGGATCTGGCCGTCACCACCTACTCCTTGACCAAGGCATGGCCAAAAGAAGAATTGTATGGGTTGACCAGCCAAATTCGCCGCTCAGCAACCTCTATTCCTGCAAACATCGCGGAAGGTTATGGTCGAGACAACAGAGGCTCCTATCAGCAATTTCTCAGGATAGCCCAAGGATCGTTGAAGGAGTTCGAGACACACCTTCAGATCGCTGAACGCATTGGCCTTGCCACGCATGACCAAGCTTATCACGTACTGTTAGCGACCGAGGGCATCGGAAAAATGCTTCGCCAACTTATTAGCAAACTTGCGCCCGAATAGGTCGCCTACTGCCTACTGCCTACTGCCTACTGCCTGCCTTACCCAAACCGCGGAGTGCCATTATGACCACCATCGCCTTCATCGGCCTCGGCAATATGGGAAATCCGATGGCCGCCAACCTGGTCAAGGCCGGGTATGCCGTGCACGGCTTCGACCTGGTGCCGGAAAACCTCGTCATCGCCAGGGAGCACGGCGTCGTCATCATGGCCAATGCCGTTGCGGCGGTAAAGGATGCCGATGCGGTCATCACCATGCTGCCGGCCGGCAAGCATGTGCTGTCGGTTTACGCAGACATCGCGGCCAAGGCGAAAAAAGGCGCGTTGTTCATCGATTCCTCGACCATCGACGTCGAGTCGGCGCGAAAGGCCCATGCCACCGCGGCCAAGCACGGATTGCTGACGATCGACGCGCCGGTCTCCGGCGGGACGGGCGGTGCGGCGGCCGGCACGCTGACCTTCATGGCCGGCGGTTCGAAGGACGCCTTCGCCAAGGCCGAACCGATCCTCAAGCCAATGGCCGGCCGCATCGTTCATTGCGGCGACGACGGCGCCGGGCAGGCGGCGAAGATCTGCAACAACATGATTTTGGGCATTTCGATGATCGGCGTTGCCGAGGCCTTCGTGCTGGCGGAAAAGCTCGGCCTGTCGCACCAGGCGCTGTTCGACGTCGCCTCGACCTCGTCCGGCCAGTGCTGGTCGCTGACCACTTACTGCCCGGTGCCCGGCCCTGTGCCGACATCGCCCGCCAACAATGGCTATAAGCCCGGGTTTGCAGCGGCACTGATGCTGAAGGACCTGAAACTGTCGCAGGAGGCCGCACAGAGCGTCGGTGCGGCAACGCCGCTCGGCGCCGAGGCAGCCCAGCTTTATGCGCTGTTCAACGCACAAGGCAATGCCGGCGCGGATTTTTCCGGCATCATCAATTTCCTGCGCGGTGACCCTGCGTAAGGTCAAATTTCATAGTTTTCGATCTGCCCAAAGCGGAAAGTCGGCAAATTTAGGTTTGCTTAAGCTCTTGCTAACCCTGCAGTAACGATGTGCGTTTAAAACGGATTGCGAGGCGGACATCCGCCCGGCGCTCCGGATCAGGTCTCGCGTACCGGAGCCCGTAAGTTTCGCCGTAAGTTTCGCAAGTGTATTGTTGGCGAAGCACCATGCGTATCTGGCAAAGCCGCGTTCCGATGGAGCGCGGTTTTTGCGTTTTCGCCATGTCGTCGGAGCTATATTCCGATTGCCGCGTCGCTGATGCGGCCCTTCGGTGCTGTCTCAGTTTGAATTTCCGCTCACGACCCCCACATGAATTTCGGCTCGCTACCATTTCCACCGAGCGGGCTCGAAAGCTTGAAGGCAACCCAGTTGCAGACATAGTCGCGAAGACTATTTCATTAGAGGCTATACGGCCGCACGAATCTCTTCACATATTGAGGTCCCGCAATGGCGCACGAGCCTCGAAAAAGACCATTATTCCGCAAGCTCGATAATCATCTATTGCGGGTGAGCGACCTCGATGCAGCCGTATCGTTCTATGGGGATCGTCTCGGTCATGCGCTCGTTTGGCGGGACGATGAAGCCGCCGGCTTTGCGCTGCCTGAAACCGATGCGGAGCTGGTTGTCCATCTTCATATCGGTCCCGAGACCGACATCCTGGTCGATAACGTGGACGACGCGTTTGAGGAATTCTTGGCCGCCGGCGGTGAGGCTGTGCAACCGCCATTCGAGATCGCGGTCGGGCGGTGCGCCCGTGTCCGCGATCCTTTCGGCAACATTGTTGTGATCTTGGACCAATCGAAAGGGATGTTGGTCACTGACGCGAAGGGGCACGTCATCGGTGTCAAGGCGGGCCAGTGATCACGCGTGGTCGTCGATACTGCCAACAGCCTCGCCTGGCGAACTCTTCGCCATAAAGCGGCATTCAAACTCCGGGCGCCCGATTACCGGACGCCCGGCGATCGTTCCATCTTACCGCTTGCGCAAATCTGCTTCGGCCAGGTCGAGCGCCCTGGCGATGCGGTCGCAGGCCATGTCGATCGTCTCGCGCGTCCAGATCAGCGGCGGCGACAGGATCATCGTGTCGCCGGTGGCGCGCAGCATCATGCCTTGGGCAAGGGCGTGGTCGCGAACCATCACCGCCGCGCTGCCGGCCGGCAGGAAGCGCTCCTTGGTCACCTTGTCCTTGACGATCTCGATCGCCCCCATCAGCCCGAACGAGCGCACCTCGCCAACCAGATCATGCCCACCGAAACGTTCCTGCAGCGCCCTGGCGAAGTAAGGCCCGGTGTCGTTCCTGACGCGCTCGACCAGGCCCTCGCGCTCGATGATCTCGAGGTTCTTCAGTGCCACCGCGCAGGCCACCGGATGCCCGGCATAGGTGTAGCCGTGATAGAATTCGCCGCCCTTTTCGACCAGCGTCGCCGCGATGCGGTCGCCGACAAGCAGCGCCGACAGCGGCTGATAGCCGGAGGTCAGCGCCTTGGCCGTGGTGATGGTGTCGGGCTCGACATCGAAGGCTTGTGCGGCGAACCACTCGCCGGTGCGGCCATAGCCGGTGATAACCTCGTCCAGCATCAGCAGGACATCGTATTTGCGGCAAATGCGCTGCACCTCCGGCCAGTAGCTCATCGGCGGGATCTTCACCCCGCCTGCCCCCATCACCGGCTCGCCGATGAAGGCGGCGACCTTATCGGCGCCAGCTTCGAGGATCGCGTCCTCGACCGCTTTTGCCGCGCGCAGGCCGAAATCATGGTCGCTTTCGCCGGGCAGTGCGAGCTCGTACGCATAGGGCATCATCACGTGGACGATGTTGGGCACGGCGCCGCCGAGCTGGTTGTGCATCAAATCCATGCCGCCGAGCGAGGCACCGGCTATGGTCGAGCCGTGGTAGCCCATCTTGCGCGAGATGATGCGGTTCTTCTCGGGGCTGCCTTCCAGCACCCAATAGTGGCGGACGAGGCGCAGCGCCGTGTCGTTGGCCTCCGAACCGGATGAGCCGTAGAACACCTGGTTGATGTGCCTTGGCGCGATCTCCGCCAGCTTTTTCGACAGCAGAACCGGCGTCGGCGTCGAGCATTTGAAGAAGGAGTTGTAGTAGGGCAATTCCTTCATCTGGGCGTAGGCGGCGTCGGCAAGCTCGTCGCGGCCGTAGCCGACATTGACGCACCATAGCCCGGCCATGCCGTCGAGGATTTCCGTCCCTTCGGCATCGTAGATGAACGGACCGTTGGCGTGAGTGATGATGCGCGAGCCGGTCTCGCGCATCTCCTTGTGGTCGGTGAACGGATGAAGGTGATGCGCGGCATCGATCTGCTGAAGCTGCTTCAGCGAATAATTCTGGTAGGTCATGTCTGGTCTTTCCTCTTGAACCAATCCGGCAGCTTTCGCGCCGGGGCGGATTCGTTAGAGGACAGCGGGCGGCGAATAGCCGATACGGGCGCACAGCCGCAACAGCTCGGCGCGAAGCGTGCGCGGCGACGGCGTCACCGCCACCCCAAATGCGCACCCCGATTTCGCCAGCCGAGCCATGCATGTACCTTAGGCTGCCTCCAGCCCTCAGTTCAAGCCGTACCGGTCAAGCGATGTCGGTCAATTGGTGCCAGTCAGGGCCCGCTGCAGGAAGACGTACTTCATCGCCGCCTGTGCGGCCTGCGGCCGCCGATCGCCGCGCCCGCCATGCCCGCCCTCGGTCTCTTCGAAGAACAGCGTCTTGCCATGGCCCGCCGCCTGCAGCCGCGCCGCCATCTTGCGGGCATGGCCGGGATGGACGCGGTCGTCGGCAGTCGAGGTCGTCAGCAGTACCGGCGGATAGGCTGCATCCGTGTCTACATGCTGGTAGGGCGAATAGGAGGCGAGCCAAGCTGCCTCTTCCGGCTTCGCCGGATCGCCATACTCGGCCATCCATGACGCGCCGGGCGGCAGCTCGGTGTAACGCAGCATGTCGAGCAGCGGCACGTCGATGATCACCGCGCCGAACAATTCCGGGCGTTGCGTCAGCGAGACGCCAGTCAGCAAGCCCCCGTTCGAACCGCCCTGGATGCCCAGCGTGGCCGGTGTGGCGATGCCGCGTTTGACCAGATCTTGCGCCACCGCTGCGAAATCGTCGAATGCATTCTGGCGATTGGCCTTGAGCGCCGCCTGGTGCCAGTTCGGGCCGAACTCGCCGCCGCCGCGGATGTTGGCCTGCACATAGGCATTGCCCTTCTCCAGCCACAGCCTGCCGCGCACGCCGGCATAGCCGGGCAGCAGCGGCACTTCGAAGCCGCCATAGCCGTAAAGCAATGTCGGCACCGGCCCGTCCTGGTCGCGCCGCCTGACGACGAAGTACGGGATCATCGTGCCGTCCTTCGAGCGCGCCTCGAACTGTTCGGAGACCAGGGACGACGCATCGAAGCGCGCCGGCTGCGACTTCACCGTTGCCAGCGCCGCGGCATTATCGTCCGACCAGATGATCGAGCTCGGCGTCAGGAAATCGGTGAAGGAGAAGGAGACGCTGGAGCCGAAATGCTCGGCATGGCTGATGCCGACATTGCCGTTTTCGGGCAATGCAACGGGCTTGAACTCCCAGCCGCTGTCGCTGCGCTCGCCGGCGATGACCTTGCCGCGCACATTGTCCATCAAATTGATGAACAGCCGGGCCTGCGTGCGGGCGATGCCGGCGATCGAGACACGGTGCGCCGGCTCGAGCACGATATCGATGGATCCGAACAGACCGGTTTCGATCCAGCGCTCGAAATCGAGTGAATAGAGCCCGTCGGGCTTGCACAGCGTGCCGTCCGGCGCCGTCCACGGGGTACGCACGCCGAAGACAAGCTGGCCCTTGAACAGCGCCGTATCGGTGACGTCGTCCGGCAACGGGATGCGCCGGTTCTCGCCAGAAGGCAGCCGCAGGAAACTGTGCGAGGCGAAGAAGTCGAGCGTCCGGGCCAGGAAGACGTGGCGCCTGTCACCGTCGAATTCGACGGATCCGCCGGCGGCGAGATCCTGCTTCAGCGCCTCGAAGATCGGCATCGCCGCTTCCAGTGGCGTGCCGCGCCGCCAGAGCTTGACCACGCGCGGATAGCCGGACTGGGTCTTGTCGTCCTCCTCGAAGGCGGCGGAAACGATGACCGTGTCCTCGTCCAGCCAGCTGAAGTTCGATTTCGAGGCGGGAGCACGAAAGCCACCCTCGACGAAGGACCTGCTTTCGATATCGAATTCGCGCATCTCGCTGGCATCGCCGCCATCCGGCGACAGGCTGAGCAGGCAGCGGCTGAAATCGGGGTAAAGCCGGCTGGCGCCGCTGAACACCCATTTCACCCCCTCTTCCGCCGCCAGACTGTCGAAGTCAATGATCGTCTGCCAATCCGGCTTGTCGGTCTTGTAGGACGCGACGGTGGTGCGCCGCCAGAGGCCGAGTACGTTCGTGCGGTCCTGCCAGAAATTATAGACATGGCCGTTGATAGCGGCCCCGACGGCGATGTTATCCTCGGCCGTCATCAGGTCGAGCGCGGTCTGGAACGTTGCCTGGTAGGACGGGTCACCCTGCAATTCGGCGACAGTGATTTCATTCTGGCGATGAACCCAGTCGAGCGCTCGCTGGTCAGTCCTGCCCTCCAGCCAGAGGAAGGGATCTTCGGCCGCCGGATCCGGTTGGGCCTGGCTGTTCAATTTGGTCATGAGGTCTCCGGTTGAGTCGGGCGTCGGCATCGCCAAGATCGACACGGGGCCGCTAATATTCAAGTCATTGCGTCAGAACGGCGACTTCAGGCATTCACACCATCCGCCTTCGAATGACCGTTACAAGCGCCAGCGCCAGGCAAATGGCGCCAAGCGTGAGCGGCAGGCCGCCTGCGCCAACAACATCCATGGCGCCGCCCGCCAGCGGCGGCACGGCGATGCCGCCGACGCCCCACATCAGCGAAAAGGCGGCGTTGCCGGCGACCAGCGCCGAGCCGGTGAACCGCTCGCCGAGCTCGATGATCGACATCGTGTAGATGCCGTAGGAAACCGCACCCCAGATGAAGACGCATGGCCATATGAGCGGCGTCTCGATGAGAACCGGCAACAGCACGCATCCGAGCACCGTCACCGCCACACAGATGAACCGCACCAGCCGCGCCGTCAGTCGTTCCGCCAACAGGCCGAGCGGCACCTGCATAGCGATGTTGCCGGCGATCATCACCGACAGCAGCGCCGACATGCGCGCTTCGGCGATGCCGTAATGCGTTCCGTAGACCGGCAGCAAGGCGAGCACTGCCTGTTCGAAACCAGCGGCCACCACGACCGCCGACAACAGCAGCCACGCCTGCGGCACGAATCCCAGCACCGAAACCCGGTGCCCGCTCTCGTCGACCCTCGGCAGCCGTGCCAGCACCGAGGCAAGGCAGGCGCCGCAAAACAGGAATGCGCCGATGCCGACCAGAAACGGCGGCCATCCCACGGTGCCGACCGCAAGCAGGCACAGCGGCCCCGCCGCAAAGCCCGCCGAAATGATCGTCGAATAGATGCCCATGACGCGGCCGCGGCGTGCTGGCGGCGCCAGTGCGATCACCCAGACTTCGCTCAGCACGTAGAGCGGGTTGGTGACCCCACCGATCAAAAAGCGCAGCGGAAACCACAGATAGACATTTTGCGTCCAGCCGATCAGCGCCAGCACCAGCGCGGAAAGTGCCGCGCAAGTAAGCGCGGTGCGCCCGGCCCCGAAACGGCGCGACAGAGCCGGGACCAGCGGCGAGGAGACGATGAAGCCGATCGGCGTCATTGCCGCCGACAGGCCTATCATGGCCGGCGAGACGCCCTGGCGCTGCAGGATGAAGCTCAACAGCGGATAGCTCAGCCCTTGCGCAATGGCGAACACCGAGACGGTTGCGATCACGCCGGTGATGGCCGCCCATTGCACTGTCTCGCCGCTGTTCTGTTCCGCCCGGTCCATGATGCAGGATTAGCGTTTCGGTTCCGTCGCAGTAAGCACCGGCAACGAAAACCGCTTGCGCCAGCCGGAACGCGATCAAGAGGCTGACGATCCCGCCGGCTGCCCCCAGGGCATGTCGCTTCCCTCGTCCTAGTGGTCGCCGCCTCCGCAATGGCCGGAGGGCCGGCAGTCCATTATGCCGCCGCATTGCCGCAGCGTACGAGGACTATCATGACCGCCGCCCTTCAGCCCGCCGAACCGGCACTGGCAAACGACCGCGCCCGTCGCGGCGGCCGCGCGGGGAAGCGTGCCGGCGGATCGGCGGCGTTCGACCAGCCGCCGTTTCGCCAGTTGAAGAACCCGCTGACGCCGACCCGGCTGGTTTCCGAGGACGAGCTGGAATCCATCCACCTCGCCTCTCTGCGCGTGCTGCGGGAAATCGGCGTCGACGTGCTGCATGACGAAGCGCGGCGCATCATGAAGGCGCATGGCGCCGATGTCCGCGAAGGCAGCGAGCGGGTGCGCTTCGACAGCGACATGATCCTGGAACTGGTTGCGCACTGCCCGCCGGAATTCACCATCCACGCCCGCAACCCGGCGCACAATGTGCGCTTCGGTGGCGATAATCTGATCATCTCGATGATGGCGTCGGCACCCAATTGCTCCGACGTCGACCGCGGCCGCCGGCCGGGCAACCAGCAGGACTATCGCAACTTTCTCAAGCTTGCGCAGATGCACAACATATTGAATTGCACGGGCGGTTATCCGGTGGAGCCGATCGACATCCATCCGTCCGTGCGCCACCTCGAATGCATCCGTGACCTCGCCACGCTGACCGACAAGATGTTCCACATCTATTCGCTCGGCAAAGAGCGCAACGTCGACGGCATCGAGATCACCAGAATCGCACGTGGCATCAGCCACGAGCAGTTGCTTGCGGAGCCGTCGGTGTTCACCATCATCAACACCAATTCGCCGCTCAAGCTCGACGTGCCGATGATGGAAGGCATCATCCAGATGTCGAGCAAGGGCCAGGTGGTCATCGTGACGCCGTTCACCCTGTCGGGCGCCATGGCGCCGGTGACGATTGCCGGCGCGCTGGTGCAACAGAATGCCGAGGCGCTGTCCGGCATCGCCTTCGCACAGATGGTGCGCAAGGGCGCGCCTGTCGGCTACGGCGGCTTCACCTCGAATGTCGACATGAAGTCCGGCGCGCCGGCCTTCGGCACGCCGGAATATATGAAGGCGCAGCTGGTCGGCGGCCAGCTCGCCCGCCGCTACAACATCCCCTACCGCACCTCCAACACCTGCGCCGCCAACACCGTCGACGCGCAAGCCGCCTATGAAAGCGTGTTCTCGCTGTGGGGTGCCATCCAGGGCGGCGGTAATCTGATGATGCATGCCGCCGGCTGGCTCGAAGGCGGCCTGCGCTGCTCCTATGAGAAGACCATCCTCGACATAGACCTGTTGCAGATGGTCGCCGAGTTCCTGACGCCGCTCGATCTTTCCGACGAGGCGCTCGGTTTCGACGCCATCCAGTCGGTCGGCCCCGGCGGCCATTTCTTCGGCACCCAGCACACGCAGGACCGCTACAAGACCGCCTTCTATGCGCCGATCATTTCGGACTGGCGCAATTTCGAGAGTTGGGCGGAGGCTGGGTCACCGACCGCGCTCGAAAAAGCCAATCGCGTCTGGAAGGAGCGGCTGGCCTCCTATGAAGAGCCTTATATGGACCCGGCGATCCGCGAGGAGCTCAATGCTTTCGTCGACAAGCGCCGGGCCGAAGGCGGCGCCCCGACCGATTTCTGATCATCTGATGAGTAGTCGACCCCCACTCCGTCGAGCTTCGCTCGACACCTCTCCCCCGATCGACGGGGTAGAGGAAGGGCGCGAAACGATTCCAGTTGGCGCCCTTCCTTTCCCCCCGGAGGGGGGAGAGGTGGCGCCGCGAAGCGGCGACGGAGTGGGGGAAGCCGTTCATGAAACGCGCAGCCGCCGCAAAACAGGCACAACCCAGCGAGCGCGTAGCCTGCGGCAAGCAGGCAATCAGGCCGAAGCACTGCTTTGGCCTGAACTAAAGGCGCGCAAGCTTGGCGGCTATCGCTTTACGCGTCAGTTCTCCATCGGCGCCTTTTTTGCAGACTTTGTCTGCCGCGAAAAATGGCTTGTTGTTGAAGTCGACGGACAACAGCACGCCGGCAGTTCATATGACCGCCGCCGCGATGATTTCATGCGCGCCCAAGGCTACTCGATCCTGCGTCTTTGGAGCCATGACGTCCTGAAACATCGTACTTCCGTCTGTGAAACCATTCTTGCCGCGCTTGATGGCAGGCTGGCCGAAAACATCGCTCTATTCGATCTCCGCTTTGTTTTCGCGCCCCGCTCACTCGATTCAATCTCTTCAAAAACGGAACTATCTTCATGAAATCTCATGCAAAAGCGGTTGTTATCGGCGGCGGCGTCGTTGGCTGCTCGGTGCTCTATCATCTGGCCAAGGCCGGCTGGACCGACATCATGCTGATCGAGCGTTCGGAGCTCACCTCCGGCTCGTCCTGGCATGCGGCGGGCGGCTTTCATACGCTGAACGGCGATCCCAACGTCGCCAAGCTGCAGGCCTATACGGTGCAGCTTTACAAGGAGATCGAGGAGATTTCCGGCCAATCCTGCTCGCTGCACCTGACCGGCGGCGTCATGATGGCCGACACGCCAGAGCGCATGGACTTCCTTCGCCTCGCCCATGCCAAGGGCCGCTATCTCGGCATGGACACCGAACTGATCACGCCGTCCGAAGCCAAGGCGATGTTCCCGCTGATGGACGAGACGAATTTCGTCGGCGCTATGTGGGATCCAGTCGAGGGCCACCTCGACCCTTCCGGCACCACCCACGCCTATGCCAAAGCCGCCCGGAAGCTCGGCGCCGAGATCGTGCTGCGCAACCGCGTCGTCGAACTGACGCAGGAGGTCGACGGCACCTGGAACGTCGTCACCGAGCAAGGCACGATCAAAGCCGAGCATGTCGTCAACTGCGGCGGCCTTTGGGCGCGCGAGATCGGTCGCATGGTCGGCGTCGAGCTGCCGGTGCTGGCGATGGAGCACATGTATCTCCTGACCGAGCCGATGCCGGAGGTCGAGGAATTCAACAAGTCGACCGGGCGCGAGATGATCGGCGTGCTCGACTTCAAGGGCGAGATCTATACCCGCCAGGAACGCAACGGCATCCTGCTCGGCACCTATGAAAAAGCCTGCAAGCCGTGGTCGCCGGTCAACACGCCATGGGATTTCGGCCACGAGCTGCTGCAGCCCGACATCGACCGCATCGCGCCGTCGCTCGAGATCGGCTTCAAGCATTTTCCCGGCATCGAGAAAGCCGGCATCAAGCAGATCATCAACGGCCCCTTCACCTTCGCGCTCGACGGCAACCCGCTCGTTGGCCCTGTGCAGGGCCTGACCAATTTCTGGTGCGCCTGCGCCGTCATGGCCGGCTTCAGCCAAGGCGGCGGCGTCGGCTTGGCGCTGTCGAACTGGATGGTCCATGGCGACCCCGGCTTCGACGTCTGGGGCATGGACGTTGCGCGCTTCGGCGAATGGGCAACGCTGCGCTATACCAACGCAAAGGTGCGCGAAAATTATTCGCGCCGTTTCTCCATCCGCTTTCCCAACGAGGAATTGCCGGCGGCAAGACCGGCGCAGACGACCCCGCTTTACGACACCATGCTCGCCAACAACGCCGTCATGGGCGACAGCTGGGGTCTCGAAACCCCGCTCTGGTTCGCGCCGAAAGGCTCGGAGCCGAAGGACATCGTGTCCTTCCACCGCTCGAATGATTTCGGCGCGATCGGCGAGGAAGTGTGCGCCACCCGCGAGAGGGTCGGCGTCACCGAGATCGCCAACTTCGCCAAATACGAAGTCTCCGGACCTGGGGCCGAGGATTTCCTCAACCGGCTGATGACCAACCGCATGCCGAAGACCGGCCGCATCGTGCTGACGCCGATGCTGAACGAGTTCGGCAGACTGATCGGCGACTTCACCATCGCCAAGGCGGGCGAAGAACGCTTCATGATCTGGGGTTCTTCGGCCGCGCAAAAATATCACATGCGCTGGTTCGAGAAGCATCTGCCGAAGGACGGTCCAAGGGCGTCGGAGGTGCGCATCCACCGCTTCGACCAGACGCTGGTTGGCCTCTCCATCGCCGGGCCGAAATCGCGCGACCTGCTGCAGAAACTGGTCGACGTCGACATCTCGACCAAGGCCTTCCGCTTCATGGATTTCCGCGAGATGGCGGTCGGCGGCGCGCCCTGCATGGTCAACCGCATCACCTACACCGGCGATCTCGGCTATGAGATCTGGATGGCGCCGGCCTATCAGCGTCTGGTCTACAAGGCGATCAAGGAGGCCGGCGAAGAGTTCGGACTTGTTGATTTCGGCATGCGCGCCCTGCTCTCGATGCGGCTTGAAAAGAACTTTCCGACCTGGTTCCGCGAGCTACGTCCGATCTACGGACCGTTCGAAGGTTCGATGGACCGCTTTATCAAGCTGGAGAAGAACGATTTCATCGGCCGCGAGGCAGCGGCCAAGGAACAGGCGGCAGGGCCGAAGCTGCGCCGCGTTTCCTTTATCGTCGATGCTGCGGATGCCGACGTCATGGGCGACGAGCCGATCTGGGCCAAGGTCGGCGACAAGGATTTCGGCACGGTAGAAAAGCCGCATGGCTATGGCGCGCCGCGCTTCGACGCGGGCGGCAAGGAAGTGCGCGGCTCGAACGCCGCTGAAGGCGCGTCTGCCGTGCGCGGTATTGTCGACGGCAACTGGCGCGTGGTCGGCTGGGTCACCTCCGGCGGCTATGCGCATTATGTCGAGAAGTCGATGGCGCAAGGCTACGTACCGGCAGTGCTTGCCGAAAACGAGAGCGCCGGGCTGTTCGAGATCGAGATCCTTGGACACCGGCGGTCGGCGCGCATCAACGTCGAGCCGCCCTTCGATCCGAGTGGCGAAAAGATGCGAACGTAGGTGCAGCCAGCCGGTCGCATTGTGCGGAGCACGCTCTTCATGCTAGCCCAGCCGGCAACTGTGCCGGCAGGGGCGATGAGACTTCCTTGAAGTACGACATGAAATGGGCCGAGTGGCTGGCCGAGGGACGGATCGGCCCCTTCCCGGCGGCGATCGTCATGGTCGCGGCTTATTTTGCCTTGCAGACCATCATACTGTCCCTGTTGAGCTCTTGGGCGGGAACCGGCGTCGGCATCGACGATGCGGAGCAGCTGATCTATGTACCGTATCTCTGGGCTGGATATGGCGGCTCGCAACCACCTCTCTACACCTGGATCAATTGGCTGGCCGCGCATGTTTTCGGCACCAGTATCTTCACGCTGAAGCTCGTCAAATACTCAGTGCTGTTCCTCGCCGCCTGCAGCGTGTTCGCCGCCATGCGGCGGTTCGGCTACACCAAGGCGACAGCGGCGGCGGCCATGTTCGGCCTGTTTACGATCCCGCAGGTCGTCTGGGAATCGCAGCGCGCTTTGTCGCATTCCGTCGCCGTCGTCGGCTTCTGCTCGCTGCTCCTGCTCACCATGGCCTATCTTCTCGAGCGGCGTAGCATGATTGCCTATGCGGCGTTTGGCCTGGCCACGGCGGCGGCAATTCTTGCCAAGTATAACGACGTCTTCCTCGTGGTGGCCCTTGTTGCGGCAGCGCTGTCGCTGCGCGAATTGCGCAGCGCCATCCTTGATCCAAAGTTCGCAATCAGCATAGCGGTCGCGATATTGGTGCTGGCACCAACCACCTATTGGAGCCTCATGCATCCCGCCGATTTATTGTCGAGAGGCGAGAAGTTCGGAATAGACCCGCAACAAGGGCGCATCGCGGCGGCCTTTGTCGGCGCCGGCAAGTTTGTCATGGGGACCTTCAATTTCGCGGTCTTGCCGGTGCTCGTTTCCGCGCTGGCCTTCGGGGTGGCGAAGTTCCGTTTCTCCGAGCGGCACCCGAAACGTCCGGCCAGGGAAATTCTGTTGTGGCGTAGCTTGGCGCTCGGCTTGGCTATGCTGGCAATACTTGTGCTGGCCACCGGCGTGACGGTTGTCAAGGACCGCTGGCTGCTGCCGGTCCTGTTCATGTTGCCGCTGGCCATCGTCGCCACTATGGAACGGCTGGCGCCGCGCGGCAGGAATGCGCAGCTCCTGGTGATCGCGGCTGGAGCGATCATCGCCGTGTTGCTCGCGCCCGCCACTTGGTACGTCCAGATAAACGGGACCAGTGGCCTCTCCCGCATGATCCGCTTGGATTACCCGGCCCTCTATCGCCAACTGACCGCGGACGGACCGGTGAAAACTGCAATATCCGACGGTGCATGGGTCGGCAACCTGCGGCTGGTCGACGAAAAACTGGTCGCACTTGACCAGGAAGTGCCTAATTTCGAAACGCTGATGCGGGGGCCGGCCGTACTCGTCTGGCTTGATCACGACGATCCGCGGCCGGTCATTTTGGACCAGCTCAAAGCGGCCGGCTATGAGCCGGACGGCCAACCGCGGCAAATCATGGTTCCGCTGTTGCGTGGCACCGACAAGTCCGCCCGGCCCGGCGCATTCGTCCGACTGAAGAGAATGGAAGGAGCCATGGCGCCCAAGGAAGGCGCTGGCGAAGGAGTCGAGGGTGGACAGGAATCCGACTGACCGGCCCCGTCATCATCGCAAGATCATGCCGTTCGAGCCGGAGGACTCGATCGATGCGCTGCGCAAAAAATCGCGCCTGAAGGCCGCTGAACTCAACCAGCATCTGCTGGGCTATGGTGCGCTGGCGGAAGCCGAGTGGCAGGCGGCGGGTATTGACGCTCCTGACTTGCCCGCCATGCGCCGATACCGGCTCGAGCGCATCCGCGCCGAGCTGAAGCGCCGCGACTATGCGGGAGCCCTGCTCTACGATCCGGTCAACATCCGCTACGCGACCGATGCGACCAACATGCAGCTCTGGGTCGCGCACAATCCGACCAGGCATTGTTTCGTCGCCACCGATGGGCCGGTGGTACTGTTCGACTATTTTTCCTGTGAGCACCTTTCCGACCATTCCGGCGTCGTCGACGAGGTGCGGCCGGCGGTGTCGTGGGCGTATCTCTACAGCGGCGAGTTGACCGGGCAAAAAGTCCGCCGCTGGGCAGCCGGCATCGCCGAGCTGGTACTGGAACATGGCGGCGGCAATCGCCGTATCGCGGTCGATCACATCAATCCCGAGGGCATCGAGGAACTCGCCCGTCTCGGCATTTCGACCGGCAATGGCGAGGCGGTGATGGAAAATGCGCGGCTGATCAAATCGCCCGACGAGATCCTTGCCATGCGCCGGGCGATCGTCGCTTGCGAGGCGGCGATGGGCGAGATGGAGCAGGCGCTGAGACCTGGTATTTCCGAGAACGAATTGTGGGCCGAACTCCATCGCGGCAACATCGCGCGCGGCGGCGAATGGATCGAAACCCGGCTCCTGTCGTCGGGTCCGCGCACCAATCCGTGGTTCCAGGAGTGTTCGTCGCGGACGATCGAGGCCGGCGATCTCGTCGCCTTCGACACCGACCTGATCGGTCCTTACGGCTTCTGCGCCGACCTGTCGCGCACCTGGCTTTGCGGTGACGCGCCGCCGTCGCAGGAACAGCGTGACCTGTTTCAGATCGCTGCCGACCAGATCGCCCACAACACCGAACTGATGCGGCCGGGCATATCCTTCCGCGATCTCGTCGAGGGCTCGTCGGTGCCGCCGGGAGACTGCTTCCCGGCGCGCTACGGGGTGCTCTATCACGGCGTCGGCCTGGCCGACGAATACCCGACATTGCCGCATGCCGGCGACTGGACCGACGACACGCCGGACGGCGTGCTTGTGTCAGGCATGGTGCTGTGCGTCGAGAGCTACATCGGCAGGCTTGGCGCCTACGAAGGCGTCAAGATCGAGGAACAGATCCTGATCACCGACACCGGCAACGAGAAGCTTTCGACCTATCCGCTCGACAATCGGCTGCTTGGGGGCTGAGCGAACCTAATGCATGTCGCGCAAAAGTGTGCAGCGGTTTTGCGATAACGACATGCGTAAAACAAGAATTTAAAGCGTCGCATGAGGCCGACCGGACGCGACGCGCTTTATGTGAGCGCCTCGATCGCCTCGCGCATCATGGCGACGATCGTTTCCGGCGTCCTGCTGGCCGTGATGAACGGCAATCCTTTGCGCCGCCTTGTCCAGCCGACGACCGTCATCTTCTGCGCTGCAGGCTCGAAACGCTGCGCCAGCGCCCAGCTCTCGCAGTCGATCGCCGCGACGTCGGCCCTGCCCTCGGCAACAGCAACAATCGAAGCGCGGTGCCCCCAGCTTTCGCTCAGCGCGGAAAAGATATCCAAACTCTCGCCCAGTGCTTGCAGGTCGCGTGTCGGCGCGATGATGCCCGACATGGAATCGAGGCTGTTGAAGGTGAAACGTTTGCCGCGAAGCTGATCGAGCGGAATGACGGCGCCGCCGTCGGCCGGCGACCTTGCCGGCGGTGCCTCGCCCGCCCTCATGACGATGGCGCTCGAATAGAGTTCGCCCTGTCCGCCCTCAAAGGCGTCGTAGCGCGGCTGGCCGACGAGGTGGACACGCTGCGACAGGCCGAGTTCCATCGGTCCCCAGCAGGTTTGCGCAAAGAGCAGCGCCGGGTGCAGCCAGAGCCGGTGAAAATCCAGTTCGTCCAGCGGCAATGTCGCCGGATCGGGCGCGATGAGTTTTCCCTTATCGTCGCGAATACCGCCAGGCACCGGGGGCAAATCGCCATTGCGGCGGATAATCGTCTCCGGCGCATCGATGCCTTTTTGTCTGAAAGCATCGCGCAGCCGCGCCCATTCTGCGTCGACCTCGTCCCGCGCTTCCGGCCAGTCGTACATCGGCAAAGCCGCAATGAATTCGCTCATGCCGGGATTTGACCGTTATGCAGGGAAATTGACAAGGTCAGGAAAGCGTTGCCCGCGCGGCAGCGCCTGCAATGCCGCGAGGATCATTCCTTCGGCGGCTCGGCGGGTACCGGTGCGCTGCCAAGCCCATTGAGGCTGCGTGCCCTGACGCGCGGCTTGAACGCGCGTCTTGGTTCCGGCATGCGCCGCAGCACGGGATGGACGATCGGTTCCTTCGCCTTGAAGGCATAGGCCTTGAGCAGCGCGAAATAGTTCGGATAGGCGTAGCCATTGTTCATCCGCAGCCACTCGTCGCGGCGGTCGCGAAACAGCTTCGGCAGCCTGTACCAGGCCACCGTCGGGCTCTTGTGATGGACGAAATGCAGATTGTTGTTGAGGAACAGGAAGGACAGCGGCGAGCGCTCGACGATGATCGTGCGGCCTTCCGGATGTTCAGACCATTGATGCTCGGCGTAGGTGCGGATCGAAATCAGCGACTGCCCAAGCCACACCGGCACCAGTATGTAGAGCCACAACGGCATGCCGAAGCCGAACTGCACGACAGGCAACACTACGGCGAGGCCGATCGCATGCAGCAGCCATGCCTTGCAGATGGAATTGTCGCCCGCGGCAACCTGCCTGGCGTCGTCGATGAAGAAGCCGATGCAGGAGAGCCACGGACCGAGCACCAAACGCCCGAGCATCGTGTTGTTGACCTTCAGCAGGAACTTCATAGCCGACGGCAGCTCTTCGTGCTGCCAGAGCGCCTTGTAATAGCTTTCGGGATCGTCGAGCGGATCGGTCAGGCGCTCGTCTGCATGGTGGCGCAGATGAATGGTCTTGAACCGGCGAAACGGCCAGACAAGGCCAATCGGCAGGAACACAACGGCTTCGTTGAGCCGCGCGTTCCGGGTTGGGTGGCCGTGCAGGGCCTCGTGCATCAGCGAGGATTGCAGCGCCGCAATCAGGGCCAGAAGGGCGAGCGCCAACAGCGGGTAGGATGGCCAGAGCAGAAAGCCGGTAGCGAGCCAGCCGCCGTAGCAGAAAAGTGCGAGAAACACCGTCGGCCATTCGATGGTCGCCGCGCCATGTCGCCTGTTGCCCATGCTCGTCATGCTATCGACCACTGCCTTCCAGTCGCCGGAACCCGTTTGATTCCTGACAGCATTGTGTCAGGAGCGTTGCATTGCTGCAACGCGATAAAGCGCACAAACTGTTGCGATTGCGCATTTTCAGCTGCACATGTTATGCATTGTAAACAACGCACCGGATTCATTTACGCCTGAAGCTCCGCGTTCGCGGCTTCAGCGCAAATTTTTCCTCCTATCGGGTGGGGTGGCGATTTGGACAAGCGCGACCTGTCGACGATCTTTCGCGAGCGCCTGAAAATGCTCTTGACAAGGTCCGATCTGAACCAGTCGGCCTTCGCCGCCGCGGTTGGCATCGACCGTTCGGCGCTGTCGCAGCTGCTCTCCGGCGCCTCGACCCGCCTTCCCCGCGCCGAAACGCTGCTCAACATCGCCGCCGAATTCAAAGTCTCGCTCGACTGGCTGCTCGGCCTCAGCCAGGACGAGGGCGTCACCGGTGAAATCCGCGAGAGCCTTGAGATCGAGGAGGCGCCGGACGGCTTCGACCGCACGCTGCTGGCTCGCTGGCATGCCGAGGCGGCGGGAACGAAAATCCGCTACGTCCCGGCCGGCATTCCCGATCTTCTGCGCACCGAGGCGCTTGTCGACTATGAAGCCGTCATCGCCAACAAGAGCCGCGAGGCACAGGCCGGCGAAACGCAGTACCGCATCGACTACAACCGACGGCCCGAAACCGACATGGAAGTCTGTATGCCGCGCCACACGCTGGAGATCTTCGCGCGCGGGCTGGGCGTGTGGGACCGCTTTCCGGAGGCCGACCGCCACCAGCAGCTCCTGCACATGGCGACGCTACTCGACGACCTCTATCCCACCTTCCGCCTGTTTCTCTATGACGGGCGGATGCGCTATTCGATCCCGTACACCATCTTCGGGCCCTATCGCGCAGCCATTTACGTCGGCGACATGTATCTGGTGCTGAACGCCACGCAGCCGATCCGCATCCTGACCAGCCATTTCGACAATCTGATCCGTGCCGCGGACGTCAACGCGCATGAAGCGGCCAGCTTCACACGAAAGCTGGCGGAGATGCGATTTTGACCGGTTGCTCTCCGTGTCGACATTGACGGCACATAAAGAATTCTTTATATCCTTATCTCAGTTATTCTTCCGGGAAGGCGTATTTCACATGACCAATCCGATCGACGCTCTGCTTGCCGAAAAGGGCGTCCTGCTCGCCGATGGCGCCACCGGCACCAATCTGTTCGCGATGGGCCTTGAGGCCGGAGAGGCTCCTGAGCTCTTGAACGAGACCGCGCCCGACACCATCACCAGCCTGCACCAGAACTTTGTCGATGCCGGCGCCGACATCATCCTGACCAACTCTTTTGGCGGGACCCGCCATCGGCTCAAGCTGCACCATGCGCAGGACCGCGTCCACGCACTGAACAAGCGCGCCGCCGAGATCGCAAGCGCCGTCGCCGGCAAGGCCGGCCGCAAGGTGATCGTGGCCGGCTCAGTCGGCCCGACCGGCGAATTGCTGGTGCCGCTCGGCGCCATGACCTATGACGAGGCGGTCGAGGCCTTTGCCGAGCAGATCGAGGGCCTGAAGGCCGGCGGCGCCGAAGTCGCCTGGATCGAAACCATGTCGGCGCCGGACGAGATCCGTGCCGCCGCCGAAGCCGCCATCCGCGTCGGCTTGCCCTATACCTATACCGGCTCCTTCGACACCGCCGGCCGCACCATGATGGGGCTGCTGCCGAAGGACATCCACGGTGTCGTCGACGGCCTGTCGCAGACGCCGCTCGGTGTCGGCGCAAATTGCGGTGTCGGCGCCTCCGATATTCTCGCTTCGCTGCTCGACATGACCGAGGCGAAGCCCGAGGCAACGGTGATCGTCAAGGGCAATTGCGGCATCCCCGAATTTCGCGGTGCCGAGATCTACTATTCGGGCACGCCCGAGCTGATGGCCGATTATGTGCGCCTGGCCGTCGATGCCGGCGCCAAGATCGTCGGCGGCTGCTGCGGTACCTCGTTCCAGCACCTTGCCGCCATGCGCAAGGCGCTCGATGCGCACACCAGGTCGGATCGCCCGACCGTCGAGCAGATCGTCGAACGCATCGGCCCGATGCGCAACAAGCAGGCGACGGTCAACGTCGCCGAGACCAGCGAAGCCCGCCGCGAACGGCGCCGCGGACGCGCCTGACGCTTTCGGCTGCGACGCGGTCCGCGAAGCGGTGCAGCCACGAAAAAAGGCCGGCAAGGTTTCCCTCGCCGGCCTGCCTCACCCGCCCGTAGGCCGGTTCCCCCTGTCAGAACGATCCCATCTGAAAGAAACCGGCCATCATTGCCACTACCGGTTACCGCCGAGCGCCGAGGCAAGGCGCACAAGCGAGAGGAACTCGGACCGGTACCCAAACGGGTCGGCTCCTCTGGCGGCGGTGGCAATCTCCATGATCTTGTCGTAGCCGAACTTCGCGGTCGCATCCTCGTCGCGCAGCTTCTGGCCGAAGGCAGCGACGGCAACGGAGAAACGCTGGTCGGTGCTGGCCTGGTCGAACGATGCCACCTCGTTGGCTGACGTCACCGGCGTGGTGATCAGCTTCGAAGTGTCCTCGTTCGGCAGCTTGTAGCGGATTTTGACGAAGGCATATTCGTCGGCATTGGCGACACCGCCATTGTTCACCGAGGCCTGGCCATAGCGCAGCTGATCGATCTGTTCGCCGCCGCTGCCCTTAGGCGTGATCTCGTAGATCGCGGTGACCGAATGGCCTGAGCCGATCTCGCCGGCGTCGACGCGGTCGTTGTTGAAATCCTCGCGGTTCAAGGCGCGGGTCTCGTAGCCGATCAGCCGGTATTCCGAGACCTTGTTCGGGTTGAACTCGACCTGGATCTTCACGTCCTTGGCAATGGTGAACAGTGTCGAGGAGGCATCCTCGACCAGCACCTTCTCGGCCTCCGCCAAAGTGTCGATATAGGCGGCGGTGCCGTTGCCGTTCTGGGCGATGGTCTGCATCATCTGGTCGTTCAGGTTGCCGCGGCCGAAGCCGAACACCGACAGGAACACGCCTGTCTTGCGCTCCTTTTCGATCAGCCGCTTCAGGTCGTCGTCGTCGGTCTGGCCGACATTGAAATCACCATCGGTGGCGAGCATCACCCGGTTGATACCGTCCTTGACGAAGGATTTCTGCGCCAGCCTGTAGGCTTCCTTGATGCCCGCCTCGCCTGCCGTCGAGCCGCCGGATGTCAGGTTGTCGATGGCAGCGAGGATCTTGTCCTTTTCCGAAGCCTTGGTGGGCTCCAGCACGGTACCGGCATCGCCCGCATAGGTGACGATCGAGACGGTATCGTCGGGTCTCAGCTTGTTGACCAGCAGCCGAAAGGCCGACTGCAGGAGCGGCAGCTTGTCCTGCTCGTTCATCGAGCCCGACACATCGATCAGAAAGACCAGATTGGCCTTGGGCTGCTCGGCCGGCTTCACGTCGAAACCCTTGATGGCGACATGCATCAGCCTGGTGTGCTCGTTCCACGGAGTCGGCATGACGCTGACGGTCGAGTTGAACGGCGTCGAGGCGGAGTCCGGGCCTTTCCAGTCATAGGGGAAGTAGTTGACCATCTCCTCGACGCGCACCGTATCGGCCTGCGGGATAAAACCTTCCTTCAGCGAGCGCCGGACGAAGGAATAGGAAGCGGTGTCGACATCGATAGAGAACGTCGAGACCGGGTCTTCGAGTGCGGCATGCACCGGATTGGTCTTGAAATCCTCGACCCGGTCACGGTTTTCCTCTCGCGGCAGCATCTGGTCGGCCGGCGCAGCGGCAGGCTGCTGTGCCATCAGCTTGGACTCGGCAACCGTGCCAGGCATGCGTCCGACCCGCGCGCCACCATCGACTGCCGGAGCCACGGAGTTTGCACCGCCATCCAGCGCAAACTCGCCGCTCTGCGCCGGTTCGGGTGCATTGCGGGTGAGCACATCCTGCTGCGTCAACCCGCCGACCGCGGTCGATTCCGCTTTCGGCGGCGATGTCGGCGCCACAAGCGCCTCGCCGGCGTCGCGGCTTTCGCTGTCGGCGTCCGCCTTCTTCTGCTTATCTGCTTCGGCAACAACCGGCGGTTTGACGGTCGCCGGCTTGTCAGCCAGCGTTTCGGTGATCTTATCGTCGCCGCCGAATTCGGGCCCGCCGAATTTGGATTCCCCAAGCATATAGATGGTGGCGTATCCGGCGATCGGCAGGGCAACGAGCCCGGCAATGGCCGGCGTGGCGAAGAGTTTCTTTTGCATGATTTCGCTCCAGAGCCTTTGTGCTCGCTCTGTGAGACGAAGCCCGCCTGCCGATCCTTGGGCGGCCGGTAAAGTTTTTTCTTCCATGTCATAGGCGCGCAGCGCGGCCTGGAGGGCACGCGCCTTTGCATCCGCGTCAGGCGCCGGTGCTGCGATATCGCGCAGCCTGTTCAGTTGCTTGTCGTCGACCATGGTCACACTTCCCCGGCTGAACGCATCAGCGTCTTCAACCGTTTCTTCGCCTCATGGATGTGCCAGGAAACCGTCGTCTCCGAGATCGCCATCGCCTCGGCGGCGGCTGCGTGGCTCAGCCCTTCGCCATAGACCAGCAGCACCGCGTCGCGCTGCTTGTCCGGCAGCTTGCGCACCGCTGCCCAGAGCGCCTCGACCGGGTCTTCCGCCTCGGACGAGGTTTCCCCCGAAATCAGCGCATAGGCGCCATAGGCCTCGGTCTTGGCCGTATCGCGGGCGGTCTTGCGCATCATGTCGCGCGCCGCATTCAGCGTCATGGTGTAGAGCCACGTCGTGAAGGCGCCGCTGCCGTGATAGTCGCGGATCGCCCGGCCGAGCCGAACGCACACTTCCTGGGCGATATCCTCGGCGTCGGCCTTTTTCCCGCACCAGCGATAGGCGGCGCGATAGACGAAACCGTAGTGCCTTTCGAGCAACTTGCCGAAAGCACCCCTGTCTCCGCCCTTCGCCCGCCCGATCAGTTCGGCGTCGGAGGCTTCGCTTTCGTCCAGCATCATCGCCATCATTTGCCTGTTGGACGAAGGCTAATGGCGATTCCTTGGGTGATGGGAAGAATTTTTTGGCGGGCAGTCACGTCGTAATGGTTGGCGCGCCTTGGCCGAGCGTCTCCGCAAACAGCATCGTCAGCCGCTCCCAGTGGCGTTCGGCGCCGGCTGCATCGAAGGCACTATGTGGAGCCGCCACGTTCACAAATGCGTATCGGGGTTGCTTTACGCTGGCTTTGTGCACAATTTCGCCGACTGCCTGCCATGCTATGGCGGCCTGAAGTGAACGGCGCGCTTCAATTTGCCAAGGGACGGAGCTCATATGTGGCTGACGGCATTCCTTGCTTTTTTCGCGGGTGTTTTTGGCGCCAATGGCGTCCCACATTTCGTGAGTGGGATAACCAAGGGTTCCTACCCGTGCGTCTTCGGTAACTCCGCCGTGCCCAATCTGATAGCCGGCTGGGCGAGCTTCGTGGTGGCCCTCTTCGCGTACGGGGCCAACTTCGCACAGTATCCCATCGTCTCGTTGGTCTCTGGTGCCATCGGGGTGCTGCTGATGGGTCTCTTTCACGCGGCGGGGCTGGCTTTCGGCCAAAAATCCTGAGATCGGAACGGTCGACGTCTTTGCGTGCAGCGGGGTCTTGTCTGGCTAGCGCGCGAATGCTGCCATGTGAAAGGCCTGAACCTCGGCCGGATAGCGATAATCGATGCCGTAAGGACAGGCGTTGCGATCAAGGCAGCCGCCGGTCCGGCAAGGTCCGCCGTTTTGCCCACGCACATGCGCCAGACAGGTTTCATGCACAAAACCATCCGCAGAATAAGCCGCGACCGGACAGGATTTCAGGCAAGGTTTTTCCAAACATGTGTCGCAAAGGTGAATCACGTCGCGACGTTCGTGGAGCGCAATCTCGTTCTCGAACAACAGCGCGCCGCGATAGGCATGCCAGAGCCCGTATTGCGGATGCATGAGGATGCCGAGCGGCGACGGCTTCAGCCCCTCCGCCTGCATCGCCCATTGCTGGAACGGCAGATAAGGCCTGTCGGACGGTGACACCGCGCGTGCCCCGAATTTTTCGGCCACAGCGCCGATCACTCCGCGCGACCATCTGTCGAGCGGATCGTCGATCGGCTGTGACTGTTTCTCCAACCAGCGCAGGAAGTGCGGCCAAGGTACGGCGCCTGCCTGCCCCACCAGCAGGACGGATCTGGCGGCGGCGCCGGAGAGACCGGAAGGTGTCCCCTCACCGCCCGCAAAATTGAAGCCGCCGCGCAGGATGAGGCCGTGGGCGGAAAGCGCGGCCGCGATGGTTTCGACCATGCCGCGCTCGAGAATCATCCCTTCTTGTCCGGGTCGGAGAAGGCGCTCCGCCAGACTTCCTTGTGGATGATGTTGGCGACTTTAGCCCCGCCTGATTCGGGCTCCTTTCAGGTGAAGGCGTCGGCCATCGACGCCTTCTTCCTGGCGATGAAGTCCTTCAGCCCGTCGTCGATGCCCTGGTCGAGATAAGGCGCCTCGTAGCTCTCCAGCCAGCGGCGGGCGAGCTCGTTGGCGCGCTGCGGCGCGGTTTTTTCGCCTTCGGCCAGCCACTGCTCGTAGGAATTGTTATCGGCGATGTTGGAGCGGTAGAACGCGGTCTGGAAATTGGCCTGGGTGTGATCGCAGCCGAGGTAATGGCTGCCCGGACCCACCTGGCGGATGGCATCCATCGCCTGACCGTTTTCCGACAGGTCGACACCCTCGGAGAACTTCTGCGTCATGCCGAGTTGGTCGATATCCATCATGAACTTTTCGTAGCAGGAGGCGAGCCCGCCCTCGAGCCAGCCGGCCGAATGCAGCACGAAATTGGTGCCGGCGAGGATCGTCGAATTCAGCGTGTTGGCGCTCTCATAGGCCGCCTGCGCATCGGGGATTTTCGAAGCACAAAGCGAGCCGCCGGTGCGGAACGGCAGCCCGAGCCTGCGAGCAAGCTGGGCGGCGCCATAGGAGACCAGCGACGGCTCCGGCGTGCCGAAGGTCGGCGCGCCCGACTGCATCGAGATCGACGAGGCGAAGGTGCCGAACAGTACCGGCGCACCCGGCCGGATCAGCTGTGTGAACGACGCCCCGGCCAGAACCTCGGCCAAAACCTGGGTCAGTGTGCCGGCGACCGTCACCGGGCTCATCGCGCCGGCAAGGATGAACGGCGTGACGATGCACGCCTGGTTATGGCGCGAGTAAACTTTCAGCGCTCCCAGCATGGTCTCGTCGAAGACCATCGGCGAGTTGGCGTTGATCAGGCTGGTCAACACCGTGTTGTTCTCGACGAAATCGTCACCAAACACGATCTTGGCCATCGCCACCGTATCTTCGGCGCGCTCGGGCGCGGTCACCGAGCCCATGAACGGCTTGTCCGAATATTTGATATGGCTGTAGACCATGTCGAGATGGCGCTTGTTGACCGGCACGTCGACCGGCTCGCAAACCGTGCCGCCCGAATGGTGGATCGATGGCGCCATATAGGCAAGTTTTACGAAATTCCGGAAATCCTCGATCGTCGCGTAGCGCCTGACGCCGTCGAGATCGCGCACGAAGGGCGGTCCATAGACCGGCGCGAACACGGTCGCGTTGCCGCCGATCTGCACCGAGCGCTCGCCGTTGCGGGCGTGCTGGGTATAGACGGACGGAGCGGTCTTCAACAGCGAGCGGCAGAGGCCCTTGGGGAAATGCACCCGCTCGCCCTTGACGTCGGCGCCCGCCTCTTTCCAAAGCTGCAGTGCCTCGGCGTCGTCGCGGAAGATGATGCCGATCTCTTCCAGCACCGTGTCGGTGTTCTTTTCGATCAGCGCCAGGCCTTCCTCGTCCAGCACTTCATAGACGTTGATCTTGCGCTTGATATAGGTGAGCTGTGTACCGGGGCCGCCGCCCGAACGTGCAGCCCGGCGCGCTGCGGCGCCACCGCTGGCAGCGCGCCCGCGCCGTGCGTTTGACGCTTCCTGATCGACCGGCGCGTTCTCACTCATAATCGTTCTTCCCTGGCTTTCGTTCTGGCCTGATTTGCTTTGGCCGGGCTCTTGTTCCGGCCTGAAATCCATTTGCAGCCGCATATTGCGGTCTCTGGCCGGATCGTAGCCATGCACCTTATTCGAAACGGCCCGCCAGCGCCAACGCCTGTCGCAAAATCGACAAGAATTCCAAGAGATTTACGGTCGCTTTCGTTTTGCGGGAAGTCGCAAATCAGCTATGGACAACCGGCCCGCGCGGGTTAGGTAATGGCGCGATATTTTTAAGCTGCCGCGATAGTTGTAGCCGGCAAGGAGCCTGAGAAAAAATGGCCGACGACGAGATCATCCTTTCGGAACTCTCCGACGACGAGTTGGTGCAGCAGATGCACGACGACCTTTATGATGGGTTGAAGGAAGAAATCGAGGAAGGCACCAACATCCTTCTCGAGCGCGGCTGGGCGCCTTACAAGGTGCTGACCGAGGCTCTGGTCGAAGGCATGCGCATCGTCGGCGAGGATTTTCGCGACGGCATTCTGTTCGTTCCGGAAGTGCTGCTGTCGGCCAACGCGATGAAGGCCGGCATGTTCATCCTGCGTCCGTTGCTTGTCGCCACCGGCGCGCCGAAGCAGGGCAAGATGGTGATCGGCACCGTTAAGGGCGACATCCACGACATCGGCAAGAACCTCGTCGGCATGATGATGGAAGGCGCCGGCTTCGATGTCATCGACCTCGGCATCAACAATGCGGTCGAAAAATATCTCGATGCCATCGAAAAGCATCAGCCCGACATCATCGGCATGTCGGCCCTGCTGACGACGACCATGCCTTACATGAAGGTCGTCATCGATACGATGAAGGAAAAAGGCATTCGCGATGATTATGTCGTGCTGGTCGGCGGCGCGCCGCTCAACGAGGAATTCGGCAAAGCCGTCGGCGCCGACGCCTATTGCCGCGACGCCGCGGTGGCGGTCGAGACCGCCAAGGACTTCATGAAGCGCAAGCACAACGTCCGCGCTTCGGCCTGAGTCAATAAATTCGGCACCGACGAGAAAAGCCGCGCCTTGCAGTGCGGCTTTTTTATTCCCAAATGTTTGAAATCGTGCAGATCAGGGTTTCTTGACGGTATCGTCAACCGCCTTCGCAGTGGATTTGATATCCTTACCGACGCCGCGCACCGTGTTGGCGCAGGCCGAAACAGCCAGGGCGCAGGCGAGAATAGCGATTGGCGCAACGCGGAACAATTTCATGATTGGTGTCTCCCTCAGAATATAAATTCGCTGGACAGCAACGAAGATGGATTAGACTGGTTCCATGACTACCGCGCGAAAACAACAATCCGATCAAGGCGACAGGCTGCTCGTCATCGCCTGCGGGATGATTGCGCGCGAAGTTCTGGCGGTCAAGGAGCAGCTCGGGCTCGACCATCTCGACCTGACCTGCCTCCCGGCGGAGTTCCATTTCTATCCGGACCGCATTGCGCCGGCCATGGACAAGGCAATCGCCAAGGCCAGGGCTGACGGCTACAAACACATCTTCGTCGGCTATGCCGATTGCGGCACGGGTGGCCTGCTCGACCGGATCTGCGAGAAGCATGGCGTCGAGCGCATGGCCGGGCCGCATTGCTTTGCCTTCTACCAAGGCATGGATGCCTATGCGAAGGTTGCCGATGACGACATGATGTCGTTCTACATGACCGATTTCCTCTGCCGGCAATTCGATGCCTTCTTCATGAAGCCGCTCGGCCTCGACAAGCACCCGGAGCTGATCAAGGACTATTTCGGCAATTACGAGAAGCTGATCTACATCGCCCAGACCGACGACCCGGAACTCGACAAGGTCGCCGAAAAGGCGGCGAAAATGCTCGGCCTCGCCTATGAGCGCCGCTCGACCGGCTACGGCGACCTGACGAAGGAACTGGCTGGGGCCTCAGCCCTGGCCTGACACTTTAGGCACCGTTTTCTTCAGCTTCGAGCCCAGCGAGCACATCGGCAAAGCTCGTCTTGCAGACGAAATCCAGCCGGTCCCTCGCCCGGGACGCATCGTAGACCCGGTTGATCGACGAAAACATCGTCCAGCCTTTCTTCAAGTAGCGTGCCGGATAATCCGGAAAATAGCGCGCGACGATCGACGGTGCGTCGGCGATCAATGCCGCGCAATCGTCGGGCTGGAAAGGTGTCGGTGCCGAGATGATGAAGGTGTCGAAGCCCAATTGCGGCGCTTTCTCCAAGGCAGCGATGTGGGCGTCGGCAGCATCCTCCACCGTCAGCCGGCGAAACAACAGCTCATTGGCCTTGGTGTTGGCGTCCGACTGTTCGATCACATGCGCCATATCGTCTGCTTCGGGAAAGAAGCGGGCGGTGCGCAGTACGATCACCGGCAGGCCGAACTGGATATGGTAGAGCCGACAAAGATGTTCCGCCGCAAGCTTTGTCACGCCGTAGATGTTGCGCGGTTCAGGCGACATGTCTTCCGTTAGCCAAGCCGCCCTGCCGGGCAAGCCGGCGCGGATGGCCTGGGTAATCATCAGCGATGTCGTCGACGTGAAGATGAAGCGCTGAACGCCGAAAGTTGCCGCCGCATCGAGCAGGTTGAGCGTGCCGCGCACATTCGTCTCGACGAAATTCTCGTTGCGATGATGTTCGATGTCAGGCTTGTGCAGCGCGCCACTATGGATGATGGCCTCGATGCGGTTCTCCTCGACCGCCCTCATGACCAGGTCGCGATCGGCGACTGAGCCGACGATTCGCGTTTCCGAGGATGGGACGGGATCGAGGCCAGTGACGTCATGGCCGAGAGTCCGCAGGCGTGGCGCCAAGGCCCTGCCCAGCCAACCCGACGATCCCGTCAGCAAGATCCGCATTCTTTCCACCTCGTTTCTGCTGTCGATGCTCAAGCAAGGATGACAGAGCGCGGCGAAACATTAAGGTATGCGCCAGACAAGAAAACAGGCTGCTCCAGTCATCAAAAGGGAAAACGCCACCAATGATCGCTCGCCTTATGTTTGCCGTAGCAGCTGTCCTCTGCTTGACGTTGCCCGCGTTCGCCGATGGCGAAGTGCAGAAGCTGATCACCGCTGCCGACAAGGCGCGCCTCGACAAATATGGCGAGACGCGCAAGGCAGCGCTTGACGAGGCGAAGGCCGGCGATCCCGCCGAGGTCAAGCAGCTCGACGCCTTGCTGGCAAAGCCGCTGGTTTCCTTCTCCGACAAGGACCTGACCGGCAATTGGCAATGCCGCACCATCAAGGCCGGCGGATTGAGCCCGCTCGTCATCTATGGCTGGTTCAAATGCAAGGTGAGCGACGACGGTTCCGGCTGGAGACTGGAAAAGATCACCGGTTCGCAGCGCACCAAGGGCCGCTTCTTCGACGATGGCGAGAAACGCGCGATCTATCTAGGTTCCTTCTACGTCAACGACGATCCGGCAAAGCCCTACGGCAGCGGCCCGGAAAGCGATCAGGTCGGCTATGCCTTCCGCCACAGCGCCAGCGAATGGCGCATCGAGTTCCCGGCGCCCCACTACGAATCGAAGCTCGACATCCTCGAATTCAAGCGCTGAGCCCGCCCCCGATCACCAAGGGTTAACCCGGTCAACCTAGCATTCGCGCACAAAGAACAGCTCTTTGCGGGGGTCGCGAAGCATGGCACGGTCGAAAACAAACCAACGGCCGATCGTCGTCGTCACCGAAGGCGGCCCGCATATCTGGGCGATCGTCAACGCCATCGCCGACCACCTCGCGCCTGTCAGCGTCATCCTCGAAACCCCTGAATCCAAAAGGCAATTGCTTCTCGGGCGGGCGCGGCGGCAAGGCTGGACCTCGGCCATCGGTCAACTCGGCACGATGATGCTGACCCGGCTCGGCAAGCGCTTCTTCGCCGGCCACGCAGCACGGCTCGCCGCCGAGCAAAAGCTGCAAACCGAACCGAAGCCTGGGCAAAAGATCGTCCAGGTCTCGTCGGCCAACGCGCCGGAGTGCCTGCAGGCGATCGAGAAAATCCAGCCGGGTGTCGTGCTGCTCGCCGGCTGCCGCTTGCTGTCGCGGCAGACGCTGGCGAAAATCCCTTGCCCGGTCCTCAACTACCATGCCGGCATCGCCCCGAAATATCGTGGCATGAACGGCGGCTATTGGGCGCTGGCTTCAGGCGATGCGGAAAACTTCGGCACCACCGTGCATCTGGTCGACGCCGGCGTCGACACTGGCGGGGTGTTGCGGCAGGCACGCGGCAAACCCCAACCTAGCGACACTATTTCAAGCTACGCGTTGCGGCAGGCGGCATTCTCGCGCGACATCTGCGTCGAGGCGGTCAGGGATGCGCTGGCCGGCAAGCTCGGCACGGTCGATCCCGGTCTGCCTTCGAGACAATGGTATCATCCGACGGTCTGGTTCTATCTCTGGACCGGGATAAGAAACGGCGTCTGGTGACACGCGCGCCGATTTACCCGACAGCCACCCGCCGCTAACATTGCATCATGAGCGACATTGACCACCGCACCATCATTGCCGGTCTTTCGGTTGAGGAACGTCGCGACCTCACCGCCCGGGTCGACGGGCCAGGCATTGTCCGGCTGGCCGTCCATGGCGGGCTGGTTGTCGTGCTGGGCGCACTGATCGCCGCCCGCATCCCGTTCTGGCCGCTTCTCGTCTTGCCGCAGGGGATCCTGATCGTCTTCTTCTTCACGCTGTTGCACGAGACCATCCATGAAACGGCGTTCAGAACGGCGTGGCTCAATCGCGCTGTTGCCGCCGTGGCCGGCTTCTTGATCCTGCTGCCGCCCGCATGGTTCCGCTATTTCCATTTCGCCCATCACCGCCACACCCACGACCCGGACAACGACCCCGAACTGATGGCGCCGAAGCCGGAGACCATCAGCCAATATCTGCGCTATCTGTCCGGCGGCCCCTATTGGATAGGCATGGCGCGTGTGATCGCAACCAATGCGGCGGGCCGCAACCGCGACGGCTTTGTGCCGGAAAAGGGCCGCGGCAAGGTGGTTATTGAAGCGCGGCTGTTCCTGATCGGCTATGCGGTGTTGCTGGCCGCATCGCTCGCCGCACAGTCGGCGCTGCTGTTGTGGGTCTGGATCGTGCCGGTGCTGGTCGCACAGCCGTTTTTGCGGGCCTACCTGCTGGCCGAGCACGCATTGTGCCCGCATGTCGCCAACATGCTCGAGAACACCCGCACCACCTTCACCACAAGGCTGGTGCGCTTCGTGGCTTGGAACATGCCGTACCATCCCGAGCACCATTCCTATCCGGCCGTTCCCTTCCATCGCCTGCCGCGCTTCCATGAGATCATCGCGGAGCATTTACGCACGACCGAACGAGGTTACGTGCGCTTCCACAGGAAACTGGTCGGCAGCTTCGATGGCCGCGCCGGCTGACCAGTGCTGGAAGAGACTCCGCTTTCAGCCGCAGCCGTCGATTGCGTCGCTTTTGAAGGCCCCCGCGTCGTCCCATAACAAGCAGCCCAACAGCGCTTCCGGCAATGCTCGAAACCACTGCATCGGCCCAAAGGATCGGAATCGATCTTCGGAGGGCACGATGCAGCGGAGTTAGGTGGTAGAGCATCGTTTGTGCGTTCGATTGGACGCGCGGCGCTCTCCAGGAGCAGGAATTCATGGCCGATCTGATCGTCGTCTACTGGCGCGACATCCCCGCCCAGGTCATCATCAAGAAGGGCCGGCAGAACGCCAAGCGCGAACTGCCGCTGCGCTTCACCGAGGCGATCGACATGTGCGCCATGCGCACCGGCGCCGGCGGCACCGACGACTATCTTGCCGAATGGCGCAAGGCAGAGCCCGTCCCAGTCAGTGACGATCTTGAAGTCGAGGCCGAGAAGGCTCTTCAGGAGCTCGATGCGAAATACGACCGTGAGCGGCTGGTCGCTCTGGTCAAGGCGGGCGGCAAAGAAAATGTCTGATCCCCAATCAATGCCGGCGACGACGGCTCAAGGCGGCGTGACCCAGGCGACAATCGTCAAGAAGGCGGCGCCGAAATCCGACTACAAGCCGGCTGACGTGTCGCCGCAGCGGCGCGTGCAGCGCTCGTTTGCGGTGCGGCTTTGGTCGGTGCGGCATTCGCGGCTGCTCGAGTGGTTCTACGCCAAATTCGCCGACATGTTCCTGACTCTCCACCCGCTATGGAAAGGCATCGGCTACAGCCGTGTCGAAGGGCCGGTGAAATTCGTCGAGAAGCGCGTCAAGGGCTTCATGTTCGACTGCCGCATGTGCGGTCAGTGCATTCTTTCCTCGACCGGCATGTCGTGCCCGATGAACTGCCCTAAGCAATTGCGCAACGGCCCTTGCGGCGGTGTGCGCGCCAACGGCAATTGCGAGGTCGAGCCTGATATGCCTTGCGTCTGGGTCAAGGCCTGGGAAGGCTCGCAGAACATGGTGCATGGCGACAAGATTTTGGACGTGCAGAAGCCGGTGGATCAGTCCTTGCGCGAAACCTCCGCCTGGCTGCGGGTGACCGCGCAGGCCGCGGCCGCCCGCAATGCGGCCCAGAATACTACGAACACCGGAGCGTCGGCATGATCGGCCGTCAGCCAGACGAGAATCCGGCCGGCATCCATTTGCCGCTCGATCCCCTGCCCGGTCACACCTCGCGCGGCCGGCTTGAGCGGGTCCTGCGGCGCGGCGAGTTCGCAGTGACGACCGAGCTCAATCCGCCCGACAGCGCCGATCCGGAAGACGTCTACAACCGCGCCAGGATTTTCGACGGCTGGGTCGACGCGATCAATGCCGTCGACGCTTCCGGGGCCAACTGCCACATGTCGTCGGTCGGTATTTGCGCGCTGCTGACCCGCATGGGTTATGCCCCGATCATGCAAATCGCCTGCCGCGACCGGAACCGCATCGCCATCCAGGGCGACGTGCTGGGGGGTGCCGCGATGGGTGTTGCCAACATGCTGTGCCTGACTGGCGACGGCGTGCAGGCCGGCGACCAGCCCGGCGCCAAGCCGGTGTTCGATCTCGACTGCATGTCGCTGCTCGAAACCTGCCGCATCATGCGCGATAACGGCAAATTCCTGTCCGGCCGCAAACTCACCACGCCGCCGCAGCTTTTCCTTGGCGCGGCCATCAACCCGTTCGCGCCGCCGATCGATTTCCGGCCGTATCGGCTGGGCAAGAAGATCGCCGCCGGCGCGCAGTTCGTGCAGAGCCAGTACTGCTTCGACGTACCGATGTTCCGCACCTACATGCAGAAGGTCCGCGACCTCGGCTATACCGAGAAATGCTTCATCCTGTGCGGAGTCGGGCCGCTGGCCTCGGCCAAGACGGCCAGATGGGTCCGCTCCAACGTGCCGGGCATTCACATTCCCGATCAGATCGTCAAGCGCCTGGAAGGCGCTCAGGATCAGAAGAAGGAAGGCAAGCAGCTCTGCATCGACATCATCAATGAGGTGAAGGAAATTCCAGGTGTGTCCGGCGTCCATGTGATGGCCTATCGCCAGGAAGAGTATGTCGCCGAGATCGTCGACGAGTCCGGCGTGCTGAAGGGCCGCCGGCCGTGGAAGCGCGAAATCCGCCGCGACGACCAGCTCGTTGCCGACCGGCTCGACCACATACTGCATGACGACCTCACCGAAACCCAGGTCGACATGGTCAAGACCGCGCATTGACAGCGCGAATCGTCAGCATTCGCTTGATCAGAAACAGATAACGATATAAAGAACTCTTTATATCACGATGGAGAGATTTCATGACCCGGACCATCGTCGCCTCGGCGACACGAGAAATCATCATCGGCTTCGATCAGCCCTTCTGCGTGATCGGCGAGCGCATCAACCCGACCGGCCGCAAAAAGCTGGCCGCCGAAATGATCGCGGGCAATTTTGAGACCGTCATCAGGGATGCGCTGGAACAGGCCGCCTGCGGCGCAACCATGCTCGACGTCAATGCCGGCGTCACCTCGGTCAACCCGAACGAGACCGAACCCGGCCTGCTGGTGCAGACCCTGGAGATCGTGCAGGGCCTGGTCGACCTGCCGCTGTCGATCGACTCCTCGGTGACCGCGGCGATCGAAGCGGCGCTGAAAGTCGCCAAGGGCCGACCGCTGGTCAACTCCGTCACTGGCGAGGAGGAAAAGCTCGAGGCCATCCTGCCTCTGGTCAAGAAATACAACGTTCCGGTCGTCGCCATTTCCAACGACGAGACCGGTATTTCGATGGACCCCGACGTGCGCTTTGCCGTCGCCAAGAAGATCGTTCAGCGCTGCGCAGACTTCGGTATTCCGGCGCATGACGTGGTCGTCGACCCGCTGGTCATGCCGATCGGCGCGTTGGGCGATGCCGGCCGCCAGGTGTTTGCACTGCTACGCCGCCTGCGCGAGGAGCTCAAGGTCAACACCACCTGCGGCCTCTCTAACATCTCGTTCGGCCTGCCGCACCGTCATGGCATCAACGCCGCCTTCATTCCGATGGTGATCGGCGCCGGCATGACCTCGGCGATCATGAACCCGGTGCGGCCGCAGGAAATGGAAGCGGTGCGTGGCGCCAATGTGCTGAACGGCACCGATGAGAACTGCACCAACTGGATCAGGACCTACAAGGATTACAAGCCTGCCGAAGGCGGCCAGGCCGTTGCCGCCCGGACGCAGGTCAACGCGCCGGGCGATGGCAATGGCAATGGCGGACGCAGGCGCGGCGGCCGCGAAGCGCGGATGGCCCGGGGTTGAGCCATGGCTTGGCCGACACGATATGGGGCTTAGGACTGGGGAGGAACCGAAACACTGCGGCATCGCTGCCGCGGCCAAGACCTGAGCAGCGTAGAAAGTAAAGTCTGGAACGTATGAACTCTCCCGTCAACATCACCGATCCGCTCGTGCTGTTCATGCCGTCTGGCAAGCGGGGGCGGTTTCCGGTCGGCACGCCGGTGCTGGATGCCGCGCGCCAGCTCGGTGTCTATGTCGAGAGCGTGTGCGGCGGGCGTGCCACTTGTGGGCGTTGCCAGATTGAGGTGCAGGAAGGCAATTTCGCCAAGCACAAGATCGTTTCCTCCAACGACCACATCTCGCCCAAGGGCGCAAAGGAAGAGCGCTACGAGCGCGTTCGTGGGCTGCCCGAACGCCGCCGCCTGTCCTGCTCGGCGCAGATTCTCGGCGATCTCGTCGTCGACGTGCCGCAGGACACCGTCATCAACGCGCAAACCATCCGCAAAGACGCCGACACCAGGGTCATCGCCCGCGATGCGGCAATCCGCATGTGCTATGTCGAGATCGAAGAACCCGACATGCACAAGCCGCTCGGCGACCTCGACCGCCTGAAAATCGCGCTGATGAAGGACTGGGGCCTCAAGAGCCTCGATTTCGATTTCCATCTGTTGCCGCAGGTGCAAGGCATTTTGCGCAAAGGCAACTGGGCAGCGACCGCCGCCATCCACAAGGACACCGACAGCGAGACCGCACGGGTCATCGCCTTGTGGCCAGGCCTCAAGAACGAGGCGTACGGGCTTGCCTGCGATATCGGCTCGACCACGATCGCCATGCATCTGGTGTCGTTGCTATCGGGCCGCGTCGCCGCCTCGTCGGGTACATCCAATCCGCAGATCCGCTTCGGCGAGGATCTGATGAGCCGCGTCTCTTACGTGATGATGAACCCGGACGGCCGCGAAGGCATGACAGTCGCCGTGCGCGAGGCCATTTCGGGCCTCGTCGACAAGGTCTGCGCCGAAGGCAGCGTCCAGCGCAACGACATACTGGATTCCATTTTCGTCGGTAATCCGATCATGCACCATCTGTTCCTCGGCATCGATCCGACCGAGCTCGGCGGCGCTCCCTTCGCGCTAGCGATCTCCGGCGCCGTCCACATCAAGGCATCGGATATCGGCCTGAAGCTCAACCAGGGCGCCAGGCTTTATATGCTGCCTTGCATTGCCGGCCATGTCGGCGCCGATGCGGCGGCGGTGACGCTGTCGGAGGGGCCGCACCGCCAGGACGAAATGATGCTGATCGTCGATGTCGGCACTAATGCCGAGATCGTGCTCGGCAATCGCCAGCGGGTCGTGGCGGCATCCTCGCCGACCGGCCCGGCCTTTGAGGGCGCGGAAATCTCCGGCGGCCAGCGCGCCGCACCGGGTGCCATCGAGCGCGTCCGTATCGATCCCGAAACGCTGGAGCCCAAATATCGCGTCATCGGCTCGGAACTCTGGTCCGACGAGCCGGGCTTCCTCGACAGCGTGCAGGCGACCGGCGTCACCGGCATCTGCGGCTCCGGCATCATCGAGGTAGTCGCCGAGATGTATCTCGCCGGCGTCATCTCCGAGGACGGTGTCGTCGACGGATCGCTGAGCGCCCGCTCGCCGCGCGTCGTCGCCAACGGCCGCACCTTCTCCTATGTGCTGAAGGAAGGCGGGCCCAAGATCACCATCACCCAGACCGACGTGCGCGCTATCCAGCTTGCCAAGGCCGCCCTTTATGCCGGCACCAAGCTTTTGATGGAAAAGCAGCACACTGATCATGTCGACCGCATCCACTTCGCCGGTGCATTCGGCTCGTTCATCGACCCGAAATACGCAATGGTGCTGGGCCTGATCCCGGATTGCGACCTCGACAAGGTCTCGGCCGTTGGCAATGCGGCCGGCGCCGGTGCCCGCATGGCGCTGTTGAACCGCGGCTATCGCCGCGAGATCGAGGAAACCGTCAGCAGGATCGAGAAGATTGAGACGGCCCTGGAGCCGAAATTCCAGGAGCATTTCGTCTACGCCATGGCGCTGCCGAACAAGATCGACCCGTTCCCCAAGCTTTCGGCGGCGGTCAAACTGCCGCCGCGCAAGACGGTGAGCGAAGACGGCATTGCCGGCGACGCCGCCCCGCGGCGGCGTTCGCGCGAAGGCCACGCCGCGCGGCGCGGGCGGGGATGACTCGCCCCCGCTAGGCCTGTCATACCTTCCATTTTCATTTGTATGCAAATGTTTCCAGATCGCGCCGATCTGGAAACGAAATCGCGTTTTCGTGAAATCCGCCAGATACATAGGCGGTGCATTTAACCGGCATCGAACGGCAGGCAGAACCAGTTTCCGGCCACCGCAACGCTCCAAAGGAGATCAAGATGTCGATGTTCGAAAGCCTCGGCCGCTATGGTGCGGCCTTCAAGAAAGCACGCGAAGCGCGCAAGTCACTGCGCATCCTGAACAGCCTGCCGCCTGAGATCCAGAAGGACATTGGCTGGCCGGTGTCGCCGCGATCGAGCAAAAAGCAGCTTTCGGTCGGCTGGGGCATGCAGCGCGGATGAAATTCACCGACAAATGCAAGCTGCTCGGTATTCGCCGGGGCCGCAATGCGGCTCCGGCTGCACCCAGCAATTGGCTGCGCGCCGCATTACTGCCCCGGCGTTGAGCTGCGCCGCTGGGCCAGGGACTCCATAGGCCGGACACTTTGTCGCCGGCCGGGATCAAACCACCGTGTTGAGATCGCATAAATCTTGACTTTTTTGGTGGCGACACAATCTTCGAAATAGTCGGGGGTTCTCTTAGTCGGCTCAGCCGAAGTCCGTGTATCTGTATGCCCAGCCTCAAAAGCCACGTCGTGTCGTTCGTCCTCAGGTACAGCCGCAAGAAGGCGTTTTCCAGCCCGGAGAACCTGCAGCGCTGGATCGCCTATGCGCGCAAGACTGAAAACCATCAGCCGCCTGCGTCGCTGCAGTCGCGCCTGGAGATCACAACCCGCACGATCAGCGGCTTCCCCGTCTACGAGATCGCGCCCAAGGCTGGCGAGCGGAGGCGGATTCTCTACCTGCACGGCGGCGCTTACGTCTTTGAAATCACACCCTATCATTGGCGGCTGATCGCGGACATGGCCGACCGTCTCGGGTTCGGCATCACTGTGCCGATCTATCCCATTGCTCCCGAACACGATTTCCACGCCATGTTCGGCATGGTCGGCGCCGTCTACCGCCAGATGTTCGGCGAAACCGGGGCGAATGACATCATCTTCATGGGCGATTCCGCCGGCGGAAACATGGCCGTCGTGCTGACCATGATGGCTGCGCAAGACGGCCTGCCCTTGCCATCACGCCACGTGCTGATTTCGCCCGGCCTCGACGTGTCGCTCGCCAACCCAGAAATGTATGAGGCTGAACGCAACGATCCGTGGCTGGGCATTGCTGGCGGCCGCGAGGCGATCCGGCTTTACAGCGCCGGTATAGATCCCACCGACTGGCGCATCAGCCCGGTTTACGGCGACCTGTCGGTGCTGCCCAAAACGTTGCTGCTGACCGGTTCACGCGATCTGCTCACCCCCGACAATCTGATCTTCGCTGAAAAGGCACGCGCGGCCGGCGTCGAAATTGAGGTCGTCCACGAGCAAGGCATGTTCCATGTCTGGCCGTTGATCGACATGCCGGAGGCGCGACGCGCGCGGGACAGTATAGTGGCCTTCTTGACCAACGAAACTGACAGTTATCATGCCACGGCAGGCGTGTTGTCGCTGCAGAGGACAGACCGCGACGGAACCCCTCGCGATCTGGTTGCGCCGCTCAGGTCGTAGTTTGGGTCAGAACTTCCCAGTTTCCCTGAACATCTCAAACGTCGCGCGGATATGGTCGGCGACTGCCTTCACCGGCGCGCTGGCGTCTGGCGTCACCACCATGGCGAGATTGTAGGTGCCGATGTCAGGCATACCGTCCTTCGGGCACAACTCGACCATGTCACTGCCGAGGAACGATTTCGGCAGCGGCGCGACTGCAAGATCCGCCATGATCGCGGCGCGCTGGCCGGCCGTGTGTGCGCTCATATAGGCGATGCGGTAGTTGCGGCCCTCGCGGCCAAGCGCCTCCAATGCCCCTGCCCGCCAGGCACAGCCCTCTTCCCACAATGAGACCGGCAGCGGCTCGCGCAGATGCGCGCAACCGCCCTTGGCACCGGCCCAGACGATCGGCTCTGTGAGCAGCACTTCGGCGCCGATCGCGCTGGTCTTGTAGGAGTTGGTGAGCAGCGTGATGTCGAGCGCCCGGTCGTCCATGCGCCGGCGCAAATTGACGCTCTGGTCGATGGTGACGTCGACTGCGATCGATGGATGCGATTGTGCGAACCGCTTCAGCACATGCGGCAGCACACGTTCGCCGTAATCGTCCGGCGAGCCGAGCCGCACCACCCCGACAATGTCTGGAATGATGAACTTCGACACCACCTCGCGATTGATCGACAGCAGCCGGCGCGCATAGCCGAGCAGCATCTCGCCATCGGTGGTCAGCGTCACCGAACGGGCGTCGCGCGCGAACACCGAGCGGCCGAGAATGTCCTCCAGCTTCTTGATCTGCATGGAGACGGCCGACGGCGTGCGGAAGACCGCATTGGCCGCAGTGGTGAAACTGCCGGTCTCGGCGATTGCGACGAAAGTGCGCAGAACATCGAGATCGAGCAGCGGCAGTGGATGATTGAGTGGGGCGTTCATGGGGAGCGACCTTCAATTTTTCTGATGCAAACCATCATTCCATTTCGTTTGATTGAACATCAGTTTGGGAGGATAGTCAACTCCATCGAAGGCAAGACACGTAGAAGTGGTCCCGAAACAACCATGACACGGACCTGCAATCGACACGAAATGAAGCTGAAACAAACCCGGTGTACCGCCTGACGCTGCAAGCGCCGGGACAATCCCGGCCCAACGCGAAGGAGAATGAGATGTCTATCCTGTCATCCATCGGTCGGATCGCGACCGAGTTCAGCGAGGCCCGTGCCCGCTACCAGACGGAACGCGCCATCCGCGCGCTGCCGATTGAACTGCAGAAGGATATCGGCTGGCCCGAAGCTGCCGATGCCAAGACTGGCACTCGCCATGGTGTGGGATCTTGGGCCGGAGCAAAGTAACCGTGTGTATCAACAGCTGAAGGCCTGCCGCGCAGATCAGCCCGGCAGGCCTTTTTGTTTGTATTCAAATGATTTCCCCGAGCCATGTCGCCGCCGCATGACGCATATGAGCAAGTCGCATAGCAGCCCGCGCCGGCAATCAACACGTTGTAAATAATCGTAAATCCTGGGCAGAATGCCCAAATTTGTCGCATTCCGTGTCGCTTTTCATATCAAGTGCTTCGCTTTTGCGATTTAGTTTCCCCTCACCTAAGCCTATATCATCATCAACAAACGAGCTGCCCCACTCCATCAAGCGAAGGCGACCCGTCTGAGCAACCGAATGGAGATGATCATGAAGCTTTTTGCCCGCCTCTTTGCCCGCCGCGAAATGAACCTGACGACCGCGCTCGAGCGCCAGCGCCTGGCTAACACCATGCCTGGCCAGACCGGTGCCATGGCCGCCGCGCGCCTCGGCTTTGTCGCCTGAAACAGCAAATCTTGGCAGAAGCAGCCTAGCGCTGCTTCGAAGTCGATCCAGCGCCGCTTCGGCTTTGCCGAGGCGGCGTTTTCGTGTGCGCAGACTGTTCGGCTCGTTTGGACAATCCGGCGGCACGTTGTGCCCTTCGCCGCATAGCGATTGCCCATTTGCGACCCATGTCGCAAATAAAGTCTTTCCGTTGCCATCTAGCCAATTGACAGGAAACGTTTTTCCTGATGTCGCTATGCTGATCGCGACATCCTGTTCGCGCCATTGCAGCGTGAGGATCTACCCGTGAACGTCGTAAAGCACCCGATCCGGCGATCGTTTGTATTCTTCCTGATCCCCGATTTCACCATGATCGCCTTCGCGACGGCGCTTGATCCGTTGCGTTCGGCCAACCGCATGCTCGGCTATGAAGCCTATCGCTGGCGGCTCGCCAGCATCGACGGCAAGCCGGTGCGCGCCTCGAATGGCGTCGAATGCGCCGTCAACACCTCGCTGGAGGAAGAGCGCAAGAAAATGTCCGGACCGGACCGGCCGAACATGGCCATCGTCTGCAGCGGCATCAATGTCGAGCGCTACCAGAACAAATCGGCCTTTGCCTGGCTGCGCGAGGAGTACAATCGCGGCGTTGCCGTCGGTGGCCTGTGCACCGGCGCGCATATCCTGGCCGCCGCCGGCCTGCTGTCCAACAAGCGCTGCGCCATCCATTGGGAGAACCTGCCGGGCTTTTCCGAGGCGTTCCCCAAGGCCAATGTCTTCGCCGACCTCTTCGAGATCGACCAGAACATCTACACCTGCGCCGGCGGCACCGCCGCGCTCGACATGATGCTGAAGCTGATCGGCGACGATTTCGACGAGAGCCTCGTCAACCGCGTCTGCGAGCAGGTGCTGACCGATCGCGTGCGCAGCCCGACCGACCGCCAGCGCCTGCCGCTACGCGCCCGTCTCGGCGTGCAGAATTCCAAGGTTCTGACCATTATCGAGCTGATGGAGGCCAATCTCTCCGAGCCGCTCTCGCTGATCGAGATCGCTGACCATGTCGACCTGTCGCGCCGGCAGATCGAGCGCCTGTTCCGCACCGAGATGGGGCGCTCCCCTGCCCGTTACTATCTGGAAATCCGCCTCGACCGCGCCCGGCACCTGCTGATCCAGTCGTCGTTGCCGGTGGTCGAAGTGGCAGTCGCCTGCGGCTTTGTTTCCGCCTCGCATTTCTCCAAATGCTATCGCGAACTCTATGCCCGCTCGCCGCAACAAGAACGCGTCGACCGCAAGCAGCTTCTGGCGGCTTGATCCGAGCCATCAGCTGAAGAAAGTCCACTGAGTTAATGCGCTTCGGCCGTGCGCATTGCCTCGACGCGGATGTCTTCCGTCAGCCGCGCCTTCAGTGCCGAAAACTCCGGGCTGGTCTTCAGCGTATAGTGGCGCGGATGCGGCAGGTCGACGGCAACGTCCGACTTGATGCGGCCGGGCCGCGCCGTCATCACCACCACGCGCGACGCCATGAAGATCGCCTCCTCGATGTCGTGGGTGACGAACAGCACCGTCTTTTGCCGGCGCTCCCAGATGCCGAGAAGCAGTTCCTGCATCAGCCCGCGGGTCTGGTTGTCGAGTGCGCCGAACGGCTCGTCGAGCAGCAGGATCTCCGGATCGTTGGCCAGTGCCCGGGCAATCGCCGTGCGTTGCTGCATGCCGCCGGAAAGCTGCTTCGGCCAATGGTTCTCAAAACCTTTCAGACCGACCAGATCGACATAGGACGCGACGATGTCGCTGCGCTCGCGCTCGGCCATTCCACGTTCGCGCAGGCCGAAGGCGATGTTCTCGGCGACCGTCAGCCACGGGAACAGCGTATAGGACTGGAAAACCATGCCACGGTCTGGACCCGGCCGGTCCACCGCCTTGCCGTCGAGCAACACGCGGCCCTCACTCGGCGCTTCGAGGCCGGCGACGATCCTGAGCAGCGTCGATTTTCCACAGCCGGACGGCCCGAGGATGGTGATGAAGTCGTTGGCGGCGACCGCCAGATCGATCGGCATCAGCGCCTGGACCGGTTGCCCGCCGCCGACACCGGCAAACGTGCGCGAGACGCCTTCAATAAGAAGCTTGCTCACGCCAGGCTCCATGGAAACAGCCAACGGTTGAGCGCCTTGAAGGCGAAATCGGACAACAGCCCAATCAGGCCGATGACGATGATGCCGAAGATGATCTGCCCCGTCGCCAGCCGCGATTGGCTGTTGATGATCATGTAACCGATGCCCGACGACGAGCCGATCAGCTCGGCGACGATGACATAGGTCCAGGCCCAGCCGAGCACCAGGCGCAGGGTCTCGGCAATCTCCGGCGCATTGGCCGGCATGATCACGCGCCGCACGATGCCGTTGTCGGACGAGCCCAGCGTGTAGGCCGCCTCGACCAGGTCGCGCCGTGTGCCGCCGACCTTGACCGCGATGATCAGAATGATCTGGAACACCGAGCCGACGAAGATCACCAGCAGTTTTTCGAGTTCGCCGACGCCCGCCCACAGGATGAGCAGCGGGATGAAGGCCGATGCCGGCAGATAGCGGGCGAAGGAGACGAACGGCTCCAGGAACGCCTCCACGGGCTTCCAGGCGCCCATCACGATGCCGAGCGGGACGGCAACGATGGCTGCCATCAGAAACCCGCCGAAGACGCGCCAGATGGTGATGAGGATGTCGAGCCAGAAGCGGTCCTCGACCAGCAGCCGCCAGCCGTCTCTCAGCATCGAAAGCGGATCGGCAAGGAAGATGCGATTGACGTGGCCGCCAAGCGTGATCCACGCCCAGAACGCCACGAACAGCACGAAGAACGAGATGCCGAGCACGGTTCGAATGCCGGGCGAGACCGGATGCAAGGGGCGCGGCATCGTCAACCGTCCTTTGATCTGAATGAAAAAGCGGCGGCGCAGGGCACCGCCGCCGGGCGACAATCCTGCCGGTCAGTCGGCGACGGCGCTGGTGTCGGCCAATGTCGAGACGTCGGGCGCTTCCTTGATCAGGCCCATCTGCAGCAGAAGCTCGCCGGCGGTCTTGGAAAAGTCCTGGAACTCCTTGGTGAAGAACTGCTTGTTTTCAGCCTTGTCGGCCCATTTCAGGTATTTGGCCGACTCTTCGAACTCCTTGGCCGACTGCTTCACGTCGGCGCCCATCGTCTCATAGGATTTCGCCGGATCGCTCTTGATCAGGTCGAGCGCCTCGAAATAGCTGTCGGCAAGCGCCTTGGCCGCATCCGGATTGGCCTTGAGGAACTCCGGCGTGCAGCCGACGGTGTCGAGCACCATCGGATAGTCGAGAGTGGTCACGAGGATATGCCCCTGCTCGGATTTTTCGCGCACCGCCGAGATGAACGGCTCATAGGTGACTGCCGCATCGTTCTGTCCGGCAAGAAACGCCTGCGCCGCGGCATCCGGCTCCAGATTGACGACCGTCACGTCCTTGGTCGACATGCCATTCTTGTTGAGCACCCAGGCCAGCATGAAATAGGGTGACGTGCCCGGCGCCGAAGACGCGACCGACTTACCCTTGAGATCGGCAACGGTCTTGATGTCGTTGCGGGCGACGATGCCGTCGGCGCCGTAGGATTTGTCGAGCTGGAATATCTGCTTGGTCGTCACGCCGTTGGCGTTCCAGACCAGCCAGGTCTCGACCGTGGTGGCGGCGCATTGCAAGTCGCCGCTGGCGATGGCGAGCGGCCGGCTGGCTTGCGGCACCTTCTTCAAGGTGACGTCGAGGCCATGCTTTTCGAAGATGCCGGCCTGCTTGGCGAGCGTCAGCGGCGCAAAGCCCGTCCATCCGCTGATGCCGATGCTGACCGATGTGGCGGCCATCGCCGGCGCGCACAACCCAGCGACAAGCGTCAAGCCTGTGGCAAGAATTCCGATCCTGTTCATGTCGGTTCCCCTTTTTTGTTCGGATCGGAATTGTGTCACAGACGCCCGCAGGCTTGTCAATGAAGCCGATGCTGCACTGCGGTATCTCACCGCCGGCAGCAAACTTCGCCATTAGCGCGTGTTGTACATCCAGCTGCGGTCGCGCCACATTTTTTCGCCGACCAGGCAGTCGGTGACGGGGCTGTCCTGTGCCAAGACCAATGGCGGATGCGCCGCCTCTTCCGCCGCTCGCTGCGGCGAGGCCGGACCGGCAAGCTCAAGCACCAGCTTGCGGCGGATGGCCTCCGGAAACTGCGTCCAGTCATTGACCGGGATCATGAAGGAACCCGGCCCACCGATGACGCAATCGCTGTAGTAACGGTCGAGATTGTTGACATCGTAAGCGCTGCTGAACCCGCCGCCCTTGGTCATCAGCGGCAGGCCGTTGACAGTGATGCCCTGCTTGATCACGGCGTCGCGGGTGATGTCGACAGGTGCGCCCTGGTTGTTGGGGCCGTCGCCCGAAATGTCGATCACCCGCTTGACGCCCTGGAAGCCGCTTTCGGCGAACAGATCGCTGGCGAATTCCAGCGCGCCGGAGATGGAGGTGCGCCTGGCACTGGCCGGCGGATGAGCGGAAAGCTGCGCTGCCAGCCGCTCGGCGTCGGCACGGTTGGCGATTACCGTCCACGGCACAACGACCTGCTGCCAGGTCGCGCCTGCCCATTCGACGTAGGTGACGGCAATCTTGCCGTGAGCGCCGTCGCCGATTGCCTGCAGCACGTCGTCGTGCGTCAGCGCCGCCGCATAGCCGTGGCGCTGGATTTCGAGCTCGTCGGGCGACATGGACAAGGACACGTCGACTGCCAGCACCAGTTCGACGTCAACCGGCTCGGCGGCGCGGGAGATTGCCGCCGGCCATAGCACCGACGCCAGCGCGGCGGCACCCGAGACGAGATGTCTTGCACAGGCAAAAGCAGACATGCCGCACGGTAAGCTAAAATCGACGACCGACAAAGAGGAAAGCCCGGCCGAGAGCGCGGCTGTTCCAGTCACGTTTTTGCGAGCACGTCTCTAAGTTCAGCTGCGCGGATTGAGGTTCTCCGGGTCGTAGAGCGGCCTGTAGCCGACGGCGGCCACTTCGACCGGGTATTTCTCGCCGAAATATTCGACGCTCAACTTGCGGCTCTCCTGGCAATAAGCCCAGGGCAGGTAGGCGAGCGCGATATTCTTGCCGAGGGTCGGACCATAGGCCACCGAGGTCGTGAACGACCGACGGCCGAGCTCGTCGACCAGCGTCTCGCCGGTTTGCGGGTCCATCACCGGCATCGTGCCGACCGGATAGCGGGGAACGCCGTTGGAATCGGTATTGTCCGTCATCACAAGGGTGCAAAGCATGGCCGGCTGATGCGCCCGGGCGCGATATTCCAGATGCTTTGCCTTGCCGCAGAAATCGGCCTCCTTGACCTTCGGCCGGGCAAGATCAGCCTCCAGCAGATTGTACTCGGTCAAGAGATCCGCGTTCTGCAGGCGCAGGCTCTTTTCCATGCGGCGGCTGTTGGCATAGGTCTCGACGCCAAAGGCCATTACGCCGGTCGACCGCAGGGCGTCCCAGACGGCCAGGCCGTCCTCGTAGCGCATATGCAGTTCCCAGCCTTGCTCGCCGACATAGGAGATGCGGAAGGCGGTCACGTCCTTGCCGGCGATCCTGACAGGCTTGATGGCGGCAAAGGGAAAATTCTCCGGCGTCAGTCCGTCGGGATTTTCCACGACCTTGCTCAATGCCGCCCGCGCATTCGGACCCCAGATGCCGACGGTCACGTACTTCTCGGTCACGTCGGTGACGGTAACGTCGAAGCCTTTGTCTTCTGCCGTCCGGCGCATGTACTGGAAGTCGCGCGGTCCGGCATCGGCGCCGTCGATCACGCGGCAGCGGTCGGCCATGCGGATGACGGTCAGGTCGGCGCGCACCATGCCTTCCTCATCGAGGAAATGGGTATAGATGCCCTTGCCGATATTGCCGTCGCCGCCGATCTTTGCCGCGCACAGCCATTCCATCAGCGCGACGTGATCGGGGCCTTCGACGTCGTACATGGCGAAATGCGACAGGTTGACGATGCCGCAATCCTCGCTCATGGCGAGATGCTCGGCGTTCGAGACGCGCCAGAAATGGCGGTTGTCCCACTCGTTTTGACGCATCGGCACCCGGTTGCCGTATTTCTCGAGCAGATGCTCGTTGGCGGCGTAGCCATGGGCGCGCTCCCAGCCGCCGAGCTCCATGAAATAGCCGCCGAGTTCCTTCTCGCGCTCCCAGAAGGGCGAGCGGCGGACATTGCGGGCCTTGGAGAAGGGTTCGCGCGGATGCACCGCCGGGTTGTAGACCTTCATCGCCGTTTCGGTGCATCGGTCCCAGATGAACTGCTCTTTCGTCTGGTGCGGATAGAAGCGCGAATAGTCGATGGCGTGGTGGTCGATCGCCGTGCGGCCGTCCGTCATCCAGTCGGCGATGAGCTTGCCCATGCCCGGGCCATCCTTGACCCAGATGGCAACGGCATACCAGAGGCCCCTGACCTTCTGGCTTTCGCCCATCGACGGGCCGCCGTCCGCCGTCACCTGCAACAGCCCGTTGAAGGAATGGCTCTCATTGTAGCCCAACTCGCCCAGGATCGGCGTCAGTTCCATGGCGCGCTCGAGCGGCGCCATGATCTGCTCCATGTCGAGATCGCGCTGCGACGGCGAAAGCCGTGCCTCATTTTTCTCGAGAATGCCGCGCGGATGGCAAAGGCGCGGATTGGTCTCTTCGTAGTAGCCCCACTCGATCTGCCCGCCTTCGGCCGTCTTGGGATCGCCGGTATCGCGCATGTAAGCCGAGTTGCCCTGGTCGCGCAGCAGCGGCCAGCCGATCTCCTTGCCGGTGCCGGCGAACTCGGTGTACGGCCCGAAGAAGGTAAGCGGATGGTCGATCGGCATCACGGGCAGGTCCTCGCCCGCCATTTCTGCGATAAGCCGTCCCCAGATTCCGGTGCAGACCACGACATAGTCGGCTTCGATAGTGCCGCGGTCGGTCACCACGCCCTTGATGCGGCCGTTCTCGATGACGAGCGACTTGGCGGAGGTATTGGCAAACGCCCTGACTTTGCCGGAGGCTTCCGCCTGGTCGACCAGCTTGCCGGCGACCGTCTGCGAGCGCGGGATGACGAGGCCGGCGTCGGGATCCCACAGGCCGCCCTGTACCATCTGTTCTTCGATCAGCGGGAATTTTTCCTTGATCTCGGCGGGATCGATCAGGCGGGCGCGTGTGCCGAAGGCCTTCGCCGAGGCGATCTTGCGCTTGATCTCCGCCATGCGGGCGTCGTCGCCGACGCGGGCGACCTCGAGGCCGCCGATGCGCGCGTAATGGCCCATCTTTTCGTAGAAATCGATGGAATAGAGCGTCGTCCAGCACGACAGGAAATCGTGGCTGGTCGTGTAGCAGAAGTCGGAGGCATGCGCCGTCGAGCCGATATCCGTCGGGATGCCTGATTTGTCGATGCCGACAATATCGTCCCATCCGCGCTCGATCAGGTGATGGGCGACCGATGCGCCGACGATGCCGCCAAGCCCGACGATGACGACCTTCGCCTTTTCCGGAAACCCTGCCATTGCCCGCGACTCCAAGATGCTATTGCGCCAGACTATAGGGCGGCGCCGCGCCGCGCTTGCAGCCTGTTTGCGACATCGCCAAAAAAGCCCGCGCCACCAGCCCGTCGAATGCAGTTAGACCTACGCCTTCGCCCTGCTCAGTACGAAGGCGCTGCTACAGCCCGTCCTGCGCAGCTTCGAAGAAAAGTGCATACCTTCATCGCCGATTACCGGAAGCAAATAAAAGGCCGGGCGTTTGCCCGGCCTTCAAAAAATCATGGCGTCGACTTTACTTGATGCGCGCGACGCCGCCCGAGATCTCAATGGTCTCCGAACCGGTCAGCGCCTCGAGGTCGCCATTCGGCAAGGTAACAAAACAGCCGCTCGGGCAAAATTCCACGGTTTCGCCGGCGGCCAGCGCCAGCTCGGTCTTGCCGCCGCCTTCGGTCACGATCAGCGTGCGGGTCTCAGCGTCCTTGTTGACCGCGCTGGCGGCATGGGCCGAACCGCCCACGGCCAGAAAAGCGATGGCGGCGACGAGAGACTTCCACATTTTGCAGTATCGGTGTTGCCACCGCCTCTGTTGCATTTTGCAAGGCATTCTCGCCGTTTGCAGGTGAGCTTATATGCAATGCAAGCTGAACGGCAACTGAATGCCGCATTCATGCCGCAATTGGTTTCCGAAGGCTTGAAGGCAAGCTCCAAACAGCTAGTCAGGATCAGGCTTCCGCACCTTGCGTCCCGACTTGGCGAGACGTTTCGCCTCCGCCACTGCCAGTGCTTTTGCTTGCTCTCGCTCGGCGAATTCGACTTCGATCTTGTCGTCGTCGATCGGCCACGCCTCGTGCTTTTTGGTCTCGACGACGGCGCGCGGCGCCGACGGAATTTCGATATGCTGGTCGGCGAACACATCGAAGATTGCAAAGCGGATGTCGTTCTGGACGATATTGCCACTAAGAACGTCTGCCAGGAACACGCGAATCTCGAATTCGAGCGCGGCCGGGCCGAAATTGGAAAACAGCACAAAGGGTTCCGGGTTCTTCAGCACCAGCGGATGGCTGCGTGCGATCTCCAAAAGGACGCCATGCACGTGCTTGACGTCGCTACCATAGGCAACGCCGACCTTGATGTCGACGCGGCCGAGCTTGTTGCGGTGCGTCCAGTTGCCGACCGCATTGTTGATCAGGTTTGAATTGGGCAGGATCACCGATTGCCGTTGGAACGTCTCGATCTCGGTGGCGCGCACGCTGATCTTCTTGACAGTGCCGCTGATGTCGCCGGCGACGATCCAGTCGCCGACCTTGAACGGCCGCTCGGCCAACAGGATCAGGCCCGAGACGAAGTTCGAGACGACATTCTGCAGGCCGAAGCCGATGCCGAGGGACAGCGCACCGGCGACCAGCGCGAGGCTGGAGAGGTCGATGCCGGCGGCCGAGATGCCGACCAGTGCCGCGACGGCGACGCCGGCATAGCCGACCGCCAGCCGGATCGAATTGCGCACGCCGGTGTCGACGCGGCCGCGCGCCATCACCGAGCCGTCCAGCCATCCCTGGAACCAGCGCGTCAGGAAATAGCCGATGATGAAGACAACGACGCCTGAGAGGATGCCGGTGATCGAGATCGTCACCGAGCCGATGGTCAGCCCCGTTGCCAGCTTGTAGGCCCAAGCCTGGATGTCGCCGGGCTGGAAGCCCCACGTCAACAGGATCAGCGGCAGGAACACCAGCACGATCATCACGTTGATGGCGACGCTGACGACCAGGCCGAGCTGGTCGAGCGCGGTCGGCTCATAGCTTGAATTGGCGGATAGCCAACGGCCGATCGAGCTATTGGCGAAGCCGCCTTCCTCGCCGATCGCCCGCGCCGACAGGAAGCCGATATAGGCGGTGACCAGGATGGTGCCGGTGATCACGACCTGCACCGAGACGAACATGGCAAGGCCGATATAGCCGAACAGCGCCGACGCGATGGTGAACAGCCCCAGCGCCACGGCGGTGTAACGCAGCCACGCCGGCCACGGCCGCCAGATCCCGTCGGCGGCCTTGAACGGCTTCAGCAGGCCCATCAGGATCAGGATGACGCCGACGATGATGGTGGCGACAAAGCTTCTGGCGATGGTCAGCGACAGCGGCGAGCCCATCTTGTCGTTCACGACCGACAGGAAATAATTGATGCCGATGGCGACGGCCATGGCCGTCGTCAGCCGCACCAGCCAGCGCGCCGGGCCGGTTTCGACAGGGATCAGACGCCAGTTCGGCAGTCGCGGCTCAAGCGCCGCATTGGTCAGCCGGTTGACGCAGAACACACCCGCGACAACGGCAGCCAGCGCATTCAGGAAGATGCCGATATCGCCGCGCAAGACGTTGTAATAATTGAAAAAGAAAATGGTCGAGGCAAGGAAGACGCCGACTGCCAGCGTCGGCAGCAATGTCGACCAGAACGCCACCGACAGCCGGCTGAGATAGGAGGGATCCTCCACCGAGGGGTCCGCTTCGAACACACGGCCGAACAGGCGCCGCCCGCCGACGAAAAGCACGGCGGCCAAGGCAAGCGCCATCAAGGCCGCGGCAAGAACGGCCTGGAACTTGAACTTGAAGGCAAAGCTCAGCCAGGACGACACCGCCTTGTAGAAACTGGTAAATTCGTTGTTGGCATCGGAAATGACCTCCGGGCTCAATGCATCGGACAGCACGTAGCGCTTGGTGAGCTGGTTGCGGAAAAGCTCGCTGCGCATATTGCCGATCTTCTCGATCAGCCCGCTGATGCGGATCGACAGGTTTTGCGCCGTGGCGATGACGGCATTGATCTCGGCTTTTTCGGAGGCCAGCGCCTGGCGTTCGCCGGTCACGATATCGGGCTCGGCCGGCTGGCCCGCGGCCGGCGGCGGGCCTAGCTGCTCTAGCCGGCTGTTGATCTCGCTCAGCCGCGGCCGGAAAGCGAGCGCGCTGTTGAGCGAGGCACGCGACATTTCTTCCAGCTGCAGCCGAATATCGACAAGGCTGGCGTCATCGTCGCCGTCCTGCTGGAACTTCGTTTCGAGATTGTCGGTCTTCGTCGTCAGGTCCTGGAGGATTTTCTGCTGATCACTGACCAGTCCCGCGGGCGCCTGGCCAAGCCCTTGCGCCACCGCTCGCAACGAAAGCGGCGCCGAGGCGACAAGCATCAGGACCAGAACGAAGCGGAGCAGTCGGAAAAACATGATTGTCTGGCGACTCACGGGCGATAAGGCGTTCTAAAGGCCCGCTCTTGATAAAGACCGACATATCTTGGGGCAAGCCGTCCCTGACGGCCCGCTTTCGAAGTCGGCCATATCCAATCGAAGTCGGGGAGTCGAAAAGCGATGGCGCAATCTTGGCTTTGCGTTGGCCGCCTGCTCTATAGTCTGCCGCCAAGCCTGAAATGGATGACAATAAGAATGGCGGAATATTCGGCCTTTTCGCTTCTCAAGAACGCGCTGACCGGAAACAAGGACTGGAGGCCGGCCTGGCGCAAGCCCGACCCGAAGGCGTCCTACAATGTCATCGTCATCGGCGGCGGCGGCCATGGCCTGTCGACCGCTTACTATCTCGCCAAGGAGCACGGCATCACCAATGTCGCGGTGCTGGAGAAGGGCTGGCTCGGTTCCGGCAATGTCGGCCGCAACACGACGGCCGTCCGCTCCAACTACCTGCTGCCCGCCAACACGCGCTTCTACGAACATTCGATGAAGCTGTGGGAGAACCTGTCGCATGACCTCAACTATAACGTCATGTTCTCGCAGCGCGGCTGCCTGAACCTCGCCCACACACCTGCTCAGCTCGACGACTATGCCCGGCGCGGCAACGCCATGCGCCATCTCGGCGTCCACGCGGAACTGATGACCACGGCGGAGATCGCCCGCCTGGTGCCGGCGCTGGACGTCTCCGCCACGGCGCGTTTCCCGATCGTCGGCGGCCTGATGCAGCGACGCGCCGGCACCGCCCGCCACGATGCGGTCGCCTGGGGATATGCGCGTGGCGCAGATCGCCGCGGCGTCGACATCGTCGAAAACTGCGAGGTCACCGGCTTCCTGCGCGACGGCGACCGCATCACCGGCGTCACGACGACCCGCGGCGAAATCCGCGCTAAAAAGGTAGCGGTCGCGGTGGCCGGCAGCACCGGGCGGGTCATGCGGCTTGCCGGCATCGAGACAATGCCGATCGAGAGCCACGTGCTGCAGGCCTTCGTTACGGAATCGCTGAAACCGTTTATCGATACGGTCCTGACCTTCGGCATGGGCCATTTCTATATGTCGCAATCGGACAAGGGCGGCCTTGTCTATGGCGGCGACCTCGACGGCTACAACAGCTACGCCCAGCGCGGCAGTCTGCCGATCGTCGATGAGGTGATGAGCGAGATGCTGGCGCTGTTCCCGGGGCTCGCCCGCGTCCGCATGCTGCGCTCATGGGGCGGCGTCTGCGACATGTCGATGGACGGCTCGCCAATCATCACCACCGGTCCGCTGCCGGGCATGTATCTCAACTGCGGCTGGTGCTATGGCGGCTTCAAGGCGACGCCGGCTTCCGGCTGGTGCTTTGCCTGGACCATTGCCAAGGACGAGCCGCACGATCTCAACGCGGCCTTCACGCTCGACCGCTTTTACCGTGGCATGGTGATCGACGACAAGGGCCAGGGCGCCACGCCCCGGCTGCATTAGGCCATGATCCCGAACCGCAGGTCCGCGTCAGCGAAAAGTGGAAACCGGTTTTCGGACAAGATCATGGTCAAACGAGAAGTTTAAGAGATCCATGCTCATCACCTGCCCCTATTGCGGCCCGCGCGACGTTATCGAATTCACCTATCAGGGCGACGGCAATCGCCAGCGCCCACAGCCCGCGTCGCAAAACCTCGACGCCTGGAACGCTTATGTCTACGACCGGCTGAACCCCGCCGGCGACCACAATGAGATCTGGCAGCATTCCGGCGGCTGCCGCGCCCATCTCAGGGTGGTGCGCAACACGCTGACGCACGAGATCTCCAGCACTGCCTTCGCGCGCGGCGACCACAACTCGGTTGCGCGGCACAGGGCCGAGGACAAGTCATGAGCCCGCGCCGTACCGAGACCGGCGGCCGCATCGACCGGCTGCGGACCATCCGCTTCACCTTCGACGGCGCGCCTTATACCGGCCATGCCGGCGACACGCTGGCTTCGGCGCTGCTGGCCAACGGCGTCACCCTGTTTGGGCGTTCGTTCAAATATCACCGCCCGCGCGGCGTGCTGACTGCCGGCGTCGAGGAGCCAAACGCGCTCGTGACTGTGTTGAGGGGCGAGGTTCGCGAGCCGAACATTCCCGCCACCATGGTCGAGATCTATGACGGGCTGGCCGCAATGAGCCAGAACCGCTTCCCCTCGCTTGCCTGGGACGTCAATGCCATCAACCAGCTCGGCGGCAAGCTTTTGTCGGCCGGCTTCTACTACAAGACCTTCATGGGACCCGTGGTCGGTCCGCTGAAGGGCACGCGCTTCTGGATGTTCTGCGAGCATTTCATCCGCCGTGCCGCCGGCCTGGGCAAGGCAGGCACGGCTCCCGATACGGCGCGCTACGAACGCATGAACGCGTTTTGCGACGTGCTGGTGGTCGGTTCCGGCCCGGCCGGGCTGATGGCCGCCAGGGCGGCCGCCGATCAGGGTGCACGCGTCATCCTGGCCGAGCTCGAGCCGCATTTCGGCGGCTCGGCCAATTGGTCGGGCGAGACGATCGATGGCATGCCGGCCGCCGACTGGGCGGCGCGCGCCGCCGGCCAGCTCGAAGGCCATGACAATGTTCGCCTGCTGCCGCGCACCACCGTCTGGGGCTATTACGACGGCAACACGCTTGCCGCGATCGAACGCGTCACCGACCATAAGGAAACGCCGGACAAAGGCGAGCCGCGCCATCGCTACTGGACCATCCGCGCCAAATCGGTGGTGCTGGCCACCGGCTCCCTGGAGCGTCCCTTGGTCTTTCCTGGCAATGATCGGCCAGGCGTGATGCTGGCGCATGCGGCCGAGCGCTATGCCAATGAATATGGCGTGCTGCCGGGTCACAGGGTCGCGCTGTTCACCAACAATGACAGCGCCTATCGCGCAGCACTGGCGTTGAAGAAGGCCGGTGCCGCGGTCGTCGCCATCGTCGACGCGCGCCCAGAGCTTTCGAGCGAAATGCGCAAGCTGGCCGGCGAGACCGAAGCCGAGATCTTTTCTGGCCACGCGGTGATAGCCACCGAGGGCGGCAAGGCGCTTTCCGGCTTCAAGGTGCAGCGCTTCGACATGGCCAGTGGTGCGCTTTCCGGCGATGCGCGCAGCATCCACGCCGATTGCCTGCTGATGTCGGGCGGCTGGTCGCCGACCATCCATCTGGCCAGCCAGGCCGGAGCCAAAGCGGAATGGAACGAAGCGTTACAAGCGTTCCTGCCGCCGAAACCGACAACACGGCAATGGATCGGCGCCGGCGCCTTCACCGGCAGTTTCTCCACCGCCGAGGCGATCGCCGAAGGTCGCGCCGCCGGCCTTTCCGCTGCGGGCGCAACAGCCACGCCGGCGGCCTTGCCTGCCGTCGGGGCAGCACCTGGCGATCCCGATCCGGCACCGGTGTTCGAGATCAAGGCCGCAGGAAAAAGCTTCGTCGACTTCCAGCATGACGTGACGGCCGACGACGTGCGTCTGGCACACCGCGAAGGCTTCGTCTCGGTCGAGCATCTGAAGCGCTACACCACGCTCGGCATGGCGACCGACCAGGGCAAGAGTTCCAACATACCAGGCCTCGCCATCATGGCCGAGGCGCTGGGCAAGCCGATCCCGCAGGTCGGCACGACGCGCTTTCGTCCGCCTTTTTCGGCGGTGTCGATCGGCTCGCTTGCCGCCGAACGCTTCGGCGATCTGAAGCCCGAGCGGCTGACGCCGATGCATGACTGGCACGTCGCCAACGGCGCCACCATGTATTCGGCCGGCCTCTGGTACCGGCCGATGATCTACGGCCATCCCGGTGAAACGATCGAGCAGGCCTATGTGCGCGAGGCGAGAGCCACGCGCGAGAGCGCCGGCATTGTCGACGTCTCGACACTGGGCAAGATCGCGGTGCAAGGCCCGGACGCGGCGGAATTCCTCGACCGCGTCTACACCAACATGTTTTCGACGCTGGCCGTCGGCAAGGCGCGTTATGGGCTAATGCTGCGCGAGGACGGCCTCGCCTTCGACGACGGCACCACCTGGCGGCTTGGCGAGCAGGATTTCCTGATGACCACCACCACCGCCAATGCCGGCAAGGTAATGCAGCATCTGGAGTATTTTCTCGACGTGATCTGGCCGGAGCTGAAGGTCCACGTCACCTCGGTCACCGACCAATGGGCCGGTGCCGCCATCGGCGGGCCGAACGCCAGGCAGATATTGGCTGCTTGCGTCAGCGGCACCGCTGTCGACAATGCCGCCCTGCCCTTCATGGGCATCGTCCACGGCGAAATCGCCGGCGTGCCGGTGATGATCTGCCGGCTGTCCTTCTCCGGCGAAATGGCCTTCGAGGTCTATTCCGGCGCCGGTTACGGCACCCATGTCTGGGAGGCGCTGATCGAAGCCGGCAAGCCGTTCGGGCTGGTGACCTACGGACTGGAGGCGCTGGGCACCCTGCGCATCGAGAAGGGCCACGTCACCGGCGCCGAGATCGACGGTCGTACCACGGGGCGCGACCTGCATCTCGACTGGATGCTGTCGAAGAAGAAGCCGTTTATCGGTTCGGCGATGATGGATCGCGAGGGGCTGATCGCGCCCGACCGCCTGGAACTCGTCGGTATTGTTTCGCTCGACAACCAGCCGCTAAACGGCGGCGCACACATCGTCGAGGAGCTTGACGAAGCCAATCCGCACGGCTCGCTCGGTCACATCACCGCTTGCTGCTATTCGCCGGCGCTCGGCAAATATATAGCGCTTGCCTTGGTCAAGGGCGGCAAGGCGCGGCGCGGCACGCGCGCTTATGTCTCCGACCCGTTGCGCAACCGGTTCGGGCCGGTCGAGATCGTCTCCAACCATTTCTTCGATCCGGACGGGAGCCGCATGCATGGTTGAGCGCCAATCACCGCTTGAGCCGGTGCTGCATCCAGGCTCGCATGGCAATTTCGAGCACGGTGTCGAAATCATCCTCTCCGAAACCAGGCCGGGTTCGATCCTGCAGCTCGCCGCCTGGCCCGGCCAGGAGAAGGCGTTGATGGCCGGCATCCGCACTGTTACCGGCCTAGCTTTGCCCGACGGCGCCGGCGGCGGTGTCACGGACGGCGTCAGGTCGGTGTTCGGCTTTGCGCCGGGAAAGTTCACAATGGTCGATGAGGCCGAGGGATTGGCATCGGCCTTTGCCGACGTCGTCACTCCGTCCATCGGTACGGTGACCGACCTTTCGCACGGCCGCACCGCGATCCGTATCGCCGGGCCAAAGGCCGAGTGGGTCCTGGCAAAATTCTTCGCCATCGACTTCGCGCTGCCGGCCTTCCCGATCGGCGCCGGCCGCTCAACCATGCATCACGACGTCTTCGCCCAGATCCAGCGCACCGGCGCCGATCAGTTCGACATCTATGTGTTCCGCTCGTTCGCACGCTCGTTCTGGAAGGCACTCTGCCACGCCAGCGAGGAAGTCGGCTACGAAGTGCAGTAGCTAGACGGCGCGTCTTCACCTTACTCGGCGAACGTCACCCACTCTTCCAGCGGCGCGCGATCGGTGCGGAAGGCATTTTCAGGCTTGGACGTATCCTCGTGGCCGAGCGCCATGCCGCACACGACGATCTCCTCGTCGGGAATGTCGAGCACGGGCCTGATCTGCCGGTGATAGGGCGCGAAGGCGGCCTGCGGGCAGGTGTGTAGGCCCCTGCCCCGCGCCGCGACCATGATGTTCTGCAGGAACATGCCGTAGTCGATCCACGACCCCTTGTTCAGCCGCCGGTCGACGGTGAAGATCAAGCCGACCGGCGCATCGAAGAAGACGAAATTGCGGTCGTGTTGCGCACGCATCCTGTCGACCTCGCGCCGGCCGATGCCGAGCACGCCGTAGAGGCCGAAGCCGTTGGCCCGCCGTCGCGTCAGATAGGGTTCGAAGAACTGGTCAGGATAGTAGCGGTACTCGTCCCACTCCGCCTTTTCGGCGCGGATGCCCGAACTGAGAATGGCGTCGGTGATGCGCTGCTTGACCTCGCCCTTGGTCACATAGACCTTCCAGGGTTGCATGTTGGTGCCTGAAGGCGCGCGCGCGGCAACGGCGAGAATATCGCGGATGGTGTCGTCATCGACCATGTCAGGCAAGAAGGCGCGTACGGACCGGCGCGAGGTGATCGCGTCATCGACGATCGCCGCCGCAATCCGGGAGTTGTTTTCCAGCATGGGCCGTCCCTTTGCGCATAATCCTGGAACCCGGCTTTTCCGGAAAGGATCATGCGCCGACTAGAAGTGATGGAGCATCCTTGCGAGTTTCTATGAACGCTCGACGCCCTATCCGCCTCGACCGGACGCCCCACTCGCCGCTCGTGTGCCGAGCCTTTGCCTGAACCGTCAAAATGGCGCAAGTAAATCTTGTGGGTTCATGAAAATCATCTTGATTTTTTCACAGACCTGCGGTCACATGAAATTTGCTGGGAATTTTTCATCGAGACAGGGATGGCTTTGCCCTCAACCGCCGCAACACCGGAACAAGATAACGGCGAACGGCTGCTGGCCGGCGACATTCGCGCGTTGCGCAAGGCGCGCGGCCTGACGCTTGCCGAAATCGGGCTGAAGCTCGGCCGTTCCGTCGGCTGGGTCAGTCAGGTCGAGCGCGGCCTGTCGATCCCGTCGCTCGGCGATCTCAGGGCCTTCGCCGAATTGTTCGGCGTGCCGGTCAGCCTGTTCTTCAGCCATGACGTGCCTGTCGAGACCGAACGCGGCGTGGTCGTGCGCGCCGGCAACCGGCGCACCCTTGGCACAAGCGATTCCGGCCTGGTGGAGGAGCTTCTGTCGCCGGATCTCGGCGGTAGCTTCGAGATGCTGCGTTCGGTCTTCGCCCCCGGTGCCGAGCTGAAGACCGAGGCCCGCCGGCCGACCGAGGAAGCCGGCTACGTCGCGTCCGGCAGCTTCGACATCGAAATCGCCGGCGTCTGGCACCGGCTTGGAGCAGGCGACTCCTTCCGCTTTGAGGGCAAGCCGTTCCGCTGGCGCAATCCTGGAGCGGAACCGGCTGTGGTGATCTGGGTGGTTTCGCCGCCCGTCTATTGATCTGGAGAAGAACATGGCCAGTTTGCCGACCACGGCACGCGTGGTGATCATCGGAGGCGGTGCCGTCGGCGCCTCCTCGCTCTATCATCTCGCCAAGGCGGGCTGGACCGACTGCGTGCTTCTGGAGAAGAACGAGCTGACTTCCGGCTCGACCTGGCATGCCGCCGGCAACGTGCCGACGTTCTCCTCGTCATGGTCGCTGATGAACATGCAGCGCTATTCGACCGAGCTCTATCGCCGGTTGGCCGACGAGGTCGGCTATCCCATGAACTATCATGTCACCGGCTCGCTCAGGCTCGCCCATACGATCGAGCGTATGCAGGAATTCCAGCGCGCCAAGGGCATGGGCCGCTATCAGGGCATGGACATCAATGTCGTCGGCCCCGACGAGATCAAGCGCCGCTACCCCTTCATCGAAACGCATGAGCTGAAGGGCGCGCTCTACGATCCGAGCGACGGCGACATCGACCCGGCGCAATTGACCCAGGCGCTGGCCAAGGGGGCGCGCGACATGGGTGCGAAGATCATCCGCTTCTGCCCGGTCACCGGCGTGCGCCGCGAGAACGACGAGTGGGTGGTCGAGACGCCGCAAGGCGAGATTCGCTGCGAGATCGTCGTCAACGCCGCCGGCTACCGCGCCGCCGAAGTCGGCAGGATGTTCGGCCGCGAGGTGCCGATGATGGTGATGAGCCATCAATACATCCTGTTTGAGGAAATCCCCGAACTGGCGGCGTGGTCGAAGGAACAAGGCAAGAAGCTGCCGCTGCTGCGCGACGTCGATACGTCCTATTATCTGCGCCAGGAAAAGAACGGCATGAACCTCGGCCCCTATGAGCGCAATTGCCGCGCCCATTGGGTCGGCCACAACGACCCGATGCCGGACGACTTTTCGTTCCAGCTGTTTCCCGACGACCTCGACCGGCTGGAACATTACCTGGCCGATGCCGTCGCCCGCGTGCCGATCCTCGGCACCGCCGGGCTGTCCAAGGTCATCAACGGGCCGATCCCCTATGCGCCGGACGGCAACCCGCTGATCGGCCCGATGCCCGGCGTGCCCAACGCCTTCGAGGCCTGCGTCTTCACCTTCGGCATCGCCCAGGGCGGCGGCGCCGGCAAAGTGCTGGCCGAGTGGGTGACCGAGGGCCAGACCGAATGGGACATGTGGTCCTGCGATCCACGCCGTTTCACCGCCTTTGCGTCGGCGCCGGATTACTGCGTCGCCAAGGGCATGGAGATCTACGGCAACGAGTATGCCATCCAATTCCCGCGCCACGCCTGGCCGGCTGGGCGCGACCGCAAGCTGTCGCCGCTCCACGGCCGCATCAAGGCGTTCGGCGCCCGGTTCGACGCCTATAATGGCTGGGAACGCGCCACCTGGTATGCGAAGCCAGGCGACGACATCTCCGAACAATCCACGCTGACCTTCCGCCGTGACGGCCCCTGGCAGCATCGTGTGCGCGAGGAATGCCTCGCCGTCCGCGATGCCGCCGGCATTCTGGACCTGCCGGGATTTTCCCGGTTCAATCTAGACGGTCCGGGTGCCGCCGAATGGCTGAGCCTCCAGGTGACAGGCCTGGTGCCGAAACCCGGCCGCATCGGCCTCGTCTACTTTGCCGACGACAAGGGCCGCGTCGTCACCGAGATGTCGGTGGTGCGTCACGACGAAGATCACATGACGCTGATCACCGCCGCGGTGGCGCAGTGGCACGATTTCGAATGGCTGAAATCGCGCATGCCGAAGGACGCGACGTTCAAGTTGACTGACCGGACAGAAGAGTATTCGACCCAGATCCTCGCCGGACCCAACTCGCGAAACATCCTCGCCGAACTCTGCGCGGCCGACCTCACCCTGCCCTGGCTGACGCATCAGGAAACATCGATCGCCGGGCGCTGGGCCAAGCTGGTGCGCGTATCCTTCGCTGGCGAGCTCGGCTGGGAAATCCACAGCAAGGTCGACGATACCGCAGTCATCTTCGACGCTGTCTGGGCGGCCGGCCAGAGGCACGGCCTGAAACCATTCGGCATGTACGCGCTGGATTCGCTGCGGCTCGAAAAAGGCTACTGTACGTGGAAGGGCGATCTGTCGACCGACTACTCGATCCTGCAGGGCGGGCTGGAGCGCTTCGTCAGATGGGACAAGTCCGACTTCCGCGGTAAGGCGGCGTTGCAGAGCGAAAAGCAGCAAGGCGTCAAGAAACGCTTCGTCACGCTGGTCGTCGAAAATCCCGGCGACTGCGACACACCTTACATGTCGACGCTTTGGCATGACGGCCGGATCGTCGGCGAGACGACATCCGGCGGCTGGGGTCATCGCATCGACAAGTCGATCGCGCTCGGCATGCTGCGCGCCGACCTCACCGAGCCGGGAACCGCGGTCGAGGTCGAGATCTTCGGCGAACGTTTTCGGGCGATCGTGCAGAAGGATGAGCCGTTATGGGATCCGAAGAACGAGAGGCTCAAAGCATGAAGAAAGTCATCCTCACCGATGGCGGCATGGGCCAGGAGCTGGTCCGCCGCAGCAGCTCCGAGCCGACGCCGCTCTGGTCGGCCAGGGTGCTGATCGACGAACCGGATCTGGTGCGCGACCTGCATGCGGAATTCATCCGCGCCGGAGCCCGCGTCATCACCATCAACACTTATTCCGCAACGCCGGAGCGGCTGGCGCGCGAGGGCGCGGAAGAGCTGTTCAAGCCTTTGCAGAAGCGCGGCATCGAACTGGCAAGGCAAGCACGCGACCAGACCGGCGACGCGGCGATCGCCGGCTGCCTATCGCCGCTGTTCGGCAGCTATGCGCCGGCGCTGACGATATCCTTCCAGGATACGCTCGACATCTATCGCCGTATAGTTGCCGAGCAGGCGGACGGCGTCGATCTGTTTCTGTGCGAAACCATGGCGTCGGCCGAAGAGGCGCGCGCCGCCGTCACCGCGGCATCGGAAAGCGGCAAGCCTGTCTGGGTGTCGTGGACGCTCGCGGATCACGGCATGCCGCGCCTGCGCAGCGGCGAAGCCATTGCGGCGGCGTCGGGCGCTCTTGACGGCCTACCCGTCGCGGCCCGGCTGATCAATTGCTGTCGGCCCGAAGCGATCGCTGCAGCGCTGCCCGGACTGATCGCTCTCGGCGGTGCGGTCGGCGCCTATGCCAATGGCTTCACCTCGGTCGAGGCGCTCAAGCATGGCGGCACCGTCGAAGTGCTGCACGCCCGCCACGACCTCGATCCGGACGCCTATGCCGGCCAGGCGATCGGCTGGGTCGAGGCCGGCGCCGGCATCGTCGGCGGCTGCTGCGAAGTCGGACCGGCCCACATCGCCGCCTTGCGCGACCGGCTCGAACAGGCCGGCTACGAAATTTCGGGAGTAGCATAATGCCCAGGCCATCATCGCGCATTTCCGGCATCGTGCCTTCGGGCAAGGATGGCTGGGAGGTTCATTCCGCTGCCTGGGCGCGCAAGCAGGCCGGCGAGGACATCATCATGCTGTCGGTCGGCGACCATGATTTCGACACGCCGAGCGAGACGATCGAAGCCTGCGTGACGGCGGTCCGCGCCAGCAATCACCACTACACCCCACTTGCCGGCGTTCCGCGGCTGCGCAAGGCGATGGCGGCGGCCTCGACGCTCTGCACCGGTGTTGCGACCAGCCCCGACCAGGTCATCGCCACGCCGGGCGGGCAGGCCGCGCTTTACGCAGCTATTCAAGCTGTTCTCGACCAGGGCGACCATGCCATCGTCGTCGCGCCCTATTACGCCACCTATCCCAATACCTTCAGCGCGGCGGGCGCCGCGTTCAGCGTCGTCGAGACACCCGCCGAGGATGGCTTTCAGCCGCGCGCCGCCGAGATCCGCGCCGCCCTACGGCCGAACACCCGCGCCATTCTGATCAACACGCCGAACAACCCGACCGGTGCCGTCTATTTGCGCGAGCGCCTGGAAGAGCTGGCGCAGATCTGCCGCGAGCATGACCTATGGCTGCTGTCGGACGAGGTCTACTGGACGCTGGGTGGCGGCGAGCACGTCTCACCACGCTCGCTGCCCGGCATGGCCGAACGTACGCTGGTCATCAATTCGATGTCCAAGAGCCACGGCATGACCGGCTGGCGCATGGGCTGGCTGACCGGGCCCGAACCAATGGTCTCGCTGCTGACCGACCTCAATCTGGTGATGACCTACGGCCTGCCGGCCTTCATCAGCCTCGCCTGCGCCGAGGCGCTCGAAAACGGCTACGGCGTCAAGGAGATCGCCGAGCGCTATGCCGCAAGGCGCGCCGTCGTTCTCGATGCCATGCGCGGCATGAACAACATCACCGTGCGCGGCTCCGAGGGCGGCATGTACGTGATGCTCGACATATCGGCGATCGAGCCGGACGATGAGAAATTCGCCTGGGCGTTCCTCGACCAGGAGAAGGTCGGCGTCATGCCCGGCTCGAGCTTCGGCGAAGCTGCAGCCGGCCACATCCGCTTCAGCCTCTGCCAGCCTGAGCCGGTGCTGATGGAGGCTGCCACGCGCCTGCGCCGCTTCGCCTCCAGCTACCGCCGCGAAGCCGCATGAACTCGCCGCCCGCCAAAACCATACCGACCAAGGCCATTCCTCCCAAAGCAAGGGCGGTCATCATCGGTGGCGGCGTCTCCGGCTGCTCGGTCGCCTATCATCTGGCCAAGCTCGGCTGGACCGACATCGTTCTGCTCGAGCGCAAGCAGCTGACATCGGGCACGACATGGCACGCTGCCGGCCTGATCGGCCAGCTGCGCGGCTCGCAGAACATGACCCGGCTGGCGAAGTATTCGGCCGATCTCTACGTCAAGCTCGAGGCCGAGACCGATGTCGGCACCGGCATGCGCCAGGTTGGCTCGATCACGGTGGCGCTTACCGAGGAGCGCAAGCACGAGATCTATCGGCAGGCGTCTCTCGCCCGCGCCTTCGATGTCGACGTGCGCGAGATTTCGCCAGGTGAAGTCAAGGAGATGTACCCGCATCTCAATGTTTCGGATGTTGTCGGCGCCGTGCATCTGCCGCTCGACGGCCAGTGCGATCCGGCCAACATCGCCATGGCCTTGGCCAAGGGCGCACGTCAGCGCGGTGCGACCATCCTGGAGAACGTGAAGGTCACCAAGGTTCATACCAGGGCCGGCCGCGTCACCGGCGTCTCCTGGGCGCAAGGCGACGAGCAAGGCACGATCGAAGCCGATATCGTCGTCAACTGCGCCGGCATGTGGGCACGCGAACTTGGCGCCCAGAACGGCGTCACCATCCCGCTGCACGCCTGCGAGCATTTCTATCTCGTCACCGAGCCGATCCCGGGGCTCTCCCGCCTGCCGGTGCTGCGCGTGCCGGACGAATGCGCCTACTACAAGGAAGATGCCGGCAAGATGATGCTCGGCGCTTTCGAGCCGGTGGCCAAGCCGTGGGGCATGAACGGCATAAGCGAGGAGTTCTGCTTCGACCAGTTGCCGCAGGACATGGACCATTTCGAGCCGATCCTCGAAATGGGCGTCAACCGCATGCCGATGCTGGCCACCGCCGGCATCCACACCTTCTTCAACGGCCCAGAGAGTTTTACCCCCGACGACCGTTATTATCTCGGCGAGGCGCCGGAGCTTTCCGGCTACTGGATGGCGACCGGCTACAATTCGATCGGCATCGTCTCCTCCGGCGGCGCCGGCATGGCGCTGGCGCAATGGATCAATGACGGCGAGGCGCCGTTCGATCTCTGGGAGGTCGACATCCGCCGCGCCCAGCCGTTCCAGAAGAACCGCCGCTATCTCAAGGAGCGCGTCTCTGAAACGCTCGGCCTGCTCTACGCCGATCATTTTCCTTACCGGCAGATGGCAACCTCGCGGAACGTGAGGCGTTCGCCGCTGCACGAGCACCTGAAGACGCGCGGCGCGGTGTTCGGCGAGGTCGCCGGCTGGGAGCGCGCCAACTGGTTCGCTAGGCCCGGCCAGGAGCGCGAATACCGCTATTCGTGGAAACGGCAGAACTGGTTCGACAACCAGCGCGAGGAGCATCTGGCGGTCCGGAACGGCGTCGGCCTGTTCGACATGACCTCGTTCGGCAAGATCCGCGTCGAAGGCCGCGACGCCTGCGCCTTCCTGCAAAGGCTCTGCGCCAACGACATGGACGTGGCGCCGGGCAAGATCGTCTACACCCAGATGCTCAACCAGCGCGGCGGTATCGAGAGCGATCTGACCGTCTCGCGATTGTCCGAAACAGCCTTCTTCCTCGTCGTGCCGGGCGCCACGCTGCAGCGCGATCTGGCCTGGCTGAAAAAACATCTTGCCGACGAGTTCGTCGTCATTACCGATGTGACCGCTGCCGAAGCGGTGCTTTGCCTGATGGGCCCGGATTCGAGGAAGCTGATCCAAAAGGTCAGCCCGAATGATTTCTCCAATGACAACAATCCGTTCGGAACGTTTCAGGAGATCGAGATCGGCATGGGCCTGGCCCGCGCCCACCGCGTCACCTATGTCGGCGAGCTCGGCTGGGAGCTTTATGTCTCGACCGATCAGGCCGCCCACGTCTTCGAGGCGATAGAAGAGGCCGGCGCCGATGTCGGTCTGAAGCTATGCGGCCTGCACACGCTGGACTCCTGCCGCATCGAAAAGGCGTTCCGGCATTTCGGCCACGACATCACCGACGAAGACAATGTGCTGGAGGCCGGCCTTGGCTTCGCCGTGAAGACGGCCAAGAGCTATTTCCTCGACCGCGATGCGGTGCTGAAGAAGAAAGAAACCGGCCTGTCACGCCGGCTGGTGCAGTTCCGCCTGAACGACCCCGAGCCGCTGCTCTTCCACAACGAGGCGATCCTGCGCGACGGCAAGATCGTCGGTCCGATCACCTCGGGCAATTACGGCCATCATCTCGGCGGCGCAATCGGGCTTGGCTACGTGCCTTGCAAGGGTGAGAGCGAGGCGAATGTGCTGTCGTCGTCTTACGAGATCGAGATCGCCGGCGAGCGCTTTGCGGCGGAAGCGTCGCTGAAACCTATGTATGATCCGAAAGCGGAGCGGGTGCGGGCGTAGCGCACCTTCCCTTCTCCCCTTGTGGGAGAAGGTGGCCGAGCGAAGCTCGGTCGGATGAGGGGTGTTGGAAGGATCGCTACCTCGAAAGAATTAGCGCTCCCATCCTCGTCAATTTAGCGCACCCATCCCTCGATCTTTCCACGCCGCGTTTCTTCCAGCACCCCTCATCCGGCTCGGCGCTACGCGCCGATCCACCTTCTCCCACAAGAAGGGGAGAAGGAAAAATCCCCTCCCGCGTCAGAACGCGTCCATCCTGGCCGCGACCTTCGCCACGAACCTCGTCCGCGTCTCGCCGGTCGACAGGTTCATCGAGTAATGCGCGAGGTAGGAAACCGAGCCGCCGGGCTTGATCGTCGCACGCAGCACCCGTTTGACCAGCTTGCGCGGTGGGTCGCCCATCAGAATGGCGCGGAACCGGCCGCCGCCATAGGTGGTGACCGCCGCCACCTTGCGAATGTTGTGCAGCGACGGCTGCACCTTGCCGTCGACCAGCTTGAACGACACGCCGGGCAGGAAGACCCGATCGAAAAAGCCTTTCAGAATGGCCGGATAGCCGAAGTTCCACACCGGAAATGACAGCACCAGCGCCTCGGCCCACAGCAAGCGCTCGACATAAGGCGACGCCGGATCGCCGTCGCTGCGTTCGTCGTGATAGGACAGCCGTTCGGCCCGCGTCAGCCTGGGATCGAAACCCTCGGCATAGAGATCGCAGTCGTCCACGACATGGCCGGCGGCCTTCAGGCGCTCGACGATGGTCCGGTGCAGGCCGGCATTGAAGCTGGTCTCGACCGGATGAGCGTAGAGGACGAGGACGTTCAACCCGTCTTCTCCAGCCCCTTGAACAGGAACGACTTGCCTGAGCGATAATCATAGTCCGGGTTTTCCCAGGCGATCATCTTGCCCGGATTGAGCAGCCCTTGCGGGTCGGTCTCACGCTTGAAAGCCAGTTGCACTTCATCCGTCCGCTTCATGCCGCCTTCTTCCAGCGTGTAGCGGTGCGGGTTGAAGATCCAGCAGCCATTGTCTTCGTGGATGCGGATGATCTCGTACAGCCGCTCCGCCGTGGTGAAGCGCACCAGCGGCAATCCGGCGATGCCGATGGCGCCATCGAAGCGGATAAATTCGAGATGCGCCGGCACCTCGTCGCCGAAGCGTTCGACCATCGCCTTGACGTGACCGAGGTGGTCCGGCGACGGGTAGCGGGTCTGCAGATAGGTGATCGTCGGGTCGACCCGGATGGCGCGCAGCGTGGTGTGGTTCCAGGTCAGCTCATAGGCCGGCGGCAGCCCCTTGAGATCGGCCTCCTTATCGGCGCGAAAGACGATCTCGCCCTTACTGCGCGCAGTGAAGGCGAGGAAGGCATCCATCGCATGCGGCGCGATCATCAGGACGACGATGCTTTGGCCGCGCCGGAAAAACCGCTGGTGGCGCTTGAAGTAATCGTAGGGGATGGGTGCTGCTATCGGCGTGATCAGCTTCGCCAGGATGCCGTCCTGGATGGCGAGATCGTTGCCGAAGCCGGCCGCATCCATGAAATCGTCGAAGCCGACGATGACGTCGATCCAGTCATAACTGGCGGTTAGCGGCATCTCGACTTCGGTGATGATGCCGTTGGTGCCGTAGGCGTGCATCACTTTCAGCACGTCCTCGCCGGTGAGCTCCATGACGCGGGGCTGTGCCTCCATCGTCACGGTCCTCAGCCGGATGACGTTGCCGAGGTCGCGCAAGCCGCCCCAGCGGATCGAGCCAATACCGCCGGAGCCGCCGGCGACGAAGCCGCCGATCGATGCCGTGTTGTAGGTCGACGGCGACATGCGGAGCTCCTGGCCGGAATGCGCCCGCGTCGCCTTGTCGATGTCGGCGAGCACGGCGCCGGGACCGGTGACGACACGACCGGGCGCGATCGCCTTGATCGCGTTCATCTCGGCGAGATTGAGCACGACGCCGCCGGACAGGGGCATCGCCTGCCCGTAATTGCCGGTGCCGCTGCCGCGCGGCGTCACCGGCACGCCATGCCGGTGGCAGGCGGCGAGCACGCGGACGACCTCGTCTTCCGTTTTCGGCGTCACGATCAGGTCGCCGGTGACATGCTCGAGCTGCTGCTTCAGCACCGGGCTGTACCAGTAGAAGTCGCGGCTCTTCTGCTGGACGATCGCCGGATGGTCGTCGACCTTGAGGCCGTCCAGGTCGCGCTTGAGCGCCGCAATATCCATCATTCCACCATCAGATCATCGAGTTCGGCATAATCGGGCAGCTGGCGTTCGATCGCCTGGCCGTCGCGCACCACGATGCGATCCGATTCGGGCCGCGACAGCAATTCCGTCCAGCTTCGCCCCTTGAAGACGACGAAATCGGCCGGCCCTCCGGCGGCAAGCGTGCCGAAACCATCGAGCCGCATCACCTTGGCCGGCGTCGCTGTCACCGCTTGCGGCCAGTCAGCGACGGGATGGTCGAGATGCAGGATGCGCGTCGCCGTGCGATAGACCTCCAGCATGTCGAGATCGCCATAGGCGTAGAACGGGTCGCGCGTATTATCGGAGGCGACGGCGACGGCAATGCCGCGCGCCTTCATCTCGTGCAGCAGCGTCACCCCGCGCCAGCGCGGCGTGGTGTTATCGCCGCGCCGGTCCTGCAAATAGAGATTGCACATCGGCAGCGACACCACCGCCAGGCCGGCCTTGGCGACCTTGTCCAGCGTGTCGAGCACCTCGAGATCGGGCTGGCGCGCCAGCGAGCAGCAATGGCCGACCAGGATGTTCCCGTCAAAACCGTTCCAGAGGGCGGCTTCGGCAATCTTCTTGAGCGAGATCGCCGAGACATCGTCGGTCTCGTCGGCATGGAAATCGAGGTCGAGGCCATGCTTGATCGCCTGCGCAAACACCTGGTCAAGCAGTTCCTCGAGGTCCGGCACCATATAGGTGACGACGCCGAGCACGCCCTTGGCGGCAGCCACCCGCTTGGCCAGCCTCTCGAACCATTTCCTGTCGCGCACGCCTTCGATGCCGAGCAGGCAGGCCGCCTGCAGCTCGATGCGGCCGCGCCATTTCTCCCGCATCGTCTCGAACACCGGCCAGGAGATCTCTTCCTGCGGCGCAACGCTGTCGAGATGCGTACGCAGCGCCTTGGTGCCATGCGCATAGGCAGAGCGCAGCGAAAAATCCATGCGGCGGGCAACGTCGTCGGCGCTCCAGTGCGCCGCGCGGTCGGCGCCCGTTGCGTTCAGCGCGCCCATGAAGGTGCCGTCCGGGTTCGGCTTTCGAGGCCAGATATGGCCCTTGTCGATATGGGTGTGGCAGTCGACGAAGCAGGGCAAGACGATCCGGCCGCCAAGGTCGATGGCGCCTGCCTGTGCGTTGGATCGATGCGCCGTAATCCCGGAGATCTTGCCATCGGCGATGGCGATATCCGCGAGCCCAAACCCGTCGGTATCGAAGGCTCCAGAAAAGCCCGGCGTCAGTGAGGCATGAAGCCGAACCTTGGCGAGATGGTAGGAACCAGAAGCTGGTATCAAGGCGGCGCTGTCCACCATCACCGCTCCTGCCTCAGCGCGCTCTCGTGCCAGCGCCGCAAAATGAGATGCGAAATCAGCGACAGCACCAGGAAGATCAGGATGCCCGTGAGCGAGATCAGGATCAGCGCCGCGAACAGCCTTGGTGCGTTGAGCCGGTAGCCGGCCTCGATGATGCGCGAGGCGAGGCCGGACGACTGGCCGGTGGCGCCGGCGACGAACTCGGCCACCACCGCGCCGATCAGCGACAGGCCGCCGGCGATCTTCAGCCCGCCGAGGAAATAAGGCATCGCCGCCGGCAGCCGCAGATAGCGCAATTGCTGCCAGCGGGTGGCACCGTTGAGCTTGAACAAATCGCGCAGATTGCGGTCGACGGAATTGAGGCCGAGCGTGGTGTTGGAGAGGATCGGGAAGAAGGCGACGATCCAGGCGCAAAGCAGCAGCTTTGTCGTCTGGTTGTCGACATAGATGTTGATCAGCGGAAAAATCGCGACGATCGGCGTCACCTGCAGCACGATGGCGAACGGAAAGAACGACATCTCCACCCATTTCGACTGCGCGAACAGCACTGCCAGCCCGACGCCGCCGATGACGGCGAGAAGCAGGCTCAAGAAGGTGATCCTGAGCGTCACCAGCAGCGAGGAGAACAGCAGCCCGGCATCGTCGTGCAGCGTCTGCAGCACCACGCCGGGACGCGGCAGGATATATTTCGGGATGTCGTTCCAGACGCAGACGCGGTCCCACAGCCAGATCGCCAGGATCATGATCGCCAGCGGCAGCAGCCACCTGCCGATGCGCTCGAAGCGCTCCTGGCGAACGCGACGCGCCTCCTCCGGGTCGAGCGCCAGGACTTGTTCTTCAATGGCCGTCATGATGCGGTCCGGCAGTTGAGTTGATGGCGCCGATCAGCACGTCGGATGCCTGGCGGCAGAGCGCGGCATAATCGGGCGAGGTGCGAAACGCCTCGTCGCGCGGATAGGATGCATCGACGGCAAGCTCGGCAAACACCCGGCCCGGCCGCGCCGCCATGACGACGACGCGGTTGGAGAGGAAAACGCTTTCGAAGACGCTGTGAGTGACGAAAACGACGGTAAAACGCTCATCCTGCCATAGCTCCAGAAGATCGTTGTTGAGCTTGAAGCGGGTGATCTCGTCGAGTGCGGCGAATGGCTCGTCCATCAACAGAATGCGCGGCTTGGTCACCATGGCGCGGGCAATCGAGACGCGCATCTTCATGCCGCCTGATAATTCGCGCGGCACGGCATTCTCGAAGCCGGTCAGGTGAACCCGCGCCAGCATCTCCATCACCGCCGGCGCCGCCTTGGCCCGCGACACACCCTTCAGCCGCAGCGGCAGCCAGACATTGTCGAAGACATCGGCCCAGGGCAGCAGCGTCGGCTCCTGGAAGACGAAGCCGATATTCGAGCGGTCGCCGATATTTGAACGATCGAGGGCGCCGCTGCCGCGCCAGTCGAGCACACCCGAGGTCGGCGTCGACAGGCCGGCAATCAGCCGCAGCGCCGTCGACTTGCCGCAGCCCGACGGTCCGAGCAGGCTGAGGAAATCGCCTTCCCGGATCGTCAGCTCGACATTGCTGAGCGCGGTGACGCCGTTGGAAAACACCTTGCCGACGCCACGCAGCGCCAACAGCGTCGGCCCCGATACGCTTCCTGGCTGTTGCGCCACTTTCTCCAGCTTCACGGCCTACTTCTTCAGGTCGAGCCCGATGCTCTTGTTGACGAAGGCCAGCGTGTAGGCCTTCTTGATGTCGATGCCCGCCGGTGTTACCTTGGCCTTGACCATCTTGTCGTAAAAACTTTGGATGCGCGCATCGGTCATGGCGCCGATGCCGAGCTTTTCGCTGTCGCCGGAATCGACCACGCCGAACTTCTTCAGCTGCTCGATCGAGAAGGCGATCTGCTCATCCGTCATGTCCGGATTTTCCTTCTTGATCATCTCGTTGGCGGCCTTGTTGTCGCCGTAGAGATAATTGTACCAGCCCTTGGCCGAGCCATCGACGAAGCACTGGACCACCTCGGGCCGCTTGTCGACCGTCTCCTGCATGGTTTCGACCGTCGTTGCATATGTGTCCCAGCCATAGTCGGCCAGCAGGAACTGGTTCGGCGTGAAACCGCCCTGCTTCTGGACGGCGAATGGCTCCGAGGTGACGTAGCCCTGCTGGATCGACTTCTTGTTGGCGATGAACGGAGCCGGGTTGAAAGTGTAGGGCACGCGTTTTGCGGCATCGAAGCCGAGGTCGGTGACCATCCACTGGAAGAAGGTCTGCGCACCTTCGTCGCCGAGGATGTACTGGTCGGCGTTCTTCAGGTCTTCCCATTTGTCCAGCCCCTGGCCGGGATGGGACATGATGACCTGCGGGTCCTTCTGGAAGTCGGCGGCCACGACGCGCATCGGTATGCCTTGCTGCACGGCATCGAAGGCCGACAGCAGATTGCCGCCCATGTAGAAATCGATCTTACCTGCGAGCAGCAGCGGCCGGCCGCTGACCTGTGGGCCGCCCTGCATGATCGTCACGTCGATGCCGCATGCGGCATAGGTACCATCCACCACGGCTTGGTAGTAACCGCCATGTTCCGGCTCGGCCAGCCAGTTGGTGCCGAAGGTGACTTTTTCGTTCGCTGCCGCGGCAAGCGTACCTGCGCCAAGCAGCCCGATCACGCCCGCCGAAATCTTGAGTCTTCCGTACATCCACACCACCCTTTGTTCGCTCCGGCGCATCACGCGCCGGGCTCGACACCATTGTTTCAAGAAGCAAGACACATGCCACCGGCGCGTTGCGTCGGGACCGCCCGCTTGTGCAATGCCCGCCTGTGCAATGGCGGCGCGAAGGCCGGACGGGTCATGCTGTACGGAAGGCATCGTGCCTACTTTTTGATCGCCTGTCCACAATCGCCCTCGTGACATGCACCGCCATCTTGATGCCCGCCTACATCCAGCTTTACGCTGCCGTGAACGGAGATTGCCATGTTCAAATTTCTCACGCCGAAGTCGATCAAGCCGCCCTTCGCCCGCTACAGCCATGGCGTCGAGCTGCCGCCCGGCAAGCGGCTGGTGCTGTGTTCGGGCCAGGTCGCGATCACAGCGGACGACCAGATCCCCGAGGAGGCCGGCGCACAGGCCGAGCTCTGTTTCCAGAACATAGCGGCGATTCTCGGCGAGGCCGGGCTCGGCCTGTCCGACATCGTCCGCATCAACGCCTACGTCACCGACCGCGCCTTCCTGCGGCCCTATATGGAGGTTCGCGACCGGCTGTTCGCCAGTCCGGCGCCGGCCTCGACGCTGATGATCGTGTCCGGCTTTGCCCGGCCGGAGTTTAAGGTCGAGATCGAGGTCATCGCGGCGGGTTGAGGAGCGCTGGCCAGCGGCTGGAATCGACAGGCCGATGATCTCAAGTTACACGACAAAGGTTGGTGCCGCCCCTCATCAAGCGCGCATCCAGTCTCTTCGAGGTAAAAAATGGCCGGAACAAAAAAACGCGTATGGTGGGGTGACTACCGGACCACCGAATACGCGACCGTCGATCCTGAGGCGACCATTGCCGTTCTGCCGCTGGCGGCGATCGAGCAGCACGGGCCCCATCTGCCGGTTTCGACCGACACCTCGATCATGAACGGCATGCTGGAAACGGTGATCGCGCGCCTGCCCGGCGATCTCGACATCCGCATCCTGCCGGTTCAGGCGGTGGGCAAGTCGAACGAGCATTTGCATGCGCCCGGCACCCTCACTCTGCCGGCGACGACCCTGGTCGAGGCGTGGACCGAACTTGGCCTGTCGGTCGCACGCGCCGGCGTCCGAAAACTGATTGTCGTCAACTCGCATGGCGGCAATGAGGAGATCATGGGCATCGTCACCCGCGAATTGCGCGTGCGGGCAAAGATGCTGGCGGTAAAGACCAGCTGGCAACGGTTTGGCCGGCCGGCCGGCATGTACACCGACCTCGAAGACCGCCACGGCATTCATGGCGGCGACGTCGAGACCTCGCTGATGCTGCACTTCCGGCCCGACCTCGTCGACATGGCCAAGGCCGATAATTTCGTGTCCAAGGTCGCCCGCGCCGAAAAGGAATTTTCGCTGCTGCGCCACACCGGAACACACGCCTTCGCCTGGATCGCCAGCGACCTCAACCCGAATGGCGTGGTCGGCGACGCCAGCATTGCAACCGCCGAAAAAGGCCGGCTCACCGCCGAGCATCAAGCCGACGGCTTCATCAGCTTGCTGAAGGACGTGCGCAAGGCAAAGCTGGCGGATTGGCTGGCGTAACTAGCCCTCGATCCTCAGCGCAAACGGCGTGCCCTCAAACGCTTCGGCGCCGCGCCCGATCGCCTCGATGGCGCGGCTCATGCGGCCGTCGCGCTCGAGCAGTGCGTCGGCAATTGCGATCAGCCGCGGATTGGGTGTCGCCGTGGGCGACAGCGCGCGCAGCGTCTTGGCCAGTTCGGCTTCATCGCGCTTCGGCGCCAGCGCTGCCGCGATAATGTAGGCCGAGGCGGTCGACCGGCTGATGCCGGCATAGCAATGCACCACCAGCGGCCGCGAGCGATCCCATTGGCGGGCGAAATCGAGCAGGTTCAAGACATGCTCCTCGCCCGGCATGGTCATGCCCTCCTGCGCTACCGCAATGTCGTGCATGACCAGGTGCAGATGGTTTTCCCTGGTGATCGAGGCCGGCCGCATCACCTCCGTGCCGGCAGCGAGCAGCGAAAGCAGCCGCCCGGCCCCGGTCTTCGTCACCGTTTCCTCGACTTTGGACAGCGAGCAGACATGGATCATTGGATCGTTTCTCCCTTGGCATCATCGTCGCGCCGCGAGGCCCAGCCGGCAAGCGCTGATTCGAGCCGCCGCCATTCTTCGTCGGCTCCCGGTAGGCCGGCGCGCAACACATCCGGCCGGTCGGCGAAATGCCGAAGCAGGATGCCGCGCTGGCCGAGCACCGAAAACAGGCGGGCGGCGTTCGCCAGCCTGATATAGCGGAACAGCGCGGTGCCAGCGGCGACAGGCACGCCGAACCGGCCGAACAGCGCATCGAGCCGTGCGGCATCCTCGGCCAATCGGCGCCGCATCCCGGCCTGCCAGCCGGTATCGGCAAGCGCCCTTATGCCATATTCGAGCGCCGGCCCGGAAATCGCCCATGGCCCGAATTGCGCCTGCAGCCGCTCGACCGTCAGCGCGTCGGTCAATGCAAAGCCAAGCCGCAGGCCGGCCAGGCCGAAGAACTTGCCGAACGAGCGCAGCACGACGATGCCGCCCTGGTCGACGTCGCCAGCGAGACTTTCGCTGCGTGGGCCGACATCCATGAAGGCCTCGTCGACGACCAGCAGCCCGCCTCTGGCGCGCAATTTTGCGGCAAGTCGAAGCAATCTTTCGCGCTCGACGACGCGCCCGTCCGGGTTGTTGGGATTGACGACGACGGCAAGGTCGGCCGCCGCCAAGGCTTCGAAATCATCGACTTCAGCCGCCGCATGGCCGGCGATCGCCGCTGCCCGCCGATGCTCGGCATAAGTCGGCCCGAGCACCAGCGCCCTGCCCGGGCTGACCAGCGAAGCGACGCGCGGCAACAGGATCTGCGTGCCGGGCGCCGCTGCGACATTCGCCGCCGATGGAGCGCCATAGGCGCTTGCCGCGACTTCGGCCAATTCGCGGGCACGCGCTGCTTCCGGCAATCGCGACAGGGCGGTGGCGGGCAAATCGAAAAGCGGGTAGGAGTGCGGATTGATCCCGGTCGAGAGGTCGACGAAAGGCAGCGGCGCGTGAGGGAAAAGCGCCCTCGCCCGGCCAAGGCTTCCGCCGTGGTCCACTGCCGCCGTCACTCCATCAAGAGACTTCATGTCGATCCTGATCACTTTCCTGTCGCTGGCCATCGAACTTGTACTCGGCTACCCGGCCCAGCTCTTCGATGCCATTGGCCATCCCGTCACCTGGTTCGGCAGGCTGATATCCTTTCTCGACGGCAGGCTCAACCGCGCCACTGATTCCGACGCCCACCGTCGCCGCTGGGGCGTGCTCGCGCTGCTGGTCATCGTGCTGGTGCCGGCCGCCCTCGCCTTCTGGATCGAAGCCATGCTTTGGAGCATTCCCCTCGGCTTGTTGGTCATCGCAATCCTGGCGACGTCGCTGCTGTCGCAGAAGAGCCTGGCCGAGCATGTCGAAGCGGTGGCCGACGCCCTCGACAGCGGCGGACTGGACATGGGCCGCATTGCCGTCTCGCGGATCGTCGGCCGCGACCCGGAAAAGCTCGACAGGGCCGCTGTCTGCCGCGCCGCGATCGAAAGCCTGGCCGAGAACTTCTCCGACGGCGTCGTCGCGCCGGCGTTCTGGATCGGCGTTGGCGGGCTCGCCGGCGGCGTCGCCTACAAGGCCGCCAACACCGCCGATTCGATGATCGGCCACCGCACCCCGCGCCACGAGGCCTTCGGCTGGGCGGCGGCGCGCTTCGACGATTGGATCAACCTGCCGGCATCACGGCTGACGGCGCTGCTGATCGTGCTTGCCGCTTTCCTGGTCAAGGGCGCCGATGCCAAAGCCGCCTGGCATGCTGTGCGGCGCGATGCGAAAAAACACCGCTCGCCCAATGCCGGCTGGCCGGAAGCAGCGATGGCCGGTGCGCTCGGCCTGGCGCTCGCCGGCCCCCGTTCCTATGACGGCGTCATGGTCGAAGACGCGTTGATGGGCGAAGGCGGCCGCCGCGACGATATCGAGAGCACCGACATCCGACGGGCGCTGAAACTTTACCGGGTCGCCGACTTACTGCTGATCGCGCTGTTCGGGGTGGTCGCAGTGGTTGTTATCTTGGCGTGACCTGCGCCCGAGATCGAGCGGAAACAAAAAACCCGCCAAGCGGCGGGTCGTTGGAGCCAGTTAGCACCATAGCGAGATTAGTACCATAGCTGCCGGCACAAAGCAAGAACAAAATTGCTGTGCCCAAAGAATAATCGCCCCAGCTTTGCGCTTCTCATTCCCTGCCTTTGACGTTCGAGGTTGGCGAAATCCGAAGCGCCATCCAATCTCCCCCCTCGCGGGGGAGATGTCCGGCAGGACAGAGGGGGGCGCGAAGGATCGCCAGCCTCTTGACCGTTCACCTGCTAATGACGGTCTGACGACGTAGTTGTCTCCGACTGACAGGCCGAGGGACAGTGCCCCCCTTTGCCCCTGCCGGGCATCTCCCCCACAAGGGGGGAGATCGGCAGCTTCGCCGGCGCCGCCTGCTCCGAAACGCCCTTCCCCGATCGCCAAACCCCTCAGAACTCTATCCCTTGCTGCGCCTTCACGCCGGCGGAGAAGTGGTGCTTGGTCACGCCCATCTCGGTGACCAGATCGGCTGCCTCGACCAATACCGGCTTGGCATTGCGGCCGGTGACGACGACATGCAGGCCCTCGCGACGCGCCTTCAGCGCTGCGACCACCTTTTCGAGGTCGAGATAATCGTAGCGCAACGCGATGTTGAGTTCGTCGAGCACCACCAGGCTGATCGACGGCTCGGCCATCAGCTCGAGCGCCTTGGCCCAGGCGGCCTCAGCGGCCGCGATGTCGCGCTTCAGGTCCTGCGTTTCCCAGGTAAAGCCCTCGCCCATGGCGTGCCAGACGACGCGGTCGCCGAAGCAGGCAAAAGCATCCTTCTCGCCGGTGTGCCATTTGCCTTTGATGAACTGGACGACGCCGACGCGCTTGCCGTAGCCGAGCATTCTGAGCGCCAGCCCGAAGGCGGCCGTGGTCTTGCCCTTGCCCGGACCGGTGTTGACGATCAACAGCCCTTTCTCGACCGTCTTGGCTGCAACCTCGGCGTCCTGCACCGCCTTGCGCTTGGCCATCTTCGCGCGGTGGCGTTTCTCGTCCTTGGGATCGATGTGGTCGGTATCAGCCATGTCATTTCACCCTGAGCGGCAGCCCCGCCACCATCAAAAGCACGGTGTCAGCGACGGCGGCAACGTCCTGGTTCAACCGGCCGGCCGCGTCGCGAAACCGTCTTGCCAGCGCATTCTCCGGCACGATGCCCTGGCCGACCTCGTTGGACACCACGAACCAGGGTCCACGCGGCCGCGACAGCACATCTGCCAGCCTTCGGCATTCGGCCTCGACATCATGTTCGGCCAGCATATGGTTGGTCAGCCACAGCGTCAGGCAATCGATCAGCACCGGCTGGCCGTCAGGCAGTGCCTCGATCGCGCCGGCAAGGTCGAGCGGCGCCTCGATGGTCGTCCAGCCGGCGCTGCGGCGCGAGCGGTGCAGCGCGATCCGTTCGCGCATCTCCTCGTCATAGGCTTGCGCCGTCGCGATATAGCTCCATGGCGCCGGACAGGCACTCACCAGCCTCTCGGCATGCACGCTCTTGCCGGAGCGCGCACCGCCGATGATCAGGGTCAGCGCCCCGGCAGCGCGGTCAGGCAAAGCTGTCGCGCAGGCTGGTCGCCGTGCCGGTGAAGCGGCCGCGCACCACGCCGACGACCGCGCCGAGCACCAGCCAGAACACCAGATTGGTCAGCGTCACCGCCACCACGAACTGATGATGCAGGCCTTCCGGGATTGTCGTCTCGAAGCTGCCGGGCTGCGGCGCGCCGACAATATGCGGCGCCACGATCAACGCCACGGCAAGGACCGCCAGCGGCAGCGATCTGCGGAAGGCGAGCAGGCCGAGACCGGCGGCGGTCGCCACCACCGTTGCCCACCACCAGATCTGGCGTTGGACAAGGTCGGCCGCCGGCATTGCCGGCAATTCCGGCGGCAGGCCGAGGCCCGGCGCCAGCGTGAACACGGCAAAGCCGGCAAGCCCCCAGAACAGGCCCTGGCGCCAATTGCCGATGCCGCCGGCGAACTCCGAAACCGCAACCAGGACCAACGCGAAGCCGATACCGGTGACGATATTGGCAACGACGCTGAAGGCAAAGCGTTCGAAACCGTCGGCCGGCGCCCAGCCTTCGTCCTCAGCCGGAGCCATTGCTTCAGCCGGTGCCGGCGCGGCGCTGCTCATAGCCATCGTGCCCGTGGCGGCCGGTGCCGCAGGTGCGGCGGCATGGTCATGGCCGCCGCCGGCCTGTTCGTAGACTTCCGCCTTCAGGATCAGCGGCACCGTGGCATAGACCTGCATGCAGGCGAGAACGACGCCGGCCACGAGCCCTGCGATCGCCGCGATGAACACGACGTTGCGAACCAGTGTCATGATGTCAGCCCCTTGTCAGTGGCAGGGAAAGCCCATCGAATGGCGATAGTCGTGGGCGGCATTGTGGACCGCATCGATGTGCGAGAAGCCGACAAAGCCCATGACGAAAATGCCGAGGAATGCAGCAAGCGCCAGCTGCATGAAACGCGACTGCGAGGAGACGGAAGCGCCGAGCGAGACGGAAGCGGTATTCATGTCTTGTCCTTTCGCCCTCCACCCGAGGGCATAGAAGTCAGTTTCCTGTCGCCGGCAGGTCTCCTGGCTCGCGGATCAGCGCCCTTCCCCACCTTCCCGAAGAAAATCTTCAGTGGCATATGGAGAGGACTACCGCACACAGTTGCGGGGGCAGCCACGGCATTGGGCAAGAATTTCGCCCGCACCGCATTCCCTCTTGGTTCCAAACGGAACCGACGACATCAGCGACTATAGGCAGAATCGCCGCGCCCGGCAAACCAAATTCCGCCGGATCGTGTGGCGAATGCGCCGCCTCGCCAAGCTCGCCGGCCGGCGCCGCAATTGACAATTCTCACAGCCGGGTGTCGGCTGGCGGATGGGAGGAAGCCGGCATGCAACCCAGCCCGAATGAGCGCGGTCCCTATAACGACCTGACGCGGGCCGAGCCGACGCTGCCGTCATCGGCCTATTGGGACATCGCAGGCTATCAGCGCGATCTCGAGGCCATCTGGTATCGCAACTGGCTGCTGGTCTGCCGCGAGGCCGACCTTGCCCAGCCGCTGGCATTCAGGACGTTTCGCATAGGCACGCAGGAGATCGTCGTGCTGCGCGACGAGACCGGCGAATTGCGCGCCTTTCACAACACCTGCCGGCATCGCGGCTCGCAGCTTTGCCAGCAGAGCGAAGGACGGCTGAGGGCGCGGCTCATCACCTGCCCCTACCACGCCTGGTCCTATTCGCTGCGCGGCGATCTGGTGCGCGTGCCGTCGAAATCGCTGCCGGACGGTTTCGACAAGGCCGATCATCCGCTCTACCGCGTCGCGCTTTCGGTGTGGCGCGGTTTCGTTTTCGTCAACCTCGCGCAAGACGCTGCCGGTTCGGCTGAAACATCCTTCGATCCGGCATCCGGCAACCTCGCCAACTGGCCGCTGGAAACGCTGCTGAGCGGCCATGTGCTGCGCAAGGTTATGAACTGCAACTGGAAGATATTTTGGGAGAACTTCAACGAGTGCCTGCACTGCCCTGGCGTCCACAAGGACCTGTCGCGGCTGGTGCCGATCTATGGCCGCGGCCTGATGGGCCGGCACGACGACCCCGAATGGGCGCGCCACGCCGACAATGACGCGCCGGAATTTGCCGGCGGCTTGCGGGCCGGGGCCGAAACCTGGTCGCGCGACGGGCGCGTCCACGGCTCGGTCTTTTCGAGCCTGACGCCGGCCGAGCGTGCTGCCGGGCAGACCTATGCCACCAACTTGCCGTCGATGTTCGTCGTCGGCCATGTCGACTATGTCAGGACCGTGCGGCTGGTGCCGCTTGGGCCGGAGCAGACCGAACTCACCGCCGAATGGCTTTTTTCGCCCGAAGCGCTCGTCGATCCGGCTGCGGATATCGACAACATCGTCGCCTTCGGTACCCAGGTGCTGGAGGAAGACGCTGATATCTGCGAGGTCAACCAGAAGGGCCTGCGCTCGATGCGCCATAAGGCCGGCGTGCTGATGCCCGAGGAATATGATTTGCACCGCTTCCACAACTGGGTGCGCGAGCGGCATGCGGCGCTTGAACATCAAAGCGATTTGGGCAGATAGCGCCAAGTGACGAAGCCGCAGACCGCCGCCAGCAGGCCGAGCGTCGCGAAAACCGCGCCCAGGCCGAAGAACGCCAGCACCACTGAATAGACCAGCGGCGGCGTCAGCTCGGAAAAGTCGAGATAGGTGCGGTAGACCGCCGCCATCTGCGCCCGCTCATACGAGCGCACCGAGCGCATGAACGCGGTCGAGCCCAGCGCATCGAGCGCGATGGTGAAGAAGGCACCGCAAAGCAGCAACGCGCCGGTGACGAGCGGCGCGGCCTCGCCGACGGCGCCGGCCGCCAGCAGCGTCGCCGACATGGCGAAATAGGCAAACGTCATGGTGCGCCGGCCGCCGAAACGCTTTCCCGCCCTGCCCCAGAAGATGGCCATGAACAAAAGCGCATTGCCGGCCGAAACCAAGAGGCCACCGGCGAGCTCGCCCTCGCCGGTGATCACCATGAACAGCGGCCCATAGACAAAGAACGTCGTCCAGAAGCAGGAACGGCCGAAGGCGATCAGCCAGGCCAGCCTCAGCCTTGGCTGCGCGACGAAGCGGCCGATATTGGCCAGCGGATTGACCGGCCGCGTCTTGCCCGGGCGGATCGACGGGTTGTCGCCAAGCCGGTAGGTCCAGAACAGCGCCAGCAGGGCCATGGCGAAGACGGCCACCGCGCTATGCGCGGCATAGATGCCGAAACGCGTGTAGAGGAAAATGCCGAGCGTCGGCCCGGCGGTCCAGGCAAGCATCGACCACGCCATGCGCAGCGACTCGGCCTGCATGAAATCGGTCTTGCGGATGTGGTCCATGATGTAGAGGTTGAGCGTGATCGCCAGCGCGCTGGCGCCGATGACGCGGCAGAGCATGCCGACCGTTTGGCCAGCAAGCGTATGAGTGACGAAGAACAGCGAGCCGACGGCCAGCAGGCAGGCACCGGCGGTATAGACCCAGCGCCGGGCAAAGCGCCGGATCAACATCGGCATGAACAGCGTCGCCGAGAGGCCGAGCATTGCCACGACCGTGTAGAGGATCGAGACGATCTGCTCGTTGTGCAGGATCTCATAGGCCTGGATCGGGATGACGCTGGAGACGGTGGCGCGCGCGAACGATTCGACCGCATAAAGCGAGGCGAAGGTGCGTGCATCCGCCGGCCGCAAGGCCGCAAGCCAGATAGGATGGCGCACATGGGTAGCCATTGCTTTCCCCGAAGCAGAATCGCCCAAAGCAGGGTTTGGAGCACAAATCTGCCGCGGCGATTCCTGGCCGGGTAACAGGAAACCGACGCCTTCACGGCAAAAAGCGAAGCCGGCCAAAGGCTTTCCGGCTCTGGCCTAAAGCGAGTTCTAATGCTGACCCGCGCCAACGCGACGCGAGGACTGCTTCTTTTGACGGTGGCAACCGTGATAGTCGTCTTGCCGGGGCTGAACCAAGACAGCGAGACCGATGAGCATCGCCACGCCGACCACCGCCGTTCAGGATCTACCGAAGGCGAAGCGCATCGCCGCCATCGACATCGCACGCGGCATCGCTTTGCTTGCCATGGCGAGCTATCATTTCACCTGGGATCTCGAATTTTTCGGCTACACCGATCCCGGCCTCACCGCCTTCGGCTGGTGGAAAATCTACGCGCGCTGCATCGCCTCGAGCTTCCTGTTCCTGGTCGGCGTCAGCCTCTATCTCGCCCATGGCAAGAAAATCCGCTGGACAGGCTTCTGGAAGCGCTTCGCCATGGTTGCCGGGGCGGCTCTCGCAATATCGCTGGTCACCCGAATCGCCACGCCCGACGGCTTCATTTTTTTCGGCATATTGCACGAGATCGCGCTCGCCAGCCTGCTCGGCCTGGCGTTCCTGCGGCTGCCGGCGCTGCTGACGCTGCTTGTCGCGGCGTTTGTCATCGCGGCGCCCTTCTACCTCAGATCCGAGGCCTTCGATCATCCGGCTTTGTGGTGGGTCGGTCTATCGGCGACCAATCCGCACTCCAACGACTATGTTCCGCTGCTGCCCTGGTTCGGCGCCGTGCTTGCCGGCATCGCGGTTACCAAACTCGCCGCCACCTCCGGCGTGCTGACCCGGCTGTCGGCCATGACGCCAGGCCGCTGGGCAAACCCGCTGGTCTTCATCGGCCGGCACAGCCTTGCCTTTTATCTGATCCATCAGCCGCTGCTGATCGGCTCGGTCTGGCTGTTTTCGCAATTCATGCCGGCGCGGGTCGAAAGCAGGGAGGTGAACTTTCTGAAATCCTGCCAAATATCCTGCGAGCAGGCGCGCGACACCGAGTTCTGCTCCAGCTATTGTGCCTGCATGCTGGACACTCTCCAGGGCGAAGCCTCGCTTGACCGGCTCTACAGCAACGACCAGTCCCCGGAGTGGAAGGCGCATATTGGCGAGCTCGCCGGCACCTGTACCGCCCAAACCGAGGCGGCGGAACCGAGAACGCGCTAATCGAGGGAGGACAGCAATGAGCGACAGTCACCCGAAACCCGTGCAGCAAAATCCTGGGCAGCCGAAGCTGGGGCACATCCCATGGCCGCCGCTGATCTATATCGCCGCCATCATCGTCAGCGTCGCGCTAGGGTTTCTCTATCCACTGCCGTGGATCGGCGATCTTCTCGGCGACATCCTGTTCGCCGCCGGGCTTGTGGGGCTGTTGGCGGTCGCCGCGCTCTGGTTCACGGCAATCCGCACCATGATCCGCGCCAAGACGACGCTCAACCCGAACGGCGTGCCGGACCATCTGGTGACCACCGGACCCTTCGCCGTCAGCCGCAATCCGATCTACCTCGCCAACACATTGCTGCTGGTCAGCCTCGCCTTTGTCTCGGGGATCGCCTGGTTCCTGCCGCTGGCGGTCATCGCGGCGTTCCTGACGCAGAAGCTGACGATCGAGAGCGAGGAGAAGGTGCTGACGGCCAAATTCGGCAAGAAGTACCGGGACTACGCCAAAAGGGTGCGGCGCTGGATTTGAGCCGAGGCTGACACCGCGCTTACGTGGTGACGCCGAGTTCAACCAGCCGCTCGACGCAGGACTCCTCGGCCTGGTCGAGCTCGGCCAGGGTCTCCTCGAGGTCGCGGCGTTTCTGGCGAAGATCCTCGCGCTTTTCCTCGATGCGCTTGATCATCAGCTTGAGTTGCCCAACCTCGCCGGGCGGCTCCCTGTACATCTGGATGATTTCGCGGATCTCGTTGATCGAGAAGCCGAGCCTCTTGCCGCGCATGATCTGCCGGATGAGATGCCGGTCCGACGGACGGAACAGCCGGGTGCGGCCGCGCCTTACCGGCTGCACCAGCCCTTCGTCCTCGTAGAAGCGTAACGTCCGCGTCGACACGTCGAATTCGCGGGTCAGCTCCGTGATCGAATAATATTCCCGCATCGTCACTCCAATGCCCCGGCCACGCCGCGAGTTCCAACTGGCCGGCGCCGCCGGCGCCCAGGCGCGTACCAGAATCGGCGGACAAGGCACCTTTCAAAGCCTCGCATGGCATTTACGTAAAAGTCAATTGAGGTGCCGTTCAGCCTACGCCGAACCACCATGTGGCAAGCCCGAGAAAGGCAAAGAAACCGACGACATCGGTGACCGTAGTGACGAAAACCGCCGAAGCCACAGCCGGGTCGATCTTGAAGCGGTCGAGCAGCAGCGGGATCAGGATGCCCGCCAGAGCCGCGACGAACATGTTGATGATCATCGCCGCCGCGATGATGCCGCCGAGATTGCGATCGTGGAACCAGGCAGCCGCGACGATGCCGATCAGAATGGCGAAGATGATGCCGTTGATGAAGCCCACCCCGATTTCGCGGCGGATGATGCGGCCGGCATTGTAGATGTCGAGGTCCCTCGTCGCCAGCGCCCGCACCGTGACGGTCATGGTCTGCGAGCCGGCATTGCCGCCCATGCCGGCGACGATAGGCATCAGCACCGCCAACGCCACGATATGCTCGATGGTGCGGTCGAACAGGCCGATCACCGAAGCCGCGAGGAAGGCCGTCAAAAGGTTGACCAGCAGCCACGGCACACGCGAGCGCGAAGTCGAAAGGATGCTGTCCGAGAGTTCTTCGTCGCCGACGCCGCCCATGCGCAGCAGATCTTCCTCGGCCTCCTGCTGGATGACGTCGACGACGTCGTCGATGGTCAGCACGCCGACCAGCCGCTCGTTCTCGTCGACGACGGCAGCGGACAGAAGATCGTATTGTTCGAATTCGCGTGCCGCCTCCTCCTGGTCCATGGTGGCCGGGATGGCATGCCTGGTCTCATGCATGACCTCTTCGACCTTGACCGAGCGCTTGGTGCGCAGGATCTGGTCGAGGTCGATGGCGCCGAGCAGCTTGAAGCTCGGATCGATGACGAAGATCTGGCTGAAACGGTCGGGAAGGTTGTTGTCCTCGCGCATGTAGTCGATGGTCTGGCCGATCGTCCAGAATGGCGGCACCGCGACGAACTCCGTCTGCATGCGGCGGCCGGCGGTCTCTTCGGGATAGTCGAGCGAGCGCCGCAGCCTGATCCGCTCGGTGAACGGCAGTTGCGACAGGATCTCGTCCTGGTCCTCCTGGTCGAGGTCCTCGAGGATGTAGACGGCATCGTCGGAATCGAGCTCCTGCACGGCCTGGGCGATCTGCGCATTGGGCAGATTGTCGACGATGTCGCGCCTGATCGCCTCGTCGACCTCGGTCAGCGCGGAAAAATCGAAATCCTTGCCCAGCAATTCGACCAGGGCGCGGCGCTGTTCCGGGTGCAGCGCCTCGAGCAGGTGGCCGAGTTCCGACTGGTGCAGATCGTCGACTTCGCGCTTCAGCGTCAGCGTATCGCGATCGGCGATCGCGGCACCGATCTGGGTGAGAAACGACGACAGGATGACGCCGTCCTCGTCATAGATGTCGGCGCGGCGCTCCTCAGCGGCCCTGGCGCCGGTCATGTGTTCGTCCTGGCCTTCCACCAGCGCCTCCCGCCATCGGATTTCCGGATAAGGTGCCTGTCAGGTCTAGACCATGATCCTGAAAAGTGGAAACCGGTTTTCCGAAAAGATCATGGTCAAACACAAGGATGGAGCGGCGGCGCGATTTGGCTTGAGCATCGGCCTCTCTGTGCGCAACCGACGGATATCAGGCGACCTTGCGAGCTGCCGGTTGCCCAAGATTGATAATTCAAGATTGATAATTAGAGGATTCTAATTTAGCATCTCTATAATTACCGGTAATAAAGGGAGGGTGTTTATGGGGAAGTATCTGTTTACCAGTCTTGCGTTGGTTTGTTCGGGAATACTTTTGAACCCGATTACCGCCGATGCAAAGGCCTTCAAATCTTTTCAGGGCAAGGAATGCAAGCCTGACTACAAACGGCTTTGCCCAATGACACCGATCGGCAAATGCGACCTTCAGAGCATGATCGAGCAGTTGTCACCCGCCTGCAAGGCTTTCGTCGAGAAGCACCGGTAATCCAGCTCTGCCATCGCCGCCGACCAACCGCCGGGCAGTCCGCGACAACGCCAGGTGTGGTGTGCCCCGGTCGGGGAATCGGTCGCCCAACAACAACAGTCCCGGTGGTCGGGCAGAACGGCATATGCTGCACCGGGAATGAGGCGAGGCCAACGGTGCGACGGCCTCGCTGGATATCGGGCTTAGAGGCCTGCCGATCAGGCAGCGTAGCGTTTGGCCTCAGCCGCGTAGGCGCCAAGGACACCGCTCCAGCCACGCTCCGATTCGAAGGCCTGGCGCGCTGCTTCTGCGGTCTCGCCCATGTTCTCCAGAAGCCGGTGCTCGAGTTCCACCCGCGTCGAATTCTCGCCGAGCGCGACAAAGCGGATGTCGACCTCGGTCAGCAATGCCGGATCGTAGCGCCAGTCGGCCCCGATACGCCAGGCGAGCGTCAGCCTCGACGGCGGATCCCAGGCGAGAACCTCGCCCCAATCGCATTCTGACCCATCCTCGCCGATCTCGTACCAGCGGCCGCCGGCTTTCGGTTCGATCACCGCAGTCGTCAGGGCGGATTTGCCGATTGAGTGCGAAGCCGGCCACCACCGTCCGAACCCTGTCGTGAACACATCGAATGCCTTGTCGAGCGGCACCTCCACGGTCACCGACTTCCTGACCGGTGCGGGCTTGATCATAGTCGTCATTTCCTCTTCTCCTTGCTGTTGTCGACTTCCCGTTTGAAGGCGTCGAGCGCATCGCCCCACATGCGATCGAGCCAGGCGCGCATCTCGCCGAGCCCATGCGGGTCGAGATGATAGATATTGCTGGCGCCCTTGGGCTCGGCACGGACCAGTCGGGCTTCCTTCAGCACTTTGAGGTGCTGCGATACCGCCGGCTGCGAGACCGGAAGCACCCGCGTCAGATCGATGACCGAGCGCGGCCGATCGGCGATGAGCTCGAACACCTTGCGGCGTGTCGGATCGGCCAAGGCCACCATTCCTGCGTAATCATAAACCATGACTTATGATAATCTAAAACTTATGATAGGTCAACCGAGGGAGTGGCGGGCCCGTGTTTAAGCACCGGCCTTTCGACCCCGAGGCTCCGGGCAATTCCTTCGCGCGGGGCATGGACAGCAATGCGGATGCAAGATTGCTCAGGGAATCAATCCACCGCATGCGAGCCGGCAGGTGTCGACCACCGGGGAAAAGTAAACCTGACGGCAAGGTTTTTACCTTATCGGTGTATATGTCTCTCCGGCGAAACATTAAGAACGGGTAAATTGGCTTGGCCCTAACTACGGAAGCCTCTCGCCACAGGCCCTCAGCCATATGGCAATTGCGCCTCTCCTTGTTTATGGCAATGTACGTGTTAGGTGCATCTGCACTATATCCAGAAGTATTCCGTACATCAGCCCTAATCTATTCTCACAAGTTTCTTATTGGCATGCCGGTCTTGTTTATCGGTGGCGTCTGTTGTGCCGCGCTCATCCATGGCCGACGGCAACCGGTTCGCTACGCCCTGGATTTGGTTCAAGGGCGCTGGCGCGGCTGTCTGTTGGTGCTGCTGTTCTTCTTTGCCAGCTTGACCGCGTTCTCCACCTACAAGATCGCCATCCCGTCCGTCGTCCCATACTATGCCGACCACTGGTTAGCCGACGCTGATGAATGGTTGCACGGGATGCCGCCGTGGGAGATCGCCCATAAGCTCGACAGCAACGGGTGGTCGCTCGTCGTCTTCAACAGCTATGAAGTCATTTGGTTCTACCAGTGGTTCGGCACCATCCTTTTCGTGGCGCTCTGGTCGGACGAGATTGCGCGCATCCGCTATCTCAGCGCGGCAGCGCTGACGTTGTGCATCCTCGGAACTGTCTTGGCTTTGGCGCTGGCATCGGTCGGGCCGGTTTACTACCACCAGTTTGTTGGCGTGGATCGCTTCCACGGATTGAATGCCGCCTTGGACAGACTGGACCATAATTACATGGTGCGGGAACCCGCAGCATATCTCCTGATGGCTTACCGGAGTGGCCGGCCAAGCCTTGGCGGCGGCATCTCGGCCATGCCAAGCATGCATGTCGCCTTTGCCGCACTGAACGCCTATTTGCTGTCCTCGATCAATCTCTGGCTGGGCGCTCTGGGTTGGGCGTTTGCAGCCCTGATCCTGTACGGATCGGTGTACACTGGATGGCACTATGCCCTGGACGGCTACGTATCGATCGCTGCTGTATCTGTGATCTGGTGGGCAACCGGACGCCTGGTGCGCGAATAATTATCCACGCAAACCGCATATATGGCTACGCGCCGATGGCGTTTTCGCATCGGCCAAACTCGCGATCGCAGGCAAAAAAGCCTCGCGCCTGACAAAGACGCTCTTTGCCGTGCTCGAACTCAACGGGGCGCTTTCGAATTTAATGGTGCGGTCGAGAAGACTCGAACTTCCACGGGTTGCCCCACAGCGACCTCAACGCTGCGCGTCTACCAATTCCGCCACGACCGCACGTGGTAGGAGCCAGAACGAACCGGCCCGCGGCGTGTAGCAAATCGTTTCCGGTGAAACAAGTGCGCGGCCAGCAATAATCGGCCGGATATCGGCTTAACTCTGCAAAGCGCCGAACGTGCCCGGAACTGGACGTTTGTACCGATTGCCGCCATATGAGGGGCGAGACGAGATATCATGACAGAACGCAGCCAGATCGCCACGTCGTTCCTGCCCTCGCCCGGCTCGGCGCCGGTCGAATGGCGCATTGAGCCCGGGCTCACCGCCTATCCCGATGCGCTCGCCGTGATGGAGGCGCGCGCCGAAGCAATCCGCAGCGGCGCGGCTGGCGAGATGGTCTGGCTGGTCGAGCATCCGCCGCTCTATACCGCCGGCACCAGCGCCCGTTTCGAGGACCTGATCGAGCCGGACCGCTTCCCGGTCTTTGCCGCCGGGCGCGGCGGCGAATACACCTATCATGGGCCGGGCCAGCGCGTCGCCTATGTCATGCTCGACCTCAAGCGGCGGCGCGAGGATGTCCGCGCCTTCGTCGCGGCACTCGAACAATGGATCATCGGCACGCTGGCCGCCTTCAACGTACGCGGCGAACGCCGCGAGGACCGCGTCGGCGTCTGGGTGGTGCGGCCGGATCGCCCCGCTTTGCCCGACGGCTCGGTCGCCGAGGACAAGATCGCTGCCATCGGCATCAGGCTGAGGCGCTGGGTGAGCTTTCACGGCATTGCCATCAATGTCGAGCCGGATCTCGGCCATTTCAGCGGCATCGTGCCGTGCGGCGTCCAGGATCACGGCGTCACCAGCCTCATCGATCTCGGCCTTCCCGTAACAATGGCCGATCTCGACCTGGCGCTGAAATCAGCCTTCGAAGATGTCTTCGGCCCGGCAGCGCCTTTGCAGGTCGAGGCGGCCCGCAAAGTCGGCTGACAGAACCTCACTGAAGACCGTAGTCCTACGCTGCGCCCCTCGCCTCCGCGAAGAACGGGTCGTCAGCGTTCGAGCCATGTCTTTCAGCGCATCCTCACATCGCGCCGATCCAGATTGCCATGGAAATGAGGAACGTGCTCATGCACACCAGCGAAACGACATCCTGAACAAGATCGGTCATAACTCTCTCACGTTGTTAGTATGTTCGTATTTTGTTCTAATTTTGTTCGAATGTCAACGATCGCAATCCCGGCATGGCCGGAATTGCGTGCGGTCAATTTCGGCAGGGTTAAGAAAGGGTTGAGAGGCAGATTGCCGACGGTTTCGGGCCGAGAGCGCGCACGAAAAATAGCGGACGGCGCACGCCAGTTCGCAGGCCGGCATCACCTCGGTCTTAGCACACCCTAAAGCGGGACGACCTTGCCGTCGGCAAGCGTCACGCGGCGATCCATGCGCGAGGCAAGCTCGTGATTATGGGTGGCGATCAGCGCCGCCAGGCCGGATTGCCGGACCAGCGCTGCCAGCGCCTCGAACACATAGGAAGCAGTCACCGGGTCGAGGTTGCCGGTCGGCTCGTCGGCCAAAAGCACCAGCGGTGCGTTGGCGACGGCGCGCGCAATGGCGACGCGCTGCTGCTCGCCGCCGGAGAGCTCGGAAGGGCGATGCTGCGCCCGCTTGCCGATCTGCATGTAGTCGAGCAATTGCGCCGCCCGCTCGGCCGCCTCCTTGCGCGCCAGCCCTTTTATCAGCTGCGGCATCATGATGTTTTCCAGCGCCGAGAATTCAGGCAGCAAATGATGGAACTGGTAGACGAAGCCGACATCGTTGCGGCGGATCGCCGTGCGCTCATCGTCGGAAAGCCGGCCGCAGGCGCGCCCCGCCAGGATCACGTCGCCGGCGTCCGGCCGCTCCAGCAGCCCGGCGGTGTGGAGCAGCGTCGACTTGCCGGTGCCCGACGGCGCCACCAGCGCCACCATCTCGCCACGCTTAAGCGAAAAATCGGCGCCGTTCAGGATGGTCAGCTTGCGCGGCCCCTGCACATAGTGCCGTTCGACGCTCTTCAGCTCGATAATGGCCTCGGCCATCATTCGTACCTCAGCGCTTCGACCGGATCGAGCCTGGCCGCCCGCCACGCCGGAAACAGTGTCGCCAGGAACGACAGCGCCAAAGCCATGAGAACGACCGAGATCGTCTCGCTGGCATCCATGCGGGCCGGCAGCTGGCTTAGGAAATAAAGCTCGGGATTGAACAGCCGCTCGTCGGCCAGCCAGGAGAAGAACTGGCGGATGCGCTCGACGTTGAGGCAGATCAAGATACCGAGCAGCACGCCGGCGATGGTGCCGACAACGCCGATCGCAGCGCCTGTCATCAGGAAGATGCGCAGGATCGCGCCGCGCGTCGCTCCCATGGTGCGCAGGATGGCGATGTCGTGGCCCTTGTCCTTCACCAGCATGATCAGGCCCGAAATGATGTTGAGCGCCGCCACCAGCACGATCAGCGTCAGGATCATGAACATGACGTTGCGCTCGACCTGCAGCGCGTCGAAGAACGTCTTGTTGCGTTGCCGCCAATCGACAAGGCTGATCGGCCGCTGCGCCGCCTCTTCGACCTTCGGCTTCAGCGCGTCGATATTGTCGGGATTGTCGGTGTAGATCTCGATCGTCTGCGCCCGGCCGTCCATGTTGAAATAAAGCTGCGCTTCCGAGAACGGCATGTAAACGATGGAGCTGTCATATTCCGACATGCCGACCTCGAAGATCGCGGTGACCGGATAGCCCTTCATGCGCGGCGTCGTGCCGAGCGGCGTGACGTCGCCCTCGGGCGAGATCAGCGTGATCGTATCGCCAAGCACAAGGCCGAGATTCTCGGCCATGCGGCTGCCGATGGCGACGCCCTCGCCGGTGTCGAAGCCGACGATCGAGCCCTCCTTGATGTTGTTGGCGACGATGGTGATCTTGCCGAGGTCCTCGCCGCGTATGCCGCGCACCAGCGCGCCGGTGCCGCCGCCGACATTGCCTTGCGCCAGCACCTGCCCGTCGATCAGCGGAATGGCGTATTTGACGCCGGGCACGCCGTTGATGCGGCCGGCAACCTGGGCATAGTCCTCCAGCGGCATGTCGAGCGGCTGCACGATCAGGTGCCCGTTGACGCCGAGGATGCGCGTCAGCAGTTCGGCGCGAAAGCCGTTCATGACCGCCATGACGACGATCAGCGTGGCAACGCCCAGCATGATGCCGAGGAAGGAGATCGAGGCGATGACCGAGATCACCGTCTCCTTGCGGCGCGAGCGCAGATAGCGCCACGCAACCATACGCTCAAAGCCGGAAAAGGGTCCTGCCCCCGAAGGTTTGGCTGCTGCCGCTTCGTTCATGCGGCGGCACCGAAACGCTTTTTCACGTCGCCGATCGGCAGCGTCTCGCGCTCGCCGGTCCTGCGGTTCTTGATCTCGACCTCGCCGGCTGCGACGCCGCGCGGCCCCACGATCACCTGCCACGGAAGTCCGATCAGGTCGGCGGTAGCGAACTTGCCTCCCGGCCGCTGGTCGGTGTCATCGTAGAGCACCTCCTTGCCGGCGGCGGCAAAGGCGGCATGCATCTCACCGCAGACGCGGTCGCATTCGGCATCGCCAGCCTTCATGTTGATCAGGCCGATGTCGAACGGCGCCACCGCTTCCGGCCAGATGATGCCGTTATCGTCATGGCTGGCCTCGATAATCGCCGCGACCAGCCGCGACGGACCGATGCCGTAGGAACCGCCAGAGACGAAATGATCCTTGCCGTCCGGCCCGGTCACCTTGGCGCCCATCGGCTTGGAATATTTGTCGCCGAAATGGAAGATATGGCCAACCTCGATGCCGCGCGCCGAGACCTTGTCGGCTTCGGAGAGCTTTTCCCATGCCGCCTCGTCATGCATTTCGTCGGTGGCGGCATAGGGCGTCGTCCATGTCTTGACGATCTCGGCAATCTCGGCGTCATTCGAAAAGTCGGTATTCGCCCCTGGTACATCAAGCGAGAGATAGTCGCGATGGCAAAACACCTGGCTCTCGCCGGTGTCGGCCAGGATGATGAACTCATGGCTGAGGTCGCCGCCGATCGGCCCGGTGTCGGCGCGCATCGGGATCGCCTGCAGCCCCATGCGCGTGAACGTCCTGAGATAGGACACGAACATACGGTTATAAGCGGCCTTGGCGCCTTCATAATCGAGGTCGAAGGAATAGGCGTCCTTCATTAGGAATTCGCGCGAACGCATGACGCCAAAGCGCGGGCGCACCTCGTCGCGAAACTTCCACTGGATATGATAGAGGTTGAGCGGCAGGTCCTTGTAGGACTTGACGTAGGAGCGGAAGATCTCGGTGACCATCTCCTCGTTGGTCGGGCCGTAGAGCATGTCGCGATCTTGCCGGTCCTTGATGCGCAGCATCTCCTTGCCGTAGTCTTCGTAGCGGCCGCTTTCGCGCCACAGCTCGGCCGATTGGATGGTCGGCATCAGGATTTCGAGCGCGCCGGCGCGATTCTGCTCCTCGCGAATGATCCGGCAGACCTTGTCCAGTACCCGCTTGCCGAGCGGCAGCCAGGAGAAGCTGCCTTGCCCCTGCTGGCGGATCATGCCGGCGCGCAGCATCAGCCGATGCGAGACGATCTCGGCCTCGCGCGGATTTTCTTTGAGGATGGGCAGGAAATAGCGCGACAAACGCATGAACTGGTCCGTGAGAGAGGATGGCGGCGCCGGAATCGGCGCAGCGCAGGCTTGCTTGCCCCGGCTTCATAGCCATTTCATGGCGGAATGGAAACCCGGCCCAGGCGCTGCACAGACGCCGCAATTGCCGCACACGGCTTGCTGGGCGTTTCGCAAGCAACGCCTGCCGTACTATTGTGCACTGCAGCACGAGATTGCCTGTTTCCGGGCAAAATTCTTCGTGACATTTTCACCCGCCTTAGGCTAGTGTGCCCCGATAACCGAGAGGGCGGAGAAAAATCTGCCCTCCTACGCGGTCAAAGTCTTGGGAGGATGCGATCTAGGCGCGGTAACTCGCTGCCGCCGGACACCGGAAACAGATCGGACGCGTTTAAATTGCAAGGCCTCGCGCCTTGCATTTTTTTTGTGCAATCATTTGGTTAGCAAGACAGATTGCCAAACTACATGACGTTGCGTCAGCCCAAATCCGGCCCACGGCCTTTACTTGGGTTGACCTTGCTGGCTGAGCTTGATTTCAGGGCGTCGGCATAGGTCTTGGATAGCAGGACATTGGGTAGCCGGCTAATGCGCTGGGCTCTGGTTGAAATCCGGCACGATGTGCGGGATGTCGTCGATGCCGAGACCAAGCCCTCTCGTGATGCCGTAGAAGATGCCCATCAGGACCAGTGTGGCGATCGTCGTGCGCAGTGCGGCGCGCACCATATGCGGTCCGCGCGGCGCGCTCGGAACCGTACCCAGCGTCACATCCTGGTCCTCGTCCTGCGTCCGCATGCTGAACGGCAGGACGGCGAACAACACCACCCACCATGTGGCGAAGAACAGGGCGATGAAAGAGACCCAGCTCATGCTTGCTCCAGTTCGACCAGCGTGCCGAAAAAGTCCTTGGGGTGCAGAAACAATACAGGTTTGCCATGCGCGCCGGTCTTCGGATTGCCATCGCCCAGCACGCGCGCGCCGCTGGCCTTGAGACGGTCGCGCGCCGCAACAATGTCGTCAACCTCGTAGCAGACATGGTGCATGCCGCCGGACGGATTCTTCTCGAGGAATGCCGCGATCGGCGAGCCTTCGCCGAGCGGCTCCAGCAACTCGATCCTGGTATTGCCGACGTCGACGAACACCACCGTCACGCCATGCTCCGGCAGCGCCTGCGGCGCGGTCACGCGGGCGCCAAGCGTATCCCGATAGGCCGCCGCCGCCGCAGCCAGATCCGGCACGGCAAGCGCGACATGGTTGAGGCGTCCGAGCATTGACTGCGTCCTTAGGGCAGTAAGGCAATAGGGCAGTATGAGAGTAGGGAAAACTACTTTCTCCCCTACTGCCGTACTGCCCTACTCCCCTATTCCCTTACCGCGTGACGAACACCGTCACCAGCGGCTTCTTGCCCCAGGCTTCGTTGGCCGCGCCGCGCACCGCGCGCCGCACCGCCTCCTGGACCAGGTCGAGGTCTTTTCGGCGCTGGCGGGGGATGGAGTCCACGGCGCCGATTGCCGCATCGATCATCAGGTCTTCCAGGCTCTCGCCGCTGCCATCGGCCTCGGCGACGCCGATGGCGACGAGATCGGGATCGCCGGCGAGTTCGTATTTGTCGTCGAGCACGACATTGACGGCGACGTGGCCGGCGAAGGACAGCTTGCGCCGGTCGCGAATGCCCATCGCCTGGTCGGTGCCGACCAGCCTTCCGTCCTTGTAGATGCGGCCGAACGGCACCTGGTCGATGATCGCAGCCGCACCCGGATAGAGCCTGAGCATGTCGCCATCGCGCACCTGCGCCACCTGGCCGATGCCGGACGTCGACATCAGCGAGCCCTGCGCCACCAGATGCGCCGCCTCGCCATGCACGGGAACGCCGATCTGCGGCCGCACCCATTCATACATCTTGCGCAATTCGCTGCGGCGCGGATGACCGGAGACATGCACCAGCGCATCGCCGTCCTCAATGATCTTGATGCCGAGATCGATCAGGCGGTTCTTGATCTCGAGGATCGCCTTCTCATTGCCGGGAATGGTGCGCGAGGAAAACACCACCGTGTCGCCGGCAGTCAGCGCCACCGACTTCATCTCGTCGCGCGACAGCTTGGCGAGTGCGGCAAGCGGCTCGCCCTGGCTGCCGGTACAGATGATGACGAGGTTTTCGCGCGGGATGAAGCCGTAATCTTCCTCGGCGATGAATTCCGGCAAGCCGTCCATATAGCCGAGTTCATCAGCCACATCGATGACGCGCTTCATCGAGCGGCCAAGCACCAGGCACTGGCGGCCGGCATCCCGCGCTGCCTTGGCGATGGAGACGATGCGCCCGACATTGGAGGAGAAGCTGGTGACGGCGACACGGCCCTTGGCGTTCTGGATGACGCTCTTGATGCCCTCGCCCACCGCCACTTCGGACGGCGATTCCCCTTCCCGCAACGCATTGGTGGAATCGCAGATCAGCGCCAGCACGCCCTTGTCGCCATAGGCGCGGAAGCGTGACTCGTCGGTCATCGGCCCCACCGTCGGCGCCGGATCGATCTTCCAGTCGCCGGTATGGATGACGACGCCGGCCGGAGTGGTGATCGCCAGCGACATCGGCTCGGGAATGGAGTGCGCGACGGGGATGGCCTCGATCTCGAACGGACCGACGGTGAATTTCTCGCCGGCCCGGTAGATCGTCACCGGAATTTTCGGCGCCCCTTGCTCGCCCTGCCGCTTGGCTTCCAGCAGGCCGGCGCTGAACGGCGTCATCCACACCGGCGCCTTGAGCTTCGGCCAGATGTCGTGCAGCGCACCGTAGTGGTCCTCATGCGCATGGGTGATGACGATCCCGCGCAGATTGGCGACATTCTCCTCGATGAAGCGCGTGTCGGGCAGCACCAGGTCGACGCCGGGCAGGGTTGCATCGGGAAAGGTGACGCCGACATCGACGACGATCCATTCGCGCGCATTGGCCGGGCCATAGCCGTAGAGGGCGAAGTTCATGCCGATCTCACCGACACCGCCGAGCGGCACGAAGACAAGTTCGGCGTTTTCCGCTTTCGCCATGATCTTTCCTTCCTTGCCCGTCAAACTCTTGGGCCGGTCAAATTCAAGCTGGTCAAATACAGGCCAGTCAAACGTATTGGCCAGTCAACCGCCGGCCGAGGCAACCGCGCCGAAATGCACGTCGCCGGCGGCGATCGTCAGAACCGAACCTTCATCGTCGCGGATCACGAAACGGCAGTCCTCGTCAATGGTCTCGAAGGTGCCGCGCACCACATTACCGTCAATTCTGACAGCAACCTGCCCGCCAAGCCCCGCCGCACGCGCCAGCCACCGCTGCCTGACGGCGGCAAGCCCACGCCCTTCGTTCCACAGCCGGGCATTCTCGCTCCATGCATCCGACAGCGCCAGAAACAGCGTCTCGGCATCGCAAGCAGACCCCAGCGCGTTGAGCGACGTCGCTGGATAGGGCAAATCCCTGGGATAAGCCACCACATTGACGCCGATGCCGACAGCCACTGCGGAACGGCCCCCCTCCAGCATCGCCGATTCCAGTAGGATGCCGGCGAGCTTGGCGCCCGAGGCAAGCACATCGTTCGGCCATTTCAGCTCGAAACGGTTCTTGCCTTGGCTCGCACCATCGAGGCCGATCGCGATCCTGCCCTTCGGCACGACAGCGTCGAGCGCGTCGGCCAGCGCCAGTCCGGCAACGAAGCCGAGCGTCGCGGCAAGCCGAAGCTCGGTGTTGGTGATCACCAGCAGCGTCGCTGCCAGATTGCCTTCGGGCGTCGCCCAGGCGCGGCCACGGCGGCCACGCCCGGCTTCCTGCTTTTTTGAGACGACCCAGAGCTTGCCCGGATCGCCGGCCCGCGCGTGCTCCAGCGCCAGCGCATTGGTGGAGCCGACCGTGTCGTGCGCCTCGAGCCGGAACCCTTCCGAAGCCGCGGTTGGAGCCAGCCTGAATGTCATTCCGTCAGAAGAAGGTCTTGGCTGCGGCAGCGGCATAGGTTCCGATCGGGCCGCCGATCAGCACATAGAACAGCACGAAGGCGCCGCAGACGCCGAGCACGACGCGCAGTTCGGTCGCCATCGGAACGAAGCCGCCGACCGGTTCGTCGAACCACATGATCTTGATGATGCGCAGATAATAATAGGCGCCCACCACCGAGGCCAGCACGCCGATGATCGCCAGCGCGTAGAGATTGGCATTGATGGCGGCAAGGAACACGTACCATTTTCCCCAGAAGCCGGCGAGCGGCGGGATACCGGCCAGCGAGAACATCAGGATGGTGAGGATCGTCGCCATGATCGGGTTGGTCGCCGACAGGCCGGCGAGATCGCTGATCTGCTCGACATTGCCCTCCTTGCGCCGCATGGCGAGGATGAAGGCGAAGGTGCCGAGCGTCATCACCAGGTAGATCAGCATGTAGATGGCGACGCCGCGCACGCCGTCCTGGCTGTTGGCGGCAAGGCCGACCAGCGCATAGCCCATATGGCCGATGGAGGAATAGGCCATCAGCCGCTTGATGTTGGTCTGGCCGATCGCCGCAAAGGCGCCGAGCGCCATCGACGCGATCGAGATGAAGACGATGATCTGCTGCCAGTCGGCGGCGATCGGCTTGAAGGCGCTCATGGTGACGCGCACCATCAGCGCCATCGCCGCCATTTTGGGTGCCGCCGCCAGAAAAGCCGTCACCGGCGTCGGCGCACCTTCATAGACGTCGGGCGTCCACATATGGAACGGCACCGCCGAGATCTTGAAGGCAAGGCCGGCCAGCACGAAAACCAGGCCGAAGACGAGGCCGAGCTGGCGCTCGCCGCCGCTCAGCGCCGCGGCGATCTCCTGGAAGCCGGTATTGCCGGTGTAGCCGTAGACCAGCGAGATGCCGTAAAGCAGCATGCCCGAAGACAGCGCGCCAAGGACGAAATACTTCAGGCCGGCCTCGGTCGAACGCAGACTGTCGCGGTTGATCGCCGCCAGCACGTAGATCGCCAGCGACTGCAGCTCGAGGCCGAGATAGAGCCCGATCATGCCGTTGGCCGAGATCATCAGCATCATGCCGAGCGTGCAGAGCAGGATCAGCACCGGATATTCGAACTTGTCGAAATGCTCCGCCTGGGCAAAGCGGACCGACATGACCAGCGTCACCGCCGAGCCGATTAGCGCCAACACCTTCATGAAGCGGGCGAACGGATCCTGGATGAAGGCTTCGCCATAGGCGTTGCCCTGCCCCGGGGAAAAGATCAGCCAGGCGCCAGCGATCACCAGCACGGCGACGGCAAGGCCGCTCACTGTGACGGTGGTGTTGGCGCGCGAATAGGCGCCGAGCATCAACAGCGCCAAGGCGCCGATGGCGAGGATCAGCTCTGGCGTCGAGAGCGACAGGCTGGAGAGAAGGTCCGGCGTCATGGTTCGCAAAACCCCTAGTCAGTTCGCCGCCGCGGTCTGCGCGGCGCCGATGGATGCAGTGACATTGGTAACGAGCGCCTTGACCGATTCGGCCGTCGCGTCGAAGATCGGCGCCGGATAGACGCCGAAGAAAATGACCAGCGCGACCAGCGGATAGATGATCACCTTCTCGCGTGTCGACAGGTCGAGCAGTCCTTTCAGGCTTTCCTTGGTCAGTGCGCCGAAGATCACCTTGCGGTAGAGCCAGAGCGCATAGGCCGCCGACAGGATGACGCCGGTGGCGGCGAAGAACGCCACCCAGGTGTTGACCCGGAACACGCCGAGCATGGTCAGGAACTCGCCGACGAAGCCGCTGGTGCCGGGCAGACCGACATTGGCCATGGTGAAGATCATGAACACGGTTGCATATTTCGGCATGTTGTTGACCAACCCGCCATAGGCGTCGATGTCACGCGTGTGCATGCGGTCGTAGACGACGCCGACGCAGAGGAACAGCGCGCCTGAGACCAGGCCGTGCGACAGCATCTGGAAGATCGAGCCCTGCACGCCTTCCTGGTTCATCGCGAAGATGCCCATGGTGACGAAGCCCATGTGAGCGACCGACGAATAGGCGATCAGCTTCTTCATGTCCTCCTGCATCAGCGCCACCAGCGAGGTGTAGATGATGGCGACCACGGAGAGCGTGAAGATCAGCGGCGCGAACATTTCGGAGGCGATCGGAAACATCGGCAGCGAAAAACGCAGGAAGCCGTAGCCGCCCATCTTGAGCAGGATGGCGGCCAGGATCACCGAGCCGGCCGTCGGCGCTTCGACATGGGCGTCCGGCAGCCAGGTATGCACCGGCCACATCGGCATCTTCACCGCAAAGGAAGCGAAGAAGGCAAGCCATAGCCAGGTCTGCATATTGGCCGGGAAGTTGTGGGTCAGAAGCGTCGGGATGTCGGTGGTGCCGGACTGGAAGAACATCGCCATGATGGCGAGCAGCATCAGCACCGAGCCGGCCAGCGTATAGAGGAAGAACTTGAACGAGGCATAGACGCGCCGCTTGCCGCCCCACACGCCGATGATGATGAACATCGGGATCAGGCCGGCTTCGAAGAAGACGTAGAACAAGACGATGTCGAGCGCGCAGAACACGCCGATCATCAGCGTCTCGAGCAACAGGAAGGCGATCATGTAAGCCTTGACGCGCTTCTCGATCGATTCCCACGAAGCGAGGATGCAGAGCGGCATCAGGAAGGTGGTCAGGATGACGAACAGCATGGAGATGCCATCTACGCCCATATGGTAGGAGATGCCGGAATCCAGCCAGGCAAACTTCTCGACGAACTGGAAGCCGGGCTGCGAATTGTCGAAGCCGGTCCAGATGAACAGCGAAACCACGAAGGTGAAGGCGGTCGTGAACAGCGCAATGGCGCGGATGTTGCGGCGCGCATTGTCGCTGTCGTCACGCACGAAAAGGATGAGCAACACACCAACCAGCGGCAGGAAGGTGACCAGCGATAGGATCGGCCAGGCGGTCATCAGAGCATCATCCAGGTGACGAGTGCGGCAACGCCGATCAGCATGGCGAAGGCATAGTGATAGAGATAGCCGGTCTGCAGCTTGACGACGCGGTTGGTGACGTCGACGACGCGCGCCGAGATGCCGTCCGGCCCGAGCCCGTCGATGATAGTGCCGTCGCCGGTCTTCCACAGGAAGCTGCCGAGGCGCTTTGCCGGCCGCACGAACAGGAAGTCGTAGAGCTCGTCGAAATACCATTTGTTGAGCAGGAAGGCGTAGAGCAGGCGATGGTTGGCCGCGACGCTCCGAGGCATTTCCGGCGCGCGAATGTAGAATTGCCAGGCTATCGCAAAGCCGATCAGCATGGCGATGAACGGCGCGAGCTCGACCCAAAGCGGCAGTTCGTGGATCTCGTGCAGGATGTGGTTGTCAGGCAGCGTGAACAGAGACGCCTTCCAGAATTCGGCATAGCCCTCGCCGATGAAGGCGCCGTGGAAGATCACGCCGGCGAACAGGGCGCCTGCCGCCAGAATGAACAGCGGCACCAGCATGACCGGCGGCGATTCATGGACATGGTGCATCACCTCATGGCTGGCCCGCGGCTCGCCATGGAAGGTCATGAAGATCAGCCGCCAGGAATAGAAGGAGGTGAAGCAGGCGGCAATGACCAGCAATATGAAGGCAAACCCGGCGACCGCATTGTGGCTGGCAAAAGCGGCTTCGATGATGGCGTCCTTGGAGAAGAAACCGGCCGTGCCGATGATCGTCACCGGGATGCCGACGCCGGTCAGCGCCAACGTGCCGATCACCATCATCCAGTAGGTCGTCGGGATGAGCGTCCTCAGGCCGCCCATCTTGCGCATGTCCTGCTCGTCGGAGACGGCGTGGATGACCGAACCCGAGCCGAGGAACAGTAGCGCCTTGAAGAAGGCGTGCGTGAACAGATGGAAGATCGCCGCGCCATAGGCGCCGACGCCGAGCGCCACGAACATGTAGCCGAGCTGTGAGCACGTCGAATAGGCGATGACGCGCTTGATATCGTTCTGGACGAGACCGACTGTCGCCGCGAAGAAGGCGGTGAAGGCGCCGATGAAGGTGACCACGGTCAGCGCCGAATGCGACAGCTCGAACAGTGGCGACAGCCGCGCCAGCATGAACACGCCTGCCGTCACCATGGTGGCGGCATGGATCAGTGCCGAGACCGGCGTCGGGCCTTCCATAGCATCAGGCAGCCAGGTGTGCAGCGGCACCTGCGCCGACTTGCCCATTGCGCCCATGAACAGGAGCAGGCAGACGACCGTCATCGCAGCCTGCTTGTCAAGCGCATAGCCGAGGAAGGTCAGTACGGCCGGACCCTGCTGCGCGCCTTCGGCCGGAATGAAGGTCGCCGCATTGGCGAAGATAGTGCCGAGATTGACCGAGCCGAAAAGCACGAACACGCCGAATATGCCAAGCGCGAAGCCGAAATCGCCGACGCGGTTGACGACGAAGGCCTTGATCGCAGCCGCATTGGCCGACGGCTTCTTGTACCAGAAGCCGATCAGCAGATAGGAGGCCAGACCGACACCTTCCCAGCCGAAGAACATCTGCACGAGGTTGTCGGCCGTCACCAGCATCAGCATGGCGAAGGTGAACAGCGACAGATAGGCGAAGAAGCGGGGCCGGTCCGGGTCGTGATGCATGTAGCCGATCGAGTAGATATGGACCAGCGCCGACACCGTATTGACGACGACCAGCATCACTACGGTCAGCGTGTCGATCCGCAGCGCCCACGACGCTTCGAGGCCGCCCGACTGGATCCAGCGCATCACCGGCAGGGTGAACACCTCGCCGCCGCCGAAGCCGACCGAGAAGAAGGCAACCCACGACAGCACAGCCGCGATCACCAGGAAGCCTGAGGTGATGTATTCGGAAGCCTTGGCGCCGAGCGAGGTGCCGAACAGGCCGACGATCAGGAAGCCGAGCAGCGGAAGGAAGACGATGGCCTGATACATGGTGGTTCCGTCAACCCTTCATCATGTTCACGTCTTCGACCGCGATCGAGCCGCGGTTGCGGAAGAAGACGACGAGAATGGCAAGGCCGATCGCTGCTTCGGCCGCCGCAACGGTCAGCACGAACAGTGCGAACACCTGGCCGACCAGGTCGCCCAGCGCCGCCGAAAAGGCGACGAAATTGATGTTGACCGCAAGCAGGATCAACTCGATCGACATCAGGATGACGATGACGTTCCTACGGTTCAGGAAGATGCCGAACACGCCAAGCGTGAACAGGATCGCCGATACGGTCAGGTAGTGCGCGATGCCGACGACCATCTCAGACTCCTTCGCCCGTCTTGACCTTGCGAATTTCCACTCCGGTTGCCGCCGTGCGGCCGACCTGGGCGGCGATCGACTGCCGCTTGACGCCCGGCTTGTGGCGCAGTGTCAGCACGATGGCGCCGATCATGGCGACCAGCAGCACCAGCCCCGCCACCTGGAAGTAATAGAGGTAATCCGTATAGAGGATGTCGCCGAGCGCTGCCGTATTGGAGCGCGCGGCCAGGTCCGGAATGGGCTTGGCGACCGTCGCCGCCAGTTTCGGCGCGAATGTATAGCCGCCGAGCACGACGATCAGCTCCGCCGCCAGGATCAGCCCGACCAGCGCGCCGATCGGTGCATATTGCAGGGCGCCTTCCTTCATTTCAGCGAAATCGACGTCGAGCATCATGACGACGAACAGGAACAGCACCATGACCGCGCCGACATAGACGACGAGCAGGATCATCGCCAGGAACTCGGCGCCGGTCAGCATGAACAGGCCGGCGGCGTTGAAGAAGGTCAGGATCAGGAACAGCACCGAATGCACGGGATTGCGCGCCGAAACGACCATGAACGCCGACGCCACCGCGACAAAGGCGAAGAGGTAGAAAAAGGCCGCCTCTAGTCCACTCAGCATGGGTTCCCCCGGGTTTCCTGTCCGAACAGGACGTTCGTCCTGTTTTTTGCCACCGCCTCCGGCCGGCAAGTTGCGTGTTCCTTAAACGAGGCCCCTCGCCCCGTCCATGCGTCAAATATCAGCGGTAAGGCGCATCCAGCGAGATGTTGCGCGCCAGTTCGCGCTCCCAGCGGTCGCCATTGGCCAGAAGCCGATCCTTGTCGTAATAAAGCTCCTCGCGCGTCTCCGTCGCGAATTCGAAATTCGGCCCCTCGACGATGGCATCGACCGGGCAGGCTTCCTGGCAGAAGCCGCAATAAATGCATTTCACCATGTCGATGTCGTAGCGCACGGTGCGCCGCGTGCCGTCATTGCGGCGCGGGCCGGCTTCGATGGTAATGGCCTGCGCCGGGCAGATCGCCTCGCACAATTTGCAGGCGATGCAGCGTTCCTCGCCGTTCGGATAGCGGCGCAGCGCATGTTCGCCACGGAAGCGCGGGCTGACCGGCCCCTTCTCATGCGGATAATTGATCGTCTCCTTCGGCGCGAAGAACTGGCGCATCGACAGGAAGAAAGCACTGACGAAATCCTGCAATAGCAGTGACTTGGCGGCCTGGGACAATGCTGACATCAGGCAAACCCCGTGATCTTGAGGAAGGCGGCGGTGGCGACCACCATGAACAGCGAGATCGGCAGGAAGACCTTCCAGCCGAGCCGCATCAGCTGGTCGTAGCGATAGCGCGGCACGAACGCCTTCACCATCGAGAACATGAAGAACACCAGGCAGACCTTGAGCACGAACCAGATCAGCCCCGGCACCCAGGTGAACGGCGCGAAATTGAAGGGCGGCAGCCAGCCGCCAAGGAACAGGGTGGTGGCCAGTGCGCACATCAGGACGACGGCGACATATTCGCCCAGGAAGAACAACAGGAACGGCGTCGAGGAATATTCGACCATATGGCCGGCGACGAGTTCCGATTCGGCTTCCACGAGGTCGAAGGGCGGACGGTTGGTTTCCGCCAGCGCCGAGATGAAGAAGACGATGAACATCGGAAACAGCGACAGCCAATGCCAGTCGAGGAAGGTATTGGGCAGGCCGATCCGCGTGCCCAGCCCATCCTGCTGCGACAAAACGATATCGGTCAGGTTGAGCGAGCCGACGCAAAGCAGCACGGTGACGATGACGAAACCGATGGAGACTTCGTAGGACACCATCTGCGCCGCCGAGCGCAGCGCACCGAGGAACGGGTATTTCGAATTGGACGCCCAGCCGCCCATGATCACGCCATAGACCTCGAGCGAGGAGATGGCGAAGACGTAGAGGATGCCGACATTGACGTTGGCGATGGCCCAGCCCTCATTGACCGGGATCACCGCCCAGGCTGAGATCGCAAGCACCGCCGACACCAGCGGCGCCAGCAGGAAAACGCCCTTGTTGGCGCCGGACGGAATCACCGGCTCCTTGAAGACGAATTTCAAAAGGTCAGCGAAGGCCTGCAGCGTGCCCCATGGGCCGACGACGTTCGGTCCGCGGCGCAATTGCACCGCCGCCCAGATCTTGCGGTCGGCGTAAAGCACATAGGCGACGAAGATCAACAGAACGACGATCAGCACGACCGACTTCAAAAGGATCAGCAGCGCCGGCAGCACGTAGAAGGAGAAGAAGGTGTCCATGTCTACTCCGCCGCCTGCCTGAAGCCGTTCTTCGCCAAAGCCGAGCACTCGGCCATCACCGCGGAAGCCCGCGCGATCGGGTTGGTCAGGTAGAAATCCTTGACCGGCGAGGTGAAGGTGCCCTTGTTCAGCCGCCCGCCGAGCTTGGCCACCCTGGCGATGTCGGCCGGGTCGCCGGCCGCGACATGGTCGATGCGGGCAAGATGCGGGTATTCCGCATAGAGCCTAGCGCGCAATTGCGGCAGCGAATCGAACGGCAGCTTCTTGCCGAGCACATCCGACAGTGCCCGAAGGATCGCCCAGTCCTCGCGCGCCTCGCCGGGCGCGAAGCCGGCCCGGTTGGTCTGCTGCACGCGGCCTTCGGTGTTGACGAAGGTGCCCGACTTCTCGGTATAGGCGGCACCCGGCAGGATGACGTTGGCGCGATGCGCGCCCTTGTCGCCATGCGTGCCGATATAGACGACGAAAGCGCCGCCGGTCTTGGCCATGTCGATTTCGTCGGCGCCGAGCAGGAACAGCACATCGGTCTCGCCCAGCATGCCGGCGACGTTCCTGCCGCCCTCGCCCGGCACAAAGCCGACATCGAGGCCGCCGACCCGCGCCGCCGCGGTGTGCAGTACGGCAAAGCCGTTCCAGTCGGCCCTTGCGGCGTTGACGGCGACGGCGAGCTTCGCCGCCTGGCCGAGCACGGCCGCGCCGTCCGGACGCGCCAGCGCACCCTGGCCGACGATGATCAGCGGATGCGTCGCCTTCTTCAGCAGTTGAAAGAATTTGCCGTTGCCATCGGCAAGATCCTTCAGCGATTCCGGCCCGGCGCCGAGTTGCTCGTAATCATAGCGCGTATCGCCGACATCGCCGATGACGCCGACCGGCAGATTGCCGGCCCGCCAGCGCTTGCGGATGCGGGCGTTGAGCAAGGACGCCTCGAAGCGCGGATTGGCGCCGATGATCAGCACCGCATCGGCCTGTTCGATGCCTTCGATGGTCGGGTTGAAGACATAGCTCGCCCGGCCGAGCGACGGATCGAGTGCGGCACCGTCCTGGCGGCAGTCGGTGTTCTTCGAGCCAAGCGAAGCCATCAGAAGCTTCAGCGCGTAGATCTCCTCGACGGCGGCAAGATCGCCGGCAATGGCACCGATCTTTTCAGGTGCGGCATTCGACACCGCTTCCTTGATCGCGGCAAAAGCCTCGGCCCAGCTTGCGGGGGCCAGTCTGCCGTCCTTGCGCACATAGGGCCGGTCGAGGCGCTGCGTGCGCAAGCCGTCCCAAATGAAGCGGGTCTTGTCGGAAATCCATTCCTCGTTCACCGCCTCGTTGGTACGCGGCAGGATGCGCATCACTTCGCGGCCTCGGCTATCGACGCGGATCGCCGAGCCGACGGCGTCCATGACGTCGATGGATTCGGTCTTGGTCAGTTCCCACGGCCGTGCCTGGAAGGCGTAGGGTTTGGAAGTCAGCGCACCGACCGGGCAAAGGTCGATGACATTGCCCTGCAGTTCCGAAGTCATCGCGCTTTCGAGATAGGTGGTGATCTCGGCATCCTCGCCGCGGCCGATCAGACCGAGTTCCGATATGCCGGCAATCTCGGTGGTGAAGCGGACGCAGCGCGTGCAATGGATGCAGCGGTTCATGATCGTCTTGACCAGCGGCCCGATATACTTGTCTTCGACCGCCCGCTTGTTCTCGTGGTAGCGCGAGGAATCGACGCCGAACGCCATCGCCTGGTCCTGCAGGTCGCACTCGCCGCCCTGATCGCAGATCGGGCAATCCAGCGGATGGTTGATCAGCAGGAATTCCATCACGCCTTCGCGCGCCTTCTTGACCATCGGCGTGTTGGTGAAGATTTCCGGCGGCTCGCCGTTCGGGCCGGGGCGCAGGTCGCGCACGCCCATGGCGCAAGACGCCTGCGGCTTGGGCGGCCCGCCCTTGACCTCGATCAGGCACATGCGGCAATTGCCGGCGATCGACAGCCGCTCGTGGAAGCAAAAGCGCGGAACTTCCGCGCCGGCGTCCTCGGCCGCCTGCAGCAGCGTGTAATGGTCGGGTACAGTGATCTCTTTCCCGTCGACCTTGAGCTTTGCCATTTCGCCTCAAACCCCTGCGGACGTTCCGCAATCTTTCCTTCCGGACGCAGCCGAGACCGCGCACGATATTGAATTCACTTTTTGACCCCGGCCAACGCGGCCGCCTGACCGATCCAGCCGTCACGGCCGATGCGGCCCTTCAACGACAGGTAATCTTCGACCCAGGCGATCTCTTGCGGCGTCCACGCGGCGATCTGGGCGTATGTCCAGATGCCAAGGCCGTTCAGCACCTTTTCCAGTTTCGGCCCGATGCCCGATATCGCCTTGAGGTCGGCCGGCTCAGCTGGCCGGTCCATCGCTTTGGGCTGCTTGAAATCTTCCGGCATCAGCCCGGCCGAGGCATCCGCTGCAACGGTGCTCGCATTCGCCAAGCTCCGCGCCGCGGTGCTCGTCGCAATGTCGGTCACGTCATTGGCGAAGGACTGCGCCTCGGCAATCAGGGTTTTGGTCGCTGCGCGCGCCTTTGTCGAGGAGCTTTTGCCGGTCGCGGAAAAGCGTTCCGTCCTGGCTTCGAAATCCTCGGCGACCGGCTGCCAAAGCCGCTGCGAAGTTTCGGCCGCGCCCGAAAGCACGCCCATCCAGATGCCAAAGACGTGGTTGGCAAGACCGATGCCGAGTGCCGCCATCGCCGCCGCACTCGCGACAGGATGCGCCAGGAGATTGACGGCATTGGCCATCTCCTTCGGCATCATCCTGGTCAGATCCTGGTTCATCTTCAACAACGGGTCCATATCGGGCGTAAAATCGTCGGGTGTCGAAAACAGCGACATAGGTGGTCTCCTGGTCGTTTCCGTCTGCCCCGCGCTCGTTTCCTCGTCTCGGACATTCGCCCGCATTTTTGAATTCTTCTATTCTGCCGCCGCCAGCACCGGTTCGGCGCGGTGTGCGTTGCGCGAAAACTCGTCGATGCGCCGCTCCACCTCGCCGCGGAAATGTCGCATCAGGCCCTGGATCGGCCATGCCGCCGCGTCGCCAAGCGCACAGATCGTGTGGCCCTCGACCTGCTTGGTCACATCGAGCAGCATGTCGATCTCGCGCTTCTGCGCCTCGCCGCGCACCAGCCGTTCCATCACCCGCCACATCCAGCCGGTGCCCTCACGGCAGGGCGTGCACTGGCCGCAGCTTTCGTGCTTGTAGAAATAGGAAAGCCGCGCGATCGCTTTCACGATATCGGTCGATTTGTCCATGACGATGACAGCTGCCGTGCCGAGGCCCGATTTCAGGTCGCGCAGCGCGTCGAAATCCATCGGCGCGTCGATGATCTGCTCGGCCGGCACCAGCGGCACCGACGCTCCGCCCGGAATGACCGCCAGCAGATTATCCCAGCCGCCACGAATGCCGCCGCAATGCGTCTCGATCAGCTCGCGGAACGGGATCGACATCGCCTCTTCGACGGTGCACGGATTGTTGACGTGGCCGGAGATGCAGAACAGCTTGGTGCCGACATTGTTGGGCCGGCCGAAGGACGAGAACCAGGCGGCACCGCGGCGCAGGATGGTCGGCGCGACAGCGATGGACTCGACATTGTTGACCGTCGTCGGGCAGCCATAGAGGCCGACATTGGCCGGAAATGGCGGCTTAAGCCGTGGCTGGCCCTTCTTGCCCTCGAGGCTTTCGAGCAGCGCCGTTTCCTCGCCGCAGATATAGGCGCCGGCGCCATGATGCATGTAGATGTCGAAATCATAGCCGGAGGTGTTGTTCTTGCCGATCAGCTTGGCCGCATAGGCCTCGTCGATGGCGCGTTGCAGCGCCTCGCGCTCGCGGATGAACTCGCCGCGCACATAGATGTAGGCGGCGACCGCGCCCATGGCGAAGCCCGCAAGCAGGCAGCCTTCGACCAGCGTGTGCGGGTCGTGGCGCAGTATGTCGCGGTCCTTGCAGGTGCCGGGCTCGGACTCGTCGGCATTGACGACGAGATAGCTCGGCCGGCCGTCGCTTTGCTTGGGCATGAACGACCATTTCAGCCCGGTCGGGAAGCCCGCGCCGCCACGTCCGCGCAGGCCGCTGGCCTTCATCTCATTGACGATCCACTCGCGCCCCTTGGCGATGATGCCGGGCGTGTTGTCCCAGGCACCGCGCGCCATGGCGCCGGCCAGCGACTTGTCGAAGCGGCCGTAGATATTGTTGAAGATGCGGTCTCTGTCCTGAAGCATTGCTCGTTCCTCAGACCGGCTTCTTGCCGGTCGGCCGGCTTTTGTTTCCGGGCGACGGCGTGGCCGCCTTGGCGGCAGTCTTCGCCGGTTTAACCTTGGCCTCCGGCGCTTTGAAAGCAGACGCCGGCTCGGCCTTGTTCTTGGGGCCTTTGCGCTGTTTCGAGACGTCCTCGACCTGCGGCTCGGCCTTGTTGGCATTGGCGGCCGAATGCAGCGGCGCTGCAACGCTCGCCGCCTTTTCCGCCGCGGGCGCGACTTTTGTCGCCGATGGCGATTTCAGCGCCGGACTGGTCTCGACAGCGTCGGTCTTCGGCTTGCTGGCATTCGAGGGCGCAACCGGCGCCGGCGCGGCAGAAGCGGCTGGCGGGGCCGGCGCCGCGGGTGCTGCGGCGGCAGCCGCCGGCGCCGCTTCCTTGGCGGCCTTGGTCGCCGCCCTGGTTTCCCGGTCGCGGGTCGCCTTCAGGATCGCCTTTTCACTCTTGAGGGTCGTCAGGCCACTGGCCGGCTCTGAGGTGACGCGGCCGTTTTGCGGTCCTGGCGTCACCGAAGCACCCTTGCCGGCGTCATAGAGGTCGATGATCTCGGCAAGCCGCTCCGGTGTCAAATCCTCGTATGTGTCCTTGAAGACCATAACCATCGGTGCGTTGACGCAGGCGCCGAGGCATTCGACCTCCTCCCACGACAGCGTGCCCTTGTCGTTGGTGTGGAACTGGTCGTGATGGATCTTCGAGCGGCACACATCCATCAGCGATTCCGAGCCGCGCAGCATGCAGGGCGTGGTGCCGCAGACCTGGACATGCGCGCGGGTGCCGACCGGATTGAGCTGGTATTGCGTATAGAAGGTGGCGACTTCTAGCCCGCGAATATAGGGCATGCCGAGCATGTCGGAGATCGTCTCGATCGCCGCCTTGGTCACCCAGCCTTCCTGCTCCTGCGCCAGCATCAGCAAGGGGATGATCGCGGATTGCTCGCGCCCCTTCGGATATTGCTTGATCCACTGCTTCGCCGCTGCCGCATTCGCCCGGTTGAAGGCGAAGGAGGCTGGCTGGAGGCTGGCTTCTGCGAGACGGCGGACTGACATTTAGCGATCGACCTCACCAAAGACGTATAGGTTCGTCATCTTGCTGCGGCCTCCTTACAAAGTTTCGCCGTACCGTCGAAACATTGGAAAGTCGGCGAATTTGTCATGACAGGCGGGCAAACGCCGGATTTACCAGCCAAGCGAGCAACAAGCCGCGCGAACCCTGTTTTGCCGGAAGCGGCTGCCGATACCTCCGCCTTAGAGAAACTCGCGCCATCCGGCGCTGCGACGCTACACTCGCATGTATCTCTCTTGAAATAGAAAGCATCGACATCGGCGGATTCTGCTGTCGCACTTTCTTGCATGCCAAGCGTGACGTAGCTCAGCTTGAAGTGCTGCTTCACAAGATCGGAAGCATCGATAGACGCTCCGCACTCGATTGCATATGCAGGGTGCATTGCGACAGCAATGACGATTAACATGAGGCTCAGAATGCGATTCACCGATCGACCTCACCAAACACGATGTCGAGGGAGCCGAGAACGGCGGTGACGTCGGCCAACATGTGGCCGCGGCACAAAAAGTCCATCGCTTGCAGATGCGCAAAGCCGGGGGCGCGCAGCTTGCAGCGGTAGGGCTTGTTGGTGCCGTCGGAGACGAGATAGACACCGAACTCGCCCTTCGGCGCCTCGACCGCGGCATAGACCTCGCCGGCCGGAACGCGGTAGCCTTCGGTGTAGAGCTTGAAGTGATGGATCAGCGCTTCCATCGAGCGCTTCATCGCCGCGCGCTTCGGCGGCACCACCTTGCCGTCGAGGTTAGACACCGGCCCGCTGCCCTCCTTACCGAGCAACAGGTCGACGCACTGGCGCATGATTTTCGCCGACTGCCGCATCTCTTCCATACGCACCAGATAACGGTCGAAGCAGTCGCCGTTCTTGCCGATCGGAATGTCGAAGTCCAGCTCGGCATAGCATTCGTAGGGCTGCGATTTGCGCAGATCCCACGGCGCACCCGAGCCGCGCACCATGACGCCGGAAAAGCCCCAGGCCCAAGCGTCGGCCAGGGAGACGGTAGCGATGTCGACATTGCGCTGCTTGAAGATGCGGTTGCCGGTCAAAAGCGCGTCGAGGTCGTCGACCGACTTCAGGAACGGGTCGATCCACTTGCCGATGTCCTCGATCAGCTTCTGCGGCAGGTCCTGGTGGACGCCGCCCGGCCGGAAATAGGCCGCGTGCATGCGCGAGCCCGAGGCGCGCTCATAGAACACCATCAGCTTTTCGCGCTCGACAAAACCCCAGAGCGGCGGCGTCAGCGCGCCGACATCCATCGCCTGCGTCGTCACATTGAGGATGTGCGACATAATGCGGCCGATCTCGGAGTAGAGAACTCGAATAAGCTGCCCGCGCTTCGGCACCTCGATACCGAGCAGCCGCTCGGCGGCGAGCGCAAAGGCATGCTCCTGGTTCATCGGCGCGCAATAGTCGAGCCGGTCGAGATAGGGCACGGCCTGCAGATAAGTCTTGTGCTCGATCAGCTTTTCCGTGCCGCGATGCAAAAGCCCGATATGCGGATCGACGCGATCGACGACTTCTCCGTCAAGCTCCAGCACAAGGCGCAAAACGCCATGCGCAGCAGGGTGTTGCGGGCCGAAATTGATATTGAAGTTGCGAACGGAGGTTTCAGCCATTTACTGCTTTGCCTTCTCATCTCCCGGAAGCACGTAATCCGTACCTTCCCACGGAGACAGAAAATCGAAATTGCGGAATTCCTGCTTGAGCTCGACCGGCTCGTAGATGACGCGCTTGGCTTCGTCGTCGTAGCGCACCTCGACGAAGCCGGTCAGCGGAAAGTCCTTGCGCAGCGGATGGCCCTCGAAGCCGTAGTCGGTCAGGATCCGGCGCAGATCGGGATGGCCCGAAAACAGCACGCCATAGAGGTCGTAGGTCTCGCGCTCGAACCAGTCCGCGCCGGGATATATGCCGGTGATCGACGGCACCAGCGTCTCTTCGTCGGCCTGGACCTTGATGCGGATGCGGATATTCTGCCTCGGCGACAGCAGGTGATAGACCACGTCGAAGCGCTTTGCCCGCGACGGATAATCTGCGCCGCAAACGTCGATGATCGAAATGAACTGGCATTTCGGGTCGTCGCGCAGGAAGGTCACCACCTCGATCAGGTCGCGCGGCTCGACCGAGATAGTGAGTTCGCCATAGGCGAGCACCGCTTCGCCGATCCGGCCGGTCAGCTTCTCGCCAAGATAGGTCGAGAGGTCATTCAACGCCTGGGTCATGCCGCTCACCGTTCGATCGTGCCGGTGCGGCGGATCTTCTTCTGCAGCAGAAGGATGCCGTAGAGCAGCGCTTCAGCGCTCGGTGGGCAGCCGGGCACGTAGATGTCGACCGGCACGATGCGGTCGCAGCCGCGCACCACCGAATAGGAATAATGATAATAGCCGCCGCCATTGGCACAGGAGCCCATCGAGATGACGTAGCGCGGCTCCGGCATCTGGTCGTAGACCTTGCGCAGCGCCGGCGCCATCTTGTTGGTCAGCGTGCCGGCGACGATCATGATGTCGGACTGGCGCGGAGACGCGCGCGGCGCGACACCGAAACGCTCGCTGTCGTAGCGTGGCATCGAGGTGTGGATCATCTCGACGGCGCAGCAGGCGAGGCCAAAGGTCATGAACATCAACGAGCCGCTGCGCGCCCAGGTGATCAGCGCCTCGGTCGAAGTGACGAGAAAACCCTTGTCGGCGAGTTCGTTGTTGATCTCCAGGAAGAACGGATCATCCTCCCCCACCGGTCTGCCGGTGTTGGGGTCGATGAGGCCCTTGGGCTTCGGCGCGACGAGCGTGCCGGAACTGTCGTTCAATCCCATTCCAGCGCTCCTTTTTTCCATTCATAGGCAAAGCCGATGGTCAGCACCGCCAAAAACACCATCATCGACCAGAAACCGAGCATGCCGATCTGACTGAACGACACTGCCCAAGGAAACAGGAAGGCCACCTCCAGATCGAAGATGATGAACAGGATCGACACCAGGTAGAAGCGGATGTCGAACTTCATGCGGGCGTCGTCGAACGAGTTGAAGCCGCACTCATAGGCGGAAAGCTTTTCCGGATCGGGGTTGCGGTAAGCCACCAGGAACGGTGCGGCGAGCAGCGCCAGGCCGACGACCAGCGCCACGCCGATGAACAGGACGATGGGCAGGTACGAACCTAAAAGTGCGTTCATGCTGCAGTTTTCCGTTGGCGGCCAATCCACTCTGATTACAGCACCGGACCCACTTGCGGAAGCGTGACAGATTAACCACTGAACCGTTTTAAGGGGGCTCTATGCTGCAACGCGGCGAGGGTTAGCGCAGCGCTTTCGGCGAAGCAAGTCAAACCTTGTTCAAATCGCGGTGCTGGACGGCATATCCGGGAAAACTGGTCCGATCCGCTCCTGTTTGATTTCCTTCACTTTTCACTCCACTTTTCTCTCCTGACATAGATGCCGCCAAAACCTTGCTAGCATGGGGCGGAATCGCAGGTCATTTTTTCTGTCTAACATCGTCCGGATACCGCCTTCATGAAGGAAAAAATCTCGCTTGCCCTGGCCCGTCGCATTGCGCTTGCGGCACAGGGATTCAATGACCCGCGCCCCAGCGGCACGCCTGACCGCCGGCATCTGGCCCGGGTGCTTGCACGTACCGGCCTGCTGCAGATCGATTCCGTCAGCGCCGTGGTTCGCGCCCATTATATGCCGCTCTATTCGCGGCTTGGCCCCTACAAGCTGGCGCTGCTCGACGACGCCGCGGTGACACGCAAGCGCATGGTCTTCGAATATTGGGCGCATGAAGCCTCGTTCCTGCCCGTCGAGACCTATCCGCTGATGCGCTGGCGCATGCGGCGGGCCGAGCGCGGCGAGGAAATGTACAGCGGACTGGCAAAATGGGGCCGCGAGCACGCCGCCTACATTGAGGACATCTATCGCGAGGTCGCTGAACGAGGCCCGATCGCGGCGTCGGCTTTCGAAGGCCAGAAGGGCTCGGGCGGCTGGTGGGGCTGGAGCCATGCCAAGCATGCCTTCGAATGGCTGTTCTGGGCGGGCCGCATCACCACGGCGCACCGGCGTGGTTTCGAGCGGTTCTACGATCTGCCGGAGCGCGTGCTGCCGCCAACGGTACTCGCTTTGCCAGTTCCGTCCCCCGCGGACGCCCACCGCGAACTGCTGCGCATCTCCGCCCGCGCCCATGGCGTCGCCACGGCGGGCGATCTGCGCGACTATTTCCGCCTCTCGCCCGCCGACATCAAGGGCCGCATCGAGGAACTGGTCGAGGCTGGCGACCTGTTGCCGGTGAGCGTCGAAGGCTGGAGCAAAACAGCCTATCTCCACAAGGACGGCCGTTTGCCGCGCAGGATCGAGGCGCGCGCCTTGCTTGCGCCGTTCGATCCCGTCGTCTTCGAGCGGTCGCGCACCGAGCGGTTGTTCGACTTCCACTACCGCATCGAGATCTACACGCCGGCCGAAAAGCGCCAGTATGGCTATTATGTGCTGCCGTTCCTGCTCGGCGACAGCATCGTCGGGCGCGTCGACCTCAGGGCCGACCGCCCGGCCGGCGTATTGCGCGTCCATGCCGCCTATTCGGAGCCCGGCGCCCCGCCGCAAACTGCCGCCGCCCTTTTCGAGGAATTGAAGCAGATGCAGGGTTGGCTCGGGCTCGAGCGCATCGAGGTGACGGCTGCCGGCGACCTCGGCCAGCCGCTCGCAGATATCGCCGCGTCATAGACGTGCGTTGACACGACTGCCTTCACAAGCCTAAATCCGTTCCAGACGGTCCCCTGCCCGCAACGGCAAGGGCCAAGAGGGAATGCGGTGCGAAATCTCGATTTCAAATCCGCGGCTGTCCCCGCAACTGTAAGCGACGAGCCAAGGCCGAAAACCACTGGGATATTCCCGGGAAGGCGGCACCCAGGCGATGACCCGCGAGCCAGGAGACCTGCCGTCTAGGACATAAGAATCCGATCGCCTGGCGGGTTTTCCGGGCAAGGAGCCTGATTTGGAACGCGACAGCAGTTTTCCGGCTGAGACAGCGGATTTATTGTCCGGCCATGGTGATTCCCCGGCCGGCGTTACCGTCATCGTCTGCTCGTCCTGCCGTGACGAGACCGGTTCGGACGCTTATCCCCGCGCCGGCGAACTGCTCGCCGAGCACACGCGCCGCGCCGCTTCCAGCGAAAACATTAAAATCCGCACCGTCGAATGCCTCGGCAATTGCAAGCGCCGGCTCAGCGCCGCGATGCTGCGCGACGGCTGCTGGAGCTATGTCTTCGGCGACCTGACCACGACCAGCGGCACCGATCTGGTGACGGGGGCAAAGCTGTTCGCTACTTCGACGGACGGCCTCATTCCGTGGCGCGGCCGTCCCGATTGCCTGAAGCGCGGCTTGGTTGCCCGCATCCCTCCCCTCGACCTTTTGAAGGACTTGATATGACTTCCCCAGATTCGGCCGCCAACGTTTCGCGCGTCCCCTGCACCGTCGTCACCGGCTTTCTCGGCGCCGGCAAGACGACGCTGATCCGCCATTTGCTCGAAAACGCCAAAGGCAAGCGCCTGGCCATCATCGTCAACGAGTTCGGCGATATCGGCATCGACGGCGAGATCCTGAAGGGCTGCGGCATCGACACTTGCCCCGAGGAAAACATCGTCGAGCTGGCCAATGGCTGCATCTGCTGCACTGTCGCCGACGACTTTGTCCCCGCGCTCGACCAGATCCTGTCGCTGACGCCGAAGGTCGACCACATCCTGATCGAGACGTCCGGGCTGGCCCTGCCCAAGCCGCTGGTCCAGGCCTTCCAGTGGCCGTCGGTGAAAAGCCGCGTCACGGTCGATGGCGTCATCGCCGTCGTCGACGGGCCGGCGCTGGCTGATGGCCGCGTTGCCAACGACATGGACGCCCTGCAGGCGCAGCGCGCGCAGGACGAGACGCTCGACCATGACGATCCTGTCGAGGAGGTGTTCGAAGACCAGCTCGCTTGTGCCGACCTGATCATCCTGTCGAAGAGCGACCTGCTGGACGCAGCCGGCGCGGCGCGCGCCAATGCCGTCATCGGCAAGCATGTTGCGCGGGCGGTGAAGATCGTGCCGACCTCGCAAGGCAAGGTCGATCCGTCGGTGCTGCTCGGCCTTGGTCTCGCCGTCGAGGACGACATCGAGAACCGCAAGACCCATCACGACGACGAGCTCGACCACGAACATGACGACTTTGACTCGTTCGTCATCGACATTGCGTCGGTGTCCGACCCGGACGAGCTGGCACAACGCGTCGCCACGGCGGCGGAGGAAGAAAACGTATTGCGCGTCAAGGGTTTCGTCGACGTCGGCGGCAAGCCGATGCGGCTCTTGCTGCAGGCCGTCGGTCCGCGCGTCAACCACTATTACGACCGCGCCTGGACCGCTGAAGACGATCGCCGCTCGCGCCTCGTCGTCATCGGCCTGAAAGGGCTGAACCGCCCGGCGATCGAGCGTATCCTCGCCGGCTGATCCCAGGTACGAGCCGCGATGCACATCCTCACCACCACATCCGCCTCGCTCGACGATCTCGCCGAGCCTGTCGATCTCAGGCAAACGCCTGCGGATGTCGTGGCGCTGTCCTTCACCGACAGCGACCTCGCCGGGCTGGCGGCGGCGTGGAAGGCAGATGCGGACCGCCTGCCGTCGATGCGGCTCGCCGCCTTGCGCGACCTGCGCCACCCGATGTCCGTCGACCTCTGGATCGACAGCGTCGCCCGCCACGCCAAGGTCGTCCTGGTCCGCATCCTCGGCGGTTACGACTGGTGGCGCTACGGCTGCGACCAGCTTGCCGTTGTCGCGCGAAATCGCGGTATTAAGCTGGCGCTCCTACCGGGCGAGAGCCACGACGAGGATTTGCGGCTGATCGAAGGCTCGACGCTGCCGCGCCAGGAACTTGATGGTCTGCTCGACTATTTCCGCGAAGGTGGCCCGGCGAATATGACGGCGCTGGTGCAGAGGTTGGCAAGTCTCGCCGGATCGGGTGCGGCGGTCGCTGAACCTGTCAGCGTGCCAAAGGCGGGATTTTATGAGCCGGGACGCGGCGTTATAGAAAGAATGGACTTATCAAGCGTCGGCATTCCTTCGCGCCCCCCTCTGTCCTGCCGGACATCTCCCCCACAAGGGGGGAGATCGGCTGTCACTGACCGTCTCGCGACTTCTGCAACATCGAACATTGACGAAGGCGACGATGACCAGGCGATCTCCCCCCTTGTGGAGGAGATGTCCGGCAGGACAGAGGGGGGCGCGACGGAACGCAGCCTAAACCTACCGTCCGCCGAACCCGCCCCCATCATCCCCATCCTGTTCTACCGCTCGATGCTGCTCGCCGCCGATGTCGCGCCCATCGATGCGCTTGTCGAGGCGCTCGGGCAGCGTGGCATAGCGCCGGTCCCCATCTTCGTCTCCAGCCTCAAGGACGCGGCATCGCTCGCCTTTGTCGAAACCGCGTTTGCCGCGCTGAACCCTGCCGCCATCATCACCGCCACAGCTTTCGCCTCGGGCGCCGAACCCGGCGTCGAGACGCTGTTCGACCGCGCCGGAGTGCCGGTGTTCCAGGTCGTCGTCGCGACCACCCGCCGCGACATCTGGCAGAACAACCAGCGCGGCCTGGCGCCCGCCGACCTTGCCATGCATGTCGTCCTGCCCGAGCTCGACGGCCGCATCCTGGCCGGCGCCATTTCCTTCAAGAGCGAAAGCGAGATCGATCCGGCATTGGCCTTCCGCGCCTTCGCCAACCGGCCAGAGCCTGACCGCGTGGCGCAGGTCGCGAACCGTATCGAGGCCTTCGTGCGTCTGCAGCGGACGCCGCGTGCGGAGCGCAAGCTCGCCATCCTGATCCCCGACTATCCGAGCGCGCCCGGCCGCACCGGCTATGCCGTCGGTCTCGACGTGCCGTCCAGCGTGCTGGCGATGCTGCACGACCTGAGCGAACAGGGCTACGCCGTTGAAGGGATTCCGCAAACGCCGCGTCAGTTGCTGGAGGTGCTGGAGCCAGCCGACCAGGGACTGGCTTTGCAGGATTATCTGACCTTCTCGAAGGAATTGCCGCCGGCGGCCATCGCTGCGGTGGAAGCCGCATGGGGGAATACGGATGATGAGACAGGTTCGCGCGAGGCACCCCCCTCTGTGCTGCCGGACATCTCCCCTTCGAGGGGGGAGATTGCGCTGTTGTCTCTGCTTTCGCCAACTACCAAGGGCGTTAAGGGAGAGCCGGCAGCCGAACTGCCAATCTCCCCCCTTGAAGGGGAGATGTCCGGCAGGGCAGAGGGGGGTGTCCAAGCGCCCACCACCGCAAAATTCCCCTTCCGCGCCGCCACCTTCGGCAATATCACCGTAGCCCTCGCCCCTGATCGCGGGCGCTCAGCCGACCGCCGCGCCGACTATCACGACCCGACACTGCCGCCGCGCCATGCACTGATCGCCTTTGGCTTGTGGCTGCGTAAGTCGCTCGGCATCCATGCAATTATCCATGTCGGCGCCCACGGCACGCTGGAGTGGCTGCCCGGCAAGACCGTGGCGCTCAGCGAAAACTGCTTTCCCGAAATCGTCACCGGCCCCCTGCCCGTCATTTATCCTTTCATCGTCTCCAACCCCGGCGAGGCAGCACAAGCCAAGCGACGCATTGCCGCCGTCACGCTTGGCCATCTGCCGCCGCCGCTGACCGGCGCCGGGCTGGACGAAGAGCAGCATAAACTCGAGCGACTGGTTGACGAATATGCCCAGGCCGACGGGCTCGACCGCCGCCGCCGCGACCGCCTGGCGAAGCTGATCGTCGAGACTGCGGAAAAGACCGGCCTCGCCTCAGAGGCCGGCGTCGCCAGGACCGACGCAGCCGACGAAGCCTTGCGCCGCATCGACGCCTGGCTCTGCGATCTCAAGGATTTCGCCATCAAGGACGGCCTGCATATCTACGGTCGCTCGCCTGAGGGCGAAACCGATCCTTTGCGCGAGCAGAGTGCGGCAGCCGAGAAAGTAGCACTCATCGCGGCCCTCGACGGCCGCCATGTCGCCGCCGGTCCGGCCGGTGCACCGGCGCGTGGCCGGCGCGATGTGCTGCCCACCGGCCGCAATTTGTTTACCGCCGACCCACGCACCATGCCGACGCCGACCGCCTATGATCTGGGCAAGGTGGCAGCGGAAGAAGTCGTCCGCAGCTACATGCAATCGCATGGCGACTGGCCGCGCTCGCTGGTCATCGACCTCTGGGGCTCGGCCTCGCTGCGCACCGGCGGTGAGGAGATCGCGCAAGGCCTGGCGCTGATGGGCTGCCGGCCGCAATGGGATTCCGCCACCGGCCGCATCACCGGCATCGAGGTGCTGCCGCCGGCAACGCTCGGCCGCCCGCGCGTCGACGTCACCTGGCGCATATCCGGCCTGTTCCGCGACATGTTCCCAACCCAGATCGCGCTGATCGATGCCGCCGCCAACGCCGTCGCGACCCGCGACGAGGACGATTCGGAAAACCCGCTGGCGGCGAGAACCCGTGCAGACGGCAAGATCAGCCCGCGCATATTCGGCACCTCGCCCGGCACTTACGGCGCCGGCATCGAGGACTTGCTATCAAGCGGCGACTGGGCCGCGCGCGAAGAGATCGGCCGCGCCTATCTCGCCGCCACCTCGCATGCCTATGGCGGCGCCGAGGGCGAAGGCATTTCGGCGCCCGGCGCTTTTGAGGGCCGCATCGCTGAGGCCGACCTTCTGGTTCATACCGGCGACGATCCCGGCCGCGACATCCTCGAAGGCTCGGCCGACGTCGCCTTTATCGGCGGCTTTTCGGCAGCGCTTGCCGCGCTCGGCAAAAACGCTGACGTGATCGTGCTCGACACCACGGATCCGCAAAAGCCCAAGCCACGCTCGGTTGGGGACGCCGTATCCCGCGTCGTACGGGCACGCGCCGTCAATCCGCGCTTCATTGCCGGCCAGATGCGCCACGGGCCGCGCGGCGCCTCGGAATTCGCCGAGACGGTCGACCGGCTTGTCGGCTTTGCCGAGACCACTCATGCCATATCTGGCGCGCTGATCGAGGCCGTGCACGACGCCTATCTCGGCGACCCCGTTGTCCGCGCCTTCATCCTGCGCGAGAACCCGTCGGCGGCGAAGGTCATGGCCGAACGTTTCATGTCGGCACGACGGCGCGGTCTGTGGCATCCGCTGCGCAATTCGATCGATGACGATCTCGCCGCACTGATTGCCGAAGCCCAGGCGCTTGGGGTGGCGGCATGAACGCTTTCTCCCGACGCAGCGCCTGCCCTGCTTTGTCGGCACCGATGCAAACCGGCGACGGGCTGCTGGTGCGGCTCAATCCGGTCGCTGGAGGACTGTTGCCGAAGTCGTTGATCGGACTCTGCGAATCCGCCCTGCGCCACGGCAACGGCATTATGGAAGTGACCGCCCGCGGCAGCTTGCAGATACGCGGCCTGACGCCCGAAAGCGCCCGGCTGCTGGCGATGGAGGTCGATGCGCTGGGTGTTGCCGTTCGCACCGGCGTGCCGGTCGAGACTGGTCCGCTGGCCGGGCTCGACCCGCAGGAAATCGCCGATCCGCGCCCGCTAGCGGAGCGGATTCGGGCGGCAATCGAGGACGCCGGCGTCACGCAGCGTCTTGGCCCGAAGGTCTCGGTGATTGTCGACGGTGGCGGACAGCTGACCTTGGATGCAGTGACGGCCGATGCCAGGCTGGCTGCGGTGCGGACCGATGCGGGGACGCAATGGCAGGTGGCTATCGCCGGCGGCGGTCAGACTGCGACGCTACTCGTCATGGCCGAGGAAGATGCGGCCTGCGACATCGCCGTTGCGATCCTAAGGATGGTTGCCGAAAAGGGGCGCGATGCCCATGCGCGGGATTTGACAGAAAGACAGCTGAGATCTCTGGCAAATTGGCGATCCTTCGCGCCCCCCTCTGTCCTGCCGGACATCTCCCCCACTTGGGGGGAGATTGCGCCCTCATCTCAGCTTTCGCCAATCGATAAGCATGCTAAGAGTGAGCCACCGGCGAAGCTGCCGATCTCCCCCCAAGTGGGGGAGATGTCCGGCAGGACAGAGGGGGGCGCGAAGGATCGCCGGCCCATCGGAGTTTTCGACTTGGCTGCAGCCGGAACCGCCCTCGGCATCGGCCTACCCTTCGGCAGCATGCCGGCGAACCAGATCATCGCTCTCGCGCAGAGCGCGCTGGCCCTTGGCGCCACCGAAATCCGCCTGGCGCCGGGCCGCGCGCTGGTTTTCCTCGGCCTCGCGCCAGCGGCCTGCCCGCCGCTCCACCAAGCCGCCGCAACCCTCGGCTTCGTCACCGACGCCGCCGACCCGCGCACGAAAATCGCCGCTTGCCCGGGTGCTCCCGCCTGTGCCTCCGGCCGCATCGCGACGCGCGAAATCGCCGAGATCATCGCCCTCGAAAACCGCGACATCTTCGATTCTTCCTTGACGCTGCACATCTCCGGCTGCGCCAAGGGCTGCGCCCATGCCGGTCCGGCGGCGCTGACATTGGTCGGCGGCGAAAACGGAGCCGGACTTGTCGTGGACGGGACGGCTAAGGCATTGCCCGCCGGATACAGGCCGGGGGACGACGCTGCGCACGGCATCGGCGGCATTGCAGCGGCAATCCGCAGAAAACGACTTCGAGGCGAGACTGCCGCCGCCTGTCTGGCAAGGCTTGGCACGGCCGGCGTCGTCAAAGCTTACCGACAGGAATGAGCATGCCCGCCCAGAACCCCATCACCTACGACTATATTCATGATGGCACGGCGATCTATGAGCGCTCCTTCGCCATCATCCGCGCCGAGGCCGACCTGTCGCGCTTTTCCGAAGCCGAGGCCGATGTCGCCATCCGCATGATCCATGCCTGCGGCCAGGTCGAGGCTGCGCGGCATTTCGTTTTCTCCAGCGATTTCGTCGCCGCCGCGCGCACAGCGTTGAGCGCCGGCGCGCCGATTTTCTGCGACGCACAGATGGTCTCGCATGGCGTCACGCGCGCGCGGCTGCCGGCCGGCAACGAAGTGACCTGCACGCTGCGCGATCCGCGGACCGCCGACATCGCGAGAAAAATCGGCAACACCCGCTCGGCCGCGGCGATCGACCTGTGGGGCGAGCGCATGGCGGGTTCGGTTGTCGCGATCGGCAATGCGCCGACCGCCCTGTTTTATCTGCTGGAAAAGCTGCGCGATGGTGCGCCGAAGCCGGCGGCGATCATCGGTATGCCGGTCGGGTTTGTCGGTGCCGCCGAATCGAAGGATGCGCTGGCCGAAAATTCCTATGGCGTGCCCTTCGCCATCGTGCGCGGCCGGCTGGGCGGCAGCGCCATGACCGCCGCCGCGCTCAACGCTTTGGCGAGGCCGGGCCTATGAATGCGATCGTAAGAGGTCGGCTGGTCGGCGTTGGCACCGGTCCTGGCGACCCAGAACTTTTGACGCTGAAGGCAGTGCGCGCGCTGGCGGAGGCCGATGTCGTTGCGCATTTCGCCAAGCGCGGCAACAACAGCAACGCGCGCGCCATCGTCGGAGCCCATTTTCGCGCTGATTTGATAGAGTTGCCGCTGCTCTATCCGGTGACCACCGAGATCGACAAGGACCACGGCGACTACCGCTCGCAGATCACCGATTTCTACGAGCAGTCGGCCGAAAAGGTTGCCGAGCACCTCAGCGCCGGCAGGATGGTTGCGGTGCTCTCGGAAGGCGACCCGCTTTTCTACGGCTCCTACATGCATCTGCATGTCAGGCTGGCGCATCGCTTTCCGACCGAAGTCATTCCCGGCGTCACCGCCATGTCCGGCTGCTGGTCGGCGACCGGCCTACCGATCGTCCAGGGCGACGACGTGCTGACTGTGTTGCCGGGCACGATGAGCGAATTCGAGCTGACGCGCCGCCTCGCCGACACCGATGCCGCCGTAATCATGAAGGTCGGCCGCAACTTGCCCAAGATCAGGCGTGCGCTGGAGGCGACCGACAAGCTGGCACGGGCCATCTATGTCGAGCGCGGCACCATGCCGGGCGGCGTCTCGATGCGGCTCGCCGACAAAAAGGACGACCAGGCGCCTTATTTCGCCATCGTGCTGGTCGCCGGCTGGTCGGGGCGGCCAAGCGCATTGGGAGCCGAAGCATGAGCGGCCGCCTAACCGTCATCGGCCTGGGGCCTGGCAACGCCGACCAGGTGACGCCGGAAGCGAGCCGGGCCGTCGCCGAGGCGAAATTCTTCTACGGCTACAAGCCTTATCTTGACCGGCTTGATCTGCGTCCCGACCAGATTCGCGTCGCTTCCGACAATCGCGAGGAGCTAGCGCGCTCCAGGGACGCGCTGCTGAAGGCTGCGGAAGGCCACGATGTCGCGGTCGTATCGGGCGGCGATCCCGGCGTCTTCGCCATGGCGGCGGCCGTCTGCGAGGCGATCGAGGCGGGGCCGGTCGAGTGGCGCGCGGTCGACATCGCCATCGTGCCTGGCATCACCGCCATGCTCGCCGTCGCCGCCCGCATCGGCGCGCCGCTCGGCCATGATTTCTGCGCCATCTCGCTGTCAGACAATCTGAAGCCGTGGGATTTGATCGAGCTGCGCCTGCTGGCGGCAGCGGGCGCCGGCTTCGTCATCGCACTCTACAATCCGATCAGCAAGGCACGCCCCTGGCAGCTTGGCCGCGCCTTCGAGTGCCTTGCCGCGATCCTGCCCGGCACCACGCCGGTGATCTTCGGTCGCGCCGCCGGCCGTCCCGACGAGCGCATCGAAGTTTTCTTGCTGGCGGAAGCCGACGCGCAAAAGGCCGATATGGCCACCTGCATCATCATCGGCTCGCCGGAAACCCGGATCATCAAGCGCGGTGAAAAGCCAGCGCTGGTCTATACGCCACGGTCGGCAGCGGGCCCAAGAACATGACCGACCAGAAAATGATCGACCATCGCGGCAAGAGATTCGACCGTCTCAGCCGACGTGACGTCCGGCAACGCCGGCCTGCGGATCATGACCACCTCGATGCCGAGCGCCCGCGCTGCGGCGATCTTGCCGTAGGTCGCTTCGCCGCCGCTGTTTTTGGAAACGACGACATCGATGCGGTGCTCTTGAAGCAGCGAGTGTTCGTCCGGCTCCTGGAACGGCCCGCGCGCCAAGAGATAGGTCGCGTCGGGCACAGTAAGTCTTGGTTCGACCGGATCGACGCTACGGATGAGATAGTGGTGCTGGGGTGCAGCCTCGAAGGCAGTGATCTCCTGCCGTCCGAGCGCCAGGAACACGCGGCGCTGCGCCGATCCCAGCGCCGTCACCGAGCTGGTAACACCGTCGACCAGCGTCCACTGGTCACCTTCGGCAGGCTCCCAGCCTGGGCGCTTGAGCGCAACGATCGGCACGCCGGATCGGCGCGCTGCTTCCGCCGCATTGGCGGAGATCTGCGCCGCATAGGGATGCGTGGCGTCGATCAGCAGGTCGACGTCCGTCTCGTGGAGATACAACGCCAGCCCGTCGACGCCACCAAAGCCGCCAACCCGCACCGGCACGCCTTGCGCGGCCGGGTTTTCAGTGCGGCCGGCCAGCGACAGCGTAATCGCGAGATCGGAGCGCACCGAGAGTATTCCGGCCACCTGCCGGGCTTCGGTGGTTCCGCCGAGGATCAGAATGCGGTGGGTCATCATGCCTGCTGAAGGTCCGCGCGCCGCCGTGCTCACTCCAAAATGGCTCACGATCATCGGCATCGGCGAGGACGGTGTAGCGGGTCTCGGCGACGAGGCCAAGCAGTTGATCGCGGGTGCCGAATTCGTTTTCGGCGGCAAGCGCCACCTGGCCCTCGTCGCATCGCTCGCCAAAGGTGAAGCGCGCGCCTGGCCGACGCCTTTCGATGCCGAAATGCGCGACGTGCTGGCGCTCTCCGGCAGACGCGTCTGCGTGCTGGCCTCCGGCGATCCCTTCTACCACGGTGTCGGCGTCACCCTCGCCCGCAAGGTCGCGGCGGAGGATATGCGGGTGATCCCCGCGCCCTCGGCCTTCTCGCTGGCCGCCTCACGCTTGGGCTGGGCGCTACAGGACGTCGAGACCATTTCGCTGCATGGCCGCCCGCTCGACCTGATCCGGCCGTTGCTGCATCCTTGCACCCGCATTCTGGCGCTGACCTCGGATAGCGATGCACCGGAAGCGATTGCCCGTCTCATGACCGAACTCGGCTTCGGCGCCTCGCGGTTGACGGTTCTGGAGGCGCTGGGTGGGCAGAACGAAAGGCTGCGCTCGGCGAACGCCGGCGCTTTCGACCTCGAAAAGATCAACCCACTCAACGTGCTCGCAATCGAAGTTGATTCGACCCCGCAAGCACGCGTCCTGCCACTGACATCGGGCCTTGCCGATCATTTGTTCGAGCACGACGGCCAGATCACCAAGCGCGAAGTGCGCGCCGTCACCCTGTCCGCTCTCGCGCCAAGGCGCGGCGAACTGCTGTGGGACATTGGCGCCGGCTCCGGCTCCATCGGCGTCGAATGGATGCTCGCGCATCCCTCCATGCGCGCCATCGCCGTCGAAGCCGATCCGGCCCGCGCCGCGCGCATCCGACACAACGCCGCGGCCTGCGGCGTTCCCGGTCTCGCCGTCGTTGAAGGTTCGGCACCGCAAGCTCTTGCCGGACTGGAAACGCCGGCGGCGATCTTCATCGGCGGCGGCGGCAGCGATGCCGGCGTGCTGGAAAGAGCCATCGATGCCTTACCCGCCGGCGGCCGCCTCGTCGCCAACGCGGTGACGCTGGAGATGGAGGCACTGCTGCTTTCCCGTCACGCTGCGCTCGGCGGCGAGCTCACCCGCATCGCCATATCCCGTGCTTCGCCGGTCGGTTCGATGCAGGCTTGGCGGCCGGCTATGCCGGTCACCCAATGGAGCTGGGTGAAGCCATGATGGTCGCGGGCATCGGCAGCCGCAAAGGCGTCAGCGCACGCGACGTGCTTGCTGCGGTAGAAACCGCGCTGGAGGCGCACGGGCTTGCCCTGCCCGCGCTTTCGGCGCTCGCGACCGCGTCTCTCAAGCAGGATGAAGCGGCAATCTTCGCCGCCGGACGCGAACTCCGCCTTCCGGTGATCGTTGTCGAGCAGGACGAACTCAAAGCTGCATCTACAACCAGCCACTCCAACCTATCACAGGAGCACGCCGGCACGCCGTCGGTTTCCGAAGCCTCCGCGCTTGCCGCCGCCGGCAAAGGCGCAAAACTGCTCGGACCACGCACCGTGCTCGGTGCTGTCACCTGCGCCATCGCCATCAGCGGAGATGCGGTATGACCGTCCATTTCATCGGCGCCGGCCCGGGTGCCGCCGATCTGATCACCTTGCGCGGGAGCCGTCTGCTCGGCAGTTGTCCCGTCTGCCTCTATGCCGGATCGATCGTCGCGCCGGAGCTGTTGCAGCACTGCGCGCCCGGAACGATGTTGATCGACACCGCGCCGATGTCACTCGACGAGATCGAGGCCGAATATCTGGCAGCCCACGCGGCCGGCCATGATGTCACCCGCCTCCATTCAGGCGACCTTTCCGTGTGGAGCGCCGTTGCCGAGCAGATCCGCCGGCTGGAAAAGCACGGCATCCCTTACACGCTGACGCCGGGCGTGCCGTCTTTTGCCGCCGCGGCCGCCGCGCTGCGCCGCGAGCTGACCATTCCGGAAGTCGCGCAAAGCCTGGTGCTGACCCGCATCTCCGGCCGCGCCTCGAAAATGCCGCCCGGAGAAACACTGGCCGGCTTCGGCCGCACCGGCGCCACGCTCGCCATCCACCTCGCCATCCACGCTGTCGACCGCGTCGTCGCCGAGCTGACGCCCTACTACGGCGCCGACTGCCCAGTCGCGGTCGTCTTCCGCGCCTCCTGGCCGGACGAGCGGGTGTTGACCGGCACGCTGGCGACCATTGAGGCGCAGCTAGGCGCGGATCCAATGGAACGCACGGCGATCATCTTCGTCGGCCGCTCGCTGGCGGCGGAAGATTTTAGTGAAAGTTCACTTTACGACGCCCACTACCAGCGGCGTTTTCGCGGACGAGACGGATCGTGAGCGGCAGCAATAGAAACACTACTGTCGAGCAGGCGCTCACCCGGCTGAACTTCAAGCCGCGCCAGCTGGAGCCCGGACATGTCTGGCTGGCCGGCGCCGGCCCTGGCGATCCCGGCTGCCTGACGCTGGAAGTGCTGGCCGCCCTCGGACAGTGCGACGCGCTGGTTTATGACGCGCTGGTCTCGCCCGAAGTCGTCGCCGTCGCCGAGGGCGCGGAACTGTTCTATGCCGGCAAGCGCGGTGGCAAACCATCGATGAAGCAGGACGACATCACCGCTCTGCTGGTCCGGCTGGCGCGCGAGGGCCGGCGCGTCGTCAGGCTGAAGGGCGGCGACCCCTATATTTTCGGGCGTGGCGGCGAAGAGGCGCTGGCGCTGGCCGGGGAAACCATCCCGTTCCACATCCTGCCTGGCCTGACGTCCGGCCTCAGCGCGCTGGCCGCCACCGGCATTCCCGGCACCATGCGCGGCATCAACAAGGCGCTGATCCTGGCGACCGGTCACGCCGCCGGCACCGATGACGATCTCGACTGGGCGGCCATCGCCCGTACCGGCCAGCCGGTGGTCATCTATATGGGCATGGCCAATCTGCCGCTGATCGCCGCCTCGCTGCTTGAGGGCGCGCTGGCGCCTTCGACGCCCGCCGCGGTAATTGTCGCTGCGACGACACCGCAGGAACGGATCGTCGTCGCCACGCTCGCCACCATTGCGGAAGAGGCAGCGGCCGCCGGTCTGACCTCGCCGGCGCTGATCGTCGTTGGCGGCATCGTCGCGATGCGCGCGGCATTGGCGGGTGAGTCATGACCCGCGCTATCATCATCGGCGCGCCGCGCTCGGGCTCGGGCAAAACCAGCGTCACCATCGGCATTCTGCGCGCGCTCGCCCGGCGCGGCCTGAAGGTGCGCGGCGCCAAATCCGGCCCGGACTATATCGATCCCGGCTTCCACGCCGCAGCCACCGGCCTGTCCGGCGTCAATCTCGACAGTTGGGCAATGCCGCCTGCCCTGCTCAACGCGCTGGCTGGTGAAGCGAACGAGGATGCCGAATTTATCTTTCTCGAAAGCGCCATGGGCCTGTTCGACGGGATTCCGGCTGCTCCAGGACGGTCCGGCTCGGCTGCCGACCTTGCCCGGCTCTACGGCCTGCCGGTGCTGCTGGTGCTCGACGTTTCCGGCCAGTCGACCACGGCAGCGGCCGTCGCCAAGGGTTTTGCCACCTACGATCCGGATGTGCGCATGGCGGGGGTCGTGCTCAACCGGCTCGGCAGCGAGCGCCACCGCCGGCTATGCGGCGATGCCATCGAGGCACTCGGGCTGCCTGTCGTCGGCGCTATCTTGCGCGATCCCTCGCTCAACCTGCCCGAGCGCCATCTCGGCCTCGTCCAGGCCGGCGAATATGAGAATCTGATGGCGCACCTCGACCGGCTGGCCGACATGGTCGAGCGCTCGCTCGACCTCGACGCCATCATGGCGCTGGCGGCGCCATTCACGCCCGCGCCGGGCAATTTCGGCGACGCGCTGCCGCCCCCCGGCCAGCGCATTGCACTTGCCGAGGACGCCGCCTTCAGCTTCCTCTATCCGCATGTCGCCATGCATTGGCGCAAGGCCGGCGCCGAGATTATTCCCTTCTCGCCACTCGCCGACGAAGCACCAGGCGACAATTGCGATGTCTGTTGGCTGCCCGGCGGCTATCCCGAGCTTCACGCCGGTCGCCTCGCCGCCGCGGCGAATTTCAGAGCCGGCATGGCGCGGTTCGCCGCTACGCGGCCGGTGCATGGTGAGTGCGGCGGCTTCATGGTGCTCGGCGAGGCGCTCGAGGACGCGTCGGGCGAGACGCATCGAATGCTTGGCCTGCTCGGTCATTCGACCAGCTTCGCCAAGCGCAAGATGAATCTCGGCTACCGCGAGGCGCGGCTGCGTTCCGGGTGCCCGCTCGGCAGCCACGGCACGCTGATCCGCGGCCATGAATTCCACTACGCGCAGATGGTTGCGACCGGCAATGACGAACCGTTGGCCGACCTTGCCGACGGACAAGGCAATCCGCTTGGTGCGTCGGGCTACCAGCGCGGCAATGTCAGCGGCACCTTCTTCCACGCCATTGCGAGGGGCGAGAGCATGATCCCGAAAAGTGGTAGCCGGTTTTCGGAATAGATCATGCTCAAACTCCAGATCCCCTCGCAACGGCAGCTGCTCGACGACATCGCGCTTTGCCTCGTCTTCTTTACCCGGCTGCCGCTGCCGAGAGCCGACTTCCGTGGCCGCAGCCTTGCCGCTGCGATCTGGGCTGCACCCGTTGCCGGTCTCGCCGTCGCTCTGGCCGGTGCCCTGGTCTACGCCGTCGGCACGAGGCTAGGCCTAGCCGAGAGCCCTGCTGCAGCGTTGACCCTTGCCGCGATCCTGCTCGCCACCGGCTGCCTGCATGAAGACGGGCTTTCGGATGTCGCCGACGGCTTTGGCGGCGGCAAGACGCGCGACAGGAAACTGGAGATCATGCGCGACAGCCGCATCGGTGCCTACGGCGCCTGCGCACTCAGCATCTCGCTGCTGATCCGCTGGAGCGTGCTCTCTGGATCCGCCGGCCCGGCCCCTGTCTTCTGGGCTCTCATTGCCGCGCATGCCGCCTCGCGCGGCCTGCTCGGCGCCTTCATGCACCTTTTGCCGCCGGCTCGCAGCGACGGCCTCTCGGCCGAAGCAGGCTTGGTTACGACTGAGACCGCTGGCATCGGTGCCGTACTCGGTGCGGTCGCGCTGCTGGCGCTTGGGTTCGGCGCTGCTATCTTCGCGCTCATCCTGCTTGCGCTTTTGTTTGCCGCCTTCCGCGCGCTGTGCATCAGCCAGATCGGCGGCCAGACCGGCGACACTGTCGGTGCCCTCCAGCAGCTCGGCGAGATCGCAATCCTGATCGTCGCTTCCGTTTCCCTTTCCTGACTCTGTTTCGGAGATTTTGTCCCCATGCCTTTCAAATCGCTCGATGAACTGCGCGCCGCCTGCCTTGACCTGCCCAACGGCAGCGACACCGCGGCCAATGCCGTCGCCCGCCGTCAGGACACGCTGACCAAGCCGCAAGGCAGCCTCGGCCGACTGGAGACGATAGCCGCCTGGCTGGCGCGCTGGCAGGGCCGCGACATGCCAAAGCTCGACCGCGTCAAGGTCTTCGTCTTCGCCGGCAACCACGGCGTCACCACGCAAGGCGTGTCGGCCTTCCCGTCGGAAGTCACCGTGCAGATGGTGGCGAATTTCGCCGGCGGCGGCGCCGCCATCAACCAGCTTGCCCGCATCGCCGGCGCCGATCTCGATGTTATCCCGCTCGACCTCGACCGTCCGACCGGCGATTTCACCCAAGGACCCGCAATGAATGACGAGGCCTTCCTCGCCGCTGTCTCCGCGGGCTACGACGCGGTCAGCAAGGATCTCGACCTCGTCTGCTTCGGTGAAATGGGCATCGGCAACACCACCCCGGCGGCGGCCATCTCAACCGCGCTGTTCGGCGGCGGCGCGGAAAGATGGACCGGGCGCGGCACCGGCGTCGATGATGCCGGCCTTGTGCGCAAGATCGTCGCCATCGAGGCCGGCCTCAAGCGCCACGCCGAGGCTCTCACTGATCCCCTGCAGATCGCAGCCACGCTTGGCGGGCGCGAACTCGCCGCCATCTTCGGCGCAACGCTCGCCGCTCGCCGTCTTGGTGTGCCGGTGCTGCTCGACGGCTTCGTCTGCACCGCCGCCGCCGCACCCCTGGCGAAACTGCACCCGGCAGGCCTCGCCCACACACTCGCTGCCCACGTCTCCGCCGAATCCGGCCATCGCCGCCTGCTCGAAGCGCTCGGCCTGCCGCCGCTGCTTGATCTCGGCATGCGGCTCGGCGAAGGCTCCGGCGCCTGCCTCGCCGTCAACATTGTTCGTTCAGCGCTCGAATGCCACGCCCGCATGGCAAGCTTTGCTGAGGCTGGTGTTTCGGAGACGTAAACGCTCGCAAAGTTTGGGCTGCGTCGATGAACGAACCCTCGCAACATTTCGGAAACCCCAAACAGGGGCTTCGCGATATTCTTGCTCGGATTATCGAAGATTTCGACAGCAAGAGCGGAGCTTTTGCTGGGTTGAAATACAATTCGCCGTGGATACTGGCCACGGCGGATTGGGCAGAGCGATCCGGCCATACGGTCGAAGAACTGTGCGAGATGATTTCTCAATGGCGAATTTCAATTTTTTCCGGCGAGCAGACAAATCCGAAAATCGTTCAGATTTTCGAAGATCTTCGCAGCGCTGCGGAGGAGTGGAGAACCGAGACGGACTATGTCGATCCGCCTACTCCCTATAACCCTGAAGAGGCAAAATTCCCTAATCGCAAGGAGCTGAAAGCCCATACCCTTAAGGCTTGGAGTTCTTTGGGGCTATCGACGCAATGGCATCAATACGATGCCCGAGACCTTAGTTTTAGCGGAATCTTCGAAGACAAATTTGGTCATGATATTAGATTCTCGATGACTTTCAAGCTAGCATACGGTGGCCCCGTAAGATTGTTCTTCCAATTTCCTTACTATTCGGAAGGCGATCCGAGACATCTAGACCTCTTTATGCTTTCAGGCTGGTTTGTCTGTCAGGACCTCCGTTTGCCCGAAGCACCCGACCTTAAATGGACCGTCGGTAAAAGCAGGACAAACTTCGATGCCGTCGACGGCGTCTTGGCCATAGTGCGGGCGATCCTCAGCTGTCTGCGGCCAACTATCCAATAGCGGTTGCATAAATGCGGCCACCCGACAGCGGCGAAACATCCCGCTTTCTAGGTCTTTCCACCAATTTTCTGAAAAATTTGGTGGGTGCGCACAGGATTGAACTGTGGACCCGCTGATTAAGAGTCAGCTGCTCTACCAACTGAGCTACGCACCCACTCGGCCGGCAAAACCGGCGTTGGCGGGCATATAGCCGCCGACATCCGCCATGTCCAGCCCTGCCGGATTCATTTCCCGACAAATCGCACCGGGGGTCTCGTCATCCCTGGGCGGAGCGAACGCGAAGCGGAGCGCAGACCCTGGGACCCGTGCCGTGACAGTCGTCGAAGAACGCAGCGACGCGGATTAGCATCCGTCCGCAAATGAGCAGAAAGACGGCGGCTTGTTGAAGTCCAGCTTGCACCGTCGGTGCGTTGCCGTCCGGTCACGGCATGGATCCCAGAGTCTTCGCGAGTCGCTTCGCTCCTGCTCCGCCCTAGGAAGACGAAGCGTAAGGTAGGATCAGACAAACAGCTTGCCTTCCGCCACCTTGACCGCATGGCCGCCGATGCGGGCGGCTGCCAGTTTGCCGCCTTCGACATTCAGTTCGAGGCGAATGCGCGACGGCCGGCCCATCTCCAGCCCTTGCTCGATCCACAGCTGCGACGCACCATCCGTCGGCCGGTCGAAATGCATGATCGCGCCGGCGAAGGCGGCGGCCGCCGAGCCGGTCGCCGGGTCTTCGTAGGAAGGGTTGCCGGGTACGACCATGCGGACATGGAAGGCGCTGTCGTGGTGCACCGTCTCGCGGCAATACACATAGGGGCTGGCGAAGGCCCATTCGCTCTTGCGCGGCGCCAGTTCCGTCCACGCCTGGTTGTCCAGCCTGATCCGGGCAGCCGCCTCTAGATTGGCGACGGGGATGGTCACGTAAGGCACTCCAGCCGACCAAAATGAAACGCGGTGGTTCTCGAAGCCGATCTCGTGCGGCCCAAGGCCAAGGGCCGCACCGATCGCCTCGGGATCGGCCGACAATTCCAGCTGCGCCGGCAGTTTTGCCAGGTCGAACTCGGCGAAGGTCGAACCATCGTGCTTGCTGACAGCGCAGCGCACCGGGCCGATATTCTCCTCGAGCACGAAGATGCCGGCGGCCTCTCCCGCCATTTCGGCGAGCGCTATCGCCGAGCCGACAGTTGGGTGGCCGGCGAACGGCATTTCATAGTCAGGCGTGAAGATTCGGATGCGGGCCCGGTGCTTCGGGTTGTCGGGCGGCAGCACGAAGACGGTTTCGGACAGGTTGAACTCGCGCGCCACCGCCTGCATCGCCGCAACGTCCAGCCCGTCGCAGTCGAGTACCACGGCCAGCGGATTGCCGGCCAGCCGGGTGGTGGTGAATACGTCGTAAAGCAAGTAATTCCGCTTCTGCATTTCAGTAAGTCCTCTGCCTCATTCCCAACATGAGCGAAATTTAATTTGAATTTTGAACCATTAGGCCTGATTTGTGCACTGATGGGACATCACTGAACATAGGGGTCCGGCGTGGACCAGATTGTCAATCTGCCAAAGACGGATTCCACTTCCGCCATCGAGACGGCGCTCGGGCTTGACCACCAGGGCCTGAAGACAAAACGCCGTCGCGGTTGGCTTTACGCAGTGTTCGCACTGCTTGCCGTCGCCGCGGCTTTTGCCGGCTATGAGTGGTACGCGGGCTCGCCCGCCAAGATCGAGTATACCACGACACTGGCTGCCATGGCCGATCTTACCGTCGCGGTTTCGGCTACTGGCACGCTGCAGCCCCTCACCCAGGTCGATATTTCCAGCGAACTCTCCGGCGTCGTCCGCTCGGTCTCGGTCAACGAGAACCAGCTGGTGAAGAAGGGCGATGTGCTGGCCGCGCTCGACACTGCCAAGCTGGAGGTCCAGATCGAGCGCGCCCAGGCCTCCGCCAAGGCGGCGGCGGCGAGCGTCGAGGACGCCACCGTGACCCTGGCCGAAAACGAAAAGGGCCTGGTGCGCGCGGCGCAATTGACCAAGCGCGGCATGGCGACGGACCAGTCGCTTGAAGCGGCAACCGCCACGCGCGACCGCTCGAAGGCGGCGCTCGATATCGCCAGAGCCAACCTCGCCATGGCCAATGCCGATCTCAAGGCGCAGCAGACGGATCTTGCCAAGAGCACCATCTACGCTCCCATCGACGGCATCATATTGACGCGCTCGGTCGACCCCGGCCAGACGGTCGCCTCGTCGCTGCAGGCGCCGGTGCTGTTCGTCATCGCAGCGGATCTGAAGAACATGGAGCTGAAGGCTGCGGTCGACGAGGCCGACATCGGCGCCGTCAAACCCGGCCAGCATGCGCGCTTCACCGTCGATGCGTTCCCTGAACGGCCATTCGACGCCGAAATCCGCGACATTTCCTATGCCTCGGTCACTACCGACGGCGTCGTCACTTACGATGCAAGGCTGGATGTCGACAACAGCGAGCTTCTGTTGCGGCCCGGCATGACCGCCACCGTCTCGGTCGTCACCAAGCAGGCCAAAAACGTGCTAACCGTGCCGTCCATCGCCTTCCGCTACCGGCCGGCGCAGACGGCGGAGCGCGGTTGGAGCCTCACCGACCTGTTCACTGGCCGCATGGGACGCCCCGGAGGCAACCGCCAGCGCCAGGCGGCGACGAAGCCCACCGACGGCTCGCGCACGCTCTACGTGCTGGAGAATGGGCGGCCGCATCCGGTCAACGTCAAGGTCGGCTCGACAGATGGCGAACTGACCGAGATCGTTTCCGGCCTCGAGGAAGGCGCGCAAGTCATTACCGCCTCGCAGCAGAGGAGCTGATCGTGGCATCCGGCGCGACCCTCATCGGCTTCGACAAGGTCTGCAAAAGCTATGGCCAGGGCGAAGCCCGGGTGCATGCGCTGGCCGGCGTCGACCTCGCCATCAGGCGCGGCGAATTCGTCGCCATCATGGGCCCGTCCGGCTCGGGCAAATCGACGGCCATGAACATCATTGGCTGCCTCGACACGCCGACGGCCGGGACCTACAGCTTCGAAGGCATCGACGCCGGCCGTCTCGACCGCAACCGCCGTGCTCAGCTGCGCAATCTTTATGTCGGCTTCGTTTTCCAGGGCTATAATCTGTTGCCGCGCACCACGGCGGCCGAGAATGTCGAACTGCCGCTGATCTATCGCGGCGTCGGTGCCCGCGAGCGCCGCGGCCTGGCCATGCAGGCACTTGCCGAGGTCGGCCTTATCGGCCGCGAGCATCATACGCCGGCCGAGCTGTCCGGCGGCCAGCAGCAGCGCGTGGCGATCGCGCGCGCCATCGTCACCAGGCCGACGCTGCTCGTCGCCGACGAACCGACCGGCAATCTCGACACCGCCCGCACGCACGAGATCATGGAGCTCCTGACGCAGTTGAATACCGAGCTCGGTCTGACCATCGCGATGGTCACGCACGAAGCCGATGTTGCCGGCTGTGCGCAGCGCACGATCCGTTTCCTCGATGGCCATGTCGCCTCGGACACAGCCAATCTCGAGATGGCCTAGCCATGATCTGGGAAACCGTTCGCCTCTCGCTCCGCTCCATCCGCCGCAACGTGCTGCGCTCGTTCCTGACACTGCTCGGCATCGTCATCGGCGTCGCCGCCGTTATCGCCATGCTGACCATCGGCTCGGGCACCACCGAGAAGGTCAAGTCCGACATTTCCAAGCTCGGCAGCAACCTGCTCGTCATTCGTTCCGGCCGGCCGGCCGGACCCGGCGGCCCGGGAGGGCTCGACCAGGTGGTCCGGCCTCTTGCCGACAAGGACTTCGTCGCGCTTGTCGCGCACCTGGACGGCGCGCGCGCCATCTCGCCGGCGTCGCAAAAGCAGGTGCGCGTCATTTTCGGCACCGAAAGCCTGACCTCGGGCGTCACCGGCACCGACAGCGCCTATCTCGATGCCCGCGACTGGAAGCTGGTCTCGGGCCGCCCCTTCAGCGATTCGGAAACCCGCTCCGGCACCGGCGTCTGCCTCGTCGGCGAGACGGTGCGCCAGCAGTTCTTCGGCGCCGGCGATCCCGAAGGCGAGATCATCCGCGTCAACCGCACCTCCTGCAAGATCATCGGCCTGCTCGAACCGAAGGGCTATACCGGCTTCGGCCAGGACCAGGACAATGTCGTGCTGATGCCGCTTGCCGCCTATCAGCGTCGCATTGCCGGTAATCGCGACATCGACTCGATCTATGTCGCCGCCGACGACCGTACGCTGACCACGGTGCTGCAGCAGCGCGTCGAGGACATCTTGCGCGACACACGCCGCATCACGCCCGACCGTGACGATGATTTCTCGATCCGCGACATGACCCAGATCGCCGATGCCATGGCCAGCGCGACCACCACCATGACTGGCATGCTCGGCGCCGTCGCCGGCGTCAGCCTGCTCGTCGGCGGCATCGGCATCATGAACATCATGCTGGTGTCGGTAACCGAGCGCACGCGCGAGATCGGCATCAGGCTCGCCATCGGCGCCCACGAAAAGCATATCCTCATCCAGTTCCTGGTCGAGGCAACCGTGCTGTCGCTGCTTGGCGGCATCATCGGCATCCTGATCGGCCTGGCGCTTGCCGGCCTTGCCTCGCTGACGCTGACGATCCCGTTTGCGCCAAGCCCGGCGGTCATCCTGCTTGCGGTCGGCTTCTCCGCGCTGATCGGAATGGTGTTCGGCTTCTTCCCGGCGCTGCGCGGCGCGCGGCTTAACCCGATCGACGCGCTGAGACATGAGTAGGCGTTGCAGCAAGTGTCGCCTCCAGACGCTGCCGATTTTTTATGCAACCTGCCCTTGTCGCAGCACATTCTGCAATGATAACAATGCTGTTGGGGACTAAGGGGGAACAATGGATGAGCAAGAAAGCGCGACTGGCTCTGGCGATTGTGATCGTCGAAGCCGCCTTGGCAGGGCTTTGGTGGAATTTGATCCTTTATGGGATGGAGAATCCCGATCGCGTCACCGCTGACTTCCAGCAGGTAATTGGGCAGACGATGGGAACGGCGATGGGGGCGCTCCTGGGTCTCGGCGTGCTGTTGTATTTTGTCGCCGCCCGCAACGACCGCAAGGCTATTGAAGGCAGGCTACGACGTTAGAGTCGGAAGCCTTGCTCGCTCGCAAAGTGCCATTCGATCAGCGGTCTCATATGCGGCATCAGCCCGTCCGGCAGATCGGCGGCATTGCGGATGATGACGGGGCCTTCGATTTCAGGCTCTGACTCGGCGGCGACGAAAGCGCTGATCCGCTGTGCCAGGTCGTCGGCGGAGGCCGTCTCGCGGTAGCGGCGAAAGATCACCGTGCCGCTTGCCGTCGACAGGGCGTAATGGTGCCTGCCGCGTGCCGCGCCTGATAGGTCGAGGCCGGTCTCTTCCCGCACCTCGCGGATCATGTTGAAGTCGACGTCGACAAGGCCGTCGTGGAAATCGGTTGGCTCGAACGAACCGGCGGCGAAGTAGACGCGCCCGGCATTGACCGTATGCGGCGCCATGCGGATCGCCACCAACGCGTTGTCGCCGGCGACCAGCATGGCGTGCGCGTAGGCATGTTCGGCGCCAGGCACCTGCCTATTGCTGCGCCAAAGCATGAAGGTCGAATAACGCACCGCATGGCAGCGGCCGACGAGGCGATTGTCGCGATAGCTGAGAGCGGAAAGCAGCACCACGGTGCCGTCAAAAAGCGCCGGCTTGGCTGCGGTCTCACGCCGCCAGTTTGCGGCGATCGCCTCGGCATTATCGCGCTCGAACGGATGTGGGCCGGGATCGAGCCTGACGTCGATGGCATCGACCGGCAGGATGACGTTGCGCGGCAGGTCGAAACTCACGCGTGTCTCACGCCATGTCGAGGGCAATTGCTACCGGGCAATGGTCGGATGCCTTAGGCCGGTCCCACCCGGCGCGTGGAAAGCGCTCGACCTCCTGGCCTGCCGGAAATATGGTCCGCCAGGGCTGGCCGTTGCGGATGATATCGGGAACGGCGGTGGCGTTCTGCCTGGCTAGCGCCCTCGACAAAAGGATGTAGTCGAGTTGGCAGAGATGCCGCTCTTCCGGTCCGCGCGTGTGATAGAAAGTCCAGCGATCCATTTCCGGCCGCCGCTCGACCGCGTTTTCGCAAAAACCGCCGGCAGTGAGCACGTCGATGCAGGACCGGGTCTCGTCGATGACCTCGAAGCGATAGCCGTCGACGGCATCGCCGGTAATCTTCACGCGCTGCCGGTAGTCGTTCATGTCGCCGCAGATTGCCCAGCGTTTGTCGGCGGCATGGTCCTTGCCGAAGCGCTCCTCAATGATCCGCCGCACCGCTTGCGCCTCGGCGATGCGCAGCGGCATTGTTGCTTCACGGCCGTCGAGGCCGTTGCGGGGAGAGCCCATCGACTTGAAATGCACGAGATAGAGTGTCAACGGCGCGCCAGCCACCGTCAGATCGATTTCCAGGCAGTCGCGCCGGAAGATGCGTTCATTGGCCTGATGTCCAAGCGCTGCCAATTCCGCCGTGTGCAGCCCGAATTGCTCGAACGTGACATAGGCGTAGCTGGTCATACGCACGAATTCGATCGGCTGGCCCTGCGCGGTCTCGTTGCGCATCATCACGGCGACGTCAATGCCGCGCGAATCATTGCCGGCGGTGGTGTATTTCTGCCGGTAGCCTTGCCCCACCATCTTGAACAGATAGCCATATTCGAAGGCCCTCAGCGCCTCGATATTGTCGACCTCCTGCATGCAGATGATGTCGGCGCGGGTGGCCGCGATCGCCAGTGCCGTCAACTGCCGCGTGTCGTCAGACTGCGCGATCGCCCGCGCCTGCTCGAGCATCTTGTATTCGGCCTCGCTCTGGATGTCGAAAAGCGCCAGCGTGCGATCTTCGTTGAGCTGATTGCGGTATCCGGAATAATCAAACCTGTTCATCAGGTTTTCGACGTTGAATGTGGCAAGGCGCAGCGACATGGCTTTGACCTTTGCCCGCAAGCGCGCTCGAAAACAAGGGCGTAGAACCCAGGCGGCCCCGATTGACCGCGCGCTCGTCATGGTTGATGGAACCTTTTTTGTTCATCCTCCGTTCAGATGGAAAGTTCCATGAATGGGCTCTTCCCTGGGTATTCTGGGCGTGGGGCCTGAATCTTAGGAGAGTGCGATGAAACCGCTCTTTTTATCTTCCGTCAGATCCGGGCTGATGGCCCTCGGTCTGATAGCCGGCCTCTCGGCCCCCTCGCTTGCCGGGCCGATGCCCAAACCCCTGCTGCCGGTGGCGGGCAATGCCGCCGACATCGTGCAAATTCGTGAAGATTGGGCAGGCGGCAACGACAGGCAGATCTGGCGTTGGCGCCATCGCGGCTTTCGGCAATGGCACGGCGACAATGATTGGAGATGGCGGTCCAACAATTTCCGCGGCCGTCATTTTTCGAGACACTGGGACAATGGCGGCTGGGACGACAGCTGGCGTAGGCGCCATCATCGCCGCCATTACCGTGGCGGCTACTATGATGATGGTGGTGCGGGCGCCGCGATTCTTGGCTTGGGCCTGGGGCTCGGCCTTGGCAGCCTGTACAACAACTACAACTACTACGACGCGCCGCCACCGCGGCGCTATTACCGGACACAGCGGCTGTCCAGCGCGCATGTCCAATGGTGTTACAATCGCTACCGGTCGTACCGCGCCTGGGACAACACGTTCCAGCCCTACAACGGCCCGCGCCAGCAATGCTATTCGCCCTATAGCTGAGCAGGCCGACAACAAGCATCATTCGGCGCCGTGCTTCGCGGCGCCTTTTTCTTTCAGCCAGGAATCGCGAAAATCGTCCAGCCTCCACCAGCGATAACGCTATTTTTATCAGCCAGGTCTAATAATCCTCCCGATCAGAACGCCCGAGACGCGAAAGATCGCTGGATTGCGTACGATGGCCGAGGACGAACAGAGGGACAAACGCCGGCAGCGCGTCTTGAAGGGCGCGGCGATCCTGACCGGCATGACCAACTCCGAGGTCACATGCACGCTGCGCAACATGCATGCCGGCGGTGCCGAATTGAAGGTCTCGATCGACGCGCGCGTGCCCGATGAGTTCCTGCTCTACGTTCCAACCGACGGCATTGCCTACAAGGCGGAGGTCCGCTGGCGCCGCGAGGACCGAATTGGGGTGATGTTCACCGGCACCGAACCAAAGCCCAGCTGGCACTACGGTTGAGGTTCCCGGCCCTATCCGGGTGGCAGGACTTGCAGTGTCTGCTCGTCAAACAGCGGCTCCTCCTGGCCAACGCGAATGAACAGAAGCTTTCGCAGCTCGGGTGATTGTACCTCGAAATACTGAATGCCGTCCGGGGCTTCGCCCCATTCGCCGCATGGCGGTTCGCCGACCTCGTCAGGGTCTGCAACGGCTTTCAATTCACTGAGATAAACGGCATCGGGACTGAAGACATACCGCAGGGTGCCCGTGGGCGTGACCCCTTCGGTGTAAGGCATGAGCACGCAACGTGTGCTGACAGCCTTCTCGGTCTTCTGCGAGTATATTCGCTGCAACGCGGCGCCAGCGGCCTCGCCCGGCAGCATATCGAAGACTTCGACGACGGGATCGGCCGGCCCGCCATCGCTGTATTTGATGGCAAGAGCATTGCCGCCAAGCTCGAAATGGATCTGGCGGAATCCGAAATCGCAGCGCTGTACCCAGGCAGCCAGCCCGACATCTCTGTCCGCCAGCCGTTCCCAGGTGCATTTGTCGACAGGCGGACGCGACGGCTTGCTTTGGTCGGCACGCGCCCCGATGGCCATGGCCAGAAGGACCGGCAGGGCGCAGATGCAGGCCGGCAGTCTCTTGCTATTCATCGCTGCAACCCGGCAAGGTAAAGGCATCCCAGGCTGAACCATCGGGGTTGGCTTTGGCGAAATCGGGCCATTCGGTAAAAATCGCGCCAAAGTCAGGCGGCAGCAACCCTGTTGGTGCCGGCGAGGCTTCGAGGGAGCTCAACTGCTCGGCACCGCCTGCGTTGAACGCATAGACCTGCCCATCCCACACTCTGCACAGCCCGGTGCCGTCCTCGAGACCCGCCTCACGATCGTCGTCGTTGCAGGTGTGCCGAATCGTCCCCACAGGAAACGAGTACTTGCCATTGGTCCAGGTGATGTCCGATGGCAGGCGAATGGGGGTATTGGGCACGATCAGCGAAAAGACCTCTGTCGTCAGCGCGGCCGGTTCGCGGTCGATGGGCCGGAACTGTATCGTCGCTCCCGAACGCGGCTCGCGATAGGTCGCGTGGCTGAGCGAACATTCTGTCGCGTTCGCTGCTTGCAACAGGCTCAGCATGCTCAGAAAAATAGCTGCTGCTTTGCGGATGATCATTTGAGTCCCTGGAGCAGCAGCATTGTGAAGTTTAAGCATCGATGCTTTAGCATGGCCCGAGGCCCGGTCGAAAGAAAGAAATCGATGATGCGAAATCTCTTGATGCTCATTTCGATCTTAACATTTTCGTGCGGCAGCGCCTTTGCCACGGAACCCTATGTGGGCACATGGTCCCGGGACAGATCGAACTGTACCGCCGTCGCGGATGTTCAACGCCAGACTGTTTACACATTGTACCCTGAGGCACTGTCGGTTCCTGCTTTCGGCTGCGAACACGCAACGTTTCGCAAGATATCCACGGGCTGGGTGGCGCGGGCCAGCCAATGCTACGGTTCTGATCCCACGATCGAAGAGCCGTTCTCGCGTCTCGTCCATATCGTTGGCAATGGCACGACGGTGAGATTGACCTGGCCTGGCTTCGACAGCGGAGTTCTTGTCAGATGCTGACGACAGGTGCCTTCTTCCGCTGGATATGCAGCATCTAGAACAGCAGCTTCAGATTACGCCTACCAGAAGCGCGGCTCCACCAAGGAAGCCAGCGGCGCAGATCCACAGTAGCCAAAGCCCACGCACCCTGCATTCGAGAACGGCTGCAGCCGGATTGGCGGGATCGTAGTAGACCTCGACCTTGTCGCCCTCGAGGTAGCGCTGCGATTGACCGCTGACGAGGCTCGGCAGCGACGCCGTCACGTTTGCGCCGAAAGCGATGCGATCGGCGGCGTAGCGCTGGCCGGCAACGCTATAGCTGTAGACGATGCGGGATTTGAAAACTGTGTGCCAAGGCCGATAGCCGCCTCCGGACCTGTCGCGGGTCTCGACTTTCTGCAGGCCCGAGGCGTCGATGCGTCCTGCCGTGATGGGCCACTTGGCCGCCTGTTCCGCAAGTGACTTCTGGGCAAAGCCCATGCGCAGGACAAACAATCCCATGAAAAGCAGCAGGGCCGCGGCGCCGAGGTTCTGCGGCTTGGGCAAAAACGGCCGGATCGCTTCCAGGACGCCGCCAACGGAGAAGACCAATACCAGCGCGCCGACCACCAACCCGGCCGAAAGCTGGACCATGAATTTGAAGGAACCGTCGGGCATGGTGCGTTCGATCACGGCCTTGGCTGGATCGGCCGGATTGTAGAAGACGGTTACGCCGGCCCCGTTTGGAAATTTCGCAAGGGTTTCCGCCACCGCAAAGTTTCCAAGGTTCTCCTGCACGCTGTAGTGCGAACTGCGAAACTTCTTGCCGTTCACCTTGTATTCGAAGGTGATCGCCGGGAAGTTGCGCATCTCGGTCGACCCTCTGCTGTCCGAACCGGATCCCGAACTGGTCACCTCGCGAGCCTCGACCCGCGACGAGATGATCTTTCCCTGCGTCGGAGACCAGCGGCTGACCGCCCTCACCTCCCACCACTTCAGCAAGGTGACGAGGGACAGCATGCCGGCAACCGCGCCGGCAAACCCGACCAACAGAAATTTGAGTTCCAACGCTCACCCCCTTGGCCATTTTGTGCCATGCCCTGCACACGCATACCACGACAGCGGGAATAGCGCGCCTGCTGAGAAATCAACGCAAAAAGGCCGGCGGATCGCTCCGCCGGCTTTCTTGATCGACAATGAAATTGCGATCAGTTCTTGGCCTTGTCGACCAGCTTGTTCTTGGAAATTCCCACGCGCCCGCAGGGCGAAGCCCGAGGACGCGTAACGAAACGAACGTGGATTTCCTTCAGTTCTTGGCCTTGTCGACCAGCTTGTTCTTGGAAATCCACGGCATCATCGCGCGCAGCTTGGCGCCGACTTCCTCGATCTGGTGGCTGTCGTTGTTGCGGCGGATGCCCTTGAAGCGCGACATGCCGGCGCGGTATTCCTGCATCCATTCCGAGGTGAACTTGCCAGTCTGGATGTCCTTGAGCACGCGCTTCATCTCGGCCTTGGTCTCGGCGGTGATGATGCGCGGACCCGAGACGTATTCGCCCCATTCGGCGGTGTTCGAGATCGAATAGTTCATGTTGGCGATGCCGCCTTCATAGATCAGGTCGACGATTAGCTTGACCTCGTGCAGGCACTCGAAATAGGCCATTTCCGGCGCATAGCCCGCTTCCACCAGTGTCTCGAAACCGGCGCGGATCAACTCGACCAGACCGCCGCACAACACCACCTGCTCGCCGAACAGGTCGGTCTCGCACTCCTCGCGGAAATTGGTCTCGATGATGCCCGAACGGCCACCGCCGACGCCGCAGGCGTAGGAGAGCGCCAAATCGAGCGCATTGCCCGAAGCGTCCTGGTTGACCGCGACCAGGCACGGCACGCCGCCGCCCTTCTGGTATTCGCCGCGCACCGTGTGGCCCGGGCCCTTTGGCGCGATCATGACGACGTCGACCGAGGCTTTTGGCTCGATCAGGCCAAAATGCACGTTGAGGCCGTGGGCGAAGGCGATCGCCGCGCCGTCGCGGATGTTCGGCGCGATCTCTGATCTGTAGATGTCGGCCTGCAGCTCGTCGGGCGTCGCCATCATCATCAGGTCGGCCCATTTGGCGGCATCGGCCACACTCATCACCTTGAGCCCGTCGGCCTCGACCTTCTTCGCGGTCGCCGAGCCGGCCTTGAGGCCAATGGCGATATCCTTGACGCCGGAATCCTTGAGGTTGAGCGCATGCGCCCTGCCCTGGCTGCCATAGCCGATGATGGCAACCTTCTTGCCTTTGATCAGGTTGAGATCGGCGTCGCGATCGTAATAGACACGCATTTTTCTTCCTTCCCGTTTTGAATTCAGAGGCCCTGCGGCCCGGTTTTTGCCCCGTAAAGAGCGAGAAACTGCTGCGTCGCCCGGACGGCATCGCCGCCGATCGCCGCATCAGTCAATTCCAGCCGGTCGCCGAGCAGCAGGCGGATCTGCACGTCGCGGGCGACCAGCCCGAAAAAGGTGCGGAAAGCCATCTCAGCGTCGGAAAACTCGAGGAAACCAGCTTCCTTGCCTGCCTCCAGCACCGGCTTCAGCCGCCTGGCCAGCGCGAAGCGGCCGTTCTCCAGCACGATGGCGCCGAGATCGTCCTTCCCCGAACTAGCATGGCCGACCGCCACCCGGTTCAGCGCGATCGAGGTGTCGCTCGAAATTACCCTGAGCCAGTCCGAAGCGAAGCGTTCGAGGCTCGCCGTCAGCGAGGCAAGATCGAGTCCCTTGCGGTCGACCGGCACTACCCGCACCTTGGACGCCTGCCATTGCACCGTTGCCGTCAACAGCCCGTCGCGATCGCCGAACCATTTGTAGAGCGTCTCCTTCGAGCAGCTCGCCCGCCGCGCCACGGCGGTCATGGTCAACTGATCGCCCTCTTCGACCAGCAGGCGAAGGGCGGCGTCGAGCACGGCCTTCTGCCGCTCCGTCAGCGTCTCGCTGGTGTCGATGTCGGTCACAGCGTGCAACACAGTCTTTCCTCAGGAGGCGAACTCACCCGCAGTTCAGATACGAACTCGACCGCGTACCGTACGTTACGGTTCGGCTTTATGGCGTATTGCCCGACCCGGCGCAAGCCTTATTTCTGTAGCTTGCTCCATGCGGGGCATTACGGGAGACACGGATCATGCTCGCCGGATTGCTTGCCTTGACCGTTGCCGCTGTGTTTGCAGGCGCGGCTATCTACGTCAGCGTCGCCGAACAGCCGGCGCGGCTTCGCCTCGATGACAAAGCATTGCTGCAGGAATGGCAGCCTTCCTACAAGCGCGGCGCCGCCATGCAGGCCTCGATCGCCGTCATCGCCTGTATTCTGGGCCTCGTCGCGTGGTGGCAGACCGGCAATCTCGCTTATCTGGCCGGCGCCGTGCTGATCATCCTGCCTTGGCCATGGACGCTGCTGGTGATGATGCCGGCAAATCGGCTGCTGGAGGTGATGGACGCTAACACCGTCAATCCTGAGGCTCGGACAATGATCGTCAAATGGGGCAATCTGCATCTGGTCCGCGTCGGGCTTGGGGTTCTGGCGACATTGGCATTCCTTTGGGGCAGTGCCTGACCTCGCAGATCCGCGCCATCTTCGGCACGAAGGCGTGTCACGCCAGGGCGGGCGGATCTCGCAGGCGCCCAAGCAGAGCCGACAGCGTGTCCAGATCATCGTTGGAAAGCTGGGAGCCGACCAACTCCGATATCGAGCGGCCGTAGACGACCCACATGCGGCGGCGCGTCTCGCGCCCCTTGCCGGTGATGCGGATGGTTTGCCCGCGGCCGTCATCGGCAACTGGAAGCTTCTCGACCTGCCCGTCGGCTTCGAGCCGCGCCAGCAGCCGCGAGATGTTGTATTGCGCAAACAGGGTGCGCTCGGTGAGTTGGAACGGCCGCAATCCGCCCTCGCCCGCCTCGGCAAGCTCATGCAGCACGTCGTACCAGGCAAGCGGCGGCAGGCCACTGTCCTTCAGCGCGTCCTCGGCTCGTTCCAACAACTGGCGCGAAACCCGCATCAGGCGGGCCCAGGCTTTGATTGCTGGAGGTGAAGGAATCCCGGTCATGATTACATCGTAGGCGATAGATGCAACTGCATCAAGCTTGACGATCGATGCAAATGCATCTATATAGATGCAATCGCATCAATCATGAGAGGCAATTCCGATGAAGCATGAAATCTGCAGGATCGCCGACATTCCGGAAACAGGCAGCCTGATCGCTCCGTTTTTCGGCCGCGAGGTCCATGTCTACGGCAGCGGCGAGCGTATCCGCGCCGCCGCCAACGTCTGCCTGCACTTCGGTGGCCCGCTCGACTGCAAGGACGGCAAGCTCGTCTGCCAATGGCACGGCGCCTCGTTCGACATGGCGAACGGTGATCGCCTCGAAGGCCCAGCGCCGAAGGGCTCCCGCCTGATGTTCCTCTCCACCCGCGTCGAGAACGGCGCCTTGAACTATGTCTGGGGAGAGTGAGATGACCGACAAGCTCATCCTCGTCAGCCACCATCTTTGTCCCTATGTGCAGCGCGCGGCGATTTCGCTTCGCGAAAAGGGCGTGCCGTTCGAGCGCATCGCCGTCGATCTCGCCAACAAGCCTGCCTGGTTCAAGGCGATATCGCCGCTCGGCAAGGTGCCGCTGCTTCGCGTTGAGCATGACGGCCAGGAAACGGTGATCTTCGAATCGCTCGTCATCCTCGAATTCCTCGAGGAAACCCAGCCCAATCCGCTGCATCCCACCGATCCCTATGCCCGTGCCCGACATCGCGCCTGGATCGAGTTTGGCTCGGCAATCCTCAATGCCATCGGCCGCTTCTATTCAGCGCCTACGGAAGCCGCGTTGCTCGCCGAAAGCGAGGCGCTATCGGCGGTGTTCGATCGCCTGGAAGTGGAACTGGCGAATGGCGCGGTTGGGCCGTGGTTCGCCGGTGAGCGCTTTTCACTGGTCGACGCGGTCTACGGGCCGATTTTCCGTTATTTCGACGTCTTCGACCGGATCGGCGATTTCGGCATCCTGGACGGAAAGCCGCATGTCCAGGTGTGGCGCGAGGCGTTGCGCAAACGCCCATCCGTGAAGGACGCGGTCGCTCCCGATTATCCGCAACGCCTCCATACATTCCTACAGGCGAAGGGCTCGCACCTTTCGGAAATCATCCGCCGAAACGATCCGGCCACCGGGCTTCCGCAAGCCCGATCGGCTTGAATGGATTGATCACAGTGCCTGTAATCATCGAGGCAAGGATATTCGTTTCCGGCGGAATGCTTGCCACTGGCCACCAGCCTGTCGCGGACGCAAGCCTCCAGCGCAGTATCGATACGTCCGTTCCGATGAGCGCGTAACTGATCGCCGCGCCGGCAATCGCGATGTCCAGAGAATTGCCCATTTGCCCGACCCGACCCAGGCCGGACAATCCTTCAGCGTTGTCGCTAAATCAAGCCGCTGTCTCGGCCTTGAGACTCAGCCTTCGGCAGCATCGAAAACCTTCCGCGCCTCGCGTACAGCGCCGTGATTGAGCTCGGCCCATTGGATCAGCTGGTGCAAGGGTCCAAACATCGAGCGCCCGAGATCGGTGAGGCTGTATTCAACGCTCGGCGGTTTGGTCGGAAAAACCTCGCGATGCACATAGCCGTCGCGCTGCAGATCGTGCAGCGTCTGGGTGAGCATGCGCTGTGAAATATCGGGCACGAGGCGCCGCAACTCGCCAAAGCGGTACGGCTTCTCGGCCAAGGCCTCCATCAGCAGCGAACTCCATTTGTTGCTTATGCCCTGGATCACGTCGCGAACCGGGCAATCCGCAAGGTTTCCGCCACCGCTGCCTGCTTTGTAGATCTCGAGCTTCGATCTCAGATTGACGATCTTGCCGTCCATGGCTGGTTCCCTGGCTGTGCCTACCTCCCGCAAAACTGCCTTCTTTACGAGGATGGGTCAATTCCTATTTTAGTGCTGGTCTCTTTTTGAGACTAACATATGCACCCGCCGCTCCGGCGCAACGTCAGGACCTTTCATGACCGACACCCTTCTCGTCACCGGCGCCTCCGGCCAGCTTGGCCGCGGCGTCATCAATCATCTGCTTGACACGCTCAAGGTCTCCCCTCAGCGCATCATCGCCGCTACCCGCAATCCGGAAAATCTGGCCGATCTGGCAGCCCGAGGCGTCACCATCAGGACGGTCGACTTCGACGACACCGCATCGTTGGCCAGTGCATTTACCGGCGCCGACAGGGTTCTGATCATTTCGACAAACGAGCTCGCCATTCCGGGCAAGCGCCTGAAGCAACATGAGACCGCGGTCGCCGCCGCAAAAAGCGCGGGTGTTTCGCATCTGCTCTACACATCGATGCCCAATCCGGAGCCAGGATCGCCGGTGCTGTTTGCGCCCGATCACCACGGCACCGAGCAGGCGATCAAGGCGAGCGGTATCCCCTCCACCATCTTCCGCAACGGCTGGTATCAGGAGAACCTGTTCCTGGCGCTGCCGCACGCCATCGCCTCTGGGCAGTGGTACACGTCCGCTGGAGACGGCCGCATTGCCCACGGCGCGCGCGACGATATGGCTGCCGCGATTGCCGCCGGCCTCGCTTCGAGCGCAACCGAAAGCACGACATACACGCTGACCGGCCCCAAGGCCCACACGATGGCCGAAATTGCAGCCCTCGTCACCGAGATCACCGGCAAGCCGATCGAAGTTGTCCAGCTTTCGGATGAAGCGCTGACCGAGGGATTGAAGGCAGCCGGCGTTCCCGAGGCTTTCGCCCCCGTTATCGTTTCCTTCGATACCAACACCCGCTCCGGTCGCATCAGCATGGTGACCGACGCGGTCGAGACGCTGTCCGGCAGGAAGCCGCAGCCGCTGAAGCAATTTCTTGAAGCAAACAAGGCGGCTCTGGTGAGCTGAGCCTCACAATGGCCGTGCCCTCAAGGGGCACGGCCGTTTGTTTAGATAGCCACCTGCGTCCCGATCTCGACGACGCGTCCGGTCGGGATCTGGAAATATTCCGTCGCATCGGCCGCCGAGCGCGCCAGCCCGATGAACAGCTTGTCCTGCCAGACCGGCATGCCGGAATTGGGCGATGCCTTGAGCGAGCGCCGCGACAGGAAGAAGGATGTCGTCATGATGTCGAACTTCCAGCCCTGCTTGCGGCAGATCGCCAGCGCGCGCGGGATATTGGGCTGCTCCATGTAGCCGAAGGTCAGCGTCACCCGCATGAACAGCTCGTTGACCGTCTCCATCTTGACGCGCTCGCTGTCGGGCACGACAGGCTGCGGCGCCGTCACCACCGAAAGGATGACGTTCTGTTCGTGCAGCACCTTGTAGTGCTTGAGGCTGTGCATCAGCGCCGTCGGCGCACTCAGCGGATCGCTGGTCAGGAACACTGCGGTGCCCGACACCAGATGCGGCTTCTTCTTCAGCAGATTGCCGGCGAGGAAATCCAGCGGGATCTCGTTCCGGCGGGTCTTTTCGAACAAATAGCGGGTGCCGCGGATCCAGGTCCACATGGTCAGCACAATAACTGCGGCAATGGCAAGCGAGGACCAGCCCCCTTCAAACACCTTGACTATGTTGGCTGCAAAGAAGCCGGTATCGACGAAGGCGAACACCGCCATCAAGGCGACCGCGACGCCGAGCGGCCATTTCCAGATGCGCGTCATTACAACAAAAAGCAGTATGTTCGTCACCAGCATGTTGCCGGTCACCGAAATACCGTAGGCCGAGGCCAGGCGGCTGGATTCGCCGAAGCCGACCACCAGCAACATCACCACCAGCGCCAGCATCAGGTTGATGCGCGGCAGATAGATCTGGCCCGACTGTTTTTCCGACGTGTGCTGGATGACGAAACGCGGCAGCATGTTGAGCTGCACCGCCTGCCTGGTCAGCGAGAAAGCGCCGGAGATCACCGCCTGGCTGGCGATGACGGTCGCCGCCGTCGCCAGCACGACCATCGGAATAAGCGTCCAGCCCTGGTTCATCTCAAAGAAGGGATGGCCGACAACACCGCCATTTGCGAGCACGAAGGCACCTTGCCCGACATAGTTGAGCAACAGACAAGGGAACACAATTGCCAGCCAGGCGAGCACGATCGGCTTGCGGCCGAAATGGCCGAGATCGGCATAGAGCGCCTCAGCGCCGGTGACGGCGAGGAAGACCGCACCAACAGTGACGAAGGCGACGTCGGGCGAGTTGACCAGGAACGACACGATGTAATGCGGGCTGATCGCCAGCAGGATTTCCGGATCGGCGATGATGTGGTTAATGCCGGAAAGGCCGATGGCCAGGAACCACAGCGCCGTGACTGGCCCGAACACCAATCCTACGCCGCCGGTGCCGAACCGCTGTACCGCAAACACGATCGCCAGGATGGCCAGCGTCAGCGGCACCACATAGGGCTGGAATGTCGGCGTGACGACATTCATGCCTTCGACCGCCGATAGTACCGAGATCGCCGGCGTAATGACTGCGTCGCCGAAAAAAAGCGCCGCGCCGACAATGCCGATGCCGAGGATCACCGCCGAGCGCGTCGGGAAACTGTTGCGCGCCAGCGCCATCAGCGACAGCACCCCGCCCTCGCCGCGATTGTCGGCACGAAGCACGAACATGATGTATTTGATGGTGACGGTGATCGTCAGCGACCAGATGATCAGCGAGAGTACGCCCAGGATGTCGCCACGGTTGGCGACGTTGCCGCCGGCTGATGCATGCAACGCCTCTCGGAATGCATAGATCGGGCTGGTGCCTATATCGCCGTAAACCACACCGAGTGCGCCCAGCATCAGCACCTTGGTGCTGTGCTGCTCGACCTCAGAATGGCTTGATTGTTCGACAGGTTCTGCCTCGTTACCAGCATTGGCAAGGGCCATGGACGACACTCCGATAAGCGGGCGGTGCTCTACGCTTGCTGCGCTGCAATATCAAGTGCCGTCACGTAATGGCTCCGTCCCGATATTGCGAGTCGTCCACGACTTGGCAGACTCAGTCCCATCGGCAGACTACCTGGAATGTCGCAACGGACACGTTTTTAAATAGCCACCTGCGTCCCGATCTCGACCACGCGTCCGGTCGGGATCTGGAAATATTCCGTCGCATCGGCCGCCGTGCGCGCCAGCCCGATGAACAGCTTGTCCTGCCAGACCGGCATGCCGGAATTGGGCGAGGCCTTGAGCGAGCGCCGCGACAGGAAGAAGGATGTCGTCATGATGTCGAACTTCCAGCCCTGCTTGCGGCAGATCGCCAGCGCACGCGGGATGTTGGGCTGCTCCATATAGCCGAAGGTCAGCGTCACCCGCATGAACAGTTCGTTGACCGTCTCCATCTTGACGCGCTCGCTGTCGGGCACAACCGGCTGCGGTGCCGTCACCACCGAAAGGATGACATTCTGCTCGTGCAGCACCTTGTAGTGCTTGAGGCTGTGCATCAGCGCGGTCGGCGCGCTCAGCGGATCGCTGGTCAGGAACACTGCGGTGCCCGACACCAGATGCGGCTTCTTCTTCAGCAGATTGCCGGCAAGGAAATCGAGCGGAATCTCGTTCCGGCGGGTCTTTTCGAACAAATAGCGGGTGCCGCGGATCCACGTGGACATGATCAGCCCCATGGCGCAAGCGACTGTTATCGAGACCCACCCGCCTTCGAGGATCTTGACGATGTTTGCGAGGAAAAATCCGGTATCGATCGTGCCAAACAGCAGTGTGAGCGCCGCCGCCAGTGCAAGCTGCCATTTCCACCGGAACCGCATCACGACAAACAGCAGGATGGTTGTCATCAGCATTTCGCCAGTCACCGAAATGCCATAGGCGGAAGCCAGCGAACTCGAACCGCCAAAGCCGACCACCAGCAACATCACGCCCAGCGCAACCACCAGATTGACGCGCGGCATGTAGATCTGGCCGGATTGCATTTCGGACGTATGCTGCACCTCGATGCGCGGAAGCAGATTGAGCTGCACCGCCTGGCGGGTCAGCGAGAAAGCGCCGGAGATCACCGCCTGACTGGCGATCACGGTCGCTGCCGTGGCCAGACCAACCATGGGCATCAGCGCCCAATCAGGCAGCATCTGGAAGAATGGATTGGTGGGTTTGCCGCCGTTGGCCAGAACGAACGCGCCTTGTCCGAAATAGTTGAGGAGCAGACAAGGGAACACCACGGAAAACCATGCCAGCACGATCGGCCTGCGCCCGAAATGACCGAGGTCGACATAGAGGGCTTCGGCCCCGGTGACCGCCAGGAACACCGCCCCGACCGTGACGAAGGCACCGGTGGGCGTATTGGCCAGATAAGCGACCGCGTAATAGGGATTGATCGCCAGCAGGACCGACGGGTCGTCCAGCAGATGGTACACCCCGGCGGCGCCGATCGCCAGGAACCACACTGCCGTCACCGGTCCGAACACGGCCGCCACCCTGCCGGTGCCAAAGCGTTGCACGGCAAAAAGCATTGCCAGGATGACCAGCGTGATCGGAACCACATAGGTTTCCAGCGTCGGGGTCACCACTTCCAGGCCTTCGACCGCCGAAAGCACGGAGATGGCCGGCGTTATAATGGCGTCGCCGAAAAACAGCGCCGCGCCGCACAGCCCGATCCCCAGGATGAGCTTGGCTCCATTGGGATAAGCGCTGCGCGCAAGCGACATCAGCGACAGCGTGCCGCCCTCGCCCTTGTTGTCGGCTCTGAGAACGAAAGCGACGTACTTTATCGTGACGATGATCGTCAGCGCCCAGACGATAAGCGACAGCACGCCAAGGACGTCGTTGCGCGCTACCGGTCCCGACGATGCGTGCAGCGCTTCCCGAAATGCATAGATTGGGCTGGTGCCGATATCGCCGTAAACCACGCCCAGCGCGCCCAGCATCAGCACCTTGGTGCTGTGCTGCTCGACGGTGGAGTGGCTGGATTGCTCGATGGGTTCTGCCTCGCTACCGGCGTGAGCAAGGGCCATGGACGACACTCCCATAGACGTGCGGTGCTCTATGCTGCGGGGTGGAAAGGACGCGCTGCCATGCCGGGAACGCACGGCCTATCGGCTCGCCTCTCTCTACCAGCCACAAGCCTTCAGAAACCGCCTGACCGTTGCGGCCATGCCATACTCCAACGCATCGGCTGTCAACCCATGTCCGATCGACACTTCGGCCAATGCCGGGATGCGCCTGGCCAGTGCCGGCAAATTGCTCACCACAAGGTCGTGCCCGGCATTGACCTGGAGCCCTGCAGCAAGTGCGGCATCCGCCGTCTTTCCCAATTTCTCCAATTCCTTCGCCGCTTTTGCCGAATCGGAATGATAGCTGCCATATGGACCCGTGTAGAGTTCGATCCGGTCGGCGCCGGTGTCGCGAGCGGCTTTCACGCCATCGGGATCCGGATCGGAAAAGAGCGATACGCGAAAGCCTCCCTTCTTCAGGCGCTTGACGACCGGTGTCAGGAACGCAGCCCCGGCGGCGAAGTTCCAGCCATGGTCGGAAGTCGCCTGCACCGGGTCGTCGGGCACCAGCGTCACCTGTTCCGGCTGATGCTTTTCCACAAGCGCCAGGAACTCCTCGGTCGGATAGCCCTCGATGTTGAATTCCGCACTCGGGAACTCGTCGTCGATCAGCGCCCTGATCTCAGGCAGATCGGAATGCCTGGTGTGCCGCTCGTCGGGTCGCGGGTGCACCGTCAGCCCATGCGCACCGGCGGCAAGGGCGATGCGTCCGAGCCCCGTCACGCTTGGCCACGGCAGGTCGCGCCGGTTGCGCAGCATGGCGATGGCATTGAGGTTGACGGAAAGCTTTGCAGGCATTTGCACGGTTCCAGGCTGATCTCGGCGCGCATCTATAGCGCCTTTAAGGGGAACAGACAGAGGGTTTCAGGTGTTCCAGGGGAACGAAGAAAATCGAGCGCAAGGAGTTTCCTGTTGAATTTTCTCGATGCCGTGCCGGCGATCCGCCGCATCGATACCGATCGCGAAGACCTCTTCGCCATCGATGTCGTCGGCCATGTCGCAGCGGCTGATGCCGAAAACCTGTTCGGATTGCTGGAGGCAGCCTACGCGCTGCACACGAAAATCGACGTGCTGGTGCGCCTGATCGATCATGAGGGTGTCGACTGGACCGACGTATCGGACGAGACGATCGAACAGGGCATAGCTCACGCGGTGGAGCATATCGGCCGCTGCGCGGCGGTCGGTGAGCCGAACTGGATAGCGGAGGCAAGAGCCTTCTTGCCAGCCTCTTTGCCTATCGAACTCCGGCATTTCGAGGCTAAGGACGAAACCGCCGCCTGGGAATGGCTTGGCGCCAGACCGATCGCCCAGCGCTGATACGGCCGCCCTATCGGACGATCGTCAGCCGTTCGGCCGCGCGCGTGATGGCGGTGTAGAGCCAACGCTGCCGGGTTTCCTTGAATGCCCAGCTTTCGTCGAAAAGCACGATCTCGTTCCACTGCGACCCCTGCGCCTTGTGCACGGTCAGCGCGTAGCCATAATCGAAATCGTCGAAGCGCTTCTTCTGCTGCCAGGGAATGTCGGCGTCCGGATCTTCGAACGCCGCCTTGAGCAGTTTGATCTTGGCGACGCCGCGATCCGGATCGTCTTCCTCCGGCGAGACCAGCAGATTGATGCCGGGCTTGACCGTCTCGCGCGACGAGGTCATCACCTTCCACAGCGAGCCGTTGAGCAACCCCTTGGCTGGATCGTTGCGCAGGCAGACCAGCTTGTCGCCGGCTTGCGGATAATCGGCGTTGAACCCCTTCAGCTCGCGCAGCCGCTGATTATAGCGACGGCGCGTGCGGTTGGTGCCGACCAGCACCTGGTCCGCCTTCAGCACCAATTCCTGGGTGACGTCTTCCTTGCCGATCACTTGCGCCGCGCCATAGTCGCCGCGCATGAACTCGCGGCCCTCGCGCACATCGAGCGCAAGCCGGATGATCGGGTTGTCGCGCGCCTGGCGATGGATTTCGGTGAGCAGAATGTCCGGCTCATGGTCGGTGAAGAAGCCGCCGCCGGAGATCGGCGGCAACTGGCCGGGATCGCCAAGCACCAGGATCGGCGTGCCGAAGCTCATCAGGTCACGGCCAAGCTGCTCGTCGACCATCGAGCATTCGTCGATGACGACGAGCTTGGCCCGCGAGATCGGGCTCTGCCGGTTGAGCGAAAAGGTCGGCGACATCGAGGTTTTGCCGGTCACCTCGTCCGCTACCGATTCCTCGCCTTTCGGCCGGTAGATCAGCGAATGGATTGTGCGGGCATTGACCGCGCCCTTGGAACGCAGCACCTGCGCCGCCTTGCCGGTAAAGGCGGCGAACTGCACCTGGCCGTCGACATGCTCGGCGAAATAGCGCGCCAGCGTCGTCTTGCCGGTGCCGGCATAGCCGAACAGCCGGAACAGCTGCGGCTTGCCGGCTTTCAACCAGCCGGCCACCGCCTTCAGCGCCTCGTCTTGTTGAGGGGAGAATTCCATCAGCGCGACAGACCGGATTCGCGAGGGAAAGACAAGGTGACTGCCGTCACCATCAACTTCATCGCCTGCAATTACGCTGCTGCGACAGGGCCAGGCTATCAGCGACGAAGAGGAACGTAAAGAGAACAACGCCGGGCGACGACAGCTTACCCAGCCCGCTGTGGATCGTTCTCCAGCAGGATCGGCTTGCCATGCGGCGTAGCATGCGCGGCCCGTTCCCAGGCAGCAGCAAGGCTGTCGACGTCGCTCCTACCGGCAACGCCTTTGGCCGAAAGCAGCTTTTCTAGCGCGGCCAGCCAGTGCTTGTAATAGTCATGACCGTCGCGCGCGGCGCCCGGCCGCTTCACCTCGGCCGACAAGGCGTCCGCCCATTCGCTCCACGAAAACAGCCCGTTGTCGTGTAGCGCCACCGTCATGGCGAAGGCCTCTGCTTGCCACGGCTGGGCGAAGACTGGCGCCTCGACACCGGCGGGCAGCGCGATGGCGACTGAGCCCGTCTCACGCCGCTTCAAGATAGCTCTCCCAGGCATCGATCGACACGACAAGTGTCGGGTCGGCGCCCTCGCCCCAGATTTCGCTGCCGGTGAAGGCCACCGTATAGACCCATTGCGGGTTTTCGCCCTGGCCGTGCGCATTGGTGTCGGGAAAAACGAAGCCGTCACGCATGGCCTCGATGACGCCTCGCTTGCCACGCGCGTAACGCGGCAGCCTGGTGTGGCCGGTCGGATGAAAGTTCTTGGTTCGCACGAGGTCGCCTGCCTTGAATCGCGGCGGGACGGCGACCGGCCGGTCGCAAGGCCCGCCCTTGGCCAGCACCGCCGAAACGTCTTGCGCCTTCAGGACCCGCTTGGGTGTCGCTACCGGGTCGACCGCATCGCCCCTGGCCAGATCGCGGTCGCTGACGAAACCATGGCGTTTGAGTAATACCTCCAGCGCCTTGATCCAGATTTCGTAATAACTCGACGCATAGTAGTCGGCCGGGTGCAGCGATTCCCGCGCGTGCCGGCTCTCGTCGATGTTCCAGGCGCCCATGGCGCCGGCGCACAACGTCACGCCCAGCGCCCGCCTTTCCCAATCGGCATGGAAATAGGGTTCGTCCTGTTCAGGCGCGACCGGCCCGAAACCCATCTGGCCGCCGAGATCCTGCGGCCCGTTCATGCCGGTTCCCGCGCCAGCGCCGTGCCGATCATGGCATCGCGCGTCACCAGATCGGCGAGCCGCGCCTCATCCCAGCCCTCTGTGTCCCTGGGCCGCATCGGCACCACCAGATAGCGCAGCTCGGCGGTCGAATCCCACACCCGGATTGCCGTCGTCGCCGGCAAGGTCAGCCCGAATTCGTCGAGCACGCCGCGCGGATCGATCACCGCGCGCGAACGGTAGGGCGGCGCCTTGTACCAGACCGGCGGCAGGCCGAGCACCGACCATGGATAGCAGGAGCATAGCGTGCAGACGACGAGGTTGTGCGTGTCGGCCGTGTTGAACACCGCCTGCATGTGTTCGCCTTGCCGGCCGGTGTGGCCGAGCGATTCGATGGCCGCCGTCGCATCACGCTTCAGCCATGCGGCAAACCCGGGATCAACCCAGGCCTTCGCCACCACCTTTGCGCCGTTGCGCGGCCCGACCTTGGTTTCGTAGGTATCGACGATGACGTCGATCGCCGCTGGATCGATCAGCCCCTTGCGGGTGAGAATCGTCTCCAGTGCGCGCACACGCGCCGCAAAAGCATCAAGCTCGTTGTCGTGGTCGTGATTGTGCAGCATGGCATCAAATTACGATCGCGGACCTCCGGCCGCAAGCACCACGGCTTGGGCCAGTGCTATTCGGCTGCCGCCTTCTGCGGCACCGGTTCTTCCTCGTCGTCGAACAGTGACGGCTGGTCGACCGCCTCGACCGGGCTCGGCTCGCCCCGGTGCCCCGCCCATACGCTGACGAGCCAGCCGGAAAAATGCTCCATGTAGACGTAGATGACGGGCGTGACGAACAGCGTCAGTGCCTGCGAGGCGACAAGGCCGCCGACCACCGCCACGCCGAGAGGCTGGCGCAATTCCGCGCTGGCGCCGGTGCCGAGCGCGATCGGGATGGTACCCATCAGCGCGGCAAGCGTAGTCATCATGATCGGCCGGAAGCGCTTCAGGCAGGCCTTGTGGATGGATTCGACAGGCGACATCCCCTCGCGCCTGAGTTCCAGCGCCACGTCGATCATCATGATGCCGTTCTTCTTGACGATGCCGATCAGCATCAGGATGCCGATCACCGCGATCACCGACAGATCCATCCCCGCCAGCCGCAACGCCACCAGCGCGCCGAGCACCGCCGATGGAAGCCCGGTCAGGATGGTGAGCGGATGGATGAAGCTCTCATAGAGCATGCCGAGCACGATATAGATGGTCAGGATCGCGCCGCCGATCAGCAGCCCCTGGTTGGAAAGCGAATCCTGGAACGTCTTCGCCGTGCCCGAGAAGGCGGTCGAGATCGTCGGCGGCATGCCGATCTTGTCCTTCAGCGCGTTGATGTGGCTCACGCTGTCGCCGAGGGCCACGCCCTGCGGCAGATTGTAGGAGATGGTCACAGCCGGAAGCTGGCCGAGCTGGTTGACGGTCAAAGCACCGGCGGTCCGATCGACGCGAGCGAACGCACCGAGCGGCACCAGGCTGCCGCTCGCCGTTCTCACCTTGATGGCCAGCATCCGCTCGGGCGACCACTCGATCTTCGGGTCGAGCTCCATGATCACGTCGTAGCTGTCGGCCGAGCCGAAGATGGTCGACACCTGCTGGGTGCCGAAACCGCCATAGAGACTGGAGCGCAGCGTGTCGGTATCGACGCCGAGGTTCGCCGCCTTGTCGCGGTCGATCACCAGCGTCGCCTGTAGCGCGTTGTTCTGCAGGTCATTGGTCACGTCGGTGAAGGCGGCATGATCGGCGGCCATTGCGTCCGTCAGCCTTTGCGCCCAGACGTTCGTCAGGCCGGTATCGAGGCCCTGCACGGCAAGCTGGTAGGCACTCGCCGAAGAACGCGCGCCGAGCCGCAGGTTCTGCACCGGCTGCATGTAGGTTTCGATGCCGGGCACATTGGCAAGCTGGCGCCGCAGATCCGAAAGCACCTTGTCGATGTTGGGGCGCTGGTCCTTGTCCTTCAGCTGCACAAAGAGCTGGCCCTGGTTGAGCGCATTGTTTCCGCTGCCCGCCGACCAGCCGACATGCGCGACATAGGGCGAATGGGTGAAGACATCAGCCACTTGCCCCTGCAGCTTCACCATGGCGTCGAACGAAATGTCCTGGCGCGCGATGGTCGTCACCGAGACCTGGCCGATATCCTCCTGCGGGAAGAAGCCCTTCGGCGATATCTGGATCAGCCACACCGACAGCCCGGCGGTTACCAGGAAGACAAGGAAAACCAGGAAATTGTGGCGCAGGCAGAATGTCAGCAGCCGGTCATAGCCCCGCATGAAGACGTTTTGTCTATGGCCTTCACCGTGCGCTGCTTTCTGCTCGGCTTTCGATAACGACAATAGCCGCGAGCACAGCATCGGCGTCAGCGTCAGCGAGACGAACATCGATGCCAGGATGGCGACCGTCACCACCACCGCGAACTCGTTGAAGATGCGCCCGATCACGCCGCCCATCAAAAGCACGGGAATGAACACGGCGACCAGCGAGATCGAGATCGAGATGATGGTGAAGCCGATTTCGCGGGCGCCCTTGAGCGACGCCTCCATTGCCGAGAGCCCATCCTCCTCCATATGCCGGAAGATATTTTCCAGCATGACAATGGCGTCGTCGACGACAAGGCCGACCGCCAGCGTCAGTCCCATCAGCGAGATGTTGTCGATGGAAAAGCCGAACAGGTACATCACGCCCAGAGTGGCGATGAGCGAAATCGGCACCGCCACGGCCGGGATCACCGTCGCCGTCACCCGGCGCAGGAACAGGAAGATCACCATCACCACCAGCGCGATAGTGAGCAGGAGCGTGAACTGCACGTCGTCGACCGCCTCGCGGATCGATGTCGAGCGATCGTTGAGCAACTGGATGCTCGCAGCTGCCGGCATCTGACCCTCGAAGGAAGGCAGCATCGCCTTGACGCGGTCGACGACATCGACGGTATTGGCATCCGGCTGACGCTGCACCGCCATGATGATGGCGCGGGTGCCGTCATACCAGCTTGCCGTCGTCGTGGTCTCGACCGAATCGATGACGCGGGTCACCTCGCCGAGCCGCACCGGATGGCCGTTCTTGGTGGCGATGATGATGTTGGAGAATCCCGCCGCGTTGGTCAGCTGCGTGTTCGCCGTGATGGTCAGCTGCTGTTTGTTGTTCTTGAGCACACCGAGCGGCGTGTTGCTGTTGGCCGAGGCAATGGCCGTCTGCAGCTGGTCGATCGAGATGCCGCGTGCGGCGAGCGCCGTCGGATCGATCTGGACGCGGACGGCATATTTCTGTTGGCCGTAGATCGAAACCTGCGCAACGCCGTCGATCGTCGACAGCGACGGCGAAATCACATTCTCGGCAAAGGCATCGAGATCGGTCAGCGGAATGGTGTCGCTGACCAGCGACATCAGCAGGATCGGCGCGTCGGCTGGATTGACCTTGCGATAGCTCGGCGGGCTGGTCATCTCCGGCGGCAATTGTCGTTGCGTGCGTGCGATCGCCGCCTGCACATCGGCGGCGGCTGCATCGATGTCGCGGTTGAGCACGAACTGAATGGCGATCGAGGTCGTGCCGAGCGAATTGGTCGTCGAGATCGAATCGATGCCGGCGATAGTGGCAAACTGCTTGATCAGCGGCGTTGCCACCGAGGTCGCCATGGTTTCCGGCGAGGCCCCAGGCAGCGAGGCCGAGACGTTGACAACCGGAAATTCCGCGCTTGGCAGCGCCGCGACCGGCAGGAATTTGTAAGCAAATAGCCCGCCCAGAACCAAGGCGAACGACATGAGCAGCGTGGCGACGGGCCTGCGGATGCAGAATTCGGAAATCATGGCTGTGTTCCGCCCGTCCTGTCGGCCTCCGCGACCTTCGGAGTCGCCTGGTCGTCGGTACCGGTCGAGGCCTTGCCTTCGCGGACCGCCGCGCCGTTTTTCAGCTTGGTCTGGCCTTCGACGACGACACGCTCGCCGCTTTCCAATCCTTGGCTGATCGCGGTGTTGGCGCCTTCTGTCAGCGCGACCTGCACGGGCCGCATTTCAACGGTGTTGTCCGGCTTGATCACATAGACGAACGGCCCCTTCTGGCTGGGCTGGACGGCGACCGTCGGAACGGACGTCATTTGCGGCATGATGCCGGCATCGAGCACAACATTTACATATTGGCCTGGCCACAGCGAAAGATCGGCGTTGGGCACGCTGGCCCGCGTTGCGATGGTGCCGGATGCCGTGTCCACGCTGGAATCGACGAAATCCAGCGTTCCCTTGCCGATCGGCTTCGGGTCGCCGTCCTTGGTCAGCGTCACCGCGCCTTGCTGCGGCGCCGCCAGCGCCTTGTGCAGTAAGGCAAGATCGCTTTCCGGAAGATTGAAGTTCACCTGCAGCGGGTCGACCTGCGTGATCGTCACCAGCGGCGTCGACGTGCTGCTGCCGTTGCTGGTGGTGACGAGGTCGCCGACCGCGACGCTGACCGCGCCAAGCCTGCCGGAGATCGGCGCTTTGATCGTGGCAAAGCCAAGCTGGACCTCGTCCGCATCGATCGTCGCCTTATCGGCGTCGACGGTGGCCGCGGCGGATTTCTGCGCCGCGACAGCCTGATCATAGGTCTGCTGTGTTCCGGCCTGCCTGGCGACGAGATTTTTGGCGCGCTGAAGATCGGCCGTGGCGCTGGCAAGCAGCGCCTGGTCTTTTGCGAGCGTCGCCTGATCGCGTGCCAATTGGGCCTTCAATGAGCGATCGTCCAGCGAGAACAGAAGGTCGCCGGCCTTCACCATCTGTCCGTCCTTGACCGCGATTGCGACGATCTGGCTCGAGACCCGTGCGTTGATGCTGACCACGGCGGGAGAGGACACAAAGCCGATGGCATAGCGCCGGACCGGGAAATCGGCCGTCGAGGCGGTGGCGGCAACCACCGAAGTCGAACGCGCGGCATTTGCCGCTGCAGCGGGCTTGTCCGCCGCCGCCGTCGTCTGCTTCGCCGACAGCATCTGCTGAAGACCGCTCATTGCGGTGGGCGAATGATAAAGCCACGCCGCCGCGGCAACGCAGGCTGCAGCAATCACCGCAAATACGATCTTTCCGCGCATCGACAAAAGGCCTCTCGATCCGACACGCCGCTATCCGGTGGCCGCAGTCTAGCTCAACTCGCAGCCTCTTGCCGCGCTTTTGCCAGATAATAGAGAATGCCGAAGGCGAAAAAGGGCCAAAAGCCGTCATTACGAAGATTTAATGTGCAGTGCACAATAAAACGGCAGCTAACGCAGCATCGGCCACAGCGTCGCCGCAAGCATCACGCCCATGGCGATGTTGAACCATTTGAGCCGCACCGCATCAGCCAGAAAACCGCGCAGCGCCATGCCGAAACCGGCCCAAGTCGAAATGCTCGGCAGCATGACGACGGCGAAAGCGGCCGCGATCAGCACCACAGACACAAACGGGCGTTCCGGATTGGTATAGACGGCCATGGCCGTGATCGCCATCACCCAGGCCTTAGGATTGACCCACTGGAAAGCCGCAGCCTCGATGAAGCGCATCGGCTGGCTCTTCGCCTCGCCTTCGCCGCCGAGCGAGCGCGACATGGCGATCTTCCAGGCGAGATAAAGCAGGTAGAGGCCGCCGGCGATCTTCAACCCGGTATGCAGCACCGGAAAGGCCGTCAACACGGCGCCAAGCCCGAAGCCTACGGCAAGCAACAGCACGAGGAAGCCGAAGCCGATGCCGAGCATGTGTGGCACGGTCTTGACCAAGCCGAAGTTCACACCCGAGGCCAAAAGCATGAAATTGTTCGGACCCGGCGTGATCGAGGTCACGAAGGCATAGACCAGCAAGGCGAAGAATGCGTCGAATGTCATGCCGTTCCCCTATTCAATGCGATCGGTGGCAAAGCGACGAGATAGAGCCAAGCTGGATGACTACATCCCTTGCGGGCCGCGGTTCATCGCCGCCACTCCGGTACGGCAGATTTCGACCAGGCCGAGCGGCTTCATGATGGCGATGAACTGATCAAGCTTGGAGCCCTTGCCGGTAATCTCGAAGATGAAATGCTCGGTGTTGGCATCGATGACGCTGGCGCGGAACGCATCGGCGAGCCTGAGCGCCTCGACGCGGGCTTCGCCGGTGCCGGCGACCTTGACGAGCGCGAGTTCCCGCTCCAATGGCCGCTCCTGTCCGAATTCCTGCGACCGCACGGTGAGATCGACGACGCGGTGCACCGGTACGATGCGCTCAAGCTGGTGCTTGATCTGCTCCAGCACGTGCGGCGTGCCGCGCGTCACGATGGTGATGCGCGACAGGTGCTTTTCGTGCTCGGTTTCCGAGACCGTCAGGCTCTCGATGTTGTAGCCACGTCCGGAGAACAGGCCGATGACCCGGGCAAGCACGCCCGGCTCGTTGTCGACCAGGACCGAAAGCGTGTGGTTCTCTGGTTTTTCCGTCTCCTTGGCGATGAAATAGGCGGAGCCGGTCGGTTGCAACTGTGCGTTCATGACATGAATCTCGATTTCAAACTTTTACGCTAATCTGCTGTTTTCGCACAGCTTTCTCGAACCAGGCTACACCAGTTCCCTGCCCTTGGCGTCGATCGCGTTGGCGACAGCTTCGTCGGTCGCCTCGTCAGGCAACAGCATCTCGTTATGCGCCTTGCCGGACGGGATCATCGGGAAGCAGTTGGCGAGCGTCGCCACGCGGCAATCGAACAGGACGGGCTTCTTGACCGCGATCATCTCCTTGATGGCGTCATCGAGCTCGTCCGGCTTGTCGCAGCGAATACCGTGGCCGCCATAGGCTTCGGCGAGCTTGACGAAATCCGGCATCGCCTCGGTATAGGAATGCGACAGCCGGTTGCCGTGCAGCAGCTGCTGCCATTGCCGCACCATGCCCATATACTGGTTGTTGAGGATGAAGATCTTGATCGGCGCCTCGTGCTGCACCGCCGCGCTCATCTCCTGCATCGTCATCTGCACCGAGGCGTCGCCGGCGATATCGATGACCAGCGCATCCGGGTGCGCGATCTGCACGCCGAGCGCGGCCGGCAGGCCGTAGCCCATCGTGCCCAGCCCGCCGGAGGTCATCCAGCGGTTCGGCTTCTCGAAATGATAGTGCTGCGCCGCCCACATCTGGTGCTGGCCGACCTCGGTGGTGATGTAGGTGTCGAGGTCTTTGGTCAGCGCATAAAGCCGCTGGACGGCATATTGCGGCATGATCACCTCATGGTTCATCTTGTAGGCGAGTGAATCGCGCGCGCGCCATTTGGCGATCTGCTCCCACCACGGGTGAAGCGCCTTCTTGTCGGCCTTGGCGGTTGCCCGCCACAGTCGCACAAGATCCTCCAGCACACGGCCGACATCGCCGATGATCGGCACGTCGGTATGGACGTTCTTGTTGATCGAAGACGGGTCGATGTCGATGTGGATCTTCTTCGAATTCGGCGAAAACGCTGTCAGCCGCCCGGTGATGCGGTCGTCGAAGCGCGCGCCGATGCAGAGCATGACGTCGCAATCGTGCATCGCCATGTTCGCTTCGTAGGTGCCGTGCATGCCGAGCATGCCCATCCAGTTCTTGCCCGACGCCGGATAGGCGCCAAGGCCCATCAGCGTCGAGGTGATCGGGAAGCCGGTCAGGTCGACCAGCTCGCGCAGCAGATGGCTCGCCTCCGGGCCGGAATTGATGACGCCGCCGCCCGAATAGATGATCGGCTTCCTGGCGCCGGCCATCAGCTCGACCGCCGCCTTGATCTTCTCCAGGTCGCCCTGGACCTTCGGCTGGTAGCTGGTGCGCGGCGCCGTCTGCGGCGGAATATAGATGCCCTTGGCGAACTGAACGTCCTTCGGGATGTCGACGACGACCGGGCCGGGGCGCCCTGTCGTTGCCACATGGAAGGCCTCGTGGATCGTTGCCGCGAGCTGGTTGACGTCCTTCACCAGCCAGTTGTGCTTGGTGCAGGGCCGCGTGATGCCGACCGTGTCGCACTCCTGGAACGCATCCGAGCCGATCAGCGACGTCGGTACCTGGCCCGTCAGGCAGACCAGCGGGATCGAATCCATCAGCGCGTCCTGCAATGGCGTCACCGCATTGGTGGCGCCCGGCCCGGAGGTCACCAGCATGACGCCGGCCTTGCCGGTCGAGCGCGCATAGCCTTCCGCCGCGTGGCCAGCGCCCTGTTCGTGGCGAACGAGGATGTGCTCGACCTCGTCCTGCTGGAAGATTTCATCGTAGATTGGCAGAACCGCGCCTCCCGGATAGCCGAAAACATGCTTGACGCCATTGTCCTTCAGCGCCTGCACCACCATTTCGGCGCCAGTCATCTCGGTTCTTGGCGTTTCGCGCCGCTCATTCTGTCCACTGCTCATCGGTCTGGTCCCGTACTGTTCGCCATCGGGCGATTGCTGGTCGTTTAGTCGTGTTTCGGGCAATAAAAAAGGCCCCCGAGGGAGCCTGTGTCTTGCGCATGGGAGGTCACCGCCTGGCGGTTACACCGCCTTGCCCACGCGCTTTCCTACGAGAATGAGTGCCGTTTTCATGGTCGCAGACAATAGAATTGGTTTGATGGTGCTGTCAACGGCGAATGTGCGCGGGCCAGATATCAGACTGTACCAATGCGCTTCCAGTAGATGAGGGTGCCCGTCAGCCCGCCATGCGGCTTCAGCGCATAATCTGGTATTTCGCCGCCCAGCGTGAAGCCGAGCTTTTCATAGAGGCCGGAAGCCCCCTCCTCTTTTGCCGTGTCCAGCACCAACAGCGTGCGGCCTTTCTCCATGGCAACGGCTTCCGCCGCCTCCATCAGGCGGGTTGCGACGCCCTTGCCGCGATAATTGAGGCGGGTCATCAGCTTGGCGATCTCGGCCCGGTGCGGCTGGTTGGGAGGGCAGTCGAGCAGCACGGTGACGGTGCCGATCAGAGCCTCGCCGTTCCAGGCCCCGAGCACCGCCCTTTCGCCTCTGGCGACCGCCTGAAGCGACTTGTTCCAGAAGGCTGCAGCCATCTCCGGCGCCAAGGGACGCATGAAGCTGACCGAGCCGCCGGCGGCAACCGTGCCGATCAGCAAATCGACCAGCATTTTTTTCGTTCCGGCAGTATTGCTGAGCAGGTTGATTTCTATTGAATCCATGTGGTCTCCTCTGTGTGCAACGGGAACGGCAGTGCATCGAGCGGCAGCATGGCCTGCACCGTCAGCCGAAATGACTGGTCCGCTTCCGCTTCCTGGCTCGGCGGATTTCTCCGATGCGCTCGGCGTCTTCCTCTTGCAGATGTCGCCCGCGTTCCAGCAGTTCGAGCGTGTATTCCTCATAGGTCAGGCCTAGCCGCTCGGCCTTGTCCAGCCGCATCAGCATGATCTCGCGGCTCGGCACTTTCCATGCCTGGGCATGGGCGGTCCGCCAGGCAAGAAAGATATAGGGGTCTCCCTTGCCCCAAGGCGGACCGTCGTAGTCGTCGAGCGGCGGACCGCCATTGTCGGAACGTTTCGGACGGCGCGCCATCGTCTCAGCTCCTGGCCAACGCAACCAGATAGTCGGCGGCGTCCGGCCCCGGAGCGTGGAAGACGCAATCGGATGGCGCGCCGAGCGCCAGGCAGTCGCCGGGCTCGAGCCTGTGAACGATGTCGCCCTCGACGAATTCCAGCTGCCCGGAGATCAGCCAGATCTGTTGTCTGATGAAGGCATAGGAGGCCGCCGGGAAGCTCACCTTGGCGCCCGCCGGCAGTTTGACCCGGATCAGTTCGAGCGGCATGTCCGAAACCGGCGAAAGGTGCCGCCGCACATAACCCGTAGCCGGATCGCGCCAGACCGGCTGGTCACGTTCGCGAAGCAGGCCACCGCCTTGCAACTCCGCCCTTGCGATCAAAGTGGAAAGCGTCATGCCGAACGCGGCCGCAATGCGCACGAGGAGTGCCGCCGTCGGGCTCGTCATGCCGCGCTCGATCGTGCTCAGCATGGCTTTCGAGACATCGGACTGCTCCGCCAAATCCGCCAGGGACCAGCTGCGAGCCACCCTTTCGGCGTGTATCCTTCTGCCGATAGTCGATGAGATATCGTTCGCTATATTATCCATTCATCCACTATAGCGAAATCCCGCGCTCGGGCAACGGCCGTTTCGTCCAGTTTTCGCAAACCCCTTAACGTCCGCTAAACCATCCGGCCTCACCCCACCTTAACCCCATCCGCCTAGGCTCATTGTTTGGGAAAAGGGGATCGGCCTGTCCATGCTCGTCGAACGCGAAACCTCCATTGGAGAACCGACTTTGCTGGAGCGCCGCAGGGCGGAGCAGAACGACAAGCGGATTCTGGGCAATGTCGTGCAATGCGATGGCGCGCGCGCCACCATCAGCGCCTATGCCGACGATATCGAAGGCACGGTCACCGGCCTATGGAGCGTCGGCAAGATGATCTCGATCAATCTCGGTACATCACGAACCGTCGGACTGGTCTACGAAATCGGCAAGTCGGATCGTGCCTGGAGCAGCGAGGGCCAGAATCCGATCGAGGTCAGCATCGAATTGATTGGCGAGGTGCGCGACGGCGCCGAACCCGGCGCCAAGCCGGTGTTCGACCGCGGCATCACGACCTATCCGCATATCGGCGCCATTGCCCATCGTATCCGCAGCCGCGACCTGCAGGCCGTCTACGATCTCGCCGGGCGTCACTCGATCACCATCGGTACGCTGTCGCAGGACGAGGCTATCGACGCCAATATTGCCATCGACGATACGCTGGCGCGCCATTTCGCCATTGTCGGCACCACCGGGGTCGGCAAATCGACCGCCGTCTCGCTGCTCTTGCGCAAGTCGATTGCCGCCCGGCCCGACCTGCGCGTGCTGATCCTCGATCCACACAACGAGTTCGCCGCGTCCTTGCCCGAATATTGCTTCAGGGTCGATTCGACGACGCTCGACCTGCCCTTCTGGATGTTCAAACTCGAGGAATTCGCCGAGGTGCTGTTTCGCGGCCGCGAGACGGTGCCGGAAGAGGTCGACGCCTTGCGCGATCTCATTCCCGCGGCCAAGAACCTCTATCGCAATCCGAACACCGGCAACTACCTGCGGCGCAGCACCGACGCGCTGACCGCCGACGCGCCGGTACCCTATCGCATTGCCGACCTCATCAAGCTGGTCGACGAACGCATGGGATTGCTGGAAAGCAAGAACGATCGTCCAACCCTCAGGTCACTGAAGACACGTATCGAATCGGCGGCATCCGATCCGCGCTACCGTTTCATGTTCAACTCGCGCCTGATCGAGGACACCATTCACGAGACGATCGGCAACATTTTCCGCGTGCCGCATCACGGCCGCCCGGTGACCTGCTTCGAAATGGCCGGTATGCCGTCCGAGGTGGTCAATTCCGTATGCTCGGTGCTGGCGCGGCTGGCGTTCGACCTGGCGTTGTGGAGCGAAGGCCGCTTGCGGCTGCTCTTCCTGTGCGAGGAAGCGCATCGCTATATGCCGGCCGATCCCCGCCTCGGTTTCGCGCCGACCCGGCACGCGCTGTCGCGCATCGCCAAGGAAGGCCGCAAATATGGCTGTTATCTCGGTGTCGTCACCCAGCGCCCGGGCGAGCTTGATCCGACCATCCTGTCGCAGTGCTCGACGTTCTTCGCCATGCGGCTCGCCAATGAGCAGGACCAGGCGATCATCCGCTCGGCGATCGCCGATTCCTCGGCTTCGACGCTGGCGTTCCTCTCCTCCATGGGCCAGCGCGAGGCCATCGCCTTCGGAGAAGGCGTGGCGACGACGATGCGGATGAAGTTCGAAAAACTCTCCGAGGATTTGATCCCCGGCACGGCCAAGCGCGAGGACGCCTTGCCCTCCGAAACCGGCAACGATGTCGACCTCGTTGCGATCGTCGAACGGCTGCGCAACGTGCCTAGACCACAACAGGCAATGCCGTTCGCGGAAGTCATTGATCCGGGCCGGCAGGCCGGCGATTCCGACTATCGCAAACCGCCGGCCGTACGTACCCAGCGGGACGAGGATTTCGACTTGCGCTACGGCCTCAAGCCGGCGACCTTCGGCCTGCGTCCCCAGAACGATTGAGCCGAGCGACGTTTAGGCAGACCTCATCGGTGCGTCGGCAACCATCAAAGCTGAACTTCGATGGCTGCCTTGTCTATAACGGACCATACCTGGCGAATTTTCCCTCTCTGAAACTCATAGAATACGTTCTCGGTAAACCAAATTCTCTTCCCGCTTACATCGAGCCCAAGGAACGTTCCCCTTGGGGTGCAGTTGAAGCTTAGCCGGCTCGCTATATAAGGCGGATCGGCAACCAATAGCCGAATGTCGAAGTAAAGGTCCGGAATTTCATCGAAGTCTCTCTCCAACATTTCGAGGTACCCGGATAATCCGAGCGGCCGACCGTTGTGGATCGCTTCATCATGAACAAACTGCCCCAGATTTGGCCAATCCTGCTTGTTCAGACATGCAATATAGCCTCGGTAAAGATCGGAGAGGTCGGATTTGATCACGGCAACACCTCTATCTCCCACAAGCCTTGCAAGGCGCCGTCTCAGCTTATTTGGCGACGTCGGTCTGCGAGCACCGGAAGCACAGAAAACGGCACTAGACGGCCAGCATCACGAATTTAATGACGGGATTCAGGCGCAGACGCGGTTGCGGCCTTGCCTCTTTGCCTCATAGAGTTGGCGGTCGGCGCGGCGATAGAACTCCTCGGCGGTTTCCTTGCGGTCCCAGACGGCAAGCCCGACGCTGGTGGTGATTTTCAGTCGGACATTGCCTGTCAGCACCGACATGCTGGCGATCGCCTTGCGGATGCGCTCGGCGAATTTGGATAGCAGCTCGGCGTCCATATTGGGCGTGACCACCGCGAACTCCTCGCCGCCCAGGCGCGCCACCACGTCGTGATAGCGTGTCATGTCCTTGAGACAGTTGGCGACGGCCCGCAACACCTCGTCGCCGACATCGTGGCCGTGGCTGTCGTTGACCTGCTTGAAGTGGTCGAGATCGAGGATCATCAGCCCGACTGGTTTTTCGATGCGGCGAAACTCCTCGAGATATTCTTTCAGCGCATCGTCGAAATAGCGCCGATTCTGCATGCCGGTGAGGCTGTCGGTCAGCGCCGCATGCTCCAGCGTCTCCGAGCGCGCACTGAGTGAAACTGTCATCGCGCGCAGCTTGCCTTCTTCCGTCGCCTGCTTTCGGATCAGCGGATAGATGAAGAAAATGCCGAAGAACAGCGCAGTCGCCAGCAGCACGCCGATCGCAAACAGCAGCTTGTTGAGATAGACGATTTCATCGAGTTCCGAAGGCGTATTGCTAATGTCGGCCGCCAGGGTTTGCAGGAGTCCATAGGCGTAAAGCGTCACCAGGCCGGCGGCCAGGATCACAAAAATAAAGACGAAAAACGCTGATTCCGCCTTGTGGAAATGCATCTGCTCCCCGTTGAAAAGTTCCTATCGATCTTATGGCATGCGGGAGCTTACGGACAGTTAACCTGGACAACTTCAACGCGAAATGTCCCTTCGATGTCGACTTTTCAGGTTGCGCTCGAAGGAGGGGGTGAGATCACCCAGTTGATCCCCTCACCGGGACGCAACCTGTGCCATTCCGGACCCAATTGGTGCCTGAACCAGGTCGCCTGCCGCTTTGCATATTGCCGCGTCGCGATCTTCGCACGCTCGATAGCCTCGGGAAAACTGATGGCGCCGGCCAGCGCGGCCTGAAGCTCGCGAACACCGATCGCCTTCATCGCCGGCAGGTCGGGATCGAGGCCGAGCGCCGAAAGCTGCTTCACCTCGTCCAATGCCCCTTTGTCCAGCATGCGGTCGAAGCGGGCATCGATCCGCTCCACCAGCGCCGCCCGCTCCGGCTCGATGACGAAAAAGCGCGCGCTGCTCCTGTCGATCAACGGCTGGCCACGCGCGGCCTGCCAGTCCAGGATGGAGCGGCCCGACGCGTCGAGCACCTCCAGCGCCCGCACGATGCGCTGGCCATCCGTCGGCCTCAGCATCATGCCGGCCGCAGAATCCTCGCGCAACAGGATGCGGTGCAATCTCACAGCGCCCTGTTCTTGCAGCTCGTAGCGCCAGCGCTCGCGGATCGACTGCGGAATGTCGGGCATCTCCGAAATACCTTCCGTGAGCGCCCGGAAATAAAGCCCGGTACCGCCGACGAAAATCACTTGCCGCGCCGAAAGCGTGCCGTCGTCGATCAGCTTCATGACATCACGCAGCCAGGCGCCGGTGGAATAGGCGGTGGACGGATCGACGTGTCCATAAAGAAAGTGAGGGACGCGGGCGAGTTCGGCAGCACCCGGCCGCGCCGTCAGCACGTCGAGCACCGAATAGCCTTGCATGGAATCGGTGCTGACGATGACACCGCCATTGCGCTCGGCGAGGTCGAGTGCGAGCGCCGACTTGCCGCTGGCGGTCGGCCCGGCTATCAGGATCGCGTTCTTCACGCGGCCTTCGCCCGCCTGTCCGCTGGAATTTTCGATGCTGATCGCCACGCTTCTATCCCATCCCGCCGGCCGCGCATTGACGCCGACGCTAGCGAATATGGCGTCTGGGTCTGTCGGCGCAAGCGCTGTTCGCTGGCTGGCCGAAGGCATCGCCTGCGAGCTCGATTTGCCGGAGACCGCCGAAGCTTCCGAAATAACGGCCCGCCTGCATGCCGCGCTTGCTTCCGAACCCATCGACGTGGCCGTCCAACCGGCTGAGAACAGGCGCAAGAAGGTCCTGATCGCCGACATGGATTCGACGATGATCGAGCAGGAATGCATCGACGAGCTTGCCGACGAGATCGGCGTCAAGGATCGCGTCGCCGCCATCACGGCGCGATCGATGAACGGTGAGATCGCATTCGAGCCGGCCTTGCGCGAGCGCGTGGCGCTGCTTAAGGGTCTCGATGCCGCAATCATCGACCGCATCATCGACAATCGCCTGACGCTTGCCTCCGGCGGTCGCACGCTCGTCCAGACAATGGCGGCCAACGGCGCGTGGACGGCGCTGATTTCCGGTGGTTTCGACATCTTCACCACCCGCATCGCAGCATTGCTCGGTTTTCACGAAAATCGCGCCAATCGGCTGATCGAGCAGGATCGCCGCTTCACCGGCTTGGTCGCCGAGCCGATCCTCGGCCGCGCCGCCAAGGCCGAAGCCCTTATCGAGATTTCCGCCCGCCTCGGCCTGACGCCTGCCGATGCCATTGCCGTGGGTGACGGCGCCAACGATCTCGACATGATCCGTCTTGCCGGCATCGGCGTCGCCTTGCACGCCAAGCCGGCCGTGGCAGCCGAGGCAAAGATCCGCATCGACCACGGCGACCTCACCGCCTTGCTTTATCTGCAGGGTTATCGCCGGGAGGAATTTGTCGAGTGACGCCGATCCGCACCGAACGCCTGATCCTGCGCAACTGGGAAGATCGTGACCGCGAGCTCTTCCATCGCATCAATTCCGACGAGCGCGTCATGGAATTCTTTCCGTTTCGGCGCGACCGTGCCCAGTCGGATGCCAAGATGGAGGAGTTGCGCGCCGCTATCGATCGCAACGGCTTCGGCTTCGCGGCCGCTGAGATCACAGCCACAGGTGAATGCATCGGCTTCGTCGGCATAACCCGAACCGATCATTTGCCATTCTTGCCGCCCGGCACGATCGAGATCGGCTGGCGGCTGGCACCCGAATTCTGGGGCCGCGGCTATGTCACCGAAGCAGCCGATGCCTGGCTCACCTATGGCTTTGAAAGACTTGGCCTCGACGAAATCGTGTCCTTCGCAGTCAAGGATCACAGCCGGTCCACTGCCGTCATGGAGCGCCTGAACATGATCGCCGACCCGGCCTCCGATTTCGACCATCCCGGCGTTCCGGACAGCCACACCGCACTCAGGCGACATGTCTTCTACAGGCTGTCACGCACAGACTGGCAAGCAAGAACGCTAGCCGCCCTTTTTCTTTTCAAGATCAGAGTGTTACAGGCTCTTCCGGACTCAATCCATCCGGATTGTCACAAACCTCAGCTCGCCGGTCTTCGACGCCAGCATCAAAAGCGCGTTCTTGCGCCCTTGCTCCTTCAGCGCGCCGATCCGGTCCATGACGTCCTTGGGCGTGGCGACCGATTCCTGCGCGATCTCGGTGATCACCTCGCCCGGCTGGATGCCGCGTTCGGCAGCGGCTGAATCCTTGGTGACGTCGGTCACGACGACGCCGGAGACGTCGGCGGCGATGCCGAATTTCGTGCGCGTCTCGTCGTTGAGCTCGCCGATCGTCATGCCAAGCACGGCAGCCGTCGAAACGGCAGGCGCCTTGTCGGCATCGTCCTGGTCGGTGTTGCCGTTTTCACCGCCGCTGGCAAGCTTTTCGCCGTCCTCGAGTCGGCCGAGCGTCACCTTCACGGTCTGCTCGACCCCCTTGCGCACGATGATCACGTCGACCGCCTTGCCGACCGGGCTTTCCGCCACGACGCGCGGCAGGTCGCGCATTTCATGGATGTCCTTGCCGTCGAACTTGATGATGACGTCGCCGGCCTGGATGGTGCCGTTGTCGACCGGTCCGCCCTTGATGACGCCGGCGACCAGCGCGCCCTTGGCGGTCGCCATGCCCAGGCTTTCGGCAATGTCGTCGGTCACCGGCTGGATGCGCACACCGAGCCAGCCGCGCCGCGTCTCGCCGAACTGGCGAAGCTGGTCGACGACGCCCGAGGCGAGCTGCGACGGAATGGAGAAGCCGATGCCGATCGAGCCTCCCGACGGCGAGATGATTGCCGTGTTGATGCCGATGACCTCGCCGCTGCTGTTGAACAGCGGTCCGCCGGAATTGCCGCGGTTGATCGCGGCATCGGTCTGGATGAAGTCGTCATACGGGCCGGAATTGATGTCGCGATTGCGCGCCGAGACGATGCCGACCGTCACCGTGCCGCCGAGACCGAACGGATTGCCGATCGCCATCACCCAGTCGCCGACACGCATCGTATTGGAATCGCCGAACTTCACCGCTGTCAGCTTGTGCCCTTTCGGATCGACCTTCAGCACCGCGACGTCGGTCTTGGTGTCGGTGCCGACCAGCGTCGCCTTGAGCGTCACCCCGTCGGAGAAATTCACCTCGATGTCGTCGGCATCGGCAATGACGTGGTTGTTGGTCACCACGATGCCCTGCTCGGCGTCGACCACGAAGCCGGAGCCCAGCGACTGCACCTTTTGCCCGCCGCCGCCCTTGTCGCCGCCGCGGTTCTTGAAGAAATCGTCGAAGAAGTCCTGGAAGGGTGAGCCTTCTGGAAGCTGCGGCATCGGCACGGCGCCCGGACCCTCCGTGCCCTTCACCGTCTGCGAAGTCGAGATGTTGACCACCGCGCCGAGCAGGCCGGCGGCGAGATCGGCAACCGAGGGTGGCCCGTCGGCTGCCACTGTCGGCGTCACGAACGACGGAACGGCAACGGCGCCGACCAGAAGCGCAGCGGCCCCGGCGATGAACGTCCGCCTCGCTGCACGCAGAAGGGTGGTGGATGTCATCGAAAGGCCTCCGGGTGTTCTAAAAAAGCGCTTCGGCAAAAACGCCGCGTCGCGTCATGTTGGCAAGAAATAAGGCACGTTTGCGGCTACGGCTACCGCCAGAGGATAAATCCTCCATTACGCCGGCTTCCCCTGCACCGGCCCTACTGGCCGGTGCCTGGCTGTGCCGCTGGCGCGGCGGGAGCGGGCGGCGCTGGCGGTGGTGCCGCCGGTGCCGCGAGCGTTTCCTTGCTGTTCGGGTCGCGGAAAAAGCGGAAGAACTCGGAATTCGGCGACAGCACCATCGTCGTTCCGGTGCTGTTCAGCGCCGTGCCATAGGCATTCATCGATCGATAGAAATCGAAGAAGGCCGGATCGCGCTGATAGGCCCCGGCAAACGTCGCGCTGCGCTGGGCTTCACCTTCACCACGCAGGATTTCAGACTCTTTTTGCGCTTCGGCGACGATTTCCACCACTTCACGGTCGGCGCGGGCCCTGATCCGCTGCGCTGCCTCATTGCCTCGCGCCCTCAGCCGCTCGGCTTCGGCGAGACGTTCGGCCTTCATGCGGTCGAAGGTCTGCTGCGAGACCTCAGCCGTGAGATCGGTGCGGCGGATGCGGACATCCTCGATCTGCAGGCCAAGCGAGGTGGCGTCGGGCCTCAGTTGATCGCGTACCTCGCGCATCATCACGGCGCGCTCTTCCGAGAGTGCCGCCTCGAAGTCGCGCAGGCCGTAGACGCGGCGCAAGGCGGCGTCGAGACGCGTCCTCAGCCGGGCCTCGGCCAGTTCGATCTGGCCGGAGACCGCGGCGCGAAACACGCGCGGATCCGAGATACGATAGGCGATAAAGGCATCGACCTCATAGAACTTGCCGCCCGAAACCTGGACGCGGATGTTATCGAGGTCGAAGCGCAGGACCCTGTTTTCGATCAGCTGCACGGTGTCGGCATCGAAGAAGGAGAACGGCGCCTTGAAATAGATGCCTGGCTGGTTCTTGACGTCGACGATTTCGCCGAACCTGAGCACCAGCGCCTGCTGGCGCGCATTGACGACGAAGACAGACGAATAGAGCAGGAACAGGATGACCGCGGCGATGACCGCAATGACGGGAAGACGGTTGGCCATCACTGGTTTCCTCCGGCGGCCGGTGCCGGCGCCTTCTGCTGCAATGCGGGCAGCGGCAGGTAGGGAACGACCCCTTGCCCATTGCCTTGCTCGACGATGACCTTGCTCGAATCCTTCAGCACCCTCTCCATTGTTTCCAGGTAAAGCCGCTTGCGCGTCACCTCCGGCGCCTTTGCATATTCGTCATAGACCGAGATGAAGCGCTGCGCCTCGCCTTCGGCCTCCTGCACGACCCGGTTCTTGTAGGCGGCCGCGTCTTCGCGGATCTGCGCGGCAGCGCCGCGCGCCTGGCCGAGCTTCTGGTTGGAATACTGATTGGCCTGCTCGACGAACTTGTCCTCGTCCTGTTCGGCCCGCTGCACCTCGTCGAACGCGTCCGCCACCTCGCGCGGCGGCGCGGCATCCTCGATCGAAATGGCGTTGACGTTGAGGCCGGCCTTGTAGCCGTCCAGCGTCGTCTGGATGATCTCACGCACCGACGCCGCAATTCCTTGCCGGTCGTCGCGGAAAATGTCCTGCGCCGGGCGCCGGCCGACCGCTTCACGCATCGCGCTTTCGGCGACCTGCTGCAGCATGCCGCCGGGGTCGGACACGTCGAACAGATAGGCCTTCGGGTCGGAAACCTGATAGGCCACAGAGAATTGCACGTTGACGATGTTCTGATCGCCGGAAAGCATCAGACCATTGCCGCTGGTGCTGCCGCCACCGATGCTGACAAGCTGCTCGGCGATGTTGGCGGTCTCGACCGTTTCAATGGGCCACCAATGGAAATGCAGGCCAGGCTGCGAGAGTTCCGCCTTCGGCTTGCCGAACCTGAGCTCCACCGCAACTTCGTCGGGCTGCACGGTGTAGACCGCCTTGAACGCCCACAGCACCACCAGCGCCGCAGCAATCAGCCCGAACACCGCCGGGCTCGCGCCACCGCCGCCCGGCAGTGCGCGCCGCAACCTGTCCTGCCCACGCCGGATGATATCCTCGAGATCAGGAGGCGAGCCCTGCGGGCCGCTGGGTCCCTTGGGTCCCTGTCCCCAAGGTCCCTGATTGTTGCCGCCGCCCCACGGGCCGCCGCCGCCGCTCTTGTCGTTCCAGGGCATGAATGTCCTTTCGCTTGGAATTCCCTCAAGCGCCGGCTCACCGGCGCAAAATCCAATATTATTCTTCTATAGGGATGCAACGGCACGCTTTCAACGCGATCGGCTGCCGTCACAGTCCGCCTTTGGGTCCATTTAGACCTGTCGCGACGCTTTGTCGTCTTCAATTCACATCGCGGCGCCGCTCGTAAACCGAATAGCGTGTCGCATGGCTGTCCTTCTCACCGGCCTCAACCTCCTGTGAGTGGACTATCCGCCATAGTGCCGGGTCGATCGGCGGGAAATGGGCGTCGCCGTCGACCGCGGCCAGCACATGGGTGACGTGCAGCCGATCGGCCAGCGGCAGCGCCTGAGCATAGATCTCGCCGCCGCCGATGACGCAGATCTCGTCGGCGCCTGCCATGCAGCGCCCGCGCACCGTCGCCAGCGCGATTGCGTCCTCGATCGAGTGCGCGACTTCTACGCCCTCGGCGCGCCATGCCCTGTCCCGCGTCACCACGATGTTGAGCCTGCCCGGCAACGGCCGGCCGATGCCTTCATAGGTCTTGCGGCCCATGATGATAGGCTTGCCCATCGTATCGGCCTTGAACCGCTTGAGATCGGTGGAAAGCCGCCACGGCAACCCACCCTCGCGCCCGATCACGCCGTTCTCGGCGATGGCGACGTAGATCGCGAGGTCCATCAGCCGCCGTTCCCGCCATCGGATGGCTCCAGCAGCAATATGTCAATGTCGTGCTCGGGGTAGAAGTTCTGCGCCTTCATCTCGAACGTCGTCGGTCCGATCTTCCTGACGTTTTCGCCGCAAAACGAGACCAGGTTCTTCGGATCGCCCTTGTCGACGGTCAGCTTGAACGTGCCGATGTTTCCCGACGCCCAGTTGCCGCCCGTGGTCAGGATATAGGCGATGCGGTTCTCGAAATATTTGGGGTAGCCGTCGGGATCGTCCTTGGCTGCCTTGCGCACGGCATTCTCGAACGTGCCATCCATGCAGTAGCGGGTCTTGTAGGCGGCATACTGACCCTGGAATTGGCCGTCATAGAAGAAGCTGACCGAGGAGGTGCCGCCGACGCTCGGCTTGTAGCGATGCGAGACATGCACCGCCTTGTTGGCCGGAAAGGTCGAGCGCCACCAATAGGTCGAGCGCAATTGCCAGAACGGCGTATAGACGGTCTTCATGCCCGAACCGTCATCGGCAGTGTCTTCGATGATGATGCCGCGGTTGACCCAGTCGTCGGTGACCGCTTGCGGCAGCTTTGCCAGCGCTGCCTTGGCCGCATCGCCGAATGGATAGAAAGGCACGCCCTGCGCCTCCAGGTCGGCGCCAATGTCGATGGCGAGCGCGAACACCTTCTGCTCGAGCTGCGGCTTTGCCGGCACCCCGTCGATCGTCACTTCGAAGCCGAGGAAATTGTCGCTCTGCGCCTCGGGAATCGCCGGTATTTCTTCGGGGTCGCCTTCGATGTCGGGCATCGGAAAGGCGACGATCGCATCGACATCCTTGTCGGTGTTGTTGCGGAAGACGTAATCGACCGTCACCTTTTCCGGCGAGATGTAGAGATCCTCGCTTTCCATCGCCACCGCATCGCTGCGCGACAGGATCAGCCCACCGGTGCCGAGTTCGGCGACCGAATCATTGGCGAGTGCGGGCGTAGCCGAGAGCGCCAAGGCTGCGGTCAGGACGTAACGGAACATGGAAACTCCCCCGGCGAAAATGCCAACATGACTCTAGCCGTTCAATGTGGCGTTTCAAAGCCTTTCGGCAAACGCGCCGGCGCGTGCCGGCTTGTCGTGTCGGTCTAGACACGCCGGTCTCGATCGGGCAGGAGTTCGCTCATGCGCAAGCTTCTTGTCATCGGCATCGGCGCCGGCAATCCGGAGCACATGACGGTCCAGGCCATCAACGGCCTCAATCGGGCCGACGTGCTGTTCATCCCCGACAAGGGCGCGAAGAAGAACGATCTCGCCGAATTGCGCCGCCAGATCTGCGACCGCTTCGTCATCAATCCGAACTCGCGCCGCGTTGAATTCGATGTGCCGGTGCGCGCCGAGCCGGCGCCTTCCTACCGCTCGACCGTCGACGACTGGCACGAGGCGATCGCCGCGATCTATGAAGGCCTGATTCGCGGCGAACTCCCCGAAGATGGCTGCGGCGCCTTCCTGATCTGGGGCGATCCTTCGCTCTACGACAGCGCGCTGCGTATCCTGGAGCGCGTGCGCCTCAGAGGCAATGTCGCGTTCGAACTGGAGGTCATCCCTGGCATTACCGCCATCCAGGCACTCGCAGCCAGTCACAAAATGGCATTGAACCGCATCGGCGACGCCATTTTGATCACCACCGGCCGCCGGCTCGTCGAGGAAGGTCTGCCCGAAAACGCCGGCAGCACCATCGTCATGCTGGACGGCAAATGCGCCTTCAACACGCTGGCCGACAAGGACGTTAGTGTCCACTGGGGCGCCTATCTCGGCACACCCGACGAGATCGTCGTCTCGGGCCGGATTGGCGACGTCGGCGACGAGATCGTCAGCATCCGTGAGGCGGCACGCCGGAAAAAAGGCTGGATCATGGACACCTATCTGCTGCGCAAGCCGGGCGAGCCTGAGGAGTGACAGGGATTGAGCGCGGCATGAATTCCGCCGAGTTCACGCAGCATCGATCTCGGCCTGCAGCGCCTCCATATGCGCCGCCGCTGCTGAAGACGCAGCCCGCTCGATGGCGCGGAAGCGGCTGACCACCGCAAGCCCGACCGACGTCAATTGGGCGCCACCGCCTTTCTTGCCGCCCGTCTGTGCCGCAACCAGCGGCTTGCCGAACACGCGGTTCATGTCCTCGACCAGATCCCAAGCGTGCTTGTAGGACATCTCCATGCCGCGCGCCGCGGCCGAAATCGAGCCGAAGGCAGCGATCTGTTCCAGAAGCTCGATCTTGCCCGGCCCGATGCGGCCATCTGGATCGAGATTTATCCGCAAGCTCAGCGACGGCATTTGCTCCTCCGCGGTCACGCCATTCTACAAGTTCTCCAGCGATACCGCTATTCCAACACGATATAGCGAATCATCGGCCGTTCACCCATCCGCCTCCGGCGGGGAGGCCGGCGCCGGTATTTGCCCGGTCGAAGCTCACCGTCTTGACCACCGCGAAGACCTTTCGACCAAGCTGGAGCCCTAGCGTCTGCCGCGACTGTTCAGTGATGCGGGCAAGCACGGTTGCGCCATTGCAGTCGATGCCGATCTCGACCGTAGGCCCTTCGCCCGGCTTTATCGCCATGATCGCGCCCGGGAATATGTTGAGCGCGCTGAGGCCAACCGGCTGCTCGGTGGCGATCATCACGTCGCGGGCGCGGATGCGGACGCGCACCGGCGCACCGACCGGCGTTGCCAGAAGCGGCACACGGATCTCGCCCGCCGCCGAGCCAAGCACGGTCATGCCAAACGCCTCGTCGTGGCGCAGAACCGCGGTATCCAGCACGGCACCGCCCTCGCCGCGCTCTTCGGCCGGCAATAGATCCAGACGCTGCATGATCACTCCGGTTGGACCGGAAGCAGCGACCTTGCCCTGCATCAGTACCACGACGTCGCTCGCCAACCGCGCCACTTCGGCGATCGAGTGGCTGACATAGACGATCGGGATTTTCGTCTCGTCGCGCAGCCGCTCGATATAAGGCAAGATCTCGGCCTTGCGCGCCTCGTCGAGCGACGCCAGCGGCTCGTCCATCAGCAGCAATTTCGGACTGGCAAGCAGCGCCCTGCCGATTGCCACGCGCTGCTTCTCGCCACCGGAGAGTTTTGCCGGCCGCCGGTCGAGCAAATGGCCGATCCCGAGCAGTTCGACCACGCCATTGATATCCGCGTAGCGCTCAGCAGCCGGCGTGAACCAGCGGCCATAGCGCAGATTGCTCGCCACGCTCATATGCGGAAACAGCCGCGCGTCCTGGAACACCATGCCGATCCGCCGCTTGTGCTTCGGCATGAACAAGCCGGCATCGCTATCGACCAGCACACGGCCGTCGGCCGCGATACGGCCTTTGTCGGGGCGGATCAGCCCGGCAATCAGGTTGATCAGCGTCGTCTTTCCGGAGCCGGAAGGCCCGAACAGCGCAGTCAGCCGCCCGGCGCTTTCGAAGCGGGCATTGACGGCGAAATCGCCAAGCCGGTGGCTGATGTCGACCTGAACCGTCATTCGATGTCCATCCGCCGGCCGACGCGTCGCGCCAGCACTTCCGAGGCGACCAGTGCCGCCATCGAGATGACGATCGAGATCAGCGTCAGCCTGAGCGCGCCGGCGTCGCCGCCGGGAACCTGCGTGAAAGTGTAGATCGCCGACGGCAGCGTCTGCGTCTCGTTCGGAATGTTGGAGACGAAGGTGATCGTCGCGCCGAATTCGCCCATCGCCTTGGCGAAGGAGAGGATCGCACCGGCGATCAGGCCGGGCAGGATCAGCGGCAGCGTGATCGTGCCGAACACCCATAATGGATTGGCGCCGAGCGTGCCGGCGGCCGCCTCGATTTTGCGGTCGACCGCTTCGATCGACAGCCGGATCGCCCGCACCATCAGCGGAAAACCCATCACGCCGCAGGCGAGCGCGGCGCCGGTCCAGCGAAAGGAAAAAACGATGCCGAAATGTTCGGCCAGGAAAGCTCCGGCCGGACCGCGCTTGCCGAAAGTCAAAAGCAGCAAATAGCCGGTCACCACCGGCGGGAGGATCAGCGGCAGATGCACCAGCCCGTTGAGCAGCGTCTTGCCCCAGAACTGGCCGCGGGCGAGCACAAGAGCGATCGCTACGCCCGGCGGCAGGCTGGCAATCATCGCCACGGTCGCCACCTTGATGGACAGTCGGACCGCATTCCATTCGTCGGGAGCGAGATCCAGCAGCCAGCTCATGCTCAGGGCCGTTCGTCAGTTGCTCGGCGCAAGCACGGTAAAACCTTGCGCCTTGAAGAGTTCGCCAGCCTTGGCGGATTGCAGGCATTTCAGGAATGCCGGGGTATCCTTGCCCTTCGAATCCGCAAGCTGGGCAACCGGATAGATGATCGGCGGATGTGTATTGTCGGGGAAAGTGCCGACCACCTTCACGCCAGGCTCGGCATGCGCGTCGGTGGCATAGACGATGCCGAGTGCTGCCTCGCCGGTCGACACCAGCTTTAGGGCGGCGCGCACATTCTCGGCCTGCGCCACGTTGCCTTCGACGGAAGACCAGACACCGAGCGATTCGAGCGCCGCCTTGCCGTATTTGCCTGCCGGCACCGCCTTGAAATCGCCCATGGCAAGTTTGCCGTCACCCACGAGCCCGGCAAGATCGAAACCCTTTTCAATCCTGGTTTCAACCTTGGAATCCTGCGGCGCGATCAGCACGATCTGGTTGCCGAGCAATTTCACTTCGGTGTCGGGCTTGGTCAGCTCCTTGTCGGAAAGATATTTCATCCAGTCGAGATCGGCCGAGATGAACACGTCCGCCGGCGCGCCGCTTTCAATCTGCTTGGCCAGCGCCGAGCTCGCCGCGTAGGAAATGGTTGCCGCCTCGCCGACACTGGCCTCGCAGGCCTTGTTGACGGCATCGAGCCCGTCCTTCAGGCTCGCCGCGGCAAACACGACCACCTTGTCATCGGCATGGGCCGCCGGCACCGCGGCCATCAGCATGGCAGCGAGACCCGCGATGGCAATCGTCGTCGAACCTTTGCGCGCCAGCATGAACTCTCCTCGTCTCGGATCGCCCGAAGCCGTCCATCGATATATCCATGTGAACATAACAAGGAAAGGCTCTTTACCAGGCGACGGCATTCTGAGCTGCGGTTTTCTCCGCCTGCGATAACCTCCTTTAGATACAGCGGTATCGAGGTCGAAGAAAATATCGCATGGAATCTGTTGCGCGCACCACAGACGTCGGTCGATCAAGATGGATGCTGACAACGTCCGAGGGCGTAGCCGCAGTAGGCAATTTCGATATGCACAGTCAGGTAGGGTGCTAAACCGCGATCGGCGCCTTGATCGTCGCGTCGGCGAAATAGTTGTCGAGCCGGAAATCCTCGAAGCCGAAGGCAAAGAGATCCTTCACCTCGGGATTGATCCATAGCGTCGGCAACGCCTTGGGCGTACGCCGCAATTGTTCGCGCGCCTGCTCGAAATGGTTCGAGTAAAGATGCGCGTCGCCGAGCGTGTGGATGAAATCGCCGGGTTTCAATCCGGTCACCTGCGCCACCATCAGCGTCAGCAACGCATAGGAAGCGATGTTGAAGGGCACACCGAGAAAGATGTCGGCGGAGCGCTGATAGAGCTGGCAGGAAAGCTTGCCTTCCGAAACATAGAACTGGAATAGGCAGTGGCAGGGCGGCAACGCCATGGCCTCTACCTCGGCAGGGTTCCACGCCGAAACGATCAGCCGCCGCGAGTTAGGATTTTTGCGTATCTCCTTCAGAAGATTCGCAATCTGGTCGATGGCGCCGCCATGGCCGTCCGGCCACGAACGCCATTGCTTGCCATAGACCGGGCCGAGATCGCCATTCTCGTCGGCCCACTCATCCCAGATCGAGACGCCGTGATCGTTGAGATATTTGATGTTGGTGTCGCCGGCCAGGAACCACAAAAGCTCATGGATGATCGACTTGAGGTGCAGCTTCTTGGTGGTGGTGACCGGAAAGCCGCGGGCCAGGTCGAAGCGCATCTGGTAGCCGAATATCGAGCGTGTTCCGGTGCCGGTACGGTCGCCGCGATCTGCGCCGTTTTCCAGCACATGCTTCAGAAGGTCGAGATACTGGCGCATCGGCTCCGGTCCGATTCGGGTTGTCAGCCATCATAGCCGAATGACCGTCGGCCGAACACAGCAAAGCGAGACAATTCCAGCAGAAGCCTCGCCAGCATCAGCGGCGAGTTTGTTCAGAGCGAGCCGAGCATGCCCAGATCCTTGGCGACAAGATAATAGAACGTCACCCGGCTCTTGCTGTTGTCGGCCGCCATCGCCTTGCAGGTCTTTTCGATAGCCGCATCCGCCTTGGCGCCGTCGGTGACACCGAGCTTGCCAGCGACCCAGCTGTTCCTGACGCGCTTCAGTTCCTCCGGGTCGGTGCAGGACACCAGCGAGGAATCGCGGTTCCTGAGCGCGATGCCCAGATGCTTGACGATCTTGGCGACCGCGTCGGCATCCGCCGCCGCATCATATTTTTTTACGTCTGCGAGATAATCGGCCATCGAATTTCCCCTCGTCGGCGCCACGGGATCCGGTCGATGAGGATTGTGGCGCGCTGCCGCAACTGTGCGCTGGGTCTCCTCACCGCCACAAAGCTTCGGTTGAGACCGGCTGCAAGTCAACCCCTTGATGATCCACTTTGACACGGACGAAAGTGGCATTCCGGCCTTTCATTTTCCACCGCCAGTCCCTATATTCGCCTCGTCGGCTCGACCGACTATGGTGATAAACAGGCGATGAAATAAGCCGTTCGGACCCGGGGGCGGTACCCGGCGCCTCCACCAAAAACCGCTGCTCAAGAGCGGCTTTTGCTGGGGGCGAAATAGGATCGACGAAGGTGTAAAGATCGTACTTTTGCCCGGCATTGTACCACCGTTATCGGGCTAAACTTATAGTTGCCAACGACAACTATGCGGAAGCACGTCTCGCCGCGTAAGCGGTGCGATAGCTTCAATTCAAGCCCTAGTGGTTCGCACTTCTAGGCGGGGTTCGGAGGTACCTGGCAACAGAAACCTCCATTTCTTCTTTTTTGATATGTGCAGCTGCAGGCCTCGCCGGCTGGGCTTTTTATGCGCCCTGATACGCTCAAGACGCCGCGGCGTTTATACCAGCCCCTGGCTGACCGCGTCGATCGCACCGGCGAATGTTTCACCAGTAGCCTCATCGGGCAACAGCATCTCATTGTGCCCTCTGCCCGTCCGGATCATCGGAAAACAATTGGCGAGCTTGGCAACACGACAGTCGAGGAGCACCGGCCGGTCCACGTCGATCATTTCCTGTATCGCATCGTCAAGGTCGGCTGGTTTGTCACAGCGCAGGCCGACCGCTCCGAACGCCTCGGCCAATTTGACAAAATCGGGCAAGGCCTCGGAATAGGAATGCGCGAGGCGGTTGCCATGAAGGATTTGCTGCCACTGGCGAACCATGCCCATATATCCGTTGTTCAGGATGAATATCTTGATCGGCGCGTCGTACTGGACTGCCGTCGACAGCTCTTTCATGGTCATCTGAACCGACGCGTCGCCGGCGATATCGATGACGAGGCTGTCCGGATGAGCGATCTGCACGCCGAGCGCCGCCGGCAGGCCGTAACCCATCGTCCCCAGGCCGCCCGAACTCATCCAGCGGTTCGGCTTTTCGAAGCCGTAGAATTGGGCCGCCCACATCTGATGCTGGCCGACTTCAGTGGTGATGTATGTGTCGCGATCCTTCGTCAGCTCGTAAAGGCGCTGCACCGCATATTGCGGCATGATCACGTCGTTGTTCATCTCATAGGAGAACGAATTGCATGCGCGCCAGGCGGCGATCTTTCTCCACCAGTCCTGAAGGCGGCTTCCATCCGGTTTCTGAGATAATGCGCGCCATAGACGAACCATGTCACCCAGAACATTGCCGACATCGCCTTGTATGCCGATATCGGCGTGGACGTTCTTGTTGATCGAGGACGGATCTATATCGATATGTATCTTCCTGGAGTTGGGCGAAAAAGCATCCACACGCGAGGTCACGCGGTCATCGAAGCGCGCGCCGATACAGATCATGACGTCGCAATCGTGCATCGCCATAGGAACCATGCAGACCGACCATCTTGAGCCAGTTCTTGCCGGAGGCGGGGTAAGCTCCAAGGCCCATAAGCGTCGAGGTGACCGGAAAGTCGCTCAGTTGAACCAGCTCCCGGAGCAATGTCGATGCTTTCGGGCCGGAATTGACGATGCCGCCGCCGGCATAAATAACGGGACGGCTGGCATTGGCCATCAGCGCTATCGCCTGGCCGATCTTGTTGATGTCGCCCTGCAGCTTCGGTTGATAATTTTTCAGCGCAGCAACGTCCGAACGCGGCGTGTACATGCCGGACGCAAACAGAACGTCCTTTGGCATGTCGACGAGAACAGGCCCCGGTCGCCCCGACTGGGCGATGTGGAACGCCCTATGGATCGCTGACGCTAAGTCATCGACGTCTTTGACCAAAGAGTTGTGCTTGGTGCAGGATCGCGTGATGCCGATCGTGTCACATTCCTGAAAGGCATCGGAGCCGATCAATGTTGTCGGCACTTGTCCGGACAGACAGACGATCGGCACTGAATCCATCAGTGCGTCCTGCAGGGGCGTCACGGCATTCGTCGTGCCTGGGCCTGACGTGACCAGCATCACGCCGACCTTGCCCGTGGACCGGGCATAACCCTCGGCGGCATGGCCGGCGCCCTGTTCGTGGCGCACAAGGATATGCTTGAGATCGTCCTGCTGGAATATCTCGTCATAGATCGGCAAAATAGCCGCGCCGGGATAGCCGAAAATATGCTCCACACCATTGTCTTTGAGTGCGCGGAGAACGATCTCCGCTCCTGTCATGCGGTTGCTCGTATCCTGAATGGAATTATCGCTTGTCATGGTTCTGTCCCGTAGCGTGATGAGGATGGGTTGACGGGGCATCGCCGAAATCGGGCGTAAGAAGAATTTCGGGCATAAAAAAAGGCCCCGTCAGGAGCCTGTTTGTCGCGCACGGGTGGCTGTCGCCGGATGGTTACACCATCCTGCCCATGCGCTTTCCTACCACTGCAAGAACCATAGCGATCTTCATGATCATCGCTGCTAACACAGAAAATCGCGCATCGTCAACGTCTCAGGCTAAGGCGTCTCAGGCCAAGGCGAAAACCCAAGGGCTTCCCTTCATCGGAATTTCCGATGGCAGCATTCGTATCTTCCCGTTTCCCTTCTCCCCTGCCTTTGTCGAACAAGGCTTCAGTTTCTCGCCGCGTGTCGGTCACGCCCCGCGAGCTACCTGATGGAGAAAAGATGAACCAGGAAACCACACCAACACCCGAACGCATCCTGATCGTTGGCGGCAGTTCCGGCATGGGACTGTCGCTTGCCGAACAGCAGCTTGCTGCCGGCGCCGAGGTTACGATCGTCGGCCGCTCCGAGGACCGGTTGTCGGCCGCACGGCAGCACTTGCCTCACCCGGAAAGGCTGAGGACGATCGCAGCCGACGTCACAAGCGAGGACGAGGTCCAGCGCCTGTTCGAGGACGTCGGTACGCTCGACCACATCGTCTCGACCGCCGCAGACATCATCGGCGTCTATGTGTTGCTTCCCGAGATGGACGTCTCGATAGCGCGGAAAGTGATGGATTCCAAAGTCGTCGCGCCGCTTCTTCTCGCCAAACACGGCGCGCCTCATCTGACGCCCAGGGGGTCGATCACGCTGACCTCGGGCATCGCCGCCTATCGTCCGGCGGCGAAAGGCTCGGTGGTGGCAGCCGTTAATGGGGCCCTTGGCTCACTCGCCTACGCGCTTGCCGTCGAACTGGCGCCGATCCGCGTCAATGTCGTCTCGCCGGGCTGGGTCGACACGCCGATTTGGGATGCCGTCGTCGGCAGCGGAAAGACGGCTGCGCTGGACGCCATGGCAAAGCGTCTGCTCGTCGGCCGGATCGGCCGGGCAGCCGACGTTGCCCAAGCTATCACGTCCCTGATGCATAACGGCTTCATCACCGGAACCGTGCTTCATGTCGATGGTGGCCAGCGATTGGTCTAGTGATGGCCAGACCTCGCGAACCATTGCGAGGAACAGTTGCAAGACCGGCGCTTGAATGCGCCGGTGGCGCCATACCATGGTGACCGGCGTCACCGGGCTGCTTCCGACCCAAGGCAGCACGACGATATTGGCGTCAGCCGCAGAACCCACGAGACGCGGGACCAGCGCGCATCCAAGACCGGCTGCAACAAGGCCCCGTATCGCGCCCATGCTGGCGAACTCGCCGACCAGTTTTGGACGGTCAGGCAACGTTGCGGCAAACGTTTCGTCGAACATCCGCCTGTAGACGCAACCGGGCTGGGTGACGAGGAAGGCCTCGTCAGCCAGATCGTCGGGCGTTATGGCAGAATATCCGGCCAACCGGTGATTTGCCGGCATTATGATGACGAGCTCTTCTTCTGCCACCTGCTCGCTTCGCAGCTCCGGCGCCGCCGCCGGGGCGGCCCCGAAATGCAAAGACACGTCCAGCGCCCCGCTGGCCACGCCGGCACGCAACCGGCTGCTATCGCCCGCCTGGAGGTTCAGTTCCACGTCTGGATAGCGCCGGTGGAATTCGCTCAGCAAGGCTGGCAAGCGCGTAACGCAAAGCGTCTCCAGGCCGCCGACCGTCAGGCGACCGGCAACCGTACCGCTCGCGTCGGCGACAGCGGAACGGGCTTCGTCCGCAAGGTCGAGGAGATCGTTTGCGTAGTCCAGCAGGCGCTGTCCTGCCGCCGTCAGCTTCAAGCCACGCCGTGACCTGTCGAACAGCGACGTGCCCAGATCGGCTTCCAGCGCCTGGATCTGTTCGGTCACGCTCGATTGGGCAAGATGAACCCGCTCGGAGGCGCGCGTGATGTTCAAGGTGGTGGCGACCGCCACGAAGGTCTTGAGATGTCTAAGCTGCATGTCTTGAACCCGTCATATAGGCAAAGGCTGCTTTGAACCGGGACCGCAAACGTGAAAAGGCCGGGAACATCGCCCGGCCTTTTTGTCTCGATAGGTGAAGCTTACTCCGCCGGCGCTTCCGCAACGTCCCGGCTGCGGCCGAGCGTTATCTTGGCCAGTGTGAAGGAGATCGCCGCGCACAGCGTGATGCCCGCCACCATTGGCAGCGGCGTGCCGTCAAAGAACACGCCGGCGACACCCATGGCGACCGCGCCGATGGCGAAGTGCAGCGTGCCCATCAGCGCCGACGCCGTGCCGGCGATCTCACCATGCTCTTCCATGGCCAGCACCGACGTCGTCGGGATAACCAGGCCGAGGAAACCGTAGCCGATGAACAGCAGCGCCGCCATTACGTCGAGCCGGTCGACACCCGATGCCATCACCGCAAACAGCACCACCATCGTCGTCGCATAGCCGGTCACGGCGACGCGCACCACGCGCTGCAGCCCGAACCGCTCCGATAGCAACCCGGTCAGCTGCGACATGCCGATGAAGGCAACCGCATTGATCGAGAAGAACACGCTGTAAACCGAAGGGGACAGGCCATAATGGTCGATCAGGATGAAGGACGAGCTCGACAGATAGACAAAGAAGCTCGCAATGCCGAAGCCGGCGATGGCCGTCAGGCCAAGGAAGTTGCGGTCGCCCATCAGGAAGCGGTAGCCGGAAAGTGCCGTCCCGAAGGACGAACCGGCGCGCTCTTCGACCGGCCGCGTCTCCTTGAGAGAGGTCGCCAGCAGGATGGTGGCGAGCACGGCCGCGCCCGTCACCGTCCAGAACACGGCGCGCCAGCCGAAGTTCTCGATGATCTGGCTACCGGTCAGCGGCGCCAGGATCGGCGACACCGAAAACACCAGCATCAGCAGCGACATCAACTTGGCGGCCTCGGTGCCGGTATGCAGGTCGCGAACGATCGCGCGCGGCACGGCCATGCCGGCGCTGGCGCCGAGCCCTTGCAGGAAACGGAAGGCGATCAGCCATTCGATCGAGGGAGCCAGCGCCGAGCCGACGCCGCCGACCATGAACAGCGCCAGGCCGCCGTAGAGCGGCAGCTTGCGGCCGACCATGTCGGAGATCGGTCCGACGACGATCTGGCCGAAGCCCATGGAAAGAAAGAAGATCAGCAGGCTCATCTGCACCGCGGCAGTGCCGGCATGCAGATCCTCGCCTATTGACGGCAGGGCCGGAAGATACATGTCGATGGCAAACGGGCCGATCGCGGACAATAGGCCGAGCACGACCGCAATGCGGAGGAATTTGGCGTTCATGATAGCAGGCTCTTTCGAATTCTGGTTGCCGCCGAGGACCGGCGCGTAACCCTAGGACGTTCCATCCCATGGAGTTCCGACTCTTCTGCGGAACGAAACTCCCTTCGTGCAGTCCACAAATTTAGACAGGCTTGTCTAATTCGTCAACCACCTCTATATAGTTTTGCATGAAGGCCAACGTTTCTCCTGACATTTTCCCGCCACGGGGCCATGAGGCCAAGCGGATGTCGATTGTCGATGCCGCCACCTCGGTCTTCTGCCGCGAAAGCTTCGCCGGTGCCAATATCGACATGATTGCCGCCGAGGCCGGCGTCTCCCGCCAGACCATCTACAATCATCACGGCGACAAGGAAAAACTCTTCGTTGCCATCGTCCGCGACCTCACCGAACGTTGCAACGCCGGCATCTTTGCCACGATTTCCACTTTTCCCGATCAGCCGAAGGATCTCGAAGCCGACCTCATCGCCTTTGCTGTGCGGATGAATCACAACTGCATCTGCAACCGCGACGGCAAATTCCTGCGCAAGCTGATCCAGACCGAGGGCGGGCGCTATCCCGAGTTGTTCGCCGAATGGCGCGAAGAAGGACCGGGCAGGACATGGCCGGCGATCGCCGCCCGTTTCGCCCGCCTCGCTCATGCCGGCTTCCTTGATATCGACGATCCCGATGTCGCAGCGCGCCAGTTCATGGCGCTTGCCAATGCCGAGTTGCAGACGACGTTCATGCTCGGCGGCGCACCAACCGAGGACGAGGTGGTGCAGTCAGCGACAAATGGCGTGCGCACCTTCCTGCGCGCCTTCGGCAAGCGGCAGCCTGTGGCTCGTAAGCAGGGCGCGCTCGCCAGCGCTTGACGGTCAAAGCCGTTTGACGATCAAATCGTCGCCAATGGGCTTCGCTTCCGCACGCAGGCGATCTATATCCGGTTTACGCCGCGCTCAAGCTTGATTACAGCTATCAGGACGATTCAACGGAAGCCGACAGCCACATGGCCGACGACCACATCCGCTACGACATTTTGGCCCAGGAGGCGTTGCGCGGCGTCATGCGCAAGGTCCTGGCCGAGGTCGCGCGCACCGGTCTCCCAGGCAACCATCACTTCTTCATCACATTTCTCACCGGCGCGCCGGGCGTGCGCGTATCTTCGCGGCTGCGCGAACGCTATCCCGAACAGATGACCATCGTTATTCAGTTCCAATATTGGGACCTGAAGGTGAGCGACACCGGCTTCGAGGTCGGGCTGTCGTTTTCCGACGTGCCGGAGAAACTGGAAATCCCGTTCTCGGCCGTACGCGGCTTTTACGATCCGTCCGTCAACTTCGAGCTCGAATTCGACGTCAAGACGGATACCCCGGCTGAACAGGAGACAAAGGCCAAGCCTGCTCCCGAGCCGCTGGCCATCGTCGCCGAGAAAAAGCCTGAGACGAAGAAGAAAACCGCTGAGGCGGAAAAGAAGCCTGCCGCGGCCGACGCCGGCGCCAAGGGGGCCGACGTGGTGTCGCTCGACGCCTTCCGCAAGAAGTGACCCGACGGGCGGCGTGACATGGCCGAGATCGTCAATCTCCGTCAGGCACGCAAGCAGAAGGCGCGAGCCGAGAAGGAGCGCCTGGCCGAACAGAACCGGGCGCTGCATGGCCGTTCCAAAACCAGCCAGGATCGCGACCGCTTGATCGCCGAGAAGGCCGACAAATTCGTCGCCGGCCATCGCCGCGAAAAATCCGGCGATTCGGACAAATCCGATGCTTGAAGTGTGAATAGGATCGTCGCGTGAGCCCGGTCGAAAAGCGCTCGGTCACCATTCGCGGCCACCGCACCAGCTATTCGCTCGAAAAGCCTTTTTACGACGACCTGGTCGCCATCGCGGCCGCGCGAAAATTGACGCTCGCCGCGCTTGTCGCCGAAATCGACGAGAGCCGCCCGCGCGATGCGAACCTCTCCTCGGCGCTCAGGCTCTATGTGCTGGACTGGGCCAAGCGCCGCAAGTTGTAGCCTTCAGGCAACGCTATCTTGTTTCCTGCGCCGGATACGGAAGCCCAGCAAAGCCGAGCGGTCGCGTTCTTCGGCCTGCTTCTTCGATCTGACACGCATCAGGTCCTTCCAGCCGACATAGCCCACCAGCCGCGCATTTTCTCGCGTGACGACGGGCAAAATGGGACACGTTCGCCATCAGCAGCTTTCGGAGGGGCCTCGAGATACTCATCCGGATAGGCAACCGTCTTTGCGAAGCCGGGCTCGTCGCGAGGGACCACGACGAGGAGGACCACCGCCGCGTGCTGCTGCGGCTGACCGACCGCGCCGACGACAGTCTCGCCGATCTGTCAGCCGCTCATCTCGACGAACTCGGGCGGATCGAGCCGATGCTGAAGCGCTTGCTTGCTGGACGCGGCGCATAAGGGATGCGCCGTCACCCGCCATTCAGCGATTTTAGCAGATCGTCGATCGACGAGGGATCGAACTTGAGCTTTGGCGGGGGCGGCACTGAGGGTGGCACGTTATTTGCGGCCGGTGGCGCACGTTCTGCTTTCTGCGCTTGCTCCGCCGCGGCCTTGCGTTCGGCGTCGAGCTTTGCCTTCTCTTCCGAGGCGATCCGCAACGCCTCTTCCGCCCTCTGGCGTTGCTGTTCTTCGGCCTGCGCTGCTTCCTCGGCAGCCTGTTGCGCCGCCTCGGCTTTGGCTTCGGCATCCGCTTTGGCCTTTGCAGCCGCCTCGGCTTTCGCCCTGGCCTCGGCTTCGGCCTTCGCCGCTGCATCCGCTTTCGCCTTGGCTACAGCCTGCGCCCTGGCCTCCGCTTCGGCTTGGGCCTGCGCCTCAGCTTCGGCCTTTGCCTTGGCGCCAGCTTCAGCCTTCGCCTTGGCTTCAGCCTGCGCCCTCGCCTCCGCTTCGGCTTGGGCCTGAGCCTCGGCTTCGGCCTGTGCCTTAGCGTCCGCTTCAGCCTTCGCCTTGGCTTCAGCCTGCGCCCTCGCCTCCGCTTCGGCTTGGGCCTGCGCCTCAGCTTCGGCCTTTGCCTTGGCGTCGGCCTCGGCCTTCAGCCGCGCTGCTTCCTGTTGCCTGCGCAGTTCCTCCGCCGCTCTTTCACGCTCGGTTTGCAGGGCAGCGTAGTAGCGCACCTCACGCCGCAGCCTTTGTTTCTCGAGCAGCGCGGCTTGCATGGCTTCGACCCGCTGCTGCTCCTTTTCCAGCGCACGCTGGGTCAGGAACTGTGCCAGTGGCTCGCTGTCGAACTGCCGTTTGATGGCGCCGAACGGACCGTCGACGCTGAAATTCAAAATTGGTTCGGAGCCGACCAGCGCCTCGTCGCCGGGTCGGTAGGCGATCTCGCCCTTGGCATCGACGGTGCTGGTATTCAGATCGGCGGTGATGTCGGCGGACAGCGTCGCGCCCGGGCTTTCGAATTTGACCGGTGGCGCCCTCAGCGTGCCGCCGGCGATGGTGAAGGCAATATCGGTGTCCTGCGCCGGAAAACTTCCCGCCGCGGCGATCTGCGGCACGAAGCCGGCAGTCTTCGACGCGTCGATATCGCGCCCTATCGCGTCGGCCTTGGCGATGAATGCGCCAAAGGCATCGGGATTGAAGCCGGCAATAGTCATGCCCTTCAGCGTCGCCGTGCCGGAACCGGACAGCGCCGCGACCATCGCGTCGACCGATTTGCCGCTGGTCGAAAGCGCCGTCGAGAAATCGCCGCTTCCGCTGAAACCGGCCTCCGGCAGCACGGCTGCCAGATCGGAGCCGGCGAGTTTCATCTGACCGGAGAAAAGCCCGGTGCCGTCATTGTTCTTGAGCTCGAACAGGCCACTCAACTCGCCGCCGAGGAATTTTGCCTTGAGGTCGGAAACACGAATGCCCTCCTGGTCGAGCTGCAGCGAAAGCGCAGCGTCATAGGCGGTGGCAAGCGGGCCGGCGGCAAGCGACGCCGCCGTCAGATCGAGATCGGCGGTAAATGGCAAACTGGATTTCTGGCTGAACGGTGCCGTCGGCCAGGCCCCGTCATTGACGAGGAAGGCCTGGTCGCCGAACAGCATCATCGCCATCGGATCGAGGTCCAGCTCGTCCAGCGACAGCGCGCCGGCAAGATGCGGCAGCCCCTCCTTGACGTCGATATTTACGTCACCGGAAACCGCCGCTTCGTTGACGGCGCCGTTGAGGCCGCTCAGCACCAAAAGACCATTGCCGTAGTCGGCATCGGCAGCAAGCGACGTCGACATGCCGGTCCCCATGCCAGGCAGGCCGACGCCGGTCGTCATCAGCCATGGCTCGATGTCGGCCGTTTCCAGGCTGACCTTGCCCTTGGCGGCCGCGCCCTGAGGCGTGTCGGCAACTGTCCCGTCGAAACCAGCTTTGAAGTCGTTGCCGGCCAGGCTGAAGCGTGTCGCCAGGCCGCCGCCAAGTGTGCCTTTGGCCGAGACGTCGGTGGTCGCCTCGCCGAGCATGCCGAGTGGCAGCGCCGGCAACCCGTAAAGCGCCAGAAGTGCGGTGGCGTCGGCGTTCCGGGCATTGAAGGTCAACGTCACCGGCGCTTCGAGGGGCCGGTCGAGCGCCCCTTTGCCGGACAGCGACGCCGAAAAGGCCGAACCACCGGCCCTGCCCTGTGCGCTCATTGCCAGTCCAGTCGTACCGTCGCCATTGTCTGCGGCACTCGTGACGGCGTCGATACGCGCATCCTGGAACAGCTCCGGATAGGCAGCGGCCCGCGCCGCCAACCCGTTCAGCACCGCATTGTCCGGATAATGCCGGACGGCGACGTCGATCAGCGGCTTGAGGTCGACGGCGACCACCGAAGCGTCGAGCTTCCCGGTCGGGCTCGCCGGGAAGTCCTTGATCCGGCCGGTGGCGCTGATAGAGGCGCCGGCAAGTCCGCCGACCGACAGGCGGTCGATCTCAAGCAGCCCGTCGCGCAATCTAAGCGCGGTGTCGACGCTATCGGCGGTCAACCCACCTGCGCTGACCGGCCCGGCCTTGATCTGGAAATCGAGGTCGCGGTCGGAAAAGCGGTTGGCTCCCTTGTCGCTGACGAAGATCGAGGCGAAGGCGGCGAGTCCATCGACGTCGAGTTCGCCACCTTCCAGTTGCATCAGCACCGATGGCCTTGTGTCTTCGGGCTGGGTGGAATCGATGCGGCCGGAGAACTTCGCCTTGCCGAGGATGAGTTCGAGATCGCTGAAGGCCTGGTGCTTTTCACTCAAATCTACTTTTGCCTTGAAGCCGGCGGCCGGCAAGCGGCGGATCGCCTCGTCGACGTCCTTCGACAGCCAGGCGGCAAAGCCGGAGGGCTGCGCCACAGCCAGAAGCAGCGATCCGGTGAATCCAAAATGATCCTCGACGCTGACCATGCCATTGGCTTCCAGCTTGGCGCGGCCGGGCAGCGTGGCGGCCAGCGATTTCACCGCCCAGCCGCCCTCGGCCGGTTCGGCGGATAGATGCACGTCGCGAACCGTCGTGTCGCCTGCCACCACCGCCGGCAGTCTCACCTCGACCGTGCCCGGTATGGTCGGCTTCGGCAGATCGAGCAGCGCCTGCTCCAGCGCCGCCACCCGCTCGGACAGCGTCAATCCGGCACCGGCCGCCGCCCCCACGGCCTCGTCGAACTGCACCTGTGCGCCATTGGCCTCGATCGAGAAATGCGGCTTCAGCCCAAGGTCGACCGCAGCCTTGCCGTCGGCGGTGTAAGGATTGCCGAGCGGTCCGGTCTCGAAGCGGAACTCGTCGACGCCGAGCTCCTGGTGGTCGAGCGAAAACTTGCCGTTCAGCCTGAACCCCGGATCCGGCTTGCCGGCGCTGACTTTCACTGCCTCGCCGTCGGTGCCGCGCAACTGCGCTACAGTCTGGTCTGCGCCCGATATCTTGAACTGGCCCGAATAGACCGCGGCGCCCTCGACGAGGCCCACATTGCCGTCGGTCTCGATGACCAGCGGATAGTCATCCGGACCGGCTTTGAGCCTGAGCCGCATTTGCCCGTCCGGTTCGGCCTTGCCGGTGGAAGCGGCGATCGTGGTCCGCAACCCGTCCAGCAACAGGGAGCCGTCCATCCGCCAGGGGCCGCCCAGCGACTTGGCCGAGATCGTCGAGTTGATCTCGGAAATAAGATGGCTACGGCCGCCGGCAGCGTGGCTGAGCGCGATCTGTCCTTCCGTCACCGTCAGCTTCTCGATGGAGATCTGGCCGGGATCGAACGGCGAGGACGGCCGTATCGTCCAGTCGACCGTGCCGTTGGCGGCGATGTCGATCGTCGCCTTCGGCCGCACCAGGCGCATGTCGAAGATCAGCACCTCGCCGCGCAGGAATGGCGCGAGTTCTGCATCCATCGAAAAGGTTTCGACGGTCATCGCCGGCTGGCCGTTGGGGCCACCGGCGACGGCGACGTTGGAAAAGGTCACCGAGGGAAACGGCAGCAGCCTTGCCGTTGCATCGCCTCGCACGGTCACCTTGCGGCCAAGAACGGCGCTCGCCTCGCGTTCGAAATCGGCGCGATAACCCGTCCAGTCGACAAAGTACGGCACCACCAGCGCCGCACACAGCACCAGCACGAGAAGCCCACCGAAGATCACGAACAGGCGTGCGAGCATGAACTCCGAAGCAGTTGATTGAAAATCAGCCGCACTCTACCCGCATCAGCGTGTCGATAAAGAGGCAATTCCCGCCAGACAGCGTCCAGGGCAAACGAAGGCGGCCAAGAAAACTCAGCGCGCGTCGCGCTTTGCCTGCGCCACCTTTGCCGCCTGCCGCTGCCGGCCGAGTTCCATCGGCCGGATCAGATTCTCGGGCCGCCGGCTCACGATCGCGCGCATGCCTTTGTGCGCGGTGCGCGTGTTGAACTCGGGACCGTCTGCCGCAGCGCCCTGCTTCATGGACAGCGCCTTGCGTGCATTCTCGACCAGCGAAACACGCGCTGCCAACTGGCGGCGGCGTTCGGCCTCGCCATTGAGCCGCCGCATGGTCATCGCCAGAACCGCCAGCTTCAACTGCGAACCTTCATCGGCCTTCGAGGCGCCGGCGCCCTTTGGCGCACCCTTGCCGCGCATTTCGCGGCGGCGGCGATGCGCCTCGGTCTGGGCCTTGTCGCGCCGCTCCCTTAGGAGCTTGACCAGGCTGGCGAGTTCGGGGCGTCGGCAAGATGCTGCACTGCTGGATGGTGCGACTTCTCGACGAGAGCATGTTCGTCGGCGCTCAGCGCCCGAGCCTCTTCCTTGCGTGAAATCGCCATGACACCATTCCTCCGTCTTTGACGCCTGCCTGCCTCTCAGGTGCTTGGAGTCTCGATCCAAATGGTGGTGCGGTCAAGCCAGGGACCATCTGGATCTTCTTCCACTATTCGGCCGGCAATATCTTGCCGGGGTTCATTATATTCAGCGGGTCGAGCGCCTGCTTGATCGTGCGCATGATGTCGACGCCATGACCGAGCTCATGCCGCAGGAAGCCGATCTTGCCTTGCCCTATGCCATGCTCGCCGGTGCAGGTGCCGTCCATGGCGATGGCGCGCATATTGAGCCGCGCCACGAATTTTTCCGCCAATGCGATCTCCTTCGGGTCGTCCACGTCCATCAGCACCAATACATGGAAATTGCCGTCGCCGGCATGGCCGACGATCGGTGCGATCAGGCCCATCTCGGCGATATCCGCCTCGGTCTCGGTGACACATTCGGCAAAGCGCGAGATCGGCACGCAGACATCGGTCGACAGGCCCTTGGCGCCCGGCCGCAGCGTCAGCGACGACCAGTAGGCATCGTGCCTGGCTTTCCACAATTTTGTCCGCTCTTCGGCGACGCTGGTCCACAGGAACGGGCCGCCGCCATTTTCCTCGGCGATCATGCCGAAAGTCTCGGCCTGTTCGGCGACGCTGGCATCGCTGCCGTGGAACTCGACGAACAGGCAGGGGCTCTCCGGATAGTCGAGCTTCGAATAGGTCTTCATCGCTCGCATCTGCAGCGCATTGACCAATTCGATGCGCGCCACCGGAATGCCCATCTGGATGGTCGCGATCACCGCGTTGCAGGCCGCCTCGACGCTGGGAAACGGGCAGACGCCGCCCGAAATCGCCTGCGGAATGCCCTGCAGCTTCAAGGTCAGCTGGGTGATGATGCCAAGCGTACCTTCCGAGCCGATCAGCAGCCGCGTCAGATCATAGCCGGCCGAGCTTTTCTTGGCGCGCTTTCCGGTCGTAACCGCTTCGCCGTCGGCCATCACCGCCGTCAGTGACAGGACGTTGTCGCGCATCGTGCCGTAGCGCACGGCGTTGGTGCCCGACGCCCGTGTCGCCGCCATGCCGCCGAGCGAAGCGTTGGCGCCCGGGTCGATCGGAAAGAACAGGCCGGTGTCGCGCAGATGCCGGTTGAGGTCCTCGCGCGTCACGCCGGGCTCGACGGTGCAATCGAGGTCCTGCGGATTAACTGCAACGATACGGTTCATGCGTGACGTATCGAGCGAGATGCCGCCGCCCGGCGCATTGGTATGGCCTTCCAGCGAAGAGCCGACGCCAAAGGCGATCACCGGCACGCGATGTGCAGCGCACGCACGCACGATCTCCTGCACCTCCTCCGTCGTCTCGGCAAAGGCGACACCGTCCGGCGCCTGCGTCGGGATATAGGTCGTGGTGTGCGCGTGCTGGGCGCGGATCGCCTGGCCGGTCTGGAAGCGCTCGCCGAGCCGCTGCTTGAGGATGCCGAGCACGGCGGCAATGCCTTCCTCGTTGCGTTCGACCGGGTTGAGGTCGCTTAGAGCCATCGATTCCTCCGCGAATGGACCAGCGTCCACCCTTGTTCTGCATCTAGGGATGCGTAGTCTCACCGACCACGCTCTGTCCAGTCCACGCTCATCCCGGCATGACGAGAAGGAAGTTTCCGATGCCCATCCCCGCCCCTTTCGTCTCTCGCGCCATGGACATCGAGAAGGCCTGGATCGACTACAACGGCCATCTGAACATGGCCTATTACAACGTGCTGTTCGACCGTTGCTCCGACGAAGCCTTCGAGATGATGGGAATGGGGATGGACTATGTGAGGGAACGGCGGCTGACCATCTACACCGCGGAAGTCCATGTCTGCTACGTCCAGGAGCTGCATCTCGACCACAAGGTCACGGTCTCGTTCCAGCTCCTCGACCATGACGACAAGCGGCTGAGGGCCTATCAGGAAATCCGCCATGTCGACGGCTGGCTTGCCGCCACGTCCGAAACGCTGTCGCTGCATGTCGACATGGCTGGCCCGAAGGTGGCGCCCTTCCCCGCCGACGTCCTTGCCAGGGTGGAAGCGATGCGCGCCGCCCATGCCGCCCTGCCGATGCCGGAGCGCGCCGGCCGCTCGATCGTTATTCGTCGTAAGCCGGCTTGAACCGCAACCCAACCGCCGTTAACCTTACCGAGGTTTTAACGTGAACAAGCCGAATTGAGACGTTGAACGACTCAGCGCGGCGTTGGAAAACCATCCGCATCGAGTTGCGATACGGGCGGCGGAGCAGCAGCGGTTCGGGGAACGTGCATGAAAACCGACATCAAGGTCGAGGCGGACAGGCTGGCGGCTGACCCACGCATCACCGACTATGATTTCTGGCGCTCGCTGAAGAACCTCAACAACGAGATCTCCCACATCGCCAACAACAACGAGCCGATCCCCTTCGCCATGATCCGCTGGCGCGCCATCCTTAAGCAGGCGCGGATGAAACGCGGCCACGCCTGAAACTGTTATGATAACACCGAGCTTGCGGCACAAGAATACAGCGTTGCTTACGACAACGAATGGTCGCCAGGCAGCAAGCCACCGAATTCCGGCATCTATCGTTGCAAGAATTGCGGTGAAGAAATTGCGGCGAACAAAGAAAACGGCCAAACAAGGCGATGGATTGGAAGCTGTTTCAGCAGCCAACTACAAACAGACAATCCCTGATCCTCTAAGATTTTAGTCTTCAGGCCCGGTAAATCCACTGTTCTGGCACGCGCACCGAAATCTCCTCGCCGGCCGTGATCGTGCCGGGCTTCTCGACCCAGGCGACGAGGCCGCGCAAACGCTTCGCCGCTTTCGCGAACAGCAGCGCGCCGGCCTCGTGATCGGCCATCCCGGCATTTTCGGCGACCGATCGCCCGGCGATGCGGCAAGGCCCGTTCTGCGCGTCGATCTTGACAGTCGCGCCGCCTTTGAAGAACAGCAGCGCGCCGGACGGCAGCATCGAGAGGTGCGGCAGGCCTTCGATCAGGAGATTGGCGCCGATCCATTCCGGCTTGATCTCGGCGATGCCCATCCGTTCGGCAACGATTGCCAGTTCGTCCGCCGCGACGATCGACAATTGCCGTTCGTTGCGCATTTCGGTGCCGCGCGGATACCAGGGTTCCCGTCCGCCGGAGCGCCGCGTCGTGCCGGCGTGGAAATCGCCTTCAATGCCGTCGAAGCCAAGCTGCAACTTATCCACCGCCCGTGTCTCGAAATGATCGAATGGTGCGAGATAGAGCGAGGCCACCCTGGCGGTGAGCTTTCGCGCCGGGACGATCTCGACCGGAGTTTCGGCTTCGGGAAAAAGATCCAGCATGGGTTCGTTCCTCGCGTGATACGCGCAATTAGCCGCGGTCAGCTCATCGGGTCCAGTCGAAAGCGCTGATGCTCCGATCAAGCGGACTGATGCGACTCTGCTCGGCGCGTTCCGATGCTGGTTCCGTTCGCGCCGAAATGGTCAAAGCATGCGCAATAGCGCGCCGCCGATCGAGTAGCCGGCGCCGAAGGCGCAGAGCAGGCCGTAGTCGCCGGCCTTCATGTCGGCATGGTTCTCCGACAGGGCGATGATGGCACCGGCGGCGGCGGTGTTGCCGAGGCGCTCCAGCACCATCGGCGCGCGGTCATGGTCGACGTCATGGCCGAACGACAGTTTCAGGATCATGGCGTTCATCCGTGCATTGGCCTGATGCAGCCAGAAGCGCCGGATCGCTTGCGGCGTCAGCCCGTGTTCGGCCAGGAATTCGACGATGAACTTGTGGCCGGCGACGGTGACTTCCTTGAACACCTTGTTGCCGATCTGCTTGATCAGATTGCCTTCCAGATCGATCATGTACGGATCGTCCTGGGCAGCGCGGGTATAATAACCGAGATTGGTGCGGATGCTGTTCGACATCTGCGTCCAGGCGCGCGTGTCGAGCACCTCGAAGCGCCCCGGCCGCTTCTCGCCTTGGGCAAGCCCTTCGACGATCATCGACACGGAAGCGTCGCCGAAGATGAAATGCGTCTGCCGGTCGCGAAAATTGAGATGCCCGGTGATGATCTCCGGCGTCGTCACCAACACGCGTTTGTGCGCCCCCGCCCGCACCAGATTGACGGCGATGTGCAATGCGGCCGCCGCCGACGAGCAGCCGAGCCCCATGTCGAAGCCGGCGCCTTTCGTGCCCAGCGCCTGCTGCATTTCGATGGCGATCGCCGGATAGGGCCGCTGATGGTGCGAGGCCGAGCAGATCACCAGGTCGATGTCGCCAGGCTTCAGCCCGGCATGATCGAGCGCCTTGCTGGCCGAAGCGATGCCGAACTCGGCCTCCAGCGACAGCGCATCGTCGGGCCGCGCCGGGAAGCGCGGCGCCATGCGGGTCGGGTCGAGGATGCCTTCCCGTTCGATGACATGGCGGGTCTGGACGCCCGAGGCATGGACGATGAAGGCACTGTCCGATTTCTGTAGCAGCGGCTCGCCCGAGACCTCGCGGCGGATGTTCTCCATGTCCACCCAGGCGTTGAAGGTGGCGACGAGCTCCTCATTGGTGATCGAAGCTTCGGGGATTTCAACGCCGATGCCGCTGATGATGACGCGATGCATTTCCAGTTCGTCCCGTGCGCAGGCGTTGCGGCTTCGCCGCAAAAAGCTCGGCGCAACCTCTTTTTGCACCTAGCCAGTTTATGCCGGCTTAAATCAAGTCCCTGGGACGGGTCTTTACCAGGCGCAGAGCTTGGTATTGGTCTGCGGGTTGTTCCAGCAGGCACCGTCATCGCGGCTGCGCACGAATTGCCCGGGCAGCGGCACGTTGCGGCGGCCGAGATTGACATAGCCATAGGCAAAACCCGGTCCGTCGATTTCCAGGACGTAGGTCGGATAACCCGGCGCCGAGATGCGAAAGCTGCCGGCATCGTCCAGCGCCCGATAGCTGCACGAGAAATAGCCGTCGTCGCTGGTGAAGCAGCGCGCTCGCTTGGCCTCCGCCGATAGAGACAAGGCAAGCACAGCGGCCGCGCAAACGCTGCCGCCGAAAACGAGCTTTTTCAGTGTCATCATCCACCCCCATGGCCCATGAAGGGCCGTGCCCCAGCGAGATGCGCATGACGGCGAAAGCCGGTCAAGCATCCGCCATGCACTGTTTTTGGGTGTAGCTAAGAGTTTCTAAGCGGAACGCCGCGCCACGATGAAGAGACGGGGAAAGCGCAGCAATACCTTGCCGCTTGCCGTTTTCGGATAGGCTTCGCTGATCCTGGCCGTATAGCGCTTCAGGAAAAGCTGCCGCTCGTTCTCGTCGAGCGGATCGAGGAACGGCTTCAGCCCCGTCGACTTCACCCATTCGACGATCGCCTCGGCATCGGCCAGCGGATGGTTGTAGATCGTGTGCCAGATATCGAGCCGATCCGAGAATGGCGACAAAAGGTCGTAATAGAACGCGACCGGCGGCAGCGGCGCGCGGGCCGCGCGCTCGAGCTTTTCGGCAAACGGCATCTCGGCCGCGGTCTCCCGCATCAGCCGGTGCGAAGGCTCGGCCATATTGTCCGGCATCTGCACGGCAAGCGCGCCGCCGGGCGCCAAAAATCCTATCAGCCGCTGGAAGACCGCCGGATGCTCCGGCAGCCATTGAAACACCGCATTGGCAAAGATCACGTCGACCGGTTCGTTCGGCTGCCACGCCGCCGCATCCGCCAAGGCAAAGGTGACGCCGGGCAGGCGCGCCTTCGCCTTCTCGATCATGTCGAGGGAGGTATCGAAGCCGCTGATCTGCGCCTGCGGCCAGCGCTCGACCAGCAATTCGGTCGAATTGCCCGGCCCGCAGCCAATGTCGACCACCCGGCGTGGTTCCGGCACCGGCACCTGCGCAACGAGATCGCGCGCGGGGCGGGTGCGCTCGTCCTCGAATTTCAGGTAGAGGGCGGCGGACCAGTCGGCCATCTTGGTTCCTCAGATCATTTGAGAATTCGCCGCCCTGTAAATGTCTTACCGCGTCAGCCGCTTATACGTCATGCGGTGCGGATTGACCGCGTCCGGGCCGAGGCGGCGGATCTTGTCCTGCTCGTAATCCTCGAAATTGCCTTCGAACCATTCGACGTGGCTGTCGCCCTCGAAGGCGAGGATGTGCGTCGCCAGGCGATCGAGGAACATGCGATCGTGCGAGATGATGACGGCGCAGCCGGCGAAGCTCTCGAGCGCGTCTTCAAGTGCCGCAAGTGTTTCGGTATCGAGATCGTTGGTCGGTTCGTCGAGCAGCAGCACATTGCCGCCGGTCTTCAGCATCTTGGCCAGATGCACGCGGTTGCGCTGGCCGCCGGACAGGTTGCCGACCTTCTGCTGCTGATCGCCGCCGCGGAAATTGAACGACGCGCAATAGGCGCGGGTGTTGGCTTCGAACTTGCCGAGCTTGACCACTTCGGCGCCACCCGAGATCTCTTCCCAGACCGTCTTGGTCGGGTCGAGTGCGTCGCGGCTCTGGTCGACATAACCGAGCTTGACCGTCTCGCCGACGCGGATGGTGCCGGCATCGGGCTTTTCCTGGCCGGTGATCATGCGGAAAAGCGTCGTCTTGCCGGCGCCGTTCGGGCCGATGACGCCGACGATGCCGCCGGGCGGCAGCTTGAATTCGAGATCGTCAATCAAAAGCGTGTCGCCAAAGCCCTTCGACAGGTCCTCGACCTCGATCACCACATTGCCGAGCCGCTCGCCATGCGGAATGACGATCTGCGTATCGCTCGGACGCCGCTTGTCGGCCGCATCCAGCAGATCCTGGAACGCCTGGATACGGGCCTTCGACTTGGTCTGCCGGGCTTTCGGGCTGGACTGGATCCACTCGCGCTCGCGGCCGATCGCCCGCTGGCGCGCATCGTCCTCGCGGCCTTCCTGCTTGAGCCGCTTGGCCTTGGCTTCGAGATATTTGGTGTAGTTGCCTTCGTACGGGATACCGCGGCCGCGATCGAGCTCGAGGATCCAGCCGGTGACATTGTCGAGGAAGTAGCGGTCGTGGGTGATGATCATCACCGCGCCCGGATAGGCGCGCAGATGCTTTTCCAGCCACGCCGTCGTCTCGGCGTCGAGATGGTTGGTCGGCTCGTCGAGCAGCAGAAGGTCGGGCTGGCGCAGCAAGAGCTGGCAGAGCGCGACGCGACGGCGTTCGCCGCCCGACAGCTTGGTGACATCGGCCTCCTTGGGCGGGCAGCCGAGTGCCTCCATCGCCATCTCGACCTGCTGCTCGAGATCCCACAGATTGAGCCGGTCCATCTCGTCTTGCAGCTTGGCCGACTCGTCCGCCGTCTCGTCGGAATAGTTCATCATCAATTCGTTGTAGCGCTCGATGATCGCGGTCTTGGCGGCAACGCCTTCCATGACGTTTTCGAACACATTCTTGTTCGGATCGAGCGCCGGCTCCTGCGCCAGGTAACCGACGGTCGCGCCTTCGGCCAGCCAGGCCTCGCCGCTCCACTCCTTGTCGATGCCGGCCATGATCTTGAGAATCGTCGACTTGCCGGCGCCGTTGGGGCCGAGGATGCCGATCTTGGCGTCCGGGTAGAAGGACAGATGGATGTTCTCGAGCACCTTCTTGGTGCCGTAGGCCTTGTTGAGGCCGGCCATGTGATAGATGAACTGGCGTGCCACGCGCGCTTTCCCTGAAAAGTCGACTGATGTCGGATTGAATGGAAGTTGGAGGCTATGTAAGCGATGCGGCCCCGAACGGCAAACAGTTTTGGTCCCAGGCGGAATTGGTCGCACCGCGAACGCTTAGCCGCTTCATTTCGTGCCGGCGCCCGGGCGAAAGCTCCGGTTAACCATTCCGCGTCAAAACAGTGTTTGGATGGGAAATCGCTGGCAGCCGCGATTTCGGGGAGAGAGATCGGGCCGTGCTGAACAGTTTCCTGCTTTTTGCCGAAGCGGTTCTCTATTTCGGCATCATGGTCACGCTTTTCCGGTTCAGAGGCCGCATCGGCCTCGGCGTCTTTGTCTGCGCCCTTGGCGTTATGCATTTCCTGGAAACCTACCTCGCCAGCGTCTTCTACGTCGCGCTGCCGTTCGGCATGGTGTCGCCGGGTTCGGCTGTGCTGTTTTCCGGCAAGCTGGTCATGCTGCTCCTGCTCTACATCAAGGAGGACGCGGCAACCGTCCGCCAGCCCATCTACGGCCTGCTGCTCGGCAATGCCCTGATGATCGGGCTCGTGCTGATCCTGCGCCTGCACGACATCGCACCGCTGCCCGACGGCAAGCTTCCGGACATCGGCTTCATCGACGAGATGGGCTGGCTGATGGTGTGGGGCACGACGCTGCTGTTCGTCGACGCCATCCTGATCATCCTGCTCTATGAAAAGCTCGGCAAATATCTGCGCAAAGCGCTTTTCACGCGCATCCTGGTCTCCGTCGCGTGCGTGCTCACCTTCGACCAGGCAGGCTTTTTCACGGCGCTGCATTTCGTCACCGGGGCGCCGGTCGCGGTGTTCTTCGGCGGCTGGTTCGCCAAGGTGGCAGCGGCCTTGGTCTACAGCACCATGCTGGTCGCCTACATCAGATGGTTCGAGGCGCGGCAGGTGCCGGCGCCGCGCGGGCTTTCCGACATTTTCGACACGCTGACCTATCGCGAGCGCTATGAGGCGCTGATCGAGCACGTCGGTCGCGACGGCCTCACCGGCCTACTGCACAGGGGTCGCTTCGACAGCGATGGCGAGGCCGCCGTCGCCGCCAGCCTGCGGACTGCCAGGCCGCTCAGCCTGCTGATCATCGATGTCGACCACTTCAAATCGATCAATGACCGCTTCGGCCACGCCGAGGGAGACAAGGTGCTGAAAGCCCTGGCGATTTTGCTTGGCGAACTTGTCGGGACCGAAGATCAATTGTTCAGGATCGGCGGTGAGGAATTCGCCATCCTCTGCTGGCGTCCACAGCCGCTCGCCAGACTGCTGGGCGAAACCGTCAGGCAAGCGGTCAAGACGTCTGCGAGCACCAGCCGGTTCGACATCACCGTCAGCGCCGGCATCTCGACGGTCAGCGAGACGACGCGTTGCCTTGCCGATCTCTTTGCGCTGGCCCACCAGCGTCTCTACAAGGCCAAATCGACCGGACGCGATCGCGTTGTCGGCGAACCGGGTGGCAACGAAGCAGACGGGCGCAACACATGGAACAGGCCGGAGCGCAGCGCCGGCGCGTAACTCTCACTCTGGTCTCGGATTGGCGCAATCAGGATTGTTTGCGCCGCTGCCATGCGCCGATCGCAACCGAAACCGCCATCAACCCGATCGCCAGCCATTTCATTGCCGCGATGACCGGGCCGGCATCGATGTCGTAGGCGATGAACAGAAGAATGCCCGGCACCAGCAGGCCGCAAAGCACGAGCGTGATCCGGTTGATCTGCCATGACACTTTTGCCGCAAGCATCTGGTCGCCGGGCACGGCGACAAGCGCGGCCCGCATTGCCTTCGGCGCGACCAGCGCGGTCGAGAGACGCAGCGAAATCGGCAAGCCGATGCCGATGATCAGCAAGGCGCATGCCGCCAGGAGCAGCGAAAACTTGAGCGCACTGGTTTCGGGTGGTACCGGGAACAGCAGCGTCGCCAGCGGCAGGAAGACACAGAATATCCCGAGCGCGGCGATGGCGATGAAGATCGCCGCGTTGACCAGCGTGAACAATTGGTAGGTGCCGCCGCCGATCGGTTTGGCCAGCGTGGTCATGCGCGCCCACTCCACTTCGGTGTAGGAAAAGCCCGGCCATTCCATATGGCCGTCTCGGATCGCCGTCATGCCCCTGGCCCAGAACGCCAGCCGCGCCAGCGCCCCGTTCGTCATGCCACTCATCGCCACCCCCTACGAATGTGTGCCTTCAAGACCATACCACCCCCGGCGCAAGGCGACAGTCGCGTTCGGCCTGTCTACTGGAACCCGACGGCGTCGACGGTACCCTTCGGACAACCCACCTTGGCTGTCGGTGCCGAGGCAAGCAGCAGCGCACCGAGCGAAGAGTTCGAAGCGATCGGGCCGGCCAGGCCGAGCGTCAGCTCGTCGATCAGCCGCCTGCCGCTCGAGGGATCGACCACGCAGGATACGCGGACCCGGTCGCCCGCGCCTTTGCCGAAGGCGCTGTCGAAGGTGCTGCGGATCTGATCGGATGTCAGCTGCTTGCCGACGTTCCTGGTGAAGAGATCGCGCACCGGCGACGCGTTCACCGCTTGCATCAGGTTCAAAGCGTCGGAGAAATACTCCTGCTGGCTCTTGCCGTAGCAGGTGCCGTGCTTGATCCATTCATGCCTTTCGAGGGCGGATGCGGTGCCCGGCATCACCTGGTCGAGTTCCGATCGCGTATTCGGGTCCAGCGTGACCGGCGGCAAATCCCGCCAATGTGCCGGATCGTCGTTCGCCTTGTCGCTTGCCGCGACCTGGCAATAGAAATTTCCATTCGGTTGCGGCCACAGCCCATGCAAGGTGAAGTGGGTCGCGTCGAAACCGGCGGCGGTCTGCGCCCGGCATTCGGTCTTGCTGGATTTGGTCTCACAGAAAGCCGGCTGCCAGCTCAGCGCGAAGACATATTCCGGCTTTCCGGACGCCGATGGCTTGTTCGGCTCGGCAGGCGCCGGTGCAGCCGGTATCGTCGACGCGCTGCCGCCCGAAACGTGACCGCAGCTGATCTTAACCCAGCGGCGCTCCGGATCGGCGCCCGGAACGCGGATGAGATAGTGCGTGGGCGCGTCCTTGTTGCCGGCCAGCAGATCGTAACTCTGGCCAGCCGCGGTCGAGACGTTGCGGGGATTCTTGCCGCTCTTGATCGCCTGCGTTGCCGGACAGGCGGCATCGGCGACGAAAGAGCCGGTCATCTTCACATCGGCCCGCGCCGCGCTTGCGCCAGCAAACGCAAGAAACACCGCCCCCCATATCGCCCAAATCCGCATTCCGGCACTCCTCGTATTCACGCCGCAAGCTAGAACTTGCGACATGTCAGAATTACGATTTCTTTCGTCGGCCGTAAAAACAATCGCCAGCGCATTGAGACGGTTCCCGTGTGGTCGATCAGGATCCGCCCGCCTCCACGCGTTCTGTCAAGGTGCGCAGCAGATCAAGCGAGGCTTTTAGCGCGTCGGCGTCCATACCCTCCGAAACGCGGTTCGCCCAAACATGCTGGCGTGTGCCGATATTCTTGACCGCTGCCCGGCCGGCATCGGTTATCGACAACAGCTTGGCGCGGCGATGCGCTGGGTTGTCGGCATAGGCGGCAAGCCCCTCCGCAGCCAGTATGTCGGCCAGCCGCTGTACGCTCTGACGGGCGAGACCCATGTCGCGGGCGACGTCGGCCACGGATTTCGGCTCCTTCAAAACCGCACCCAAAACCTGCCAGCGCGCTGCCGTCAGCCCGGTTGGAGCGGCCAGCCGGTCGGCCGCATCCAGAAAACTGCCGTTCATCCTGAACACGGCAAGCACGAGTTCCGTGAACACATTTGCCGCTTCGGTCCTGGTCGTCATTTCTGGCCGGCCTCGATGGTCGCGACGAAATTATTGACGGCTTCGGCTACGACCTCGGGCTTGTCAAGCATCACCCAATGGCCGCTGCCCGCCACGATCTGGCGCGGAATGTCCGTGCGCAGCCGGTAGAGCGCGGCTGGAGTGTCACTGGCCTCGGTAGCCAATACGAACATAGGCCCGCGATACGCATTGAGTGCCGGCTCCGGGTTCCATTCGGCCAGTGCCTTGCCGACACCTGCCCTCGCCGCCGGATCGACCACTGCCACATCGGCCAGAACACGCTGGCGAACAGCCGCGTTAGGGCCGGCAATCGACGTGTAATAGGCGTTCAGGACATCGCGGCCTTGCGGACCGGCCAGATCGCGGACAAAGCCGTCGCGAATCGCCTGCGGCAGCGCACGAGGATTGGTCGCCGGGTCGACGAGCAAGACACCTGCGACCCGGTCGGCATGGCTGGCGGCATAAGCGAGCGCCACACCACCGCCGCCGCTGTGCGCGACAATGAGAAACCGCTTCAGGCCAAACGCGTCGGCCACGGCACCGACATCCATTGCACGGCCGTCATAGCCATAGTCACCGTCCTGCGCCGGCGCGGAGGCGCCATGGCCGCGAAAATCGAAGGCTACCGCCTCGCGGCCTTCGACGGAGAGCTGCATCACCCGGTCCCAGTGGGAAGCGCGGCTGCAATCTCCATGCAGGAACAGGATCGGCAGGCCATTGCCGGCGTTGATCCTATAAGTGGCAAGCTGGCCTTGCGGGCCTGGAACGGTGGACGTCATCATGGGTCATCTCCCTGGTTTCCTGACTGAACCGCAGCAATCCCTGGCAACAGGGTGGCCGTCGTGAAGGCGAAGCCCGCCAGCAAGATTGCACGCCGCGAAATGGCCCCGGTGGTTTTCATAGTTATACCCCCAATCTGCTACTGACCAATTGACAGTAAGCTGTCATGTAATCATATTGACAGCATACTGTCAACTAGCGTCGAATGGGTACCCTACGTCTCTTGACGTCGATCGCTGCGTCGCCCAACAGTCGCCGAGGGGAGCGAGACATGCCATTTGACAAGCAGAGGATGCTGGCATCGCCGACCGGCGCCGAGCTCAACCTTTATGTGAAACACGCCACAGGCCAGCCGCGCGCCATTGTCCAGATCAATCACGGGTTGGCCGAGCACGCGGCGCGCTATGCCCGCTTCGCCGATTTCCTCGGCGCGCGCGGCTACCAGGTCTACGCGCACGACCACCGTGGCCACGGCGTCACCAAGGCGCCCGACGCGCCACCTGGCAGGTTCGCCGATGCGGATGGAAGTGCCAAGGTCATCGCCGATGTCGCTGCCGTCCATGATCTGATCGCCAGGGAACAGCCCGGCCTGCCGGTCATCGCCTTCGGTCACTCCTTGGGCGCGTCGGTCGCGCTGAACTTTGTCCTCCGCAACTCGGCGCGCATCCATGCCGCCGCGATCTGGAACGGCAATTTCTCTGCCGGACTGCTCGGCCAAATCGCGCTGGGCATGCTTGCCTGGGAAAAGTTCCGGCTTGGCTCAGACGTGCCGTCGCGCATGCTGCCCCGGCTGACGTTCCGGGCTTGGGGCAAGGCAGTGCCCGATCGCCGGACGCCCTTCGACTGGCTGTCGCGCGATGCCGCCGAAGTCGAGAAATACATCGCCGACCCGCTCTGCGGCTGGGACGCATCGGTGTCGATGTGGCAGGACATCGTCAAGATGACGCTGCATTGCGGCCGCGACCGCAATTTTTCCGGCGTGCGGCGCGACCTGTTCGTCAATCTGGTCGGAGGCGAGCAGGATCCGGCCTCGGACGGCGGCAAGGCGGTCAGCCATCTTGCCGTCCGGATGCACATGATGGGTTTTTCGAATCTCGTTTCAAAGGTTTACGCCGAAACCCGCCACGAAAGCCTGAACGAGATCAACCGAGACATCATAATGGAGGATTTTGCCGCCTGGGCCGACCGCGTGCTGAGGGTGCCGTAACGGTTGGCCCATCGCAAGGGCCGTGACAGCGGCGCGCGGGGTTGATAGAGGCTGCGCTTTCGATCAACCAGGTGATCCATGACTGAGCCTCCGCTCAAAGGCATCCGCGTCATCGAACTCGCACGCATCCTTGCCGGGCCATGGGCCGGGCAGTTGCTTGCCGACCTCGGCGCCGACGTGATCAAGGTCGAGAGCCCGGACGGCGGCGACGACACCCGCAAATGGGGACCGCCCTTCGTCATCGGCCATGACGGCGAGAACCTTTCGGCCGCTTATTACCATTCCTGCAACCGCGGCAAGCGCTCCATCGCCATCGATTTCTCGACGCCCGAGGGCGCCGAGACGGTGCGCCGGCTGGTCGCGACATCGGATGTGCTGATCGAAAACTTCAAGGTCGGCGGGCTTAAGAAATACGGCCTCGACTATGACAGCCTGAGGAAAATCAACCCACGGCTGATCTATTGCTCGATCACCGGTTTTGGCCAGTCGGGACCGTATGCGCCGCGCGCCGGTTATGATTTCATCATCCAGGGCATGGCCGGCATGATGTCGATCACCGGCGAAGCCGGCCGCGAACCGCAGAAGGCGGGCGTGGCTATTTCAGATGTCTTCACCGGGCTTTATTCGGTCGTTGCCATCCAGGCGGCACTTCGCCACGCCGAGAAGACCGGCGAAGGCCAGCATATCGACATGGCGCTCTACGACACCCAGATCTCAACGCTCGGCAACCAGAACCTCAACTATCTCGTCTCCGGACAATCGCCGGTGCAGATGGGCAATGCGCATATGAACATCGCGCCCTACGAGGTGGTGCCGGTGAAAGATGGCCACATCATCCTGGCGGTCGGCAATGACGGCCAATTCGCAAAGTTTTGCGCTGCCGTCGGCCTCGATGAGCTGGCTTCGAACCCTGACTTCGCCACCAATCCCGCCCGCGTCGCCAACCGGGCAAAGCTGCGCGAGCACATGGTCGAGGCGCTGAAGGTCTTCGATCGCGACCCGCTGCTGGCCAAGCTGGAGACAGCCGGCGTGCCGGCCAGCCCGATCAACAATATCGGCCAGATGTTTGCCGACCCGCAGACCATCGCGCGCGGCATGCGGCTCGACCTCGATGACGGCCATGGCAATCTCTTGCCCTCGGTGCGCGCGCCGATGGTCATGTCCGGCACGCCGCTGGTCTATGAACGGCCGTCGCCGCGTCTCGGCGAACACACCGAAGAAATCCTTGCCGAACTGGAGAGGTCAGGAAAATGAAGACTGGCGGACAACTCATCGTCGATGCGCTCGAAGCCAACGGAACGGACCGTATCTATTGCGTGCCCGGCGAATCCTATCTGGCGGTGCTCGACGCGCTGCATGATTCGCCAATCCGCACCATCGTCTGCCGCCAGGAGGGCGGTGCCGCAATGATGGCCGACTGCCATGGCCGCCTGACCGGCAGGCCCGGCATCTGCTTCGTCACCCGCGGCCCAGGCGCCACCAATGCCTCGGCCGGCATCCACATCGCCATGCAGGATTCGGTCCCCCTCATCCTGTTCATCGGCCAGGTCGCCAGCCACGCCAAGGGGCGCGAGGCCTTCCAGGAGGTCGACTATGTCAGGTTCTTCGGCGATATCGCCAAATGGGTGGTCGAGATCGACGACGCCGCGCGCATCCCCGAATTCGTCACACGGGCATTTGCAGTGGCGACGTCCGGCCGCCCGGGCCCGGTCGTCATCTCGCTGCCCGAGGACATGCTGACCAGCCTTGCCGAGGCACCGGAAGCCCGGCATTACACCCCTGTCGAGACGCGGCCTGGCGAAGCCGAGCTCGACGCGCTGGACGAGCTGCTCAACAAGGCAAAGCGGCCGTTCGTCATCCTTGGCGGTACGCGCTGGGATGCGCAGGCCGTTGCACGGATGCGGACGATAGCCGAAGCCTGGTCGCTGCCGGTCGGCTGCTCCTTCCGCCGCCAGATGCTGTTCGACCATCTCCACGCGAACTATGCCGGCGATGTCGGCATCGGCATCAATCCCAAAGTGGCAACCGCCATCAAGCAGGCCGACCTTGTGCTGCTGATCGGCGGCCGCATGGGCGAGATGCCGTCATCCGACTACACGCTGCTGAAGAGCCCCTACCCCGACCAGACGCTGGTCCATATCCATGCCGACGCCGGCGAGCTCGGCCGCGTCTACCGGCCGGCGCTGGCGATCAATACCTCGCCTGCCGCTTTCGTCGAAGCCTTTGCCAAACGCAAGCCGGCCGCAACGCCGGTGTGGGCGGCGGAGGCAGCGAAGCTGCACACCGCCTATCTCGACTGGTCGACGCCTCCGGAGAGCGGCCCCGGCGCCGTGCAGATGGGGCCGATCATGAATTATCTCGAAACGATGCTGCCGGACGACGCCATCCTCACCAATGGCGCCGGCAACTACGCCACCTGGGTGCATCGCTACCATCGCTTCCGGCGTTTCGGCACGCAGGCAGCACCCACATCCGGCTCGATGGGCTACGGCACGCCGGCGGCGGTCGCCGCCAAACAGCTTTTCCCCGACCGCGACGTGATCGCCTTCGCCGGCGACGGCTGTTTCCTGATGAACGGGCAGGAATTCGCCACCGCCGTACAATACGGATTGCCGATCATCGTCATCGTAGTCAACAACGGCATTTATGGCACCATCCGCATGCATCAGGAGCGCGAATATCCCGGCCGTGTCGTCGCCACCGATCTGAAAAACCCCGACTTTGCTGCTTTGGCCCGTGCCTATGGCGGCCATGGCGAGACGGTGGAAAAGACCGCCGACTTCGCGGCGGCCTTCGAGCGCGCCCGTGCTAGCGGCAAGCCGTCGATCGTCGAGATCAGGCTCGACCCCGAAGCCATCACGCCGACCCGCACGATGACCCAGATTCGCGACAAGGCCTGACAAACAGGGTGGTTGCCCTGTTTTTGTCGTCTTGATGTGCCTATTTGACCTTTTCGATCTGGCCGCGGATCTCGCCGTCGGCGTGGGCCGCGGTGTGGATGTTGACGTAATATTTGCCCGCCTCAAGATCGGTGGCCTGGGCATCGGTCAATGTCGCCGAACCCTTGATCGGGCTCTTCAGCTTGCCTTCGAACGGCACCACTGGATCGGCGTTTTGACCCTCTGCCGCCGGGCCGTGAATGTGTGCGGCCTTCGCCGGCCCGCTGAGGCCGGAATATCTCACCGTCCAGCTGAGTTTCTTGGTGGCGGTGTTGAATCTGAGCGTGGCGGTGCCCTTGCCCTTCGTGGTGACGGGCGGGTTCTGCTGAGCACCATCGAGCGTCGCCGTCATCTTTATAGTTTCGGCCAGGGCCGGTGAAGCAGAGAAGATGGCTGCAGAAATGGCCAGCGCCGAAAGCATCGGCGTGAAGGACTGGATGCGCATGGAAACCTCCGTTGTGACACCCTTGAGGCGGATGCACCGGCACAACGATTTTGCGAGCGGATGTTTCCACCGGTAACGTTCATTTTACATCCCACTAAAAAGGGGCGGTCGCCCGCCCCTTTCGGTTTCCAACGGAGCCGGTTTGACAGCCCCTATTTGATGGCCTTGTCGGTGATCGCGGTCGTGTAGGCGCCGGTAGGCTCCTTGCTGATGATCTTCTGGTCGAGCAGCGCCTTCGCGGTGCGCTCGTACGTCGCCGGATCGAGCTTGCCATCGGCATTGTCGATCAGCTTGGCGACTTCGCCCATCATCCGCTTCTGGTGGTTCTCGTCCTGGCCGCCATTGTCCATGACGATGCCGGCCGCCTCGTCGGAATTGTCGACGGCGTATTTCCAACCCTTCATCGAAGCGCGCACGAAACGCACCATCTTGTCCTCGAAGGCCGGATCCTTGAGCTTGTCCTCCAATGCATAGAGCCCGTCTTCGAGCAGATCGTTGCCCATGGCGGAATAGTTGAAGACAGTCAGCTCTTCCGGCTTGTAGCCGGCGTCGATGAGCTGCCAGTATTCGTTATAGGTCATGACCGAAATGCAATCCGCCTGCTTCTGGATCAGCGGCTGCACGTCAAAGCTCTGCTTGAGCACGGTGACGCCGTCCGGCCCGCCGTCGGTCTTGAGGCCAAGCTTGTTCATCCAGGCATAGAACGGATACTCGTTGCCGAAGAACCAGACGCCGAGCGTGTGGCCCTTGAAGTCGGCTTCCGTCTTGATCGGGCCGTCCTTCGGGCAGACCAGCTCCATGCCGGCCTTCTTGAACGGCTGGGCGATGTTGACCAGCGGCACGCCCTTTTCGCGTGCAGCCAGCGCGCCGCCCATCCAATCGACGATGACGTCGGCGCCGCCGCCGGCAATGACCTGCTCGGGTGCGATGTCCGGGCCGCCGGGCTTGATGTCGACGTCGAGGCCTTCGGCGTCATAGAAGCCCTTGGCCTTGGCGACATAATAGCCGGCGAACTGTGCCTGCGTGACCCATTTCAGCTGCAGCGTCACCTTATCCGCGGCCATCGCCTGAAACGCGGCAAGCGACATCGCGCCGGCCAGCATCGAAACAACAAGTCTTTTCATGTTTTTACCCTCTGAAGTTAGCGCCCTAAACCCACCGCCCCTATCCACCACGGACAGAGGGATGCCAAAACGTGATTGCTCTCTCGAAAAGAGCGACCACGCCATAAAAGACCGAACCCGCAAGTGCTGCAACTGCGATTTCGGCCCACACCATGTCGATGTTCATCCGCCCGACTTCCGTCGAAATGCGGAATCCCATGCCGACCACCGGCGTGCCGAAGAACTCGGCGACGATGGCGCCGATCAGCGCCAGCGTCGAATTGATCTTCAACGCATTGAAGATGAACGGTGCCGCCGCCGGCAGCCGCAGCTTGAACAGCGTCTGCCAGTAGCTCGAGGCATAGGTGCGCATCAGGTCGCGCTCCATATGGCCGGAGGCGGTAAGCCCGGCGACGGTGTTCACCAGCATCGGGAAGAAGGTCATGATTATGACCACGGCTGCCTTGGATTGCCAGTCGAAGCCGAACCACATGACCATGATCGGCGCGACGCCGATGATCGGCAGCGCCGACACCATATTGCCGATCGGCAAAAGCCCGCGCCGCAGGAACGGCACACGGTCGGCGGCGATGGCAACGAGGAAGCCGGCGCTGCTGCCCACGACATAGCCGAAGATCACCGCCTTGAAGATGGTCTGCCTGACATCGGCCCCCAGCACCGGCAGCGAGCCGACGATGCGTGCACCGATGGCGCTTGGCGGCGGCAACAGGATGAAGGGAATGCCGGCGCCACGCGTCACCGCCTCCCAGATGATCAGGATCCAAGCGCCGAAGATGGCTGGAATGATCAGGCGCAAGGCGGTTGACGCCCAGCGCGACGTCGGGCGAACCGACGACAAGACCGTTACGCAGCGCCAGGCCAAAAACCACGCCGCGACGAGCAGCAGATAGAAGGAGCCACGAGCGCTGCCCTCATTGCCGGTTATGCCGGCGAGCAACATCCACGCCGCGCCGTGCGCGCCAAGGAACAGCAACACCACCCCGATCATCGGTGGAAAGTTGTCGGCCTCGATTGCCATGAGCAGCAAAATGAAAATCAAAACCGTAGTCGCCATGCCGTAACCGGGCGTAGCACTGACGAGCGGCCAAAGAAGCAGCGCGCCGACAAGCAGGATAAGCGCGGCATATCCTTGCCAGGATCGGGGGGTGATTGAGGAAAGGCTCAGGAGCGAGCTCATGCCGGCCTCCCGCCCATGGCGCGGTCAACAAGGCGCCCAGCAATGCCGACCAGCATAACCAGCAGCGCCGCCACCACCGAGCCGGCGACCAGCGCCGACCAGATGTCGATCGTCTGGCTGTAGTAGGCGCCGGCGAGCAATTTGGCCCCGATGCCGGCGATGGCGCCGGTCGGCAGCTCGCCGACAATGGCGCCGACGAGGCTGGCGGCCACCGCCACCTTCATCGAGGTGAACAGGAACGGCACCGAGGCCGGCACCCGCAATTTCCAGAAGGTCTGCGAGGGACTGGCATTATAGGTATGCATCAGGTCGAGATGGGTGAGCTCGGGCGAGCGCAGCCCCTTCACCATGCCAACCGCCACCGGGAAGAACGACAGATAGGTCGAGATCAGCGCTTTCGGGATCAGCCCGGTGATGCCGACCGCCGCCAGCACGACAATGATCATCGGCGCCACCGCCAGGATCGGAATGGTCTGCGAGGCGATGATCCACGGCATCATGCTGCGGTCGAGCGTCGCCACATGCACGATGCCGACGGCGATGACGATGCCGAGCGCCGTGCCGAAGGCAAAGCCGAGCAGCGTCGACGACAGCGTCACCCAGGCATTGTAGACAAGGCTGCGGTTCGAGGTGATGCTGCGCAAAAAGGTGTTTTCGAAAAAATTCACCGCCACCTGGTGTGGCGCCGGTAGCGTCGGCTTCGGTTGTGCCAGCGTCTTGCCGATGAATTCCACAATGCCCGGTGTCAAATTGGCGCGGCGGTCGAGATCGCGCTGGAACGGCGCGTTGAGGACAACGGCCATGACGTACCAGACGACGACCACGCCCAGGAGGATCGAGGTCACGGGAACGATCTTGTCGCGAAACGAGTCCATCTAGCGATCCTCGGGCGCTTGGCGCCCTCCTCTCCCCAACGGGGAGAGGGTGGCCGGAGCGAAGCGGAGGCCGGGTGAGGGGGTAGAAATCTTTCCGTCGAGGCAAGCCAATATCGTATCAAGGACCGCTCGACGTTCGGCCAGAACTTCATGGTTCCAGAACCGAAGAACGGAATAGCCATAGCCATTCAGCCAAGCAGTTCTCGCCGTATCGGTTGGAGAATCCGCATGCTGACTGCCGTCGACTTCAACAATCAGACCCTTCTCGCGACAAACGAAGTCCGCGATGAAAAGGCCAAGCGGCACCTGCCTCACAAATTTGTAGCCGTTGAGATGACGTCCTCTCAGTTCCCCCCAAAGCCGGTACTCAGCCTCGGTCTCGTCAAACCGGAGCTTTCGGGCACGAGCGGTTGCCCCAACATTTCTTTTAGTTGGATCTGTTGGCGCCGCCCCCTCACCCGACCTCCGCTTCGCTCCGGCCACCCTCTCCCCGTCGGGGAGAGGAGGACCCTCATCCCGCTCAATCATCATAGCTGTGCCCTGCCCTCAGCCCGTCGCGCACCCGTGCCGCGATGGCCAGGAACTCCGGCGTCTCGCGGATATCGAGCGGCCGCTTCTTCGGCAGCGTCGATTCTATGACATCGCTGACACGCCCCGGGCGCGGCGACATGACGATGATGCGCGTCGACAGATAGACCGCCTCGGGGATCGAATGGGTGACGAAGCAGATGGTCTTGTTGGTCCGCTCCCAAAGCTCCAGCAGTTGTTCGTTGAGGTGGTCGCGCACGATCTCGTCCAGCGCGCCGAACGGTTCGTCCATCAACAAAAGGTCGGCATCGAAGGCGAGCGCCCGTGCGATCGAGGCGCGCTGCTGCATGCCGCCCGAAAGCTGCCAGGGGTATTTCTTCTCGAAGCCGCTGAGGTTGACGAGGTCGAGGGTTCGCTTGATGCGCGCCGCCTGCTCCGCCCTGGACAGGCCCATGATCTCCAGCGGCAGCGCCACATTGCGCTCGATCGTGCGCCACGGATAAAGTGCGGCCGCCTGGAAGACATAGCCATAGGCGCGGCGCTGGCGCGCCTGCTCGGGCGTCATGCCGTTGACGGAAATGGCTCCCGATGTCGGCTTCTCCAGATCGGCGATGACGCGCAGCAAGGTCGTCTTGCCGCAGCCGGAGGGCCCGATGAAGGACACGAATTCGCCCTTGCCGATGGTCAGGTCGACATTCGACAGCGCCTGCACCGGACCGTCATTGGTCTGGAAGGTCAGGCCAAGCTTGCTTGCCGAAACAACGGCTGGCGATGCTCCCGTCATCGGCCGTAGCCTGTCGCTTCCGGCCACTGCGCCACCGGCCGGAATCCGATTGATTTTACCCCGATGTTGCTTTCCACTCGCCCAGTCCTACTCGCGCCAGTTCTACGCGCCCCAGTTCTACGTGCCCTTGTCCCATCAGATAGACGCCCGGAGTTGCCCCGATGTCGCCCAAACCGACGTGCCATCTTATCCGCCCTGAAAGCTCTTATGAAGGCAAGCAGGGCCTGAGCTATTTCGCCGGTATCGCCGCCGAAACAGTCGGCTCCTCCGGTATCTGCATGCATCTGCTGACCATGCCTCCGGGCGCCCGCGCCAAGGCGCATATGCACGAAAACCATGAAACCGCGATCTATGTGCTCTCCGGCGAAGTCCATACCTGGTATGGCGACCGGCTCGAACAGCATATCGTGGTCAAGGCCGGCGATCTTTTCTATATTCCCCCCGGTGTGCCGCATCTGCCGGCCAATCTGAGCGACAGCCCCGCCTCGGCGGTTATTGCCCGCACCGATCCCAACGAACAGGAAAGCGTCGTCCTGCTGCCGGAACTGGACGGGTTGGTCGCCTGAGGACTGGGTCGAGGCGGCGGCCGTCATCGGCACCGTCACGAACATGATTTCAGCGGCCCTATCTCCTCAAGGCCGGGAATGGTCACGAAGAAACCGTCCCCTCCTTTGTTGATGACCTTGACGACATCTGTGGTCGTCCCCTCCTCGCCCTCGGCGAAACAGGTGGAGCTCAACAACTGGGTGCCAGGCGTCGTCGTCAATGGCTGTGCGAACTCGCAGCCGCTGCCATAGGTTTCGACGCCCTCGGCGGTCAGCACGACATAATCGTCGCGGTCCTGATAACCGAGCCGTACACCAGCGCAACCGACCTCATTGCCAAAGGAGCCGGCAAGGACGTCCGCCGCCGGCCCGGAGGCAAGGATCACCGCGGCCATTGAGATGATCGCTCCGTGGCTCGCCAAGCTCAAACGCCCGTCGCCGGGATGCCTGTACGCTCCACCTTGCGCGGCGCGGAAATTTCCTTCCAGGTCGACAGTGCCCGGTTGACCGCCGCGTTCGGCTCGCGAGCGACGAACTCGCCATGGCCGGGCTTTGCCTTAACCTCGTTTTCCTCGATCGACAGTTCGCCGCGCGAGAAGACGTAGCGTGGCAGGCCGGTCACCTCGAAACCTTCGAAGACGTTGTAGTCGATGACCGACTGCTGCTTCTTGGCCGTGATTTTCTTCTTGCGCTTCGGGTCCCAGACAAGGATGTCGGCGTCCGCGCCTTCGACGATGGCGCCCTTCTTCGGGTACATGTTGAGGATCTTGGCGATGTTGGTCGAGGTCACCGCGACGAACTCGTTCATCGTCAGCCGGCCGGTGTTGACGCCGGTCGTCCACAGCACCGGCAAACGATCCTCGAGCCCGCCCGTGCCATTCGGGATCTTGGTGAAGTCGCCGACGCCGTTGCGCTTCTGCTTGGTGGTGAAGGCACAATGGTCGGTCGCCACCACTTGCAGTGACCCAGCCTGCAGGCCGGCCCACAGCGAATCCTGATGCCATTTGTTGCGGAAGGGCGGGCTCATAACGCGCCGCGCCGCATGGTCCCAGTCCTTGTTGAAATATTCGCTCTCGTCCAGCGTCAGGTGCTGGACCAGCGGCTCGCCGAATACCCGCATGCCTTTCTGGCGCGCCCGGCGGATGGCCTCGTGGGCCTGCTCGCAGGAGACATGCACGACATAGAGCGGCACGCCGGCCATGTCGGCGATCATGATGGCACGATTGGTCGCCTCGCCTTCGACTTCCGGCGGGCGCGAATAGGCGTGTCCCTCCGGACCACTATTGCCCGCCGCCAGCAGCTTCTGCGACAGTGCCGCCACCACGTCGCCATTCTCGGCATGGACCAGCGGCAGCGCGCCAAGATCGGCACAGCGCTGGAACGACGAATACAGCTCGTCGTCATCGACCATCAGCGCACCCTTGTAGGCCATGAAATGCTTGAACGAGGTGATGCCCCTGTCAACGACGGTGGCCATCTCGTCGAACACCTGCTTGCCCCACCAGGTGATCGCCATGTGGAAGGAATAATCGCAGGAAGCCTTCGAAGTCTTGTTGTCCCACATCTGCAAGGCCTCGAGCAGCGACTGCTGCGGCGCGGGCAGGCAGAAATCGACGACCATCGTCGTGCCGCCGGCGAGCGCGGCGCGGGTGCCGCTCTCGAAATCATCGGCCGAATAGGTGCCCATGAACGGCATTTCGAGGTGGGTATGCGGGTCGATGCCGCCCGGCATGACATAGCAGCCGCTGGCGTCGAACTCATGGTCGCCATGCAGATCCGGCCCGATGCCGACGATCTTGCCGTGCCTGAACAGCACATCGGCCTTCCATGTCCGGTCCGCGGTGACGATGGTGCCATTCTTGATGACTTTGGACATTTTCTTGTTCCCTTATTCTTTTCGCGCTTCTTGCGAGCGGCGTTGCGAGGTGGCAGCTATCCCATCATTCGACAATCACCGCCGTATCGACCACCGCGTGGAACAGCACGTCGGCGCCGGCCGTTGCCCATTCCTTGGTGATCTCCTCGGCCTCGTTGTGGCTGAGCCCGTCGACGCAGGGACACATCACCATCGCCGTCGGTGCGACGCGGTTGATCCAGCAGGCGTCGTGGCCGGCGCCGGAGACGATGTTGCGATGCGTATATCCCAGGCGCTCCGCCGCATCCCGCACCGCCTTGACGCAGCCCGCGTCGAAAGTGACCGGATCGAAATGGCCGACCTGCTCGATTTGATATTTAATGTCGAGCGCCTCGCAGATCGTGTCGATGCCTTCCCGGATGCGGCCGTCCATGGCGTCCAGCACTTCCTTTTCCGGTGAGCGGATGTCGATGGTGAAGACGGTGCGACCGGCGATGATGTTGCGCGAGTTCGGATAGACCTCCATATGGCCGACCGCGCCAACGGCGTCCGGCTGGTAGTCCATGGCGATCTCGTGCACCAACTCGATCACCCGCGCCATGCCGAGCCCGGCATTGCGCCGCTTCGGCATCGGCGTCGAGCCGGTATGCGCCTCCCTGCCGGTCAGCGTCACCTGCAGCCATTTCAGTCCCTGGCCATGGGTGACGACGCCAATGTCGATGCCCTCGTCCTCGAGGATCGGGCCCTGCTCGATATGCAATTCGAAGAAGGCGTGGATCTTGCGCTCACCGACTTTCTCGGTGCCCTTCCAGCCGATCCGTTCGAGCTCCTCGCCGAATTTCTTGCCGTCCTTGTCGACATGCGAATAGATTTCGGCCTGATCGAGCACGCCGGCGAATACCCCGGACGCCATCATCGCCGGCGCAAAGCGCGCGCCTTCCTCGTTGGTCCAGTTGGTGACGACGATCGGGTGCTTGGTCTTGATGCCGAGATCGTCGAGCGAGCGCACAACCTCCAGGCCGCCGAGCACGCCGAGCACGCCGTCATACTTGCCGCCGGTCGGCTGCGTATCGAGATGGCTGCCGACATACACCGGCGGCAGGCTGGGGTCGGTGCCTTCGCGACGGGCAAACATCGTGCCCATCTCGTCGACGCCCATTTCGAGCCCCGCCTCATCGCACCAGCGCTTGAACAGATGCCGCCCTTCGCCATCCTCGTCGGTAACGGTCTGGCGATTATTGCCGCCGGCAATGCCGGGGCCGATCTTCGCCATCTCCATTATCGAATCCCACAAACGGTCTGAATTGATTCGCAGATTCTCGCCGGGGGCGGCCATTCAAGTTCCTCTCATTTACTCACATTAGGACGACGGTTCCCGTCGTCGCCCTACATGTTGGGGAGCATCTAGTCCACCGCCCTCAGCACTTCGCGCACATGGTCGATCAATTCGTTGATCTGGCCCTTGGTAATGATGAGCGGTGGCGACAGAGCGATGATGTCGCCGGTGGTGCGGATCAGCGCACCGCGCTCGAACGCCTTGACGAAAGCCGAGAAGGCGCGCTTCGTCGGCTGGCCTGCGATCGGCGCCAGCTCGATCGCGCCGATCAGGCCGATGTTGCGGATGTCGATGACGTTCGGTTCGCCCTTCAGCGAGTGCAGCGCGTCCTCCCAGTACGGCGCCAGTTCCTCGCCGCGCGTCAGCAGCCCCTCTTCCTTGTAGGTGTCGAGTGTGCCCAGCGCCGCCGCGCAGGCGATCGGATTGCCCGAATAGGTGTAGCCGTGGAAGAACTCAATCATATGCTCGGGCCCGGTCATGAAGGCGTCGTGGATTTCCTTCTTGACGAACACCGCGCCCATCGGGATGACGCCATTGGAGACGCCCTTGGCCGTCGTCATGATATCCGGGGTGACACCGAAATAGTCGGCGGCAAACGGCGTGCCGAGGCGGCCAAAACCGGTGATGACCTCGTCGAAGATCAGCAAGATGCCGTGCTTGGTGCAGATCTCGCGCAGCTTCTGCAGATAGCCCTTCGGCGGCAGGATGACGCCGGTGGAACCGGCAACCGGTTCGACGATGACTGCGGCGATGGTCGACGCGTCGTGCAAGGCGACGATGCGTTCCAGCTCGTTGGCCAGTTCCGCGCCATGCTCGGGCACGCCTTTCGTGAAGGAGTTCCTTTCCGGCAAATGCGTGTGTGGCATGTGATCTACGCCGCCGAGCAGCGTGCCAAACATCTTGCGGTTGGTGACGATGCCGCCGACCGAGATGCCGCCGAAATTGACGCCGTGATAGCCGCGCTCGCGGCCGATCAGCCGGGTGCGCGAGCCCTCGCCTTTTACGCGGTGATAGGCGATCGCCATCTTCAGCGCCGTCTCGACTGATTCCGAGCCGGAATTGGTGAAGAACACATGGTCCATGCCCTTCGGGGCGATGTCGACCAGGCGATTGGCCAGCTCGAACACGATCGGGTGGCCCATCTGGAAGGCCGGCGCATAGTCGAGCTCTGCCGCTTGGCTCTGGATCGCCTCGGTGATCTTCGGGCGGCAGTGGCCGGCATTGACGCACCACAGGCCGGCGGTGCCGTCGAGAACCTTGCGCCCGTCGCTGGTCGTGTAATGCATGTCCTTGGCCGACACCATCATGCGCGGCGCCTGCTTGAACTGCCGGTTTGCCGTGAACGGCATCCAGAATGCGCTGAGATCGTTCGGCGTGACTTTCAGCCGGTTGGACATGACCAAGACTTCCCCTTGTAACCTGTTTCGGTGCGGCTAACGCTTGGTCTTTCCAACACTTGGTCTTTGCTGCGTTTTCGTGCTACGCAAATTTTTGACCGGTTGGACAAACGTTAGCACCGCCTTATCAGCGGTCAAGGGATTACTAGCGGAAATGCGGCTTTCGAAGTGCGCTCCACAGGGCGGGGAAAAACTGGTCCAGAGAATTGGTCCAGACGCTCCTCACAGCGAAGGTTGTTCGAGGTGACGGGGGTGGTCGAAAGCTCCGCTCCACGCCGCACCCGCATCCAGCTGGAAAAGCGCGAGCTCATTCTGGAGGCGGCGCTCGAAGTCTTCTCCACCAACGGTTTTCGCGGTTCGACCATCGACCAGATCGCCGAAGCCGCCGGCATGTCGAAGCCGAACCTGCTCTATTATTTCCGCCGCAAGGAGGACATCCACGAGACGCTGATGCAACGGCTTCTCGACACCTGGCTGGCGCCGCTGCGCGAACTCGACGACATTGGCGATCCGCTGACTGAACTGCGCAACTACATCAGGCGCAAGCTCGAAATGGCGCGCGATTTCCCGCGCGAGAGCCGGCTATTCGCTAATGAGATCCTGCAGGGCGCGCCGCGCATCATGCCGATGCTGGAAGGTGAGTTGAAGACGCTGGTCGACGAGAAAGCCAACGTCATCAAGGGCTGGATGCGCGCCGGCAAGATTGCCCGCACCGACCCCTGGCACCTGATCTTCTCGATCTGGGCGACGACGCAGCATTATGCCGATTTCGACGTCCAGGTCCGCGCCGTGCTCGGCCCCGACCGCGGCGGCGACGGCCGCTTCGAGGATGCCGCAAGGTTTCTCGAGCAACTGTTCATCGACGGGCTGAAGCCGAAAGACTAGCCTTGATGGTTCACGCGCTGCGCCGCGCGGCCGGCAGCGCATCGAGCAGCTTCTGCAGCTTGGCGATCGAGTTCTGCTCGGCGAGCGGCGTGTAGACGATCAGCTTCATGTCCGAGCCGTCGTCGATCGACAGGCTCATATGTTCGAACGCCATGGCGCCCGCTATCGGATGCCTGACATGCTTCACACCCGATAGGTTGCGGGCCACATCGCGCAGCGGCCACCAGGCGCGGAACTCCGGGCTTGAACGCGTCATCAGCGCAATCAACCGCTCGAAATCCGGATCGCCGACATACTTCGCGCTTTCCGCCCGGAATGACGCCAGCACGGCGCGCGCCAGTTCCTCCCAGTCGACGAGCAGGCGCCGATGCTGCGGGCTGGTGAAAACCATATGGACGATGTTGCGGGCATCGCCCTCCAGCAGGCCATAATCGCCGAACACGGCTGCCGCCGCCGGGTTCCAGGCCAGCACATCCCAGCGCCGCCCGACGACATAGGCCGGCTGCAGGACCAGGCTCTGCAGCATGTGCAGCAAGGGGCCGTCGATCTTTTCCGGCGCGTCGACGCGACGCTCCGGCTGCGGCCGGCCGGCGAGAATAAACAGATGCCGTTGCTCAGCCGCGTCCAGGCGCAGCGCCTGGCTGAGTGCGGTCAGCACTTCCACCGACGGCCGAACGTCGCGGCCCTGCTCCAGCCAGGTGTACCAGGTCGTGCCGACGCCGGCGATCATCGCCACCTCCTCGCGCCGCAGCCCGGGCGTGCGCCGGCGTAAGCCGGTCGAGATGCCGGTGGCCGAAGGCGTCAGCCTTTCGCGCCGCGAACGCAGGAAGGCGCCGAGCTCGCGGCGGCGGCTGTCTTCGGCGGAATGCGCGGTGGAATCCATGGCCGCTATTATAGCAGTACCGATACCAGGATAAAGTTTGAACTGTTTGGCAAGTGGCTGGTGCCCCATCTTTCCGCTCAAAGCGATGAGATGGAGGCTCTGAACATGGAACTGAAAGACAAGACAATCCTCATCACCGGGTCGACCGACGGCGTCGGCCGTGTCGTCGCGCAAAGGCTCGGCGCCGGCGGCGCCCGCATCCTGGTGCATGGCCGCGACGCGACCAGGGGCAAGGCGATCGTGGCCGAGATCGAAGCCGCCGGCGGCAAAGCCGAGTTGCTCGTGGCCGATCTCTCCTCCCTGGCCGAGGTCCGCCGCCTCGCCGAGGCTGTTCGCGCCCGCACGGGCCGACTCGATGTCCTCATCAACAATGCCGGCGTCGGCACCGCCGGCCCCAACGCCAAACGACAGGTCAGCGCCGACAGCTACGAACTGCGCTTTGCCGTCAACTATCTCGCCGGCTTCCTGCTCACCACGGAGCTGCTGCCGCTGCTCAAGGCCAGCGCGCCGGCGCGCATCGTCAACGTCGCCTCGGCAGGCCAGCAGGCGATCGATTTCGACGATGTCATGCTGACCCGCTCCTATGACGGCATCCGTGCCTACTGCCAGAGCAAGCTGGCGCAGATCATGTTCACCATCGATCTGGCGGAGCAGCTGAACGGCACCGGCGTCACGGTCAACAGCCTGCATCCGGCAAGCTACATGAACACCACGATGGTGCGGCAGGCGGGCGTCACACCCTGGAGCTCGGTCCAAACCGGCGCCGAAGCCATCATCAATCTCGCCACATCGCCGGCGCTCGAAGGGCGGAGCGGCCTCTATTTCGACGGCCAGAGGGAATCCCGCGCCGATGCGCAAGCCTATGACGCTAAGGCACGACGTCGATTGCGGGAATTGAGCCTCGGTCTTGTCGGGCTCGCACCGGCTTCCGCAACATCGAAGAGAGAAAATTCATGATCGAGAAAGCGCAGCACACTGTGGTCGTCGGCGGCTCCTCCGGCATCGGCCTCGCCACCGCGAAAAAGCTGCTTGGTCCGGGCATGAAGGTGACGATCACCGGGCGCAACCGGGAAAGGCTCGACAACGCAGGGCAAAGCCTTGGCGGCGCGGTCGGAAAAGCTGCCTTCGATGCCGCGAAGCCGGACGAGGTTCGCCGGTTTTTCAGCGATCTCGGCCCTTTCGATCACCTGGTGCTGGCCGCCAGCGGCGGCAAGGGGCTCGGCCCGTTCGAAACGCTTGACCTGACCGACATCGGCGGCGGCGTCGACGAGAAGGTCCGGCCGCAGCTCTCCTGCCTGCAGGCCGCCTTGCCGACGCTGAACAAGGGCGGCTCGGTGACTTTCATCTCGGCGGTGTCGGCGCAATTGTCGGCGCCGGGTGTCGCCGGCATCGCCGCCGTCAACGGCATGCTGCTGACCGTGGTGCCGATCCTGGCAATGGAGCTGAAGCCGTTACGCGTCAATGTCGTGGCGCCGGGCGTCATTGACACGCCCTGGTGGGATTTTTTGCCTGATGAACAGCGCCATGCGGTATTTGCCGATTATGCAGGCAAGACGCCGGTCGGCCGCATCGGCCGCGCCGAGGACGTTGCTGAGGCGATCGCGTTCCTGGTTTCGAACAGCTTCGTCACCGGCCAGATCCTGACCTGCGACGGCGGCTTGCGGTATGCGGCGTAACGCGGCTACATCTACGCGGCAATCGCTTTCAAAGCGACTGCGCGATCAGCGCCAGAAATCCTCCGGTCAGCGCGACGTTGCCGACAAAGCCATTGATGCGGGACGCGCGCTCGGGACCCTGATGATCCCAGAAATTATGGAACATCGGCGTAGCAACGACAAGGAACAACACCAGGCACAGAGCGGCGGCAGCGGTCCAGATGCCCGCGATCACCAGTGCTCCGGTGACGGTCTGCAGGACGATCCCCAGCCAGAGCACCAGCCGCGCCTGCGGCACGCCGCGCGTCGTCATCAATTGGGTCAGGAACGCCGCGTTCTGGATGTTGCGCAGGCCGGCAAAGACAAAGGCGCCGCCGAGCAGCAGGCGGGCCGCGAATAGAATCTCACTATCAAAGCTTGAAAACATGCTGTTGGTCCTTGGGCAGAAAAGAGGCGCACGACGCAGGCCGCGCGCCTGGTCCATGCTCAAGCGGCCATGACCGCCGGCATCGGATGGATTGCATGGAACGGAACGCAAAGTCGGTTCCAGGTGTTGATCATGCCGAGTGCAACCGACAGCTTGACCAACTCCTGCTCCGAAAAATGCTCGAGCGTCCTTGCGTAGAGTTCGTCCGAAACACCGTTGTCGGCGATCCTGGTCAGCGCGTCGGTCCAGGCAAAGGCTGCGCGTTCGCGCTCTGAAAATAGCGGCGATTCCTTCCAGGCGGAGACGAGATAGAGCCGCTGCTCGCTCTCGCCGTCGTGGCGCGCCTCGCGGCTGTGCATCTCGACGCAATACGAGCAGCCGTTGATCTGCGACGCCCTGAGCTTGATCAGATGCAACAGGCTTTTTTCGAGCCCGCATTCGTCGACTGCCTTGTTGAGCGCCGACACCGCCTTCATGATCTCCGGCGCCGCGCCGAAAAATTGCAGCCTCTCTTTCATCGTTTTTAGCCTTTCATGCTTGCTTGGTTGAACTTGATTTCTGCGGACGCTGATGGCGCTCGACGAAGGCGCAGTTGGCGGCGACCGAACGGGGATCGGCATCGGCCGTGTATTCTGCAACGATGTCGGACAACCGGGCGTCGGCGAGCGCTGCGCGGTAGGCACGCTCGGCCTTCAGCATCGCCACCTTGATGCCGCAGGGTTTGACATAAACCGAGGCATCGAGCCTGGCGGGGCCGCGCTGGCGGATTTCGGCGCAGCGAAAGGCCGGTTCTCGCCCTTCGACGGCCAACACGATATCGAGCAGCGTAATGCGTTCCGCCGGCCGCGCCAGCCGGTAGCCGCCGGACGGCCCCGGAACCGATTCCAGAATGCCCGACACCGTCAGCATGTTGAGATGCTTGAGGAGATAGCTCGGCGACAGCCCGAACGCTTCCGCCATGGCAGCACCCGGCATGGTCGCGGCGCCATCAACGCCAGCAAGCATCGCGGCGCAGTGGATGGCCGCTTCGACGCCCTCACCCAGCTTCATTTCGCTCTCCTAGTCATGGATATAGATTATCGTGGATAATCTTTATCCGCAATAGGGAAATTAAAAAAGCGGCGCCCGTGAACGCCGCTTTTTTTTCGCAATGCTATTCCGCCGCCACCTTGGCCATCGGGTTGTTCGGATGCGTCGTCCAGTTGGCGTAGATCGGTGACACCGGCTTGCCGGTGCGCTGGTCCATCACGCCGACCGCCAGCGGCTCCATGGTGATGCAGTTCTCGACCGGGCAGACATTGACGCAGAGATTGCAGCCGACGCATTCGGCCTCGATCACCTCGAAATGCCTGACGCCGTCCACCATGCTGGTGATCGCCTGGTGCGAGGTGTCCTCGCAGGCGATGTGGCAGCGGCCGCATTTGATACAGGCGTCCTGGTCGATATGCGCCTTGGCGATATAGTTGAGGTTGAGATACTGCCAGTCGGTGACGTTGGGCGTGGCGCGGCCGACGATGTCGTCGAGCGAGGCATGGCCCTTCTCGTCCATCCAGTTTTCCAGGCCGGCGATCATCTCCTGCACGATCTTGAAGCCATAGGTCATTGCCGCCGTGCACACCTGCACATTGCCGGCGCCGAGCGCCATGAACTCGGCGGCGTCGCGCCAGGTGGTGATGCCGCCGATACCGGAGATCGGCAGGCCATGCGTTTCCGGGTCGCGCGCGATCTCGGCCACCATGTTCATCGCGATCGGCTTCACCGCCGGACCGCAATAGCCGCCATGCGAACCCTTGCCGTCGATGGTCGGCTCCGGTGCGAAATTGTCGAGATTGACGCCGGTGATCGAATTGATGGTGTTGATCAGCGACACCGCATCGGTGCCGCCGGACAGCGCAGCGCGTGCCGGCTTGCGTATGTCGGTGATGTTGGGCGTCAGCTTGGTGATGACCGGCATGCGGGTGTTGGCCTTGCACCAGCGCACCACCATTTCGATGTATTCCGGCACCTGACCGACCGCCGCACCCATGCCGCGTTCCGACATGCCGTGCGGGCAGCCGAAATTGAGCTCGATACCATCGGCGCCGGTCTCCTCGACCACCGGCAGGATCGCCTTCCAGGCATGCTCCTCGCACGGCACCATCAGCGAGACGACGATCGCCCGGTCGGGCCAGTCCATCTTGACCTGCTTGATCTCGCGCAAATTGACCTGCAGGTCGCGATCGGTGATCAACTCGATATTGTTCAGGCCAAGCAGGCGACGATCAGCGCCCCAGATCGCGCCATAGCGTGGCCCGTTGACGTTGACGACCGGCGGACCCTCTTCGCCGAGCGTCTTCCAGACGACACCGCCCCAGCCGGCCTTGAAGGCGCGGATGACGTTATAGGCCTTGTCGGTCGGCGGCGCCGAGGCCAGCCAGAACGGGTTCGGCGATTTGATGCCGACGAAATTGTTGCGGATGTCTGCCATGCTCATGCCCTCCCGTTCGAGGTCAGTGCCCGATGAATGCTTTCCGCCGCGTCGCGGCCTTGCGCGACGGCCGAGACGGTCAGGTCGTCGCCGCCAAAGATGCAGTCGCCGCCGGCCCAGACGTTTGGCAGCGAGGTGCGGCCTTCGGCGTCGACCTTGATGCGGCCGGCTTCCAGGTCAAGCAAAGCCCCGCTGCCGTTGAGCGCAGCCGGGACAAAACTCTGGCCGATCGCCTTGAACACCTGGTCGGCGGTCAGTGTCAGCCGCTCGCCGGTGCCGACGAGCCGGTCGCCGTCCATCGCGGTGTATTCGAGCTCGATCGCCGACACCTTGCCGCCATCGGCAATGACCCGCTTCGGCTGCAGCCAGTGCCGGATGATGACGCCGTTGGCAGCGGCCAGGTCCTGCTCGAATTCGGAGGCGTTCATGTGCTCCGGGCCGCGCCGGTAGCAGATCGTCACCTCTTCGGCCCCGAGCAGCTTCGATTGCACCGCCGCGTCTATCGCCGTCATGCCGCCGCCGATGACGACAACACGCCGGCCGACCGGCAGGCTGGCCAGATCGCTGGCCTGGCGAAGCTCCGAGATGAATTCCACGGCATTGGTGACACCCGGCGCCTCCTCGCCATCCGCTCGCAAGGCATTGACGCCGGCAAGCCCCATGCCGAGGAACACCGCGTCGTAATTCCGGGTCAGGTCCGACAGCTGGTAATCACGGCCGAGCGCCTTGCCGTTCTGGATGTCGATGCCGCCGATCGACGTGACATAGTCCACCTCGGCTTGGGCGAAATTGTCGACGCTCTTATAGGCCGCGATACCGTATTCATTAAGGCCGCCGGCCTTCGGGCGGGCTTCCAGGATGGTCACGTCGTGGCCGTAGCGGGCGAGCCGATGCGCGGCCGCTAGCCCGGCCGGACCGGCGCCGACCACGGCGACGGTCTTGCCGGTCGGTTCGGGGCGCTTGTAGAACTGCTTGTTTTCGGCCATGGCGACATCGGTGGCGTAGCGCTGCAGGCGACCAATCTGCACCGGCTTGCCTTCGGCCACTTCGCGCACGCAGACCTCTTCGCACAGCGTCTCGGTCGGGCAGACGCGGGCACACATGCCGCCCAAGATGTTCTGGTCGAAAATCGTCTTGGCTGAGCCGATCGGATTGCCCGTCGAAATCTGGCGGATGAACAGCGGGATGTCGATCGAGGTCGGGCATGCATTCATGCACGGCGCGTCATAGCAGAAGTAGCAGCGGTCGGACTCGACCAGCGCCTCGTGGTGATCGAGCGGCGGATGCAGGTCGGCGAAATTATCGGCGTATTGTTCCGGCGAAAGCCGCCCGCCGGCAATGCCTTGCTTGAACTGGCCTTCTGCCATCGTCAGTTCCCCATGTTCTTGTTTTGGGGAAGGCTAGCACGTTTTATTTTTTTATCAATTGGTCAATTTTCGGCGCAAGCGACTGAAAAGCTTCAACAAACATGACTGTAATAATCATGTTTTTCCAAACGGCCATATACGTCACGAAGCAGGTACGGAACCGCATTCAGGAGCGTTGCCGTGGATCAACCTGATCTCGTCGCACAGCGCGACAAGTTCGGAAGTGAGCGACATCCGGCGCATGGATCAACAACCCCTCGTTGACTGCAAGCAAAGTCGAAAACCACAGGGCGCGCAACCCGGTAACATTTCCGGTTTGCCGTCATCTTTTTTGGTTGGCTGTCGGATTTTCGTCGTGAAGATCGTCCTAGAATGGATCGCGCATGATCGAAAAACCGCAAGGAGCAGGACAATGCCACAGTCCCCCATGCCCTTCTTCTGGTACGAGCTGATGACCACCGATCTCGACGCCGCCGAGGCGTTCTACACCGCCGTGGTAGGCTGGCGGGGGCAGCCTTTCGACGGGGCGCCGGGCATGCCGCGCTATATCGTCATGAATGTCGGCGAGCGCGGCGTCGGCGGGCTGATGACGCTGCCCGATGACGCGCGCAAGATGGGAATGCCGCCGGCCTGGATCGGTTATATCCTCACCAGGGATGTCGATGCCGCAACGGCCTCCCTCAAGAAGGCTGGTGGCGCGGTTCACCGCGAGCCAGACGACATTCCGGGCGTTGGCCGCTTCGCCGTCGTTGCCGATCCGCAAGGCGCGATGTTCAACTTCCTGCAGCCCAGCGGTCCCGACCAGCCGCCGCTACCATTGGCGACACCCGGCAACATCGGCTGGCATGAGCTCTACACATCAGACTGGAAGGCGGCGTCCGATTTCTATTCCAGTCAGTTCGGCTGGGAGAAGGGCGACGCCATGGATATGGGTCCGATGGGCGTCTACCAGCTTTTCGCCTTCGGCGGCGAGCCCGTTGGCGGCATAATGAACAAGCCCGAGCAGATCCCGATGCCGGTCTGGCAGTTCTATTTCAACGTGCCCGGCATCGACGCGGCAGCCAAGCGCGTCACCGACAATGGCGGCAAGATCCTGATGGGTCCGATGGAGGTCCCCGGCGGCAGCTGGATCGTGCAGTGCACAGACCCGCAAGGCGCCCATTTCGCGCTAATGGCACCGGTGCGGTAGCAACGTCGCGTCGCGATTGGCGAAACCGGCAGCAAAAACCGATCTCCCCCCTCGTGGGGGAGATGTCCGGCAGGACAGAGAGGGGCGCTGTCCCTCCAACCTTACGCTCTTTGAGAACTATTCCGGCGTCAGCACGGAAACTTTGAGATCGGGCTTCTTGGCGCCGCTGAGCTGGATGGTCGCCGGGCCGGCGGCTAGCTTGAAGCGCACGCTCTTGCGGATCCCCGGACAGGTTTTTATACCACTGAAAGCCGCCGACTTCACGGCTTTACCGTCCTGAACGACATCGATCCAAGCCTCATCAGACAGGCTGATCTGGAGCTCTCCCTCCGGGGGCACGGCCACGCTCGCCATCGCGCCGAATGTACCGGCTGCCGGCGCGCGTTCCGGCGGAACGGTGAAGCTGATCGTGCCGACCGGCGCCAACGCCACATCTGCAGCCTCGCCGACCGAAAGGTCAGCGCCGGACTGCGCGGCGGGCGCCGCCGCAAACAGGGCCTCCTCGCGCGTCACCGGCCATTTGAAGGCAGCACAGCCGGCATCGTCGGCCGTGGCGACGCTGGTGCCTGCAAGGATGGCGAATAGGCTGACGACGACTTTTCTCATGGCAAACGGAACCCACATGGTTTGGAGTGTCTGGATATCACTACAACTATAGCATTTAAAATACAACCCTGGAGAGAAAAATATTAAAAGAACGAGGAACATTTCCAATCACTGATTGTGGCTGGCGGGCCATGCGAAGTGAATGGTCCCCTGTCGGGCGATGATCTATGGCCGGTTCGGGGGTAAAATGGAGTCTTAGATGAAGCTTTTCGACGGTCTTGTCAGATATCAGCTGCAGGCTCTGGCCGCATTGCGCTTCGTGACGGCACTGCAATTCATCGAACATGGTACGCAAAAGCTGTTCAATTTCCCCGTCGGCGACCATGCCGGCGCCCTGAGCGGGCTATCGCTGACCGCGGCCATCCTGGAATTCGCCGGTGGCATCCTGCTGGTATTGGGGCTTTTCACTAGGCCGGTGGCATTCCTTCTCAGCGGTGAGATGGCGATCGCCTATTTCATGGCGCACATGCCGCGCGACTTCTTCCCGGTCAACAATGGTGGCGATGCGGCAATATCGTTCTGCTTCATCTTCCTCTATCTGGTATTCGCCGGCGCCGGCGCATTGGCGCTGGATAACCGCCGCAGCGCCTGAAACCTCACCCACGCATCCGCTCGAAGTTCGCGTCGAACAGTGGGACCGGCTGCATGCGCGCAACATGGCGTTTGCCCAGAAGCTCGATCTCAAAACCGTCGACTTCGTCGGCAATCTCTTTCGGCACATAGCCGATAGCGACGGATTTTTTCGAATGATGCGCATAGCCGCCCGACGTGACCCAGCCGCGCACGGCGCCGCCATGCCAGATTGGTTCGTCGCCGATGACGTCGGCATCGACAGCATCGACGACAAAGGCCCGCAGCCGCAGTCTGCCGCCTTGCTTGCGCTCTGCCAGCGCCGCCTGCTTGCCGATGAAATCGGCCTCCTTGGCATAGGCGACGAAGCGATCGAGGCCGGCCTCCAGCGGCCCATAGATCGGCCGGTATTCGCGCGCCCATGAGCCGTAATTCTTTTCCAGCCGCAATGCGTTGAGCGCTCGCGAGCCGAACAGGCCGATGCCGAATTCTTCGCCCGCCGCCATCAGCGCCTGATAGGCGGCGCACTGATATTCCGGCGCCACCCAGATCTCGTAGCCGAGATCGCCGGTGTAGCTGACACGCCCGACCAGACACGGCGCCATGCCGATGTCCATCTTGCTGATGGCCATGAACGGAAAGGCCGTATTCGACACATCAGATCGTGTGACCTTTTCAAGAAGGTTCCGCGTGCTCGGCCCGGCGATCGATAAGCCGGTGAGTTTTGCTCCCAGCGCTTCGATACTGACCGAGCCGTCCTTCGGCAGATGCGCTTCGAACCAGCGCATATGGTACTGCTCGGCGACGCCGGAGCCGGCCAGGAACCAGCCGTCCCTTTCCGAATTTGGGCTGCTGAGATTGGCTAGCGTGAAATCGCCAATCAGCCTGCCGTCTTCCTTCAGCATCGGCGCCAGCGTCATGCGGCCGGGCCTTGGCAGCTTGCAGGCAAGCAGGCGGTCGAGCCAGGCTGCAGCGCCCTCGCCCGTCACCTTGTATTTGGCGAAGCTCGAAATCTCCGACAGGCCAACGCCTTCTCGAACGGTCTTGACCTCATTTGCGACATGCTCGAAATCGCTCGAGCGCCGCCACGAGAACTCGTCCCTCACGCCTTCCGGCGCATACCATAGCGGCACTTCCAGCCCATAGGCGACGCCCCATTGCGCGCCTTTGGCCGACAGGAGATCATAGACCGGTGTGGTCTTGAGCGGCCGTCCAGCGGGCAGTTCCTCGTTGGGGAAGCGGATCGAAAACCGCCGCGAATAGTTTTCGCGCACCTTGGCGTTGGTATAGGCCATCGTGGCCCAGTCACCGTAGCGCGACACATCCATCGCCCAGATGTCGGCGCCGGGATCGCCCTCGATCATCCAGTTCGACAGCGCCAGCCCGACGCCGCCCCCCTGTGAGAACCCGGCCATGACACCACAGGCCACCCAGAACCCCGGCAGGCCGCGCACCGGCCCGACCAGCGGATTGCCGTCCGGCGCGAAGGTGAAGGGCCCGTTGATGATCTGCTTGATACCGGTGTTCTGGAAGGCCGGGAAATGCCGGAAGCCGACCTCCAGCGATGGCGCGATGCGGTCGATGTCGGGCTCGAGCAACTCGTGGCCGAAGTTCCACGGCGTCTGGAACTCGGACCATGGCTTGTTGGCCTTTTCGTAAGTACCCATCAGCATGCCGCCGCGCTCCTGACGCAGATAGAGCTCGCCATCAAAGTCGACTGCATGGATGATTTCCGTGCCGGTCTTCTGGTTCCAGGCGGCGACTTCCGGCATGTCCTCGGTGATCAGGTACATGTGCTCCATCGCCAGCACCGGCAGCTCCAGCCCGACCATGCGGCCGACCTCGCGCGCCCACAGGCCGCCGGCGTTGACGACATGCTCGGCCACCACCTCGCCCTTGTTGGTAATGACGCGCCACAGCCCGTCGGCGCGCCGCACGATGTCCTCGACCTTGGTGAAGCGCTCAACCTCGGCCCCAAGCTTCCTCGCGGCCTTGGCGTAGGCGTGGGTAACGCCGGATGGATCGAGATGGCCATCCTCGTTGTTGCGGACGGCACCGACGAACTGCTTGGGATCGAGCAGAGGCATCAGTTCGGCGGCTTCGGCCGGCGATATCTCCTCGAGCTCGATGCCGAGATAGCGGCCCTTGGCGACAACGCCGCGCAGCCAGTCGAGCCGCGCCTCGGTCGCCGCCAGCAGCACACCGCCGGTCAGATGCACGCCGGTCGCCTGGCCGGACAGTTCCTCAATCTCCTTGTAAAGCGAGATCGTGTATTTCTGCAGCTTGGCGACATTGGGATCGCCGTTGATCGTGTGCATGCCGCCGGCCGCGTGCCAGGTCGAGCCGGAGGTCAATTCATCGCGCTCCAGGAGCACGATGTCGGTCCAGCCGTGCCGGGCCAGATGGAACAGCACGGAGCACCCGACGACGCCACCGCCAATAACCACGACCTTTGCATGTGATTTCATGGGATTCTCGTCATTTCAAAGAGTTGGATGGGTTTCATGATTCTGGAAGAGAAGAAGATGAATCCGAGAAGAGTGGTGCTTAAGGCTCGCTCTGCCCGATCGCTTCCTTGCGCTTGGCTAGGTACGCCTCCAGCGCCTCGCGCCTGGAGATTTCCATCACCGGCTCGGCGTAGTCCTCCAGCGCCTTCTTCCACAGCCTGGTCGCACGCGACGTGGCGTCGAGCCCACCGGCCTCCTGCCAGGCCTCGTAGTTCTGCCAGTTGGACAGTATCGGCTGGTAGAAGGCCGTGGCGTAGCGCTCCAGCGTGTGTGGCTCGCCGAAGAAGTGGCCGCCGGTCGGAACCGCACCCAGAGCCTCGACGGCAAGCTCGGCCTCGTTGACTTCGATCGGGCGCAAAAACTCCATCATGTGCTGGATCATCTCGACGTCGATGATGAACTTTTCGAACGATGCAGTTAGTCCGCCCTCCTGCCAGCCGGCGGCGTGATAGACGAGGTTGCCGTGGCCTAGCACCGCGCCCCACAGCGCCATCAGCGTCTCATAGGCGCCTTGCGCGTCGGCGGCATTGGAGGCTGAGCCCGGTGTCGTGCGATAAGGCAGCTTGTAACGCCGCGCCAACTGTCCGGACGCGATGTTCGCCTTGGTATTTTCAGGCGTGCCGAAGGCCGGCGCGCCCGATTTCATATCGACATTGGAGGTGAAGGCGCCATACATCACCGGCGCGCCGCGACGGACGAGCTGCGTCAGCACAACGCCAAACAGCGCCTCGGCATTCTGCTGGGCGAGCGCGCCGGCAAGCGTCACCGGGCTCATCGCTCCCATCAGCGTGAACGGCGTCACCGCCACCGACTGGCCGAACTCGGCCATCGTCATCAGCCCCTCGGCCATCATCTCGTCGAAGCGGCGCGGCGAGTTGACCGAAATGATCGTGGTGACCCCGGGATCGTCGCGCATCTCGTCAAGCGTCAGTCCGCGCGCGATTGCCGTCATCTTGATGCCGTCGAGCGCCCTGCCACGGCCGATGGCCGAGACGTGAAAGCTTTTGTCCGTCAGCGTCAGATTGGCGAAATAGGTGTCGAGATGACGGGAATTCGCCGGCAATTCCACCGGCGCGCAGACCTGGTTGCCGAGCATGTGGATGCAGTTGAAATGCTGCGCCAGGCGGACGAGATCGGAATAATCGCGCAAATTGCCGGCACGGCGGCCGCGCTCCATGTCGTGCACATTGGGCGGCCCGGCGACGAGCGTGAAGTTGATGGTATTGCCGCCGAGGTGGACGGCATGGGCGGGATTGCGCGGCGTCAGAGTGTAGCTGGACTGTGTCGTCTTCAGCGCTTCCTCGATCATGCCGCGATCGATGCGGACGTTCATCGAGGCATGATCGACCTTGGCCCCGGCCTTCTCGAACAGCGACAGCGCCCGCGGGCTCATCACCTCGATGCCGAAATTCTCCAGGATATGCATAGAGGCTTCATGGATCGCCTCGATCTGGTCGGCCGAGAGCATCGCCATCGGCGGATAAGGGTTTGTCACCCGCCTGAGCGGCAGTTGCGGGATGGCGGTCGGTCCCCTGTTGCTCGTTCGCTCGGCGCCGCGCTTGCGTCTTGGTTCGCTCATGCGGCGCATCAAAGCGCCGGCACGAGGATCGAGCTGTCAAGAATCCGCCACCTGCGGGCGTGATTTTAGCCAAGGCGCCATTCCGGGAATTGCATATCGGTAAAAGCGACAACAAACGTCGGAATCTTCATACTTCCTCAGCGCCTGCCAAAGCGGCCGACGAGCCGTTAAGGAACGCCGCAAGATTCCTTTTATGTTTTCGGCCTAATGCTCTTCCAATGCGTAGGTCGAGTTTTAGTAAAATTGTAGCGATTGCCGTGCCGCTGACGCTTTCGGCATGCGCGACGCCGCCGAACCACATCAACGATGTCTGCGCCGTTTTCGACCAGAACGATGGCTGGTTCGACAACTGGCAGGCGGCGGCACAGCGCGCCGAGCAGAAATATGGGGTGCCGGTCCCCGTGCTGATGGCGACGGTGCGCAAGGAATCCGGCTTCAAGAGCAACGCCAGGCCGCCGCGCACCAAGCTGCTGGGCTTCATTCCCTGGAAACATATCTCCAGTGCCACCGGCTTCTCGCAGGCGCTCGACGGCACCTGGGCGCAATACCAGAACGAGACCGGCAGTTGGGCGGCGCGCCGCACCAGGTTTGCCGATGCCGTCGATTTTGTCGGCTGGTATCATTCCAAGACCGCCGACACGCTCGGCGTCGCCCGCAACGACACCTACAATCTGTATCTCGCCTACTATCTTGGCTGGAATGCCTATAAGCGCGGCAATCGCGGCGGCGCCGACGTGCAGCGCTATGCGCACGCCACCGAACAGATGGCGCAGGACTACGCCGCGCAGCTACGGCAATGCGCGCCCTAGCATATCAACGGTATTTCAGCCGCCCTTGGGTTTGCGCGGCTTGCGCGTGGCGTTCTCAGCTTGGCGGCCGTCGCCGACTGTCGGCGGCGTGATTGGTGCCACCGCGCTATCGGCAGAGCTTGAGATGCCGCCGGTCTCTGAAACCTCGTCGCGAACCTCGTGACGGCGGGCTTTGGCGACCGCTTCGGCATTCTCCGCTGCCTGACCCTCGGCATCGGCTTCAACGCTGCCAGTCTTGCCATGCGGGCGCTTGGGCGGATCTCCAGCAAAGCCCGGGCCAACACCGTGGTTTGCATCATCCGGCACGCCCTCATTCGCCGCGTGTTCCTTGTCGAATTTAATCACCGGCTCCATTTTTGCCAGCACGTCGTCGGCCAGCCAGCACAGGCTCATATGACCGTCGCCGAGATTTTTGACCGGCGGCACCGTAGTTTCGCAAAGATTGTCCGGCACAAGTTTCTTGTAGCCGCAGCGCGTCTGGAACGGGCAGCCCGAGGGCGGGTTCATCGCCGACGGAATGTCGCCTTCGAGCACGATATGCCTTTTCACCACGCTGGTATCGGCAATCGGGATCGCCGACAGCAGCGCCTCGGTATAGGGGTGATAGGGCGGCGAAAATATCTGGTCGGTCGTGCCTTGCTCGACGATATAGCCGAGATACATGACGACGACGCGGTCGGCGATGTAGCGCACCACCGACAGATCGTGGCTGATGAACAGCATCGTGGTCTTGTTCTTGCGCTGGATGTCCATCAAGAGTTCGGTCACCGCCGCCTGGACGGACACATCCAGCGCCGAGACCGGCTCGTCGGCCACCACCACCTTGGCGTCGCCGGCAAAGGCCCGCGCCACGCCGATGCGCTGTTTCTGGCCACCTGAAAGCTGGCGCGGCTTGCGCGTCTCGAATGCCCTTGGCAGCTTCACCAGATCGAGCAGTTCCAGCATCCGCTTGCGGCGGTCGGCCACCGTGTCGCCGACATTGAACTTTTCCAGCGTACGGATGATCTGCGAACCGACCGAATGGCTGGGATTGAGTGTGTCGAACGGATTTTGGAACACCATCTGGATCGACGACACGGTGTCGACGCTGCGCTTCTCGATCCCGGTCGACTGGATTTCCTTGTTGCCCAGCTTCACGCGGCCGGAGCTTGCCGTTTCGAGGCCGAGCAACACCTTGGCCAGGGTCGATTTTCCGCAGCCGGATTCGCCAACGATAGCGACGGTCTCGGATTCGCGCGCCATGAAAGAGATCGTCTCGTTGGCCTTGACGACACGTCCTTCGCTCGAGCCGAACACTTCGCTGCCGCCGACTTTGTAGTACTTCCTGAGGTCTTCGATCTGGAGCACCGGCGCACCGGGCACCACGCGCTCGTTGACTTTCTTGGCGCCAGGCGGCAGCGCCTCCCAGTCGATCTCGTTGAAGCGTACGCAGCGCGAGAAATGCCCGTCATGGCCTTCGACCGCGATCATCGGAATTTCGGCGGCGTTGCAGACGCCCTCGACGAAATGGTGGCAGCGCGGGCCGAAATTGCAGCCCTTCGGCCGCTCGTGCGGCAGCGGCAACTGCCCCGGAATGGATATCAGAGGCCGCGAATTCTTGTCGGCGCCCGGCAACGGGATCGAGCGGAACAGGCCTTGCGTGTAGGGATGGCGCATCCGGTCGAAGACGTCCTTGATCTTGCCCGTCTCCACCGCTTCGCCCGAATACATCACCGTGATGCGGTCGCAGGTCTCCAGGATCAGGCCGAGATTGTGCGACACGAAGATCATCGAGGTCCCGAACTTCTCGCCCAGCCCCTTGACCAGATCGACGATACCGGCCTCAACCGTCACGTCGAGCGCTGTCGTCGGCTCGTCGAGCAGAAGCAGCGCAGGCTTCGACAGCAGCGCCATGGCAATGACGATGCGCTGCTGCTGGCCGCCGGAAAGCTGGTGTGGGTAGGAACGCATCATGCGCTCGGGATCCGGCAGCTTCACCGCGCGCACCATTTCCAACGCGCGTTTATAGGCTTCATCCTTCGATATCTTGTCGTGGATCAGTGGCACTTCCATCAGCTGCTGGCCGACCTTCATCGCCGGATTGAGACTGGCCATCGGCTCCTGGTAGATCATGGCGATCTTGTTGCCGCGGATGGCGCGCAGTTCCTCGTCGGACAGTTCTCCCATGTCCTTGCCTTGGAACTTGATCTTTCCGCCGACGATCTTTCCGATGTTCGAGAGGTCGCGCATGATGCCGAGCGACACGGTCGACTTGCCGCAGCCGGATTCGCCGACGATGCCCATCGCCTCGCCGGGCATGACCGTGCAGGAAAAATCCATGACGGCCGGGATCTCTCCCTTGCGGGTGAAGAAGGAGATCGACAGGTTCTCGATCTCGATGATCGGCCCATTGGTCGGCTTGGCGGGATTTCGAACTGCCTCATTCATGGGTCGCTCCAATCCTTGTTCTGCAGGCATGTCGGGCCGAACCCGGCATCGATCTTTCCCGGTTCAATCTTTCCCGGCATCAATCCTTCATCGACTGTTCGCGCAACGAATCCGCCAGGAGGTTGAGGCCGAGCACGAACGACATCAATGCGATCGTCGGCGGCAGCGCCGGGTGGATGAAAGAGCGCAGCAGCCGGCTGGCATCCTTGATCGCCGTGCCCCAGTCCGGGCTTTCCGGCGCCAGCCCCAGCCCGAAATAGCCGAGCGTGCCGAGCAGGATCGTAGTGTAGCCGATGCGCAGGCAGGCGTCGACGATCAGCGGCCCGCGCGCATTGGGCAATATCTCCCACAGCATGATGTACCAGGGCGATTCACCGCGCGTCTGCGCCGCCGCAACATAGTCGCGCGTTTTGATATCCATGACCAGGCCGCGCACGATGCGGAACACGCCCGGGCTGGAGGCGAACACCACTGCCACGAAGATGTTGAGCTGGTTGGGATCGATGTGGATGATCTTGAACGGATCGGCGTCGAAGACAAGGCCGGCATAGATCCAGCCGCCAACGACCAACGTCAGGCCAAGCAGGATATAGAGGCGGTCGGGCCGGTTCTTGTAGCGCGTCCAGAACAGCACGCTGAAGAAGATGATCGGGAACAGGAAGAACAGCCCGGCCATCGCGTAGGGGATCGGCGTGTCCATGATGCCTGGCGTCACCAGGAGGTAGAACAGCAGGATCACCGGGAAGGCCAGCACCAAATTGGCGAGGAAGGAGAGCACCGTATCGATCCTGCCGCCGTAATAGCCAGCCGGCAGGCCGAGCGTGATGCCGACCATCAGTGCAAAGCCGGTTGCCGCCGGCGCGATGATCAGCACGATCTGGCTGCCATAGACCATGCGGGAGAACACGTCGCGGGCGAGCTTGTCGCCGCCGAAATAGTATACAAGCTTCGACGCCGGCTCGATCGCGCCCGGCAGCGCGTCCTTCATGATCGGCACCTGGGCGAGCGGATCGAAGGGCGCGACGGTCGATGCGAAGATCGCCGTGAACAGCCAGAACAGGCAGATGCCGACGCCGACGATGCCGACGCCGCTGTCGAAAAGCTGGCCGTAAAGGCCAAGCTTCTTCTTGTAGCCGAAGCTCGCCCCCATCACCAGGGCGAGAGCGATCCAGACCGGCCAGAAGCGGGTAAGCACGCCGAGTACGACGTTGAAGGCGCTGAGATATTCGACCTGCATCCGCCCGGTCTCCTATTGAACTCTGATGCGCGGATTGAGGAACGCGTAGCCGACATCGGAGATGAGCTGTGTGATCAGGACGATAAACACCGAGACCAGCGAGCAGCCGAGCAGAAGATCGATGTCGTTGTTGCCGGCCGCCTCGACCAGCGTGTAGCCGAACCCCTGGTAGCGGAACATCACCTCGACGATGACGACGCCGGTGAGCAGCCAGGGGAACTGCAGCATGATGACCGTGAACGGTGCGATCAGCGCGTTGCGCAGAGCGTGCTTTACCACCACGCTGCCGAAGGAGAGGCCCTTCAGCCGGGCGGTTCGGATATATTGCTGCGTCATCACCTCGACCATCGAGGCGCGGGTCATGCGGGCGATGTAGCCGATGCCGTAGATCGCCAGCGTCATCACCGGCAAGGTGAAATTGTAGAAGGTGATGCCCTGGCTGGCCGAGGCCGCCGAGCCGTTCAGCACGCCGAGCCAGGAGGCGAAGATGACGGTGAAGATGACGCCCGAAACATATTCGGGCGTCGCCGTCGAGGCGATCGACGCCACCGACAATGTGCGGTCGGTGCGTGAGCCCTCGCGCATGCCGGCAAGAATGCCGATCAGGAGCGAGACCGGCACCATAACCGCAAGCACGCAGAGCATCAGGATGCCGGTGGCGCTGAGCGCCGGAAAGAGTTTCGAGGCGACCGTCGTCTTGAATTTGGTCGAGCAGCCGAAATCGCCTTGCAGGATGCCGGAAAATGTCGGCACGACCGGATCGTTGCAGAAGGAGAAACGCTGCGCTGGCTTGCCTGTCGCCGGGTCGGTCACCGGCTGCTTGGGCACGACGCCCAGCCATTGTCCGTAGCGGACAAAGAAATTCTGCCGATAGCCATGATTGACCAGCCAAGCCTCGAGCTGCTCGGCCGATGTGTGCATTTCGGTTTGGCTGATCGCGAGCTTCTTCAGATTGGGCCCGAGATTGACCAGGAAGAAGACGATCATCGTCAGGCACAGCATCGTCAATGCCATGGTGCCGAGACGCCTGATAACGAAAGAAAGCATGGCGGTCCCCTGCCGGTCGGGTTGGGGGGTGGAACCGGTTTGCAAGCCGTGCCCTGCCGCCAGCGGCAGAACAAGCCTTCAGACCAGTCCCAGATGCAATACCCTTTTTATTGCAGACCCCGGCCGAAGAGTCCGCAACTTTTTGCTGCGCCGACTTCCGGTCCAAGGACCATGCAACGAGCGAGAGAAAGGGGCCAGACGCCCCTTTCCGGATCGTCCGGTCAGGCCTGGTCGAGCCAGACCTTACCGTAGTCGCGCTCGAAGGTCGGGTGCATCTTGTAGTTCTGCACCGCCTTGACCGAATGGCTGTAGAGCTTGCGCCAATAAGGCTGGATGATAATGCCGGAATCCTGCAGGATCTGCTCGATATCCTTCATCATTTCCTTGCGCTTGGCGGCGTCGGCAACTGCCAGCGCAGCGTTGAGCTTGGCATCCCACTCGGGATTCGACCAAGCCGTCTCGTTCCAGGCTTCACCTGTACGATAGCCGATCGCCAGAACCTGGACGCCGAGCGGCCGCATGTTCCAGTTGGTCATCGACAGCGGATACTTCGTCCAGTCGTTCCAGAAGGTCGAACCCGGCAGCACCGTACGCTTTACCTTGATGCCGGCGTCGCGCATCTGCGCGGCGATCGCATCGCCGGTGTTCTTGTGCCAGTCTTCGTCGACCGTGATCAGCTCGTGCTCGAAATCGGCTTGGCCGGCTTCCGCCATCAGCGCCTTTGCCTTGGCCGGGTCGCGAGCAACCTTCGGCAATTCGTAGTATTCCGGATGGATCGGGGCGACATGGTGGTTCTCGGCAACCGTGCCGGCATTGCCGTAGCCGAGCTGGAGGACGACAGCGTTGTCGACCGCGAGCTGCAGGGCGTTGCGAACCTTCTGGTCGCCGTAAGGCTTGTTGGTCACATTGGTGCGGCAGACGATCGTCGAGGCGGTGACGACCTCGGACTTCGCCAGGTCCATGCCGTCGAGGATCGACACATAGTCGGCCGAGGTTTCGAAATTGGTGTGCACTTCGCCAGCTTCGAAAGCGCTGACCATCGCCGCCGGATCGGTGCCGTAGTCGATGAACTCGATGCCGTCGAGGAAGACCTCGCCATCCCACCACTTGTTGTCTTCACGACGCTTGTAGACCACTTTCTGGCCGACATCGTAAGAGACCAGCTCGAACGGCCCAGTGCCGATCGGGCAGGACTTGAAGTCGCCGCCTTTTTCGTCGAACGTCTTGTGGACGATGAGGCCGGGATAGTCGCACACGTTGGGAATGAGGGCGATATCGGGCTTGCTGAGCGTCAGCTTGATCGTGTGGTCGTCGACCTTGGTTACCGCGCTCTCATCCAGCTTGTCGTCCTTGACCAGCGAACCGAGGCGACCGGGCATAGAATTGCCTTCGGCCTTCTTGTCGGCCCAACGCTTGAGGTTGAAGATGACGTCGTCTGCGGTGAACGGATCGCCGTTGTTCCAGGTGACGCCTTTGCGCACATGCAGCGTGTATTCGGTAGCGTCGTCATTCACGTCCCAGCTCTCCAGCAGATAGGGGCGGAATGTGTATTCGGTGGTATATTTGACCAGCGGCTCGAGCGCCTGACGCTCGGCATTGGCGATTTCCGACCAGTCGGACTTGCGCGGATCCTTCGGATCCTTGATCCACTGCGCGACCTTCAATACGCCGCCTTTCTTGCCCTGGACCTCTTCCGCCTTGGCCGGCGTGGGGTCTGCAAGGCCAAGTATGCCATATGCCATCGCCGTCGACGCACCGAAGACGCTGGCGAGAGCCAGAAATTCGCGACGATCCATCTTGCCTGCCTTGGCGTCTTCGGCCATGGCCAGGATGTGATCGGGAACGCGGTCGCCGTTACTCTTGTAGATCGTCATGACTAACTCCCATTGTTGGCTTTCTGCCTTTTAACATTCCGCATTCGCGCCATGATGTCAAAGACGGCACGGATTGGGAACATGCCAAGGAATGTGCAACTTTGAAAGCAGGGCGGTTCGCGCGATAACGACAGTCTTGGCGCAAATTTGCTACTGCGCCAGGGATTTCGCGCGAAATCTCCACGGACAATTAAACCGGGACATTTGCTGCTGCGCCGCTCGTTCTTCGGGCAACCAACTGTTCTGCGCGAACAGCCGTTTCAATATTCCCGTTCATAGAAAACACCGCCTTTGGCTTCGCCGGCGTCGGTTGCCTCACCACGCAGCTTGACGCCGCGCCCGACGTCGAGATCGACGGTTGCCTTGCCCGAGCCGGGCCTATCGCCCTTCTGGATCGTCACGTAAGTGCGGTCGTTGAGATACTTGCCCGCCGAGACGGCGGTGCCGCCCTCTTCGTCGGTGATTACGTCGAGATCGTCGACGCCGATCGCGCTGCGCAGGTTCTGCAGCAGGGAGGTCGAGCCGCCGACGCCGGCCAGTTGTCCGGCAGCCTCGGCAAGCTGCGCGATCTGCAGCGGCGACAGGTTCGACATCGAACGGCCGAAGATCAGCTGCGCCAGCACCTCGTCCTCCGGCAGCGCGGGTACCGAGGAGAAGGTGAATTTCGGGTTGGTCGCCTCGCCCGACACCACGATGGTCACGGTGGCGCTGGTTGTCTTGGATTGCGCCGTAAGGTTGAGGTAGGGCACCAGAGAGCCCGAGAAGCCGACCGTGCCTTCGGTGAAGGTCAGCCGCTTGGCAAGGATCGTCAGCCGCCCGCGCCGCAAGGTGAAGGTGCCGACCGCCTGGGGTGACGATGCCGGACCGGTCAGCCGCAGCGAACCGCCGAGCTCGGCGTCGACGCCCCTGCCCTGGATGAAGATCTGGCTCGGCGCATTGATCGTGACGTCGAGGTTGAGGCCACTGCCGCCGCCACCGCTGCTTGCAGCGGCCGGGCGCAACGCCTTGTCCTGCGCACGCACGGCTGCCGGCGCATTCTTGTGCTTGACGTTGAGCTCGGCCAGCGAGCCGGGCAGCTTTTCGGGTACGGTGATGACGGTCTTGGCCAGGTTGACGGTACCGGAAATCACCGGCCCGGAGGTGAGCGGTCCCTTGATGGTCAGGTCGCCGCCGAGGTTAGCAGTGACCACCTTGCCGTCGGTATAACGGCCGTCGACCAGTTTGACCGACAGGTCGGCTGGGAAACCCTTAGCCGGATCGATGCCGACGGTGCCGCTGGCCGAAAGGCTGCCACGCGTCGACAGCGTGCCGGTCAGGCGGTTGATCCTGGCCACGCCACCACCGATAGCGACATCGGCGGTGATGTCGTTGATCGCAAGCCCCGAGCGCGCGTCGACCAGGCGGGCGCCTGACGTACGGACCGTGCCTGAGATCACCGGCGACGTCGCCGGGCCGCGCACCTGCACATCGACGTCGGCCGTGCCGCTCAAGGACAGGCCTTGCGCGGCGAGTGTCCTGGTGAGGAAGGCGAACGGCACCTTGCCGGAAAAGTTGAGATCAAGGGTGGGCGCGCCTGATGTCGTCATCGTGCCGCCGCCCTTGAGGCCAAGGCCGGCGGCATCGCTCATGTTGGCGTCGAAGGTCAGTCTGTTGCCCGAATACGTACCTGAAGACGAAACGCCCATGCCGCCGAAACCTGCACCGCGGGTCTGCGACGTCTGAACGCCTGCGGCGTCGATCTTGAAGGCGACGGCCGGATTGGCCGGCGCGCCCGTCACCTTCACCGTGCCCGAGACGGAGCCGGCGGCATCGAGGCCAGGCGAAAAACTGTTGGCTATCGAGATCGGGACGCGGGCCAGCGTCGCGTTGAGGTCGAGCGCCTGCCCAGCCGTGCCCGTGACCGTCGCCGTTCCGCCGCCGAGGTTGAGCACCAGCCTGTCGAGGCTGATCACTCCATTGGCGATGTTGATGGTCGAGGCCTGGGCGATAGCCGCCTTGATGCCGCGAATGGTCGCCTCGCCGGAGGCAAGTTCGACCGTCGTCGTGCCCTTGACCGCCCTGACCCGGCCGCCGGCCTTCAGCGGAATATCCTTCACGGTGGCGCCACCGGAGAAACCGGTCCATTCGCCGTCGCGCTTGAGATCGACGTCGACACCACGGATAACCGTGCCGCCGGAAGTGACGCTGTCGGCACGGATTTTTCCGGAGATCACCGGTGCCGCCAGGTAGTTGGCGATCAGCGCATCGATGGTCACGGCCTTGGCCGAGACATCGCCGCGCGAGATCGAGCCCGTCGTCGCCTTGATGGCGACCTGCGGCACGGCGCCAGCCCTGGAGAAGGCGATCGTGCCGCGCACATCGCCATCGGCCTTTTCCAGTGCCAGGGCAGCAAGCGGACCGATATCGGGCAGGTCCAGTGCTACCGTACCGACCGGCACGAAGGCATCGTCGAGCGCCAGGTCGCCGGAAATACGGTTCTTGCCCAGCGACAGCAAAAGCCCGTTGATGGCGCGTTTGCCGTCCGATGTCGCCAGCACGGCACTACCCTGCAGCGACTGGCCCGCGACATTTCCGGTGAGTTGTACATTCGCCGCCGGGTTGGCGGCATCAGCCTTGCCGGTGGCGGTGAGCTTCAGTCCGGTGATCTCACGCGCCGCCACCGAAAGCCTATCGCTGTTGACAGTCAGCGACAGATCCGGCGCGGTGCTGGCGCCTTGCGCATTCAGCGCGAAAGAAATAGCGCCTTTGGCATCCTTGGATAGCAGCGAGACGTCGCCCAGCGCGCCTTTGACGTCGGCGCTCAGCTTGTTATCGGCAAGGCTCGCCTGCCCGTCTGCGGTCAGCGCGCCTGATGACAGCCTGATCGCGTTGGCGGTGACATTGCCGTTGGCGTCCCGCTTCAGCGCGGCACTGAGTTGCGTCCGCTCGGCGAGCATGCCACGCGCCGCTACCGGCAGCGCCGCCGACGCGGCATCCGCCTTGAGATTTAGATCGATGGCGCCGTCGGCCAGCGAGACCCGCCCGTTGAAGCCGCTGTTCAACGCGTCGCTGGTCACGGTGCCGCTATCGATGATGACAGCGTCGGCGGCAAGGCTGCCGGCGACTTTGGCAGTGACCTTGCCGGCGATCAGCGGCGCGACGGTCGGATTGTCGAGGCCGATTTTTTCGGCGGTCACCGAGCCGGAGATCGGCCCGCTCCGGGCTTTCACGTCGAAGCGGTCGGAGTGCAGCGCAAGCGTGATGCCCTCGATCTTAGCTAGATTGGTGGCGGCCGATGGCAGCGTCGCGGAGATGTCGAGCTTCGGCTGGGTGCCCTGCCCGGCCGCCTTTAGCGACAGCGTCTGCAGCTCGAGCTTGATCGGGCTCTCCTTGCTGCCGAGCGAAAGCGGCAGGCTCGGGCCGGTGGATGCGAGGTCGAGCGAGAAATCGCTGGCACCGTTCGGATTGATGGTGCCGGCTGCCTTGCCGGAGATTTTCTCGCCGGCAAGCGTCGCATGCTCGATGGCGACGCCGCTGGCCGACGAGAAACGGCCAGCCGCATCGAGATTGAGCGGCCCGAGCCCGGCCCGCCGGGTCTGGCTGGTTTCGCCGCCGCTGAGCCGGGCGTTGAAGCGAATGTCTGGGGCAGCCGACGATCCCGTGACTTGCGCGGTGCCGCTGAGCGTGCCCGCGGCATCGAGGCCCGGTGAAAAATCATTGGCAAGTGCTGCCGGCACCGCCGACAAGGTGGCAGCGAGATCGAGCGTCTGGCCAGCCGTACCCGACACGGCAACCGAACCACCGCCGACACCGAGCGCCAGTTTCTCTATGCTCACCATGCCATTGGCGATTGTCAGCGCCGATGGCTGCGCGACCGCTGCCTTGATGCCGCGGATGGTCGCCTCGCCGGAGGCAAGCTCGATGCTGGTGATGCCGTTCGCAACCCTGACCCGCCCGGCCGCGCTGGCCGGAATGCCGGCGACCGTGGCGCCGCCGCTAAAGCCGGTCCAGTCGCCATCGCGCTTCAGGTCGACGTCGATGCCGCTGATCACCGTGGTTCCGGAGGTGATCGTGTCGGCCTTGATCTTGCCGGAGATCGCCGGGGCTTTGAGATAATTGGCGACCAGAGCGTTGACGGCGATTGTCTTCGCCGCCAGTTCGCCGCGCGAAATCGCGGCGCTCGTCGCATCGATCGCGACCGTCGGCGCACCATTGTCATTCGCGAAACGGATCGTGCCACGCACGTCGCCGGCTACCGTTTGGCCGGCAAGTCTGGCCAGCGGAGCAATATCCGCGGCATCGAGGTTCAACGTGCCGAGCGGCAGCAGGTTGTCGTCGAGCCCGAGGTCGCCGGAGACCTTGTTGTCGGCCAGTGAGACGGCAAGTCCATTGATGGAGCGCTTGCCGTCGGTGGTGACCAGCGATGCCTTGAGGTCGAGCGGCTGGTCGTCGACCGAGCCGGTCAGCGAGACATCGGCGGCAGGGCTGGCAATGTCGGCCTTGCCGCTCGCGCTCAACTTGATCTGCTTCACCGCATGGCCGGACGCCGTCAGGCTGTCGCTGTTGGCCGAAACCGAGAAATCCGGTGCGCTGCGCGCGCCGCTTGCCGTCAGCGCGAAACCGACGGCGCCGCCGACCTTCGCGCCGACCAGCGGCGACAGTACCGACACGTCGCCGAGCGTGCCCTTGATATCGGCCCGGATATCGGTGCCTTGCGCACTGGCGGTGCCGCTGGCACTAAGCGCACCGGAGGTGAGCTGCAATGCGTTGGCGGCGAACGCACCGTCCGGGTCGCGTGTCGCGGTTGCGGAAAACTGCACACGCTCGCCGAGAACCGAGCTGATCTGCGGCGGCAGCGCCGCCGAAGCCGCGTCGGCATTCATCTTGAGCGTCATCGACAGATCGGCCAGCGCCACAGTGGCCGTCACGGACGCATTGAGCGCGTCGCTGCGCAGCGTGCCTTGGTCGACAACGACCTGTTCCTTGCTGACCGAGCCGGCGAGACCGGCGCTGACCCTTCCCGTTATCAGCGGCGCCAATGTCGCAACGTCGGTGTTCAGGCCGGCCGCCGTCAGCTTGATGGTGACGGGCCCGCTACGGTTCTGGATGTCGAAGCCATCAGAATGCACTTGCCCGATCAGGTCGTCCACCCGCGTGCCGCCCGCCACCACGGAGACCAGCGACGCGCCGATATCCACCATCGGCGCCTTGCCATCGCCGAAAGCGCGGGCCGTGGCGTCCTTGATCGCCACGGTTATCGGCTGTGCCTCGCTGCCGAGGCTAAGCACGATCGGCGGTCCTTTCGCGGCGAGTTTCACAGAAAGATCGCTGACGCCCTTCGGATCGACAATGCCGGCGGCGGTCGCGTGCACGGCGCCGCTGTCGATATTGGCGCGCTCGACATCGACGCCGCCGGCCGCGGTCGCTGTGCCGGCGAGGTCGAAGCTGGTCTTGCCGGCAAACAGCGGTTTCAGGGTTTCGGGCAGGAAGCGCTCGAATTCGCCATCGCCGTTGGCCTCGACATAATGACCCTTGTCGGTGAGCTGATGGCGACCGGTCAGTTGGGTGACGATCCGGCCGTCGACAACGAAGGTCCCAATACCATTCCAGTTGGCGAGCGGTCCTGTGCCGGAAACGACAATGTCGACTGGCGGCGTGCCCGGCAGCTTGAGCAGGTTGGCGATGATGCCGCCGGCCGGCTCGGATGCCTTGAGGTCGAGGTCGAGCTTGTTGTCGGCCGGCGCGAAATGGGCTTTGGCGTCGACTGTGCCTTGCTTGCCGTCGTGGCGAACGATGTTGAGATTGGTCTCGATAGCCAGCGGCGAGGCATCCGCCTTGAGCGCTCCCTTGGCTGCCAGCTCGGCGACACCGCTGCCGGCCAGAGCCTGCCCGAGTGCGATTTCGGGAAGGTCGAGCTGCTTGACGTCGATGGAAACCGGCAGCGTGGTCGCCCCGCTTTGGCTCGGCTGTGTGCTGGCCACCGGCAGCCTTGCCAACTCGATACGCTCGGCCCCAATACGATCGGCGCTGAAGCTCTTCGACAGGAGTGCCAGCGGCGACCAGTCGACAGCCACCTTGCGCGCCACCATCCAGGCGCCTTCGCGATCCTCCAGAACGAGATGATCGACCCTCAGCGCGCCCGACCAGATACCGTCGATGCCGACGACAGTGACCTTGCGATCGCCGGTCGAGGCCATGGTCGAGATGATGCCGGCAAGGTTTTCGCGGCCGCGCTCGGTTTTGGTCAGCACGACGAGTGCCCCCACCGCCGCTGCCACCACGATGAGCAGCGTGTAGAAAAGGATACGGAGGATGCGCCTGAATATTGCCATCAGAATGCCTGGCCGATGCCGGCATAAATGCCGAAATGAGGATCGTCGGGGCCGCGGTTGAGCGGCACTGCCGCGTCGATGCGCAGCGGCCCGAACGCCGTCAGATAGCGCAAGCCTACACCCGCGCCGACCTTCATGTCCGAAAAATCGGGGACCTGCCTGGTGGACACCGTGCCGGCATCGACGAACGGCACGACGCCGATCTTGTCGGTGACAGCGATGCGCATCTCGACCGAGGTCTCGAAGAAGGAAAGCCCGCCGATCGGCTCTCCGTTGCTGTCCTTCGGGCCGATGCCCTGATAGGCATAACCGCGCACCGAGCCGCCGCCGCCGGAGTAGAAGCGGCGGTCGGCCGGAACATCCTGAAGACCGGCGCCGATGATCGAGCCGATGGCGACACGTTCGGCGAAAACGAATTTCGAGGCCGAATCGAGCGACTGGTAGGCCGACCCCTCGCCCTTCAGCTTGACGAACGCAGCCCCGCTCAAAATGTCGTAGCTCGGCTCGGCATAGGCCAGCACCCTGAAGCCCCTGGTCGGATTGAGCTTGCTGTCGCGATTATCGTAGACATATTGCAGCGGAATGCTGGCGATCAGATAGGTGTGCTTGCCGAAAGCGTCGTGGATCCTGGAATAGTCGAGCGCGACTTGCGCGGAAACCGTCTGCTTCTTGTCGAGTTCGTAGGACAGGCCGGTGCTGCCCTTGATCGAGAAATGGTCGTAGGCGTCGGGGTGCTCCAGCACGGTATTGACGCTGGCAATGAATTTCGACGCCGGCCCGACCACGCCCGGCTTTTCGAACATGACGCCGGCATTATAATTGAGCTGGGTCAAGTCGTTGCTGCCGATGCCGCTGATCTTGCCGTCGATGCGCAGCTTTTCGGCGCGGCCAAACAGATTGCGGTGCCCCCAGTAGCCTTCGAGGCCCAGCCCTTCGGTGTTTGAGAAACTGCCGCCAATGCCGAAATAGCGCGGCTTGCGTTCGCTTACCTGGACACCGATCGGGATGTTGCCGTCGGCGTCGAGCGCGTCGGCTTCCTTCACCGTCACGCTGTTGAAGACCTCGAGCCCGAGCAGCCGGTCGCGCGCATCGTCGATCTCATCGGGCGAATATTGGCGGCCGCGCTTCAGGCCGGTCATATATTCGGTGAAATCGCGGTCGACCTTTTCGGTGCCCTCGACAGTGGTGTCGCCATAGCCGGCGACCGGCCCGGCCGCGACGGTGAGCGTCACGTCGAGCGTCGAACCGGCGTGCTCGGCGACGATCTCGCGGCCCGTCACCTTGGCCAGCGGCCTGCCTTCTTGCTTGAGTGCCCGCACGATCGCCGCCTCGGCCTTGAGCACGGCGCCCGAACTGGCGTCACCGCCGGCGATCAGACCGAAGTCGGCACTTGCCAGCCCCGCTGCATCGCCTTTCAGCCTGATGTTGCCAAGCGTGAATTTGGGTCCGGCTGCTATGCTTATCACCACCGGAATCGGCTGCGGGCCGGAAAACTCGGCATCGGGCGGTAGATCGTCGAGCGGCTTGCCCTGAATAGTGATGGTGACGACACCCTCGTAGCGCGCGTCCGCGTAGAGCGCGGCGACAAGTTGCTCACGGTCGCTGCGCGCCTTGGCCAAAAGACCCAGCGAACCTGATACCGGGTGTTCCTCGTCGGCTTTCAGCGCCGAGGCGTTTTCGAGCTTCTCGGCAAGATCCTCGTCGGCGTCGGGCGCTTCTATCGTCACGGCATAGCGCAGTGGGTCGACGATGTCGGCATCTTCGTCCTTTGACGACCCCCAGAGCTTGATGCCGAAAATCTCGAAGGCTGCCGCACTTCCGGTTTCGGCAACAAGTGCCGTCGAGCACAACAAAGCGAAAAGCAGGGCGCGCGAAAGCGCGCGCTGTGGCGCGGTTCCTCCCGACATCTGCCTTTCATACGCCGGCATTATGCTCCTAGCCTAGCTCGCAAACCTAAAATTGGAATGAAGTTCTGAAGCACTCGTAAAGGGGCCACAATCCAATTGCTGAAATAGACAGGGCTTGGAACTCACACCTTCTGCGTCGCCGCAAGAAAGCGTGATCCCCTGTCCTATGGAGCTACTACCGGTCACCGACCGGAAAGCAAACCGTTGGCAGGCGGATCCTGCCGCGTCCTGATGTTGACAAGCGCGACTGAAGCTTGAAGATTTCTGGACGTAAGCACTTGTCTGGAGGGGTTTATGGCAATGCGCGCGGCTCGTGGTCTATCGATTCTTTTCCTTCTCTTTTTCGCCTGGAGCGGTGTCGCGCAAGCGGCCGAAGCCCGGCGGGTGGTGACATCGGATAATTCCGACTATTTTGGTTTCGATCTCAGATCCGACCAGAATGTCAGCCTCGATCAGTGCAAGACCACCTGCCTCGGCGACCCGGCCTGCCGTGCCTTCACCTACAACCTCAAGGCCAAATGGTGCTTCCTTAAATCCGATTACAACTCGTTGAAACCCTTCGGCGGCGCCGTCGCCGGCAAGGTCGTCAACATCGATGGCGATCCCGACATCGGCGCGCCACCCGAACTCGCCTTCTTCCCCAACTGGATGGCCGACCAGGCCCAGCAATACCGCAACAAGCTCACCGGCCCGACCTACACCAAGCCGACAGAGGGGCTGACGGCGCTGAGGGCCGCCGCCGAACAGTCGGCGCTGACGGGCGATCATCGCTCGGCCATGCACAAATACGAAGCGGCGGTTTCGGTGCTGCCGGACGATGGCCAGCTCTGGCTCGAGCTGGCGCGCGAAACGCTTGCCGTCCATCCGACCGCCAACAGTTCGGAGCCGTCGACCCTACCGGCGAACGCCACTTCCGCCGCCTTCAACGCCTACAAATTGCTGCGCACCACCAAGACGCGCGCCGACGTGCTGGCGCTGCTCGGCGACGGCCTTGACCGCCGCGACCTCTACAGGCCGGCCCTGCAGGCCTACGAGGCGAGCCTCGCTTTGGTCAATTCGCCGGCGGTCAGGGCCGCTTATCAGGATCTCAAGGCCCGCAAGGGCTTCCGCGTCATCGATCATACCGTCGATGCCGACACCAGCGCGCCGCGTATCTGCGCGCAGTTCTCCGAGGAGTTGGTCAAGACCGGCGTCGATTATTCCCAGTTCGTCACCGTCGACAACGCCGCTCCCAAGGGCGTCGAAGCCAAGGACAAGCAGATCTGCGTCGAAGGGCTCGAGCACGGCCAGCATTATGACGTGACCTTCCGCGCCGGCCTGCCGGCCGCCATTGGCGAGGTCACCGCGGCACCGGTGGTACTGTCGATCTACGTGCAGGACCGCGCGCCTTCGGCCCGCTTCACCGGCGACAGCTTCGTGCTGCCCGCCGGCGCACGCCGCGGCATACCGGTCGTCACCGTCAACATGAATGCCGCCGAAATGAAGCTCTTCCGCATCGGCGACCGCTCGCTGGCCCAGCTTCTGTCGGGGTATCAGTTCCTGCGCCAACTTGACGGCTACGACATTTCGAACATCTCCGAACAGATGGGCGAGCCGGTCTGGCAAGGCCAGCTCGACATCGCCAACGACCTCAACAAGGAAGTCACCACCTCCTTCCCCATCGACGAGGCGTTGCCGAAGCGCAAGCCCGGCGTCTATGTGCTGACCGCACAAGCCGTCAACGATCGCAGCGACGACTATGATTCGCACGCCACGCAATGGTTCGTCGTCTCCGACATCGGCCTGTCGACCTATACCGGACAGGATGGGCTGAACGTCTTTGCCCGTTCGCTCGCAACCGCCAAGCCGATTGCCCGCGCCGAGCTGACGCTGCTGGCCAGGAACAACGAGATCCTTGGCACCGCGACCACCGACGCGGAAGGGCGGGCGGTGTTCAATCCCGGCCTGACGCGCGGCGACAGCGGCATGGCACCGGCGGTGCTGATGGCCAAGCAGGGCGACGACGACTTCGTCTTCCTCGATATGGGCCGCGCCGGGTTCGACCTGTCCGACCGCGGCGTCGCCGGACGTGCGGCGCCGGGCGCGCTCGACGTCTATGCCTGGACCGAGCGCGGCATCTACCGCGCCGGCGAGGACGTCCATGTCTCGGCTCTTGCCCGCGACAGTGCCGCCAAGGCGGTCGAGAACCTGCCGCTCACCTTCATCTTCTCGCGGCCCGACGGCGTCGAGGACCGCCGCATCGTCAGCGACGGAGCATCGGCCGGCGGCCACGCCGTCGACCTGCCGCTGGAACCCAACGCCATGCGCGGCACCTGGACAGTGGCGATCCACACCGATCCCAAGCAGGCGGCGGTCGCCAGCCAGATGTTCCTGGTCGAGGACTTCGTCCCGGATCGCATCGAGTTCGACCTGTCCGCCGACAAGCAGGAGATCGCCCAGGGCGAGACCGCCAACATCACCGTCGACGGCCGCTTTCTCTATGGCGCGCCGGCCGCGGGCCTCGCGCTCGAAGGCGAATTGACGCTGTCGACTGGCCGCGACTGGGACCGCTTCAAAGGCTATTCCTTCGGTCTGGCCGACGAACAGTCGGCCGAACCAACGGTGATGCCCTTCACCGGCCTGCCGGTGGTCGGCGACGACGGCAAGGCGACCTTCCCGGTTTCCGTCGATCAATTGCCATCCACCACCAAGCTGGTCGACGCCAAGGTCACGGTCCGGATGCGCGAGACCGGCGGCCGTGCGATCGAGCGCTCGCTGAATATCGGCATCCGCCCGCAGGGTCACATGATCGGCATCCGCCCGGATTTCGACGGCGACGAGGTGCCGCAAGGCGGCACGGCCAAGTTCAGCCTGATCGCCGTCGACCCAGACGGCAAGCGTGAAGCGCTGAAGGGCGCGCAGTGGTCGCTGGTCAAGGTCGAGCGCAGCTACCAGTGGTACCGCTCGAGCAATTCCTGGAACTATGAGCCGGTCATCTTCACCAAGGCGGTGGCCAACGGCCGGGTCGACCTGAGCGCCGATGGCGAGGCTACCATGTCGCTGCCGGTCGACTGGGGCCGCTACCGGCTCGAGATCGAGACATCGGATCCGGAAGGTCCGGCGACCAGCTACGAGTTCGACGCCGGCTGGTATGTCAGTTCCACCACGACCGAAACGCCCGACGGGCTCGAGATCGCCCTCGACAAGGAAACCTATGCGGCGGGCGAAGTAGCCAAGCTCAAAGTATCGCCGCACTTTGCCGGCGAATTGCTCGTCACCATCGGCGCCGACAAGCTCTTGAGGACGGTCACGGCCAGCGTGCCGGCCGGCGGCAGCACTGTCGACATCACGGTCGGGGACGATTGGGGTGCCGGCGCCTACGTCACGGCAACGCTGTTCAGGCCGGGCGATGCGCAAGAGACGCGCATGCCGGCGCGCGCCATCGGCGTCAAATGGCTGAAGCTCGATCCCGGCTCGCGTAAGCTTGCCGTCAGCTTGGCGCCGCCGGACAAGACCATGCCGCGCCAGCAGCTGTCGATCCCGGTCGCCGTTGCCGGCGTGCAGCCCGGCACCAACGCCTATGTCATGGTCGCGGCCGTTGACGTCGGCATCCTCAACCTGACCAACTACAAGGTACCGGATCCGGAGAACTGGTTCTTCGGCCAGCGCATGCTCGGTCTCGAGGTTCGCGACATCTATGGCCGGCTGATCGACGGCTCGCTGGGCACGACCGGCAAGCTGCGCACTGGCGGCGATGGCGCCAACATGCAGTCGCAAGGCAGTCCGCCGACCGAAAAGCTGGTCGCCTTCTTCTCCGGCCCGGTCCAGCTCGACGCCGACGGCAAGGCGCGGATCGACTTCGACATACCGCAGTTCAACGGCACCGTGCGCGTCATGGCCGTCGCCTGGACAAAGGAAGCGGTCGGCCATGCCCAGTCAGACGTCATCGTGCGCGATCCGGTGGTGATCACCGCCGGCCTGCCGCGCTTCCTGGCGCCCGACGATTCCGCCGTCATGCGGCTCGACGTCGCCGACACCGATGGCCCCGCTGGCGACTACAAGCTGACCATCGACACGACGGGCGACCTGTCTACCGGCAGTGCCGCCTTGCCTGAGAAGCTGACGCTCGCCAAAGGCAAGCGGCAGACGCTGACCGTGCCGTTGATTGCGCAGACCGCGGGCAACGCCTCGATCACCATCAAGCTTGCGCATGCCGATGGCACCGCCGTCGAGCAGACGCTCTATGTTCCGGTGCGCCCGGCGCAACTGCCGGTGACCACCCGCATGGTCGTCGACCTCAAGGGCAATGGCGGCGCGCTGCGCGTCGACAAGGAACTGTTGGCGGCAAGCCTGCTCGATGGCGCTTCGGTGAGCGTCGGCGTTTCGCAGTCAGCTGCCTTCGATGTGCCGTCGCTGCTGATGACGCTCGACCGCTATCCCTATGGTTGCGCTGAGCAGACCACCAGCCGCGCCATGCCGCTTCTATACGTCAACGAGATGGCTTCCGGCATCGGCATGGCCAGCGACCCCGATCTGCATGGCCGCGTCCAGGACGCCATCTACAAGGTGCTGAGCTACCAGGCCTCGGCCGGCAGCTTCGGCCTGTGGGGTCCGGGTTCCGGCGATCTGTGGCTCGACGCCTATGTCACCGATTTCCTGACCCGGGCGCGCGAGCAGAAATACGACGTGCCGGCCCTGGCGATGAACCAGGCGCTGAGCAATCTGCAGAACGCGATCGGCTACGACCAGGACGTCCAGGATCGCGGCAGTGAGATCGCTTATGCGCTCTATGTGCTTGCCCGCAACAAGAAGGCCTCGGTCGGCGATCTGCGTTATTACGCCGACACCCAGCTCGAAGCCTTTACCAGCCCGATGGCCGTCGCCCAACTGGCGGCCTCTCTCGCTCTCTACGGTGACACGCAGCGCTCGGAGGCAACCTTCCAGGCCGCGTTGCAACTGGCCAAGTCGACGCCGGAATATGACTATTACCGGTCCGACTATGGCTCGCCGCTGCGTGACGGTGCGGCGATCCTGGCGCTTGCCGCGGAAAGCAAGCCGGTGCCGACCATCGTGCCGGCGCTGATCCAGCTGGTGACCAGGGAACGCGCCGACGCCAGGTGGACCAGCACCCAGGACGAGTCCTGGATGCTGCTGGCGGCCCGCGCGCTGAAGGCCGGCAATGATTCGATCGCGCTGACCGTCAACGGCGCACCGCATGCCGGCGGCTATTCGGACCAGATCGCCGGTGGCGAACTGGCCGACAGTCCGCTGACCATCGTCAACACCGGCAGAAATCCGCTGCAGGCGGTCGTCACCACCGTGGCCTCGCCGATCCAGCCTCTGCCGGCCGGCGGCAACGGCTTTACCATCAGCCGTACCTACTACAAGCTCGACGGCACAGAGGCCAACGTGACGGAGGTCAAGCAGAACGAACGCTATGTCGTCGTGCTCAAGGTTTACGAGCAGAACACCTGGCCTTCGCGGCTGCTGATCACCGACCTGTTGCCGGCCGGCTTCGAGATCGACAATCCGGGCCTGGTCTCCAGCGCCCAATTGACGAACTTCTCCTGGCTGGCGCAGACCGATGCTGCCCATCTCGAATTCCGCAACGACCGTTTCGTCGCGGCCTTCAATCCGAACGACGGCGACGGCGACCGCAACATCACGCTCGCCTACGTCGTACGCGCGGTGACGCCGGGCACCTATGCCCACCCGGCAGCAACGATCGAAGACATGTACCGGCCGCAATATTCGGCCCGCACCGCCACCGGCATGATGGAGGTCAAGGCGCCGTAACGATGGAGAGGGACGCAAACTGGTTGGCTGTAGCTAACGACGTGACGCCGCGCCGCCCCTTACCCTTACCCTTACCCTCTCCCCGTGAAGGACAGGGGGTCGCCAGCGTTGCGGCCATTCACCTTCTCCCCGTCCTCCACGGGGAGAGGGTGCCGGCAGGCGGATGAGGGGCGGCGCCGTGCTCTCCAAAAGATTCCTCCGCCGAGCGGCCATTGCGGGCATTTCCTTCGCCGCAATCACCGCTGTCGCCCTCTGGCAGCTCGACCGCGCTTTTCCGCCGCCGCTGCCGGCTGCGCTGACGGTCTCGACCGAGGTGCAGGACCGTGACGGCCAGCTGTTGCGGGCCTTCGCCACGCCGGACGGCTATTGGCGGCTTGCGACCAACCTGGACCAGGTTGACAACCAGTTCGTCGACATGCTGGTCACCTATGAGGACAAGCGCTTCTGGGATCATCAAGGCGTCGACGTGCTGGCACTGGCGCGTGCGGCCGGCCAGTTCGCGACCAGCGGCCATATCGTCTCCGGTGGTTCGACGCTCTCGATGCAGCTCGCCCGGCTGATCGAACCGCGCGACAGCCGCAGCCTCGGCTCGAAGATCAAACAGATGCTGCGCGCCGTCCAGATAGAACGGCGGCTGTCCAAGCGCGAGATCCTCGAACGCTACCTGACGCTGGCGCCCTATGGCGGCAATCTCGAAGGCGTGCGCGCCGCTTCGCTCGCCTATTTCGGCAAGGAGCCGAAGCCGCTGACGGTCTCTGAGGCGGCCCTGCTCGTCGCTTTGCCGCAATTGCCGGAAAAGCGACGCCCTGACCGCAACCTCGAAGTCGCTCATGCCGCCCGCGACCGCGTGCTGACCCGCATGGTGTCGGCAGGCCTGCTCGGCGAACGCGAGGCCGCGCGAGCCGCGCTCGACGATGTGTCGGGGCTGCGGCGGACCTTGCCGGCGCTCGCTGCTCATGCTGCCTATGCAATGCTGCCCAAGGCCATTCCCGGCCAGAAGCTGCAACTGACGATCCGCAAGAGTGTCCAGGAAGGGCTGGAGCAGGTGGCCAAGGATGCCGCCGCCAAGCTCGGCCCTCGCCTCTCGGTGGCCATGGTGCTGGCCGATGCCCGCACCGGCGATATTCTTGGCGAGGTCGGCTCTGCCGATTTCTTCGATGCCAGCCGTTCGGGCTGGATCGACATGACCAAGGTCGTTCGCTCGCCTGGCTCGACGCTGAAGCCGTTCATCTACGGCCTCGCCTTCGAGCAAGGCCTGGTGGCGCAGGAGATGCTGATCGAGGACAGCCCGGCCGATTTCTCCGGTTACCGGCCGAAGAACTTCGACATGGGCTATCAGGGCGATGTCAGCATCAGGCAGGCGCTGCAATTGTCGCTCAACGTGCCGGCGATCCGCGTGCTCGACGCGGTCGGCCCGGCCCGGCTGATGGCGCGCTTTCGCCAGGCAGGCGTGATGCCGATCCTGCCCGTCAACGAAGCGCCTGGCCTGGCGATCGGCCTCGGTGGCGTCGGAGTGACGCTGCGCGACCTCGTCCAACTCTATGCCGGCCTTGCCAATGGCGGCAAGGCACACACGCTGCATGACGGCACCGAGCCGGCGAACACCGAACGCTCGACCACCACCATCCTCGATGGTCAGGCGAATTGGCAGATCACCGACATCCTGTCGGGCGTCAAGCCGCCCCAGGGTGCTGCCCAACGCGGCATCGCCTACAAGACCGGCACCTCCTACGGCTATCGCGACGCCTGGTCGGTCGGCTTCGACGGCCGTTATGTGCTCGGCGTCTGGGTCGGCCGCCCCGATGCCGGCGCGGTGCCCGGTCTGTCCGGCTATGTCTCGGCCGCGCCCATTCTGTTCGAAGGCTTTGTCCGTTCCAGCCTAGCCGCCGTGCCGCTGCCAAGCCAACCGTCCGGCGTCCGCCGGCCAAAGCGCGAAGAATTGCCGGTGACGCTGACGCGCTTCGGCGCCGGCGTCGACGGGCTGGTGCAGGCGACGCCGACCGAACCTGCACCAACCATCGTCTTTCCGCCTGACGGCGCCCGTGTCGATCTCGGCACTTCCTCGGCCGACGCCTCGCCGCTGGTGCTCAAGCTGCAAGGCGGCCGCGCACCGTTCCGCTGGCTGGCCAACGGCAAGCCGCTGGTCGGCATCGACCGGCGGCGCACCGCGACCTGGCAGCCGGACGGCGCCGGCTATTCCACCCTGACCGTAATCGATGCGGCGGGGCGCGCGGCCAGTGTGAAGGTTTTTGTCGAGTGAAAGTTTCCCTTGAATAGTTTCCGGCAGGTGATTCAGCGGATTGGGTTTTACGCCTTGCTTTCGGCCGCCGGTATTTCCTCGGCCTCTGCTGACGCCCTCCCCGCCGGCTTTGTTCGGCTGGCCGACATCGATCCCAGTATCCGGCAGGATATCCGCTATGCCGGCCTCGAAAACTTCCTGCATCGCAAGGTAAGCGGTTACGATGCGCCGGTATGCGTCCTCACCAGCCAAGCGGCGCAAGCGCTTTCCGCAGTGCAGAAAGCGATTGCTGCCGGAGGGCTGACGCTGGTCGTGTTCGACTGCTACCGCCCTGCGCGTGCTGTCTCCGACATGGGTGACTGGACAAAAACGAGCGGACCACCGGACCCGCAATGGTACCCAAAGGTCAAGCGCAAGGATCTCATCGCCAAGGGCTATATCGGCGAACTGTCCACCCATTCGCGCGGATCGACGGTCGATGTCGCCATCACGCGAGCGGACCGCAAGAGCGCTCCGAAACCGGCCTGCGGCGCGACCGATGCCGACACGCTGGATTTCGGCACCGGTTTCGACTGTTTCGATCCGACGAGCGAAACGGCTCACCGACCGATCGCCAGTGAAGCGGCGGCAAACCGCAAAAAACTTGTCGAGGCGATGCGCGCCGGCGGCTTCAAGAATTACGCACGCGAATGGTGGCACTTCACGCTGGAAAACGAGCCGTTTCCAAGAGAGCGCTTCAACTTTCCCGTCACCGCCGAATAGTCCGCCAAAACCTCGTTCGGACGCGACGCCGCCATTGCCGAAGAGCTAGCCGTCTCTAGATAATCGCGTCGGGAGCGTAGGTCCCGTGCAAGGGAAAATAGTTCCTCCCATCGCCGAAAGTAGGCGAAAAATTGCTTCAATAGGCCAAAAAAGGCAACATTGAATGCATCTAAATTCTATCAATTCGGTAGATTTGGCGCGAGTTCAACGGAGGCGGAAATGACCAAACCTCATTTCAGGAAACTGCTCGGCGCACTGGTCGCCACATCGGTCCAGTTCGGCACGCTCGGTTTCGCGTTTGCCGACACCACCATTCTCAACGTGTCCTATGACCCGACGCGTGAGCTCTACAAGCAATTCGATGAGGCCTTTGTCGCCCACTGGAAGACCGAGACAGGCGAGACGGTGACCATCCAGCAGTCGCATGGCGGATCCGGCGCCCAGGCGCGCGCCGTGATCGACGGGCTCGACGCCGACGTGGTGACGCTGGCGCTCGAAGGCGATATCAACGCCATTGTCTCGAAAACGAAGAAGATCAATCCCGACTGGCGGACGAAATTCGAAAACAATTCGGCGCCTTACACCTCGACCATCATCTTCCTCGTCCGCAAGGGAAACCCCAAGGGCATTCATGATTGGGGCGATCTGGTCAAGGATGACGTCCAGGTGATCACGCCCAATCCGAAGACCTCCGGCGGCGCGCGCTGGAACTATCTTGCCGCCTGGGCCTATGCCAGCGCCAAGGATGGCGGCGACGAGGCCAAGACCAAGGGATTCGTTGGCAATCTCTATGCGCATGTCCCGGTTCTCGACACCGGTGCGCGCGGCGCCACCGTGACCTTTGCGCAAAAAGGGCTAGGCGACGTGCTGCTCGCCTGGGAAAACGAGGCCTATCTGGCGCTCGACGAGTTCGGCGCTGACAATTTCGATATCGTCTACCCGCCGACCTCGATCCTGGCCGAGCCGCCGGTCGCAGTGGTCGACGCCAATGTCGACGCCAAAGGCACACGCAAAGTTGCCGAAGCCTATCTGAGCTACCTCTATTCCAAGGAAGGCCAGACGATCATCGCCAAGAACCATTATCGCCCTTCGAAGCCCGACCTGGTGCCGGCGGAGGACCTGGCCAAGCAGCCTGAGATCAAGCTGGTCACCATCGACGACCCACTTTTTGGCGGCTGGAAGAAGGCACAGCCTTATCATTTCGGCGACGGTGGTATATTCGACCAGATCTATAAGCCGGCCCAGTAGCATTTAGATCAGGACGACATGACCACAGCACCCGCCAAGGCGGGGTGGCGGTTCAGGCAGCCGAGCGTCATTCCGGGTTTCGGATTGACGCTCGGCTTCTCGCTTGCCTACCTCACCCTCATCATCCTCATTCCCCTGTCCGGGTTGATCTGGCGCTCGGCGGCGCTCGGCTGGACCGACTTCTGGGCGATCGTCACCGACCGCCGCACCATCAACGCGCTTGAAATCAGCTTCGGCACCGCCTTCATTGCCGCCGCCGTCAACGTCGTCTTCGGCACGATCGTCGCCTGGGTGCTGGTGCGCTACAGCTTTCCCGGCCGCCGCATCGTCGATGCCATGGTCGACCTGCCCTTTGCGCTGCCGACGGCGGTTGCCGGCATCGCGCTGACCACGCTTTACGCACCGAACGGCTGGATCGGCAGCCTGCTGACGCCGCTCGGCATCAAAGTCGCTTATACGCCACTCGGCATTGTCATTGCGCTGATCTTCATCGGGCTGCCCTTCGTCGTGCGCACCGTGCAGCCGATCATGGAGGAGATCGACAAGGAGGTCGAGGAAGTGGCCGCAACGCTCGGCGCCAATCGCTTCCAGATCATCAGCCGCGTCCTGCTTCCCGGACTGGCGCCGGCCATCGTCACCGGTTTCGCGCTGGCCTTCGCGCGCGGCGTCGGCGAGTACGGCTCAGTCATCTTCATCGCCGGCAACCTGCCCTATAAATCCGAGATCGCACCGCTTCTGATTGTCATCAGGCTCGAGGAATATAATTACGCTGCGGCGACCGCGATCGCGGCGATCATGCTGGCGCTGTCCTTCGTGATGCTGCTGGTCATCAACCTGGTGCAGACGTGGAGCCGCAAGCGCTATGGCTGACCCGGAGATCAAATCCTACGCGCCGCACCACGAAAGCCAGTCGCCGGCGGTGACCGAAAGCCGCACGGCGAGAACCGTGCTGATGATCGTGACCTTTGCCTTCCTCGGCATTTTCCTGCTCTTGCCGCTGATCATCGTCTTCAAGGAAGCTTTCGCCAAAGGCATCGAGGCCTACACACAGGCGCTGTCGGAACCGGATACGCGCTCGGCGATCCGCCTGACGCTTCTGGTCGCGGCGATCTCGGTGCCGCTCAACGTCGTCTTCGGCATTTCCGCCGCCTGGGCGATTGCCAAGTTCGAGTTCAAGGGCAAGGCGTTCCTGACCACGCTGATCGACCTGCCGTTTTCGGTCTCCCCGGTCATTTCCGGCCTGGTCTATGTACTCCTCTTCGGCGCGCAAGGCCTGCTCGGTGCTTGGCTCAAGGCGCATGGCATCGTCATCCTGTTTGCCGTGCCGGGCATCGTGCTGGCCACCATCTTCGTCACCTTCCCCTTCGTCGCCCGCGAATTGATCCCGCTGATGCAGGAGCAGGGCAATGGCGACGAGGAGGCGGCCCTGTCGCTCGGCGCCAATGGCTGGCAGGCGTTCTGGTACGTGACGTTGCCTAACGTCAAATGGGGATTGCTCTACGGCGTACTGTTGTGCAATGCCCGCGCCATGGGTGAGTTCGGCGCGGTCTCGGTGGTGTCCGGCCACATACGCGGGTTGACCAACACCATGCCGCTGCATGTCGAAATCCTTTATAACGAGTACAATGCCGCCGCCGCCTTTGCCGTCGCTTCGCTGCTTGCCGGCCTGGCGCTCGTCACACTGGTCTTGAAAACACTTCTCGAGATGCGCTACGGCGCCGAGATCGCCGCGACGCGCGGACACTGACAAAATGCATGTCGCCCAAAAGTGGGAACCGGTTTTGGGATAACGACATGCATCAACTACAAAGGGATTTGTATGGAAGTTCGCGTTGCCAACGTGCGCAAGGAGTTTGAGCGGTTTCCGGCCCTTCACGACGTTTCGCTCGACATCAAGTCGGGTGAGTTGATCGCGTTGCTGGGGCCATCCGGTTCCGGCAAGACGACGCTGCTCAGGCTGATTGCCGGGTTGGAGCGGCCGACCCGCGGAAAGATCTTCTTCGGCGAAGAGGATGCCTCGCAAAAGTCGATCCAGGAGCGCAATGTCGGCTTCGTCTTTCAGCATTACGCGCTGTTTCGCCATATGACGGTCGCCGACAATATCGGCTTCGGACTCAAGGTCCGGCACGGGCCGTCACGCCCGTCGGCGAAGGAAATCCGCCGCCGCGCCTCGGAACTCCTCAACCTCGTTCAGCTTTCCGGTCTGGAAAAACGCTATCCGGCGCAGCTTTCGGGCGGCCAGCGCCAGCGCGTGGCGCTGGCCCGCGCGATGGCGATCGAACCGGCCGTGCTTTTGCTCGACGAGCCGTTCGGCGCGCTCGATGCCCAGGTGCGCCGCGAACTGCGCCGCTGGCTGCGCGACATCCACGACGCCACCGGCCACACCACGGTCTTCGTCACCCATGACCAGGAAGAGGCGCTGGAGCTTGCCGACCGCGTCGTGGTGATGAGCCAGGGCCGCATCGAGCAGGTTGGCACCGCCGACGAGATCTACGACACGCCGAACTCGCCCTTCGTCTATGGCTTCATCGGCGAATCGAGCTCGATCCCGGTCAAGGTCGAGGACGGCCAGGTCTGGATCGCCGACCGGCCGATCGGGCTTTCCGCGCCGCACGCACCGCAAGGTGAAGCGACGCTGTTCTTCCGCCCGCACGACGTCGATCTGGTGGAAGAATGCAACGGCTGCATCGCCGGCACGGTTGTCGCCAGCCGCCGCGTCGCCGGCACCAGGCGGGTCGAGCTCGAAATCGGCGGCGAACGCCAGCGGGTCGAGATCGAGTTGCCAGTCGACCATCCGGCGGCGCAGAAAAGCCGGGTGGCTTTCAGGCCGCGGCGCTGGAAGCTTTTTCCGGCTGCTTGATCCTCTTTTAGGCGCTACACCAGCCAGTTCTCGACCTTCAGGCCTTTGATCCGGTTGAACTCGCCGGTGTTGGCGATCACCAGGGTAGTTCCCAGTGCATAGGCGTGGGCAGCAATAAAAAGGTCGTTTTGGCCGATGGTCTGGCCCCTTCCTTCCAGCTCTGCGCGAATCGCGCCGTACTCGGCATCTACCGGCACATCGAGCGGCAAGACAGGAATCTCAGCCAGCAATTCCTCGACCTTCTTGAGCAACTTGGCCGACTCTTTCCTGGCGCAGCCATATCGCAGTTCCGAGGCGACCACGATGCTGGTACACACGGCGGCGTCTCCCACGCGCAGGACGGCGGCGGCGGCTTTCCCGGCCGGATTTCGGATCATGTCGCTGATAATGTTCGTGTCCAGCATGAACCGCATCAAAAAAAATCCTCGGATTTGACAGGCATATCCTCGACTTCGGGAAAGTCCTCCTCGGAACCGGGGGGCGGCTCTTTCGCCCATTGCGCGAGCAGCGCCGTGAGGCCGGGTTTGCGAACCGGCTCGATGATCAGGCGGTCGCCTTCACGACTGATCAAGACCTTTTCGCCGGGAAGTTCGAACTCGACAGGAATGCGCACCGCCTGACTGCGATTGTTACGAAACAGCTTCGCCTCTTTCGGCGGGGTTGTTGAATGGCGGCGTTGAGGCATGACGATAGCTCCTTGTATATACCATTTGTATATGCCAGACCGCGCGGCGATGCAATCGCCATCGCGTTGGCCGGCCGGGAACCATCGTGCACGCCGACGGCATCGGCACCGCTGCCAAGCTGCCCGGAAGACTCTGCCTGAAAGAAAAAACTAGAAATCCTCCACAGCGGGAATATTTCTTCTATCGACAACGTGGAGCGGCCGCTCTGCCTGCCTCGTCGCGCACAATGCCTTGCCGCTATGGTCCGGCAATAAGCGCACGCATTGGAGCCTTGTTTTCATGAAGCGATTTTTGCTTGGCGTCGCCACATTGGCCGGCCTGTTCCTCGCATCCTCCCAAGCCTGGTCGGCCGACAAATTGCTGAACGCTTCTTACGATGTCGGCCGCGAGCTGTTTGCGCAGGTCAACAAGGCGTTCGTCGCCGGCCACCCAGGCGTCACCATCGATCAGTCGCATGCCGGGACGTCTGCGCAGGCACGTGCCATCGCCGAGGGCCTCGGCGCCGATGTGGTCACCTTCAACCAGGTCCTCGACATCGACTTCCTGGTCAGGAAGGGTCTCATCTCCGCGGATTGGCAGAAAGATTTTCCCGACAACGCCTCGCCCTTCTATTCGCTGCCCTCCTTCCTGGTGCGCGCCGGCAATCCGAAGCACATCAAGGATTGGAACGATCTCGTGCGCGACGACGTCCAGGTGATCTTCCCCAATCCGAAAACCTCCGGCAATGCCCGGTACACCTACCTTGCGGCCACCGCCTACGCCAAGGAAGCCTTCAAGGGCGACGACGCCAAGGTGAAGGAATTCGTCACCAAGCTGTTCAACAACGTACCGATCTTCGACAGCGGCGGACGCGCCGCGACCACCACTTTCGTGCAGCGCGAGATCGGCGACGTGCTGATCACCTTTGAGTCGGAAACGCGCGGCGTCCGCAAGGAGTATGGCGAGGACAAATTCGAGCAGGTGACGCCCTCGGTCAGCCTTTTGGCCGAGTTTCCGGTGGCGATCGTCGACACGATCGCCGACGAGCATGGCACGCGCGACCTCGCCAAGACCTATCTCGACTTCCTTTATACGCTGGAGGGCCAGGACATCGCCGCCCGCAACGGCCTGCGGACCCGCGACGCGACGGTCGCCGCCAAGTACAAGGCTGAGTTTCCCGATGTCCGCCTATTGACGGTGCAGGATGTCTTTGGCGGCTGGGCCAAGGTCCAGGCCGAGCATTTCGCCGCTGGCGGCCTGCTCGACCAGACTTACGGCAGCCGCTGACGTCTGCAACCTCGTGAACTGATTGAAAGCGGGCGTTTGCCGGCTTTCTTCATTTGCTCGCCGAAAACGTGGCCTCCGCCCGTTCCGGACGCCCGCCCTCCAAAACGTTACGAAGAATCAACGCGTTTGCGCGCAATATGTCTTCGGGCGGCCTGTCTGCGCGAACGGCATCGCACGGCCAAACCGTCATTATTTGCACACAAACAGCCGCCAGATGCGGGTGGTTGGGGCTTAATGGGTTGACTCGGGCATGCTTACCAAAAAAGGCAAATACGGCCTCAAGGCTCTCGTGCATCTGTCCGGCCTGCCGGTCGGCCAGCTCGCATTCGTCAACGACATTGCGGTCGCCAACAACATCCCCAAGAAATTCCTGGATGCCATCCTGGGCGAGTTGCGCAATGCCGGCTTCGTCCAGAGCCGCAAGGGCAAGGAAGGCGGTTACCGCCTCGCCCGTCCCGCTTCCGAAATCAAGATCGGCCATGTCGTGCGTGTCCTCGACGGGCCGCTGGCGCCGATCCCTTGCGCCAGCCGCACACAATACCAGCGCTGCGAGGATTGCGACGAGGCGACCTGCCAGGTCCGGCACATGATGCTGGAGGTGCGTCAGGCGATCGCAGAGGTGCTGGACAACCGCAGCCTCGCCGCCATGCGCGACGCCGACAATGACGATTTCCCGGTCGAGCTGACGTCGCAGATTTAAATCTAGCATCAGGCCGGGCGCTTCACCGCCCCTAGCGGCGAGCGTGCCACTACCGGCGTCGACTGGATGATCGCCGTATTGGTCATCGCATGGGGAATGATCCGGTCGATCACCCGCTCGAGCTCGGCGACCGAGCCGACATGGGCCAGCGCGATGAAACAGTCTTCGCCGGTGACCCGGTCGCATTGGGCGATTTCCGGCAGGTCGCGGATGATTTCGGCCACGACGGCGAGTTGCCCCGGCACCGGCCTGATGCGCAGCCATGCCGACAGCTTCATGCCGAGCGCGGCCGGATTAATCCGCACCGTATAGGCCTCGATCACGCCGCTTTCCTGCAGCCGCTTGATGCGCTCGGCGACGCTCGGCGCCGACAGGCCGACTGAGCGCGCCAGTTCGGCAATACTGGTGCGCGCATCCTCCTCCAGCAGGCGCAGGATTTTTAGATCCGCCGGATCCAGATCGGTATTTTCATTTCGAAGGCGTTTCAGCGGAATACTCCTTGCTTTCGAAAAGGGAATAGCCGCAATGCCCGGCCATCATCCATATCAACGGCAAAAATCGCCTGCGATACTGACCCCATGGAAGATCGGACGCAAGCCCCAGCAGCAAGTCCGGCACTCGCCGGCCCGGCTTTTACCTTGGCAAGCTCGGTGCCGCCCCATCTGTGGTTCGGCGTCAGCGCCGTGTTCCACTATCTCGGCCCCGCTTTCGCAGTCCTGCTTTTCTCGCATGTCGGCGTGCTCGGCATGGCGTGGCTGCGCATCGCCACCGCGGCACTGGTCTTTGCCCCGCTGACCCGACCATGGGCGGTCTTCGCCCGCGCCGATCGCTCGACGCGGTTGTTGCTTGTGGGTTTCGGCGTCTGCCTTGGGGTGATGAATTGCTCGTTTTACCTGGCGCTCGACCGGCTGCCGATCTCGCTGGTAGCGGCGATCGAATTCGTCGGCACCATCGGCGTCGCGCTTGTCGGCCTCAGAAGCCCGCGCAATCTCGCCGCCCTTGCAATCGCCGTCGCCGGCACCTTGCTGCTCATCGACGTCAAATGGTCGAGCGATCCTGTCGGCCTGTTCTGGGCCTTCCTCAATGGCGCGCTGTTCGTCTTCTATATCGTGCTCGGCCACCGCGTCGCGCGCGCCGACGCTGGCGATGGCATCGCCGGGCTGGGTGCCGCCATGGCGGTCGCCCTTCTCGTCGTTCTGCCGATCGGTCTTGCCGATGCGCTGCCGGCGTTCTCGACGCCGCCGCTGCTGCTTGCGGCGGTCGGTGTCGGCATCTGCTCGTCGGTCATTCCCTATATTTGCGACCAGCTTGCCATGTCGCGGCTGCCGCGCTCCAGTTTCGCGCTGATGCTGTCATTGCTTCCGGTTACCGCGACGTTTATCGGCGTCATCGTGCTGCGGCAGGTGCCGAGCCTCACTGACTGCCTCGGCATCGCGCTGGTGGTGGCCGGCGTCGCCCTTCACAAACCGGCGCTGGCGCCCGCCTGATCAGGCCAACTTCTCCTTGAGGAAAGCGATCGTCCGCCCCCAGGCGAGGTCAGCCGCCTTCTTGTCGTAACGGGCCGCCGATGTGTCGTTGTTGAAGGCATGGTTGGCGCCTTCATAGACATAGACCGAATATTCGATATGGGCCGCGTCGAGTTCCTTCTTGAAGGCGTCGATGCCGGCATTGGTGCGGGTGTCGAGCCCGGCATAATGCAGCATGAGCGGCGCCTTGATCTTCGGCACGTCCTCGGCCTTCGGCTGCATGCCGTAATAGGCAACGGCGGCTGCAAGATCCGGCGCGTTGACGGCCAGCATGTTCACCGTGCCGCCGCCCCAGCAGAAGCCGACGGCGCCGACCTTGCCGTTGCCGTCCTTGTGGCCTTTGAGGTAGGCGACCGTTGCGACGGCATTGGTGGCGACCTGTGCTGGATCGAGCTGGGAAAACAGGTCACGTGCCCTGTTTTCATCGGCCGGCGTGCCGCCGAGCGGTGTCATGAAGTCCGGGGCAAGCGCCACGAACCCCTCCAGCGCCACGCGCCGCGCCACGTCGCGAATATGCGGGTTGAGCCCCCGGTTTTCGTGCACGACGATGACCGTGCCCAGCCTGCCGGTCTGACCCGCCGGCTTGACCAGATAACCCTTCATCTCGCCGCCGCTGCCTGGATAGCTGATGTCCTCGCCTTTCACGCGCGGATCGTTTTCCGCGACGATTGCCGCCTGGGCCGAATTCGCCGCCAGCAGCGGCGCGATCGCGGCCGCTGCCGCACCCGACCCGGCAAGCCTGGTCAACTGCTCCATGAAGCGCCGCCGGTCGAGCGTCAGATGCGTGTATTCATCATAGGCATCGATCATCGCCTGGGTAATGACAGGCTTGGCGGGGCCGGCAGGTGTTGTCATGGCGCGCTCCTAGGTCTTCGGCCCCCGGCAGCAACATAGGGTCGAAGCCTGGCTGGTCCAGTCACGGCTGAGTGAGGGCTGCCATAAGTCTCTGCACGATGGCCTTGATGCCGCGTTGGTCCAGCAGGCCGAGACAGCCGCCGGCCCGCAGCTGACCAACGAGGTACTTGCATCGGTACCCGACCTGAAAGGGCATCTCGGGCTCTGAGGAACTTCTCTATTTCGGCAGCGTATAGGCCATCACATAATCGCCCGGCTTGGTGCCGACCGAGCCGTGGCCGCCGGCAACGATGACGACGAACTGGCGTCCGTCGGCTACCGTGTAGGTCATCGGTGTCGACTGCCCGCCGGCAGGCAGCCGCGCCTGCCAGAGCTGTTTGCCGGTCGTCAGGTCATAAGCGCGCACATAGTCGTCGACCGCCGCACCGAGAAAGGCGACGCCGCCGGCAGTGATCATCGGCCCGCCAATGCCCGGCACGCCGACCTTGAACGGCAGCGGCAGCGGCGTCATGTCGTAGACGGTGCCGTTGCGATGCTTGTAGACGATCTTGCCGGTCCGAAGGTCGGCGCCGGCCACATAGCCCCACGGAGGCGCCTGGCAGGGAATGCCGAGCGGCGACAGGAATGGCTTCAATATCACTGCGTAAGGCGCACCGTCATTGCGGTTCAGGCCTTGTTCGCTGCCCTTGGTATCGCCCGGCGGCGGCACGTCGGCGCGCGGCACCAATTTGGAGATGAACGCCAGGTATGTCGGCATGCCGAACATCACCTGCCGGACCGGATCGACTGCCACGCCGCCCCAGTTGAAGGTGCCGAAATTGCCAGGATAGATCAGCGAGCCTTGCAGCGACGGCGGCGTATAGCGGCCCTCATACCGCAGCTTCCGAAGCTCGATCCGGCAGGCCAGCTGGTCGAACATGGTGATGCCCCACATATCCGCGCCGGTCAGTGGCTTCGGACTGAAGCTGAGGTCCGAGACCGGCTGCGTCGGCGAGGTATGGTCGCCTTCGATCGCGCCGCCCGGCGCCGGCACTTCCTTGACCGGAACGATCGGCTCGCCGCTGCGCCGGTCGAGCACATAGAGGTCGCCCTGCTTGGTCGGCCCGACCAGCGCCGGCACCACACCACTGGCCGTGGTTATGTCGACCAGCGTCGGCTGCGCCGGCACGTCCATGTCCCAGAGATCGTGATGCACGGTCTGCCGCACCCAGCGCAATTGTCCGGTGTTGAGATCGAGCGCGGTGATCGAGGAAGAGAATTTCTCGTCATTGGCGCTGCGTCCGGCGCCGAGCTGGTCCGGCGTCTTGTTGCCGAGCGGCACATAGAGCAGGCCGAGCTTCTCGTCGGCGCTCGCCGTCGACCACATATTGGGCGAGTTGTTGGTGTAGGTCTGGCCCGGCGGCAGCGGCGTCGTCTGGTCCGGATTGCCGGAATCCCAATTCCATAACAGCGCGCCGGTGTCGGCATCGTAGGCACGGATGACCCCGGACGGCTCCTGCGTCGAATAATTGTCGTTGACCGCGCCGCCGACGATGATCTTGTTGGCGACGATCAGCGGCGCGGAAGTCGAATAGTAATAGCCCGGCTTCGGATATGGCATGTTGGCGAGCAGGTTCAGCGTGCCGCCCTCGGCAAATGTCGGACAGACCTGGCCATTCGCCGCGTCGAGCGCGATCAGCCGGGCGTCCGATGTCGGCAGATAGATGCGCGTGGCGCAGGGCTGGCCGGCGGCGATCTTGGCATCGGCATAGTAAGCCACGCCGCGGCAGGTCTGGTGCTGGCGGTCCTTGTTGAGCTTGACCTGCGGATCGAAGCGCCATTTCTCCTTGCCGCTCGCGGCATCGATGGCGATGGCGAAATTATGCGGCGTGCAGATGTAGAGCGTGTCGGCGATTTTCAGCGGCGTCACCTGATAGGTCGTCTCGCCGATGTCGTCGGGCCCTTTCACGTCGCCGGTGCGATAGGTCCAGGCCGGCTGCAGATTGGCAACGTTTTCGGGGGTGATCTGGTCGAGCGGCGAATAGCGCTGGCCATATTGCGTGCGACCGTAATAGTGCCATTCGCCGGCCGGCACATTGCCGCCGAGTTCGGCCGTCGGCGTCACCTTGTCGGTGTTGAGTTGGCCGGCAATATCCTTTGGGTCCGTCGTCATCGAATAACCGGCGACGCCGAGCGATGCCAGCACCGCGAGGATCAGCGGCGCTCGTCCGTCGGGACCGGTAAGCCCGCGCCGCGCCCATGGCGTCAATAGCCACAGCGCGACAAGCACGATGATGCCGCCGCGCGGGCCGAGCTCCCACCAGTCGAAGCCGGTTTCCCAGACAGCCCAGGCGAGCGTGCCGAGCACGATCGCCGCGTAGAGCCACAGCGCCGTGGGTCTGCGCCTGTAGAGCAGCCAGGCAGCGATCAGGAAAGCTATGCCGGCGATGACGTAATACCAGCTGCCGCCCAGCGTCACGAGCCAGATGCCGCCGCCGCCAAGCGCCAGGCCGATGAGGAAAAGGATCAGGGAGGTGATGACCACAGCCAAGACGGTGCTCCTTCGACTGGTGCGCTCCGCGACGCGTCCATGGGCAACCCCGCATTGCGTGCCTGCCCCCACGCAACTTTCTCCGGCCCGCTTCCCCTGTCAAGCAAGCTCGGCGTTTTACGGCGTCGACCCACGGCAAGCTCGGCGTTTTGGTTAGCGGACCCATTCAGATTGTGAGTCTACCGACTGGACAGAGAACAAAACGGAGACACTTCTGGCCTTTCGCTGCCGAATCACTACATTCGGGGAGAGATGTCCGGCTTTTCGGAAGACATGCCCTTTTTTGACGAACCGAACGCGCGGCCCGTGGCCCCGTCGGGCATCGCCGCGCGCGCCATCGCTGCCCGCAGCAATCAAAACAACGCGCCCGATTATCTCAACGGCCTCAACCCCGAGCAGCGGCTGGCGGTGGAAACCACCGAAGGCCCGGTGCTGGTGCTGGCCGGCGCCGGCACCGGCAAGACGCGCGTCTTGACCACCCGCATCGCCCACATCCTTGCCACCGGCAAGGCCTTCCCTTCGCAGATCCTCGCCGTCACCTTCACCAACAAGGCGGCGCGCGAGATGAAGCAGCGCATCGGCCTGTTGATCGGCGAAGGCAATGTCGAGGGCATGCCGTGGCTCGGCACCTTCCACTCGATTGGCGTGAAGCTGCTGCGCCGACATGCCGAGCTGGCCAGGCTCAAATCCGACTTCACCATTCTCGACACCGACGATGTCGTGCGGCTGATCAAACAGCTCATCCAGGCGGAAGGGCTGGACGACAAGCGCTGGCCGGCCAAGCAGTTCGCCCAGATGATCGACGGCTGGAAGAACAAGGGCCTCGGTCCCGCCGACATCCCCGAGGGCGATGCCCGTGCCTTCGCCAACGGCAAGGGCCGCGAACTCTACAAGGCCTATCAGGAGCGGCTGCAGACGCTGAATGCCTGTGACTTCGGCGATCTCCTATGTCACCCGATCCGCATCTTCCGCGCCAATCCGGACGTGCTGAAGGAATACCACAAGCGCTTCCGCTACATCCTCGTCGACGAGTACCAGGACACCAACACCGCACAGTACATGTGGCTGCGCCTGCTGGCCCAGCGGCCTCAAGGCAAGCCAATCTCCCCCCTCGCGGGGGAGATGTCCGGCAGGACAGAGGGGGGCGCGAAGGATCGCGACGCTTCCAATGGTCCTGGCGGAAACGCTGGCGGGACAGCGCCCCCCTCTGTCGGCTCCGCCGACATCTCCCCCACGAGGGGGGAGATTGGGCGCTCTTCGGCCGAAGGCCGCAAGCCCGACCGGGCGTCGGCCGGCCAGGCCGCCCCCGCGGAGGCCAGCGAGCGAAGCTCGCGCGCGGCCGTGAGCGAAAGCAAAGTTAACATCTGCTGCGTCGGCGACGACGACCAGTCGATCTATGGCTGGCGCGGCGCCGAAGTCGACAACATCCTGCGCTTCGACAAGGATTTCCCCGGCGCCACCATCATCCGGCTGGAGCGCAACTACCGCTCGACCGCGCACATCCTCGGCACCGCCTCGCATCTCATCGCCCACAATGAGGGCCGCTTCGGCAAGACGCTGTTTACCGAGAAGATCGCCGAGGACGACGAGAAGGTGCATGTCCACGCCGCCTGGGATTCCGAGGAGGAGGCCCGCGCCGTCGGCGAGACCATCGAGGCCTACCAGCGCCAGAAGCACAATTTGAACGATATGGCGATTCTCGTCCGCGCGTCTTTCCAGATGCGCGAATTCGAGGACCGCTTCGTCACGCTCGGGCTCAATTACCGCGTCATCGGCGGCCCGCGCTTCTATGAGCGGCTCGAGATTCGCGACGCATTGGCCTTCTTCCGCGTCGTCGCACAAGGCGCCGACGACCTCGCCTTCGAGCGCATCGTCAACGTGCCGAAACGCGGGTTGGGCGAGGCCACCATCCGCCAGGTCCACGACACCGCACGCGCGCTGCGCATCCCGATGCTGGAGGCGGCGGCAAAACTGGCCGAAAGCGACGAGCTGAAGCCGAAGCCGCGTGCCGCACTTCGCGAGGTATCAGCCAATTTCGAGCGCTGGCAAAAGGCTCTCGAAACCACCCCGCACACCGAACTCGCCGAGACCATTTTGGAGGAGAGCGGCTACACCGACATGTGGAAGAACGACCGCTCGGTCGAAGCGCCCGGCCGGCTGGAGAACCTAAAGGAGCTGATACGCTCCATGGAGGAGTATGAATCGCTGCGCTCCTTCCTCGAACATGTCGCGCTGGTGATGGACGCCGAGCAGAACGCTGAGCTCGACGCCGTCAACATCATGACGCTGCATTCGGCCAAGGGCCTCGAATTCGAAACCGTGTTCCTGCCCGGCTGGGAGGAAGGCCTGTTCCCGCACCAGCGTTCCCTCGACGAGGGTGGCCGGTCCGGGCTCGAGGAGGAGCGCCGCCTTGCCTATGTCGGCCTGACCCGCGCCAAGAAGAACCTGCATCTCTGGTTTGTCTCCAACCGCCGCATCCACGGCCTCTGGCAATCGACCATCCCGTCGCGCTTCCTCGACGAGCTGCCGGAAGCCCATGTCGAGGTCGCCGAGAGCGGCAACTCCTATGGCGGCTACGGCAATGCCTATGGTGGCGGCTCGTTCGCTCCCGGTCGTGGCGGCCAGGGGGCTGGAAGACAGAATCCTTATGGGGCGTCGCGCTTCGATAACATCGGTGGCAACAACGGCGCCGAGAAATCCGGCGCCTTCTCCAGCACCTATGCGACACCGGGCTGGCAACGTGCTCAGGCCAACCGCACCGAAGCGACCGACCGCAATTGGGGCACGCGCTCCGGCCACCAGGTCGAGCGCATCGGCTATGGCGAAACCGACTCGGGCTACGGTGCCGGCCGCACCTCGATCAAGGGCCGCACCATCGACGGCGAGCTGGTCGCCAAATCCGTCGCCGACACGCCCTCCCCCTTCAGCGTTGGCGACCGCGTCTTCCACCAGAAATTCGGCAACGGCAACATCTCGGCCATCGAAGGCAACAAGCTGACCATCGACTTCGACAAGGCCGGCCAGAAACGCGTGCTGGACGGGTTTGTCACGGGGGTTTGAGGCCGCCGGTCACCGATACCGCGCTTGGTTCCACTTATGGCCGAGCAGCGACAGGATGATGATCAGCCCGTTGAAGAACTGGACGTAGAAGCCGCTCAGTCCCGCCGCGACGACGCCGGTCTGGATGAAGGACACCGTAACCGCGCCGATCGCGCCGCCGACGACGGTGCCGATGCCGCCCCAGGTCGGCGTGCCTCCGACGAACACCGATGCCAGCACCGGCAGCAGGTATCCGTCGCCCGCCGTCGGCCACCAGGTGAAGTTGATCATTACCGAGAACGTGCCGGCGATCGCCGCGCCGATACCGACGAAGACGAACACTTTCACCCTGACGCGCTTGACATCGATGCCCATCTGCTGGGCGCTGTCGGGATTGTCGCCGACCACCTTGACCTGGGCACCGAAGCGATGGCGGTTGTAGAGCAGCGCCGACAGCACGACGAAGGCGATGGCCCAGAATATCTGCACCGGGATGCCGTAAAGCTGGCTGGAGAAGATCTTGTAGGCCCAGCTGTCGGCAAGGCCGGTCAGCGCGGTCGACCTGCCCTCGTTGATGATCTGGATCAGGCCGCGCAGCAGGAAATTCATGCCGAGCGTGGCGATCAGCGACGACAGCCCGCCATAGACGACCAGCGAGCCGACCAGGAAGCCGAGCAGCATGCCGGTGACGATTGCGGCGGCGATGCCGACGAACGGGTCGTAGCCGGCCTGCACGACCAGCGCGAAGACCCACGAGGCGAAGCCCATCGTCGCCGGAAACGACAGGTCGATCTCGCCACAGGTGACGACGAAGACGAGCGGCACCACCACGAACAGCGCCACAGGCAGCGTGGTCAGCACGGAACTATAGAGATACCAGCTGGTGAAGACCGTCGGATTGGCGATCATGAACACCGCCATCATCACGATGAACACGGCAAGCGTGCCGAGTGCGGCGCGGTTGTCGAGGACAAAGCCGCGCAGCCAGTTATCGGACGGGTGTTTCCATGCCTTTCGGGCGGCATCGCTGCTGCCTAGAGGGGTCTGCAGATCGGGATCCATGGTCTTGCTCATCGCGCTATCTGCTCCCCGGCGTCGCGAAGTCCCGGCAATCCGCCGGGATGTGCCACGTCTTCCATGAAATTGATGAGGTCTTCGGCCGACTTGACCTCGCTGCGGTCGGCGCTGAGCGCGACCTTGCCGCGGTCGAGCACCACGAAGCGGTCGGCGATATCGAAGACGTGGTGGATGTTGTGGCCGATGAACAGGATCGACCGGCCGCTCGCCCGCACCTGGCGCACGAAATGAAAAACCTTCGCGGTTTCGGTCAGCGACAGCGCCGTCGTCGGCTCGTCGAGGATGATCAGGTCGGCCTGCTTGTAGATGGCGCGGGCGATCGCCACGCCCTGGCGTTCGCCGCCCGACAGCTGGCCGACGATCGACTGCGGCGTGAACACCTTCGAGGTGAAGCCGATCTCGCGCATCAGCCGGCTCGCCTCGGCGATCTCCTTGTTGACCTTCAGCCATCCAAGCCAGCCGGTGAGCTCGCGGCCCATGAAGATGTTGCGCACGATCGTCTGCTGCACGGCGAGCGCCCGGTCCTGGAACACCGTTTCGATGCCGGCGTCGCGCGAGCGCGCAGCACTCCACCCGGTCACCGGTTTGCCGCGAATGAGGATTTCGCCGCTGGTCGGCTTGACCACGCCGGAAAGGATCTTGATCAGCGTCGATTTGCCGGCGCCGTTGTCGCCGATCAGGCCGACGACCTCGCCGCGGTCGACGCTGAGATTGACGCCGCCAAGCGCATAGACCTGGCCGTAGGACTTGCTGATTTCACGCAGTTCGATGAGGCGTTCGGCCATGGCGGTCCTCGCTTGTTTGTCGGTCGTCGCCGGCCGGGATTCAACCCGGCCGGCAGATCGGGCGATCAGCGCAACGCCTGCTTGGCGAGTTCGGAAACGATCTCATAATTCTGCGGCGTGACGAAGCCGGCGCCGGTGTCGACATTCATCGGCGCCAGACCCAACACCACCTGCTGGCAGAGGCTGAGGATTGGTAGGTAGCCTTGCATGAACGGCTGCTGGTCGGCCGTCAGCTGCACCCAGCCGCCCTTGAAGCCCTCGACGATCTGCGGGCTGGTGTCGAAGCCGAAGTTGAAGATGTCGCCCGGCTTCCTGCCCGCCGCCTGCATGTAAGTCGGCACATTGCCTAGCAGCTGCCCGCCGGGATAGCCGACCGCCTTGACGTCGGGATTGTTGAGCAGTGCTGCCGTGATCACCGGAATGGCCAGATTGGGATCGGCTGCCCACTCGGTTTGAGAATTGATTTGAACGACGTCGATGCCGGCCTCTTTCAGTGCGGCGACCGTGCCGCGTTCGCGCGCGCCGCGGCTCTCGTTCTCGAACGGGCCGATCATGATCGCCTTGTCGCCGGCCTTCAGCCCGGCCAGCTTGAACGCCTCGGCGCCGAGCGCCCGGCCCTGCTGCTCCTGCTGGGCGCCGACATAGCCGCCGCCGAACGCCGCCGTGACCGTCGGCACCGGCACGTTCTGGTACATCATCTTGATGCCGTCCTTGTGCGCCTGTTCGGCCAGCGGCATGATGGCGGCGTCGCCCGGGTGGCCCATCATGGCGATGCCTTGGGGCTTGACCGCAACAGCCTCGCGCAATTGCTGGACCATCTTCTCCACGTCCCACCCAGAGAAGATATAGTCGACCTTGGGCCCGAGATCGGCGGCCGCCTGCTTGGCGCCATTATAGACGATGGTGCCGAACGCATCGCCCTCCGCCCCGCCGGCGAAGAAACGGATATGGACATCCTTGCACCACTGGGCATCGAGCGCCTGCGCCGGCAAGGTCGAGAGTGCGGCGGCGAACGCCATCGCGGCCGCCGCGACGGTCGAGCGCAGAACTGTCCTTCTCATCGTAATGCTCATGCACGTTCCTCCCTTTGTTCCCTCGCTAGCCGAGGGGTTTTGACGATCGCTTCGGCAACGCGCCGCAATCTTTCGCTGGCCGGCACCTCCCGCCGGCCGAGTTCTCACACCGGGTTCGGCAGGTAGCTCGCGCCTCCCCGGCATTGTTGGAGATAATCCAGCGCACGCGCCTGGCCGGTGATCTCGAGATCGCCGCGATAGACCGGGTCGTGCCAGCCCTCGATGTCGATGGCGCCTTTGTAGCCGGCCAGCCGCAGCTCGCTGATCACTCGCGTCCAGTCGCTGTCGCCGAACCCCGGCGTGCGCATCTGCACGAACGGCAGGCGACCGAACACGCCATGTTCGCGGATCACGTCCCAGCGCACCGTCGCGTCCTTGCCGTGGACGTGGAAGATGCGCGGCGCCCATTTGCGGATCTGCGGGATCGGGTCGATCAGGTAGACCAGCTGGTGGCAGGGCTCCCACTCCAGGCCGAGATTGTCGTCCGGCAGTTCGTTGAACATCAGCTCCCAGGCGTCTGGATTGTGGGCGATGTTCCAGTCGCCGCTGGCCCAGTTGCCGTCCATGGCGCAGTTCTCGAAGGCGATGCGCACGCCCTTGTCGGCAGCCCGTTTTGCCAACTTCCCCCATACCTCGCGGAAACGCGGCAGGCTGTCTGGCAGCGGCTTGCCGCGAATGCGGCCGGTGAAGCCGCTGACCATGTTGGTGCCGAATAGATGCGCGTTGTCGATGATCGTTTCCCACGCCTGGAGCACGCCGCGATCAACTTCACCGCTCTCCAGCGGATTGCCGAACACCCCGATCGACGAGATGACGACATCGGCATCGCCGATCGCCTCGCGGATCTCGCCCGCCAGCCGTGGAATGTCCTTGCCGCCCAGCGTCTGCCAGAAGAACGGCTGGATGCTCTCGAAGCCGAGCGGCAGGATCTGCCTGACATAGGCGGCCGGGTCGTCGAGATTGGCCCGCACCATTGTGCCGATCCTGATGTCGAGCAGCGGGTTTGGCATCATGATCCTTCCTGTGCAGCGATGGCGACCCGGCGCCCGGTCTCGGCGCTCTCGATCGCAGCGAAAACCATGGCCAGGCTCTTGATGTTGTCGGCGCCGCGCGTCTCCGGCTCGGTGCCGGTTTCGACGGCGCGGACGAAATCCTGGATGATGCCGAGATGGCCGCCGACGCGATCGGCCGGGTCGAGCGGCGGCACGGCTATCGGTTCGGTGCGGTGGAACAGGCCTTCACGGACCGGCTGCACGATTTCCGCCTTCAGCCCGTCCTCGCCGTCCCAGACAATGCTGCCGCGCTCGGCGACAATACGCCATGTACTGTCCCAACTGGTACGGAAGCCGGCCGCGCACCAGCTGCCGGCATAGGTGAACAGCTTGCCGCCGCCGAGGTCGAAGCTTGCGGTTGCCGACGACCCTTGCCGATACCAGGAATTGGCCGGCTCCCACTCCTGGCAATAGACACCGGTCGGTTCGCCGGCCACCATGTAGCGGGCCGCGTCGAATGTGTGGATCGCCATGTCGAGCAGCAGCACATGGCGCATCTCTTCGCGAAAACCGCCGAAATGCGGCGCAACGAAGAAATCGGCGTGGATGCTGGTCGCAGCACCAATGACGCCGGAAGCGAGAAAGCGCCGGATGCGCCTGACATTGGCGACATAGCGGCGGTTCTGCACGACGGCATGGATGCGCCCGGCGCTGCGGGCGGCCTCGACAATGGCACGCGCATTGCCCGGGCTGTCGGCCAGCGGCTTTTCGGTCAAGAGGTGGCAATGATGGGCAAAGGCGGAAAACGCGACCTCGCGGCGGGCGGCGGGAACCACCACGTCGAATACCGCGTCGGGCCTGGTCTGGTCGAGCACGGCGTCGAGGTCGGTTCCGATGACAGCGCCGGAAAGCTCGTATTCGCGCGCCCTCGCCCGCGCCCTTTCGGCGTCGATATCAACCAGGCCTACAATGGCGAGCCCGTCGATCTGCCTGGCCGCATCGAGCCAGGCCTTGCTCATCGCTCCGCAGCCGACCAGGACGACATTGATCATCCAGTGTTCCTCCCTCTCGGCCCCTCCAGACCGATCTTCACGGCATTCACGGCAGGGCCGTGAATGTTTTTCCGTAAACGTTTACGAGAACACACCCGATGGCGTAGAATGTCAATTGGCCGGTTGCGAAAAATCGTGGTGTCGGCTTGGCCCGGAGAGCAGCCGGTGCTAGCCAAGCAAGGGGGAGAACTGTCCTTTGGCGTCCAGCATTCACGACCTTGCGCGTCACCTGAACATTTCGATCGGCACGGTGTCGCGCGCGCTCAACGGTCGCGCCGACGTCAATGCCGACACACGCCAGCGCGTGCTCGATGCGGCCAAGAAACTGAACTATTCACCGAACCAGTCCGGCCGCAGCCTGCGGCGCGGCGCCACCCATTCGATCGCCTTCATGCTGCAGCCGCATCCGGGCGACCAGGAGTATGGCGAGCCGTTCTTCATTCCATTCCTGACCGGGCTGCAGGCCAAGCTCGCCGAAAGCGGGCTCGACCTGATCGTGGTGATGGGCGCGCCAGGCGACTATCAGCAGGAGCGCCTGCGCCGTGTCGTCGAGACCCGCCGGGCCGATGCCGTGGTGCTGGCCTGGACGCGGCGCGAAGACGAGCGCATCGACTATTTGACCCAGGCCGGTTTCCCGTTCGCGACGCTCGGCCGCAGCCGTTCCGGCGGCGATGCCTACCCCTCGCTCGACCTCGACTTCGAAAAAGCCGGAGCTGACGCCGTCGATCGTCTCGTCGCGCGCGGCCACCGGCGCATCGCCGCCATCCGCCCGTCGCTCGACCTCAATTTCGGCTATCTGTTCCTCGCCGGCTATCGCAAGGCGTTGCGGCGGCACGGCATCGAATTCGACCCCGAGTTGATCGCCGACGGCTTCATCAACGAGGCCGGCGGCTACGCGGTGACACCGAAGGTCATGCGCTCCAAGGACCCGCCGAGCGCCATCATCTTCAACAACGACGCGATGGCGCTTGGCGGCTGCAAGGCTCTGGCCGAGGCGGGAATCAAGCCCGGCCACGACATCGCGGTGATCGTCATCGTCGACACGCCGCTCTGCCGCTATTTTTCGCCGGCGCTGACCGGCTTCCGCCCGGCGCTGGAGCCGATGGGCGAGCGGCTGGCCGAAATGCTGCTGGCATCGATTCCGGCCTTCGCCGGCACCGAAGGCGCTCGCATCATCCGCGAAGTCTGGCCGCTGGAGCTTATCGCGCGCGATAGCGATTGAGCGCGGCGGTCACTGAGCAGGCTCAGATTGATCAAGCCGGCCGCGCTCGCGCTCCGGCGTTGCGACCAGCAAGGCCGCTGCGGCATTGGCGGCGGCAAGTGCCGCCTCGACAGGCTGCCCACGCGCAAGCCCCGCCGCGAAGGCGCCGACGAATTCGTCGCCGGCACCGTGGGTGCTGATGACCTTCACCGGCATCGCAGGCAAGGCGAACGCCTGGCCGTCGCGGTCGCGATAGGCGACCCCCTCCCCGCCGGCGGTGACGATGGCAGCCGGGTAGGAGCCGACGAGCATACCGGCCGCCTTCGCAGCAGCCTCGAGTGTGTCGACGACCGGAACACCGGCCAGGAATTCCGCCTCGATGGCGTTGACGATGACGATGTCGGTGAGCGCGATCAGCTCGGCGGACAGTTTCCGGGCGGGTGCGGCGTTGAGGAGGACGCGGCCGCCTTGCGCCTTCACCGCCCGCGCCGCGGCGATATTGGCGGCTTCCGGCACCTCGTTTTGCAGCAGCAGCACCGCCGTTTGCGCGATCAGCTCGGCCGCCTCCGCAATGTCCTTTTCGCTGAGAGTGAGGTTGCTGCCCGAGACGATCACCGCGCCATAGTCGCCGCTGTCGTCGAAAATCGCTACGCTCATGCCCGAGCCGGCGCCGGAAGCCTCCCGCACGGAGCGCCGGTCAACGCCCCAGCGATCGAGATTGTCGAGAAGCGTGCGGCCGAAATCGTCATCGCCGACAGCTCCGATCATTGCCGCACGCACGCCGGCCCGCGCTGCCGATACCGCCTGGTTGCCGCCCTTGCCACCGCATTTTGGATGCCAGGCATGACCGGTCACCGTTTCGCCCTTGCGTGGGCGATCGGGGGCTTCGACCATGATGTCGTAATGCAGGCTGCCGAATACGGTGACCAGCGGCGGGGAAGCCGTCATGTGCCCCTGACTTTCACGAGCCGCTGCCTTTCATGAGTTCTTGTCTTTCCGTTTCGACGTCACCGCGGACATGGTGCGGCCGAGATTGCGCTCCGCCGCCTGGTAGTCGCGTTGCGCCACCGCGACGAACAGCGCGTCGAGGATGTTGAGCTGGGCAATGCGCGCCGCGGCGTTCTCACCCATCAACGGCGAGCCTTGCGCGGTCGAGCAGAGCACGATGTCGGCGACGGCTGCCAATGGCGAGTTATCGTAGTTGGTGATGGCCAGCGTGCGTGCGCCGCTTTTGCGCGCAAGCTGTATAGCGTCGATGACGGCGCTGGTGTTGCCGGAATGCGAAAAGCCGACGGCGATGTCGTCGGCGCCGAGCAACGAGGCCGACATCAGCATCATGTGCGAATCGTCGTAGACAGAGGTGCGGATGCCGATCCGAAGGAATTTGTGCGAGACGTCGCGTGCGATCTGCGCCGAACCGCCGACGCCGTAGAAATCGCGGTTCCTGGCGCGGTAAAGCAGATCGGCGGCGCGGTCGAAATCGTCCATGTCGAGGATGGCGAGCGTCTCCTCCAGCGCCTGGATGGAGGTGCGGAACACCTTCTGCACGATTTCGGCCGAGCTGTCGTCCACCGACAGCTCCTGATGCATCTCGGCGGTCGGCAGGCGGCTGTATTCATAGACCGCCGTGCGGAAATCGCGATAGCCGGAAAAACCCAGCTTCTTCGCGATTTTGACCACCATCGCCTCTGAGACGCCGGCCTCCTCTGCGATCTGCTTGAGCGGGATAGTCTCGTCGAAGCCGCGCCTGCCGAAGACGGTTTCCACCACCTTCGCCTCGAGCGGCGTCAGATGCGGCATCATCATGCGGATGCGCGGCCCTACTGCTTTCAGATCCAGCCCGGTCAATGTCATCCACGTCCCCTCGTCACGCGATCGATAAGCATCGCGGCGAGGATTATAAGGCCAGTTGCCAGGAGCTGATAGAAGGACTGCACGTTCATCAGCGTCAGGCCATTGCGCATGCTGCCAAGGATGACGGCACCCAGGATTGTGCCGACGACGCTGCCCTTGCCGCCCATCAGCGAGGCACCGCCGATCGCCGCCGCTGCTATGGCGTCGAGCTCCCAGAGATTGCCGAGAATGGGTTCGGCCGCACCCAACCGGCCGATCAGGATCTGTGCGGCAAGCGCCGCCAGCAGGCCCGAGATCATATACGCGGCGATCTTGGTGCGGGCGATCGGCACGCCGGCTATATAGGCCGCTTCCTCATTGCCGCCGACGGCGAGCAGATATTCGCCGAACGGCGTCTTCTTGAGGATGATCCAGGCAATCAGCGCGACCACGGCCACGATAATGACCGCCAACGGCAATCCGAACAGCGAGCCATTGAAGATGGCACGGAAGCCGGCAGGCAGGCCGAGCACCGGATTGCCGCCGGTATAGATCAGCGCCAGCGCCCGGTAGGTGCTGAGCGTTCCCAGCGTGACGATGAAGGGCTGCAGCCCGACATAGGCGACCAGCACGCCGTTGAGCAGGCCGCAGGCAAGGCCGATGGCGAAGCCGGCGGCGATGGCCAGCGGAAACGGCACGCCGGCAACCAGCATCGAGGCCGAGATGACTGCCGAAAGAGCTGCCGTCGGCCCGACGGACAGATCGATGCCGCCCGAGATGATGACCAGCGTCATGCCCAACGCCAGGCAGGCATTGATGCTCGACTGCTGCAGGATGTTGATCAAATTGCGCTCGGCAAAGAAGCCGGGGACCAGCGCCCCGAAGACAGCGAGGATCACCACCAGGCCGATCAGCGTGCCAGCGTCGCGCACCGGAAACCGGTGCAGGAAATCTGCGCTTGGGCGCGCTGCTGTGTGTTGGGTTATATCGGTCATCCGCTGGTCCTGTCCGTTATGCACCGGCCCGACGGCCTTGCGCCTTGCCGGCCTCAATCTCCGTTTGGGGTATGGCGTGCGCGGCGATCGCCTGTTCGCTGAGACTTGCGCGGCCCAGTTCGGCGGCGACCGTGCCGTCGCGCATGACCAGCACCCGGTCGGCGAGCCGGATCACCTCGGGCAACTCGGACGAAACGACGATTGCCGAATGGCCTTCGGCGGCGAGCTCCTCGATCAGGTGGTAGATCTCCGCCTTGGCGCCGACATCGATGCCGCGCGTCGGCTCGTCGAACAGAAGGATCCGCGTTCCCGCCGCCAGCCAGCGGCCGATGATCGCCTTCTGCTGGTTGCCGCCGCTGAATAGGCGGATCGGCCGGTCGAGCAGGAACGGTCTGAGATTGACGCGTTTCATCTTCTCGGCTGCCACGCGCTTCAGCCGGCGGTGGTCGATGACGCCGCGCGGCGCGAACACGCCCATCGACGCCAGCGCCATGTTGCTGGAGATCGACCGCAACGGCACGATGCCTTCGCGCTTGCGCTCCTCCGGCACAAGGCCGATGCCGGCGGCGATGCCGCCGCGCGGACTGGAAAGTTTTATCGCCTTGCCGTCGATCTCCATTGTGCCTGATGACGCCCGGTCGGTGCCGGCCAGCAATCGCAGCAGCTCGGTGCGGCCCGAGCCGACCAGGCCGGCAATGCCCAGCACCTCGCCGCGATGCAGGTCGAACGAAACGTCATGGACCTTGGTCGCCGAGGCCAGGCCACGCACGCTCAGCCTGATCTCGCTGGAAGCATGCGAGCGGTGCTGTTCCTGCGCAAGTTCGCGGCCGACCATCATCGAAACGACGGCCTTTTCCGACACCTGCGCGAGATCAACGGTTTCGACCACGACACCGTCGCGCATGATGGTGGCGCGCTGGCAGATGCCGAACACCTCATCCAGCTTGTGCGAGACATAGACGACCGTGACACCGTCGCGCGCCAGGCCCGCAATCACTTCGGCCAGCCGTTCGAACTCGCTCGGCGTGAGGCTCGATGTCGGCTCGTCCATCGCCACGATCCTGGCGCGGTCGAGCAGCGCCCGGGCAATCTCGACGATTTGCCGCTGCGCCACCTTCAGCGAGCCAAGCGGGGCTGCCGGATCGATGGTCGGGTCGATGGCGGCCAGGGCTTCCGCAGCGCGGCGCTCCTGCTCGCGCCGTGCGACGAAGACGCCGCCGCGCGTCAGCGGATGGCCCAGGAACATGTTCTGGGCAACGCTGAGACGTGGCACCTGCTGTAATTCCTGATGGATCATCGCGACGCCCGCGGCCCGCGCCTGGACCGGGTTGTTCAGCGTCACCGGCCTGCCGTCGATGAGCACGCTTCCCGCCGTCGGCCGGTAGACGCCCGACAGGATGCGCAGCAGGGTCGACTTGCCGGCGCCGTTCTCGCCAAGCAGACCATGGATTTCGCCGGCGCCGACCGAAAAGGACACATCGCTCAGCGCCCGCACGGCCGGAAACACCTTGGAAATGCCCTCGAATTGCAGCCGCGCTGACATTGCTTCAGTTCTCCAGGCAAGGGTGCCGACCCAAGGCCGGCACCCGCCGCCCCTGCTCTATTGGCCCGCTGCCGCGTCCTCGAGCAGCGCTTTGCGCACGGCGTCGCCGCCGCCCGAGTAACGGTCGGCATTGTCCTTGGTGATCAGCGCCTGCGGCGTGGCAACGACACGCGGCAGCTTCTGCCCGGCCACCAGCCGCAGCGCCGATTCCAGCGCCACCTCGCCGGTCAGCACCGGAAAGCTGTCGACGGTACCGGTCAGCTCGCCGGCTCGGATCGAGGCATAAGCGTCGGAAATCCCGTCGGTGCCGAAGACAGCCACCTTGTCCTGCAGACCGGCCGCCTTGACTGCTTCGACGATGCCCAGCGCCATGCCGTCATTGTTGGCATAGAAGCCGATCAGGTCGGGGTGCTGCTGCAGGATATTGGTGGCCGCGTCGTAGGAGGTCTGGCGATCCCAGTTGCCCGGCACGCTGGCGACGACCTCGAACTTGCCGGCTTCAGTGATCGTGCTCTTGAAGCCGTCGGTGCGCTGGACGGCGGCGTAGACGCCGGCCTGGCCTTCGACGATGGCAACCTTGCCGCCATCCGGCCGGTTTTTGATGAACCATTTGGCGACGCGCACGCCATTGTCGCGCTGGACATTGCCGACATAGTACTCGGCCTGCGGGATGACCGCGTCGTTGACGTTGACCACCGGCACGTTGGCGGCCTTGGCCTGTTCCATGATCGGCTGCAAATTGGAGTCGGTCTGCGGCGAGACGAGCAGCACGTTGTAGCCTTGCGTGACCAGGCCTTCGGCGATGGTGAGCTGGCCGAGTTGGTCGCCCTCGCTCTGCGCCGCCTGGTAGACGACGGGCACGCCGATGCGGTCGCCGAACGACTTGTAGCCCTCACCCAGCGAGCGCCAGTATTCGTTGGTCAGCGTCTTGGAGACCGCACCCGCTTTGGTGCCCTCGGGCAGCTTGGGGAAAGCCCCGAACTTGGCCTCGAGCTGCGACCAGTCGATGCGATCCTTCTCGGTGTCGGAATTGAGCGGCGCGAGATCCGCGGAAAACACCGAGCCGATGGACAGCGTCATCAGGGCAGCAGTAGCGGTGACGAGCAGACATTTCATGGTCTTTCCTCCCTTGTTGAAAAACGGTGATGGCGCCGGCCTCAGCTGTCCGGCCCGAGCATGGCTTCCTGGATGATGGCCTGCGACGCGACCGCGTCCTGACGATCGACGGCGGCTGACAGGCGGTTGTCCTTTTCCAGCCGCTCGACGACGCGCAGCATGCGCTTGACGGTGGCGATGTTGACTTCGCATTCGTGGACGGGATCGAGCCCGGTCATGTCGGGGAACGTGTCGAAGTAGATGGCCCCGGCATAGCCGTCGCGGCGGATCTGCCTGAGCAGCTCGATCGTCTGCAGCGTGTGCACGGCACCGACCATCAAGCCGTCGTCGCGCTTGGCGTAGCCATCGTTGAGGTGCACGCCGAGCAGCTTGCTGTGCCGTGCCACGAGGGCGGCGGCGAAAGCCGGCTGCTCGTCGGCATAGAGCACATGGGCGAAATCGAGCGTCACGCCGAGATTGGGCAGGCCGATCTCGCGGATCGCCAGCAAGGTCGTCGCGGCATCGGGCATCAGGCTGTAGGAGCGCGGCTCGTTGGGTTTGTATTCAAGGCTGATCTGGCAGCCCGGATCATGCGCCGCTACTTCACGAATGCCATCGATTTCGTGCTGCCAGAGTGTTGCGTAGTCAGCCTGGAAGGCGTAGTCGAAGCCATCCTGCCCGAGCCACAATGTCATCAGGCTGGCGCCGGCCTCGCGCGCGGCGTCGATGCCGGCCTTGGTCAGGTCGATGGCCTCGCGGCGAACGGAAGGATCCGGATTGGTGAAGGCGCCGAGCTTGAAGGCCGGATTAGAGTAGTAGCGCATGGCGAAGCCATTGATGGAAAGCCCGAGATCGCTGAGTTTGCGCGCCATTTCCGCAGGTTTTTCATCGACATGATCGGGGAAGTTGAGGTCGAGATCGGTCAATTCCGCAACCTTCGCCGCACGCGCCGCCATTTGCAGCATGGACGGTTTACCAACAAGATCAGGCCACTCGGCCTGTGGCCGCGAGGCAAAGGAATTGAGGCGGGTGGCGAAACGACAGACTGTCATCGGTGACCTTTCATTGTCATAACTTCACCCAAGAATGGTTATTTGTAAAGTTGTTAATTGCTCTTTCGATAGCAACGATTCGCCATGCACAGGCCAGTTGCGACCACACGAGGCCAGGCAAGCGCAGCACTGTCACGCAAGTATCATGTTCGCGTCCTAGATCGCTTCTCCGAAGGCTTTCGCGGCATTCTCGATGCGACGCGGCGCTTTTCAGATCCCGGCAGCTTTGTCTCAAAGAGGATATCCATGAAAAACCTGCACCGAACCGCGCCCCTCGCTGTCGCGCTCGCGATGTTCACCGCCTTGAGTCCGGCCTTGGCAGAAAACGCCGCGACCGTCGGCGGCGCCAACTTCGTCAACAAGGGCCTGGTCGGCGTCGGCCGCATCCCGGCCAGCCAGAAAGACAGGTTCGGCGAGACATTTGGCTCCGGCTCGGGCATGGCGATTGACGCTGCCGGCTGGACGCATGGCGCCGATGGCTACAAGGGCTCGCTATGGCTGCTGCCGGACCGCGGCTACAATGTCGTCGGCACCACCGATTACCGTCCGCGCCTCAACACGATCGCCCTCGAGTTCGCCCCGATCGCGCCGGGTGCAGTGCCAGCCGCCGGCCAGGAACAGTCGGGCCTCAAGGCAACGCTAGCCGACACCATGCTTTTGACCGACGACAAGGGCATCGATGCAACCGGCCTAGATCCGCTCAACGGCGTGCGCGCAGCGACCGACGACATGCCGATCCTGCCCGAAGCCAACGGCAAGCTCGCGCTCGATAACGAGGCGATCGTGCGGCTGCCCGACGGCACCATGTTCATCTCGGACGAATATGGTCCGAACATCTACCACTTCTCCGCCGATGGGCGTCTGATGTCGGCAACGCAGCCACCGGCGGCGCTTGTCCCGATGCGTCATGGAACGCCGAACTTCGCGTCCAACAATCCGGGACCTGGCGCGGCAGACCCAGATCCGAAGGATCCCGAAACCGGCCGCCAGAACAACCAGGGCCTCGAAGGCATGGCACTGACGCCCGACGGCAAGTTCCTGATCGCGGTGCTGCAATCGGCCCCCAGGCAGGATGGCGGCGATTCCGCTTCGACGCGCCAGAACACGCGCGCGCTGGTCTACGATGCCTCGGATCCGGCCCAACTCAAGCTTGCGCATGAATATGTTGTGCCGCTGCCGGTGTTCACCGATGCCAAGGGCAAGACCAAGATTGCCGCGCAGAGCGAAATCGTGGCTCTGTCGGACAAGACCTTCCTGATGCTGGCGCGCGACAGCGGCAACGGCCAGGGGTGAAGGGCGACACCTCGCTCTATCGCGAGATCAGCGTCGTCGATGTGTCGGCGGCAACCGACATCGCCGGCACCGAGTTCGACAAGGACAAGCCGGTTGCGCCCAAAGGTGAGCTCGATCCCTCGGTGACGCCGGCCAAGCTGACGCCGTTCATCGACATCAACGACAAGACCGAGCTCGGCCGCTTCGGGCTGCACAATGGCGCGCCCAATGACCGCAACAACCTTTCGGAGAAGTGGGAGGCGATGTCGGTGGTGAGCGTCCTCGATCCAACACGGCCCGACGACTATTTCCTGTTCGTCGCCAACGACAATGACTTTCTCACCCAGGACGGCTTCCAGGTCGGCGCGGCCTACAAGGCCGAAGATGGCGCCGATGTCGACACGATGTTCCTGGTCTATCAGGTCACGCTTCCAGGCCTCGCCGGGAAGTAGCGACACCCCCAGGCAGGCGGACGCGCCGAACGCGTCCGCCTGCCTGGCACGATCGAACGGTCGGGCCCTTCAGTTGCGGCTCGCCGGCACAAGGATTGTGTTCTAGTGGGTTTGCAAAACCTAAGACTGACGATCCGTCGAAGGCACTTACCTCAACATCTCCGCGTCCTTTGGCACGCCCGCATCGATCGGCTCGGCCGTCCTGTCCGACACGGCGGCGATCTTCCCGGCGGCCGACAGGTTCGGGCGCACGAAGACCGGCGCGACGCCGTCGACGCGGCTGTAGAGGTCGATAATGTCCTGATTCATGAAGCGCACACAGCCGGAGGAAGCGTTCTTCCCGATGGAATCCCACTCCGGCGTGCCGTGCAGCCGGTACATCGTGTCCTTGCCGTCGCGGAAGAGATATAGCGCGCGTGCGCCCAGCGGGCTGTGCGGGCCGGGCGGCATGCCGTCCTTGTATTTCGCCAGTTCCGGCCGGCGCTGGATCATCTCTGGCGGCGGCGTCCAGACCGGCCACTTCTTCCTCGCCTGAACCACAGCGCTGCCGGTCCATCCGAAACCGGCCTTGCCGAGGCTGACGCCATAGCGAATTGCCTTGCCGCCGTCGCGCACCAGATAGAGGAAGTGCTCGGAGGTATCGACGACGATCGTGCCGGGTTTTTCTCCGGTCGGATCGGACACGATTTGGCGCACGAATTTCGGATCGACCTTGGCTACCGGGATTGCCGGCAGTTGATAGCCCTCGTCGACGCGCGCCGCATACATACTTGCGGCATCGCCGAAAGCCGGATCGCTTGGCGCCGCGGTCACTGGCGGCGCCGCTACGTCCGTCGTGGTGCACCCGAAAGAGCCACGGAGGCCGCGCCCAAAGCGGATGCACCAAGAAACGCACGCCGGTTCAGGCGCTCAAAAAACAGCGGAATATCGGACATGAACCCCCGGCTTGCCCATGAGATCCAGGAAAGATGCGGCCCCACGCGTGCAGGATCAATATACGATTCCGGAAGCTTTGAGAACATGATTGGATCAAGGCACGCCAGGCGGAATTCGCAACGCTGCGTCGACCTGTCTCGTTAAATCGGCAATCATTGCGGACCGGACTCAAGATAAGCCTTCGCCGAGTTGCCTGCCATGGACGACAAGATGCCCGCACGCCGGCGGACCAGCGACCTCACCAGTGGACCTATCCCGCGTACATTGCTGCTGTTCGCCCTGCCGGTGCTCGGCTCCAATGTTCTGCAGTCGCTCAACGGCTCAATCAATGCCGTCTGGGTCGGTCGTTTCCTCGGCGAAGCGGCGCTGACCGCCACGTCCAATGCCAACCTCGTGCTGTTTCTCATCCTCGGCACCGTCTTCGGCATCGGCATGGCGGCGACCATCCTGGTCGCGCAATCGGTCGGCGCCCGCGATCTGCCCGAAGCCCGCCGCATCGTCGGCACCAGCGCCACCTTCTTCTTCCTTGTCTCGGTGGTGTTCGCGGTCTGCGGCTGGATCTGGGTCGATACAATCCTCAATGCGCTCGGCACGCCGGCCGATGCGTTGCCGCTGGCGCGCTCCTATCTGCGTATCATTTTTCTCGCCGTACCGATGATGAACCTGCTGTCCTTCGTCATGACGGTGCTGCGCGGCGCCGGCGATTCGCGCACGCCTTTCCTATTCATGGCGCTGGCCGTCGTGCTCGACGTCATTTTGAACCCGTTGCTTATTCTCGGCATCGGCCCGTTCCCCGAACTCGGCATCGCCGGCTCGGCCACCTCGACGCTGATCGGCCAGACGGTAAGCGTGCTTGCCATCCTGATCGTGCTTTATGCGCGCAAGCACCCGCTGCGGCTGGCCGGCGCCAATCTTGCTCTGCTGCGGCCGGACCCGGCGCTGCTGCGCATTGTCGTCTTCAAGGGCGTGCCGATGGGCCTGCAGATGATCGTCGTCTCGTCCGCGGCGCTGACTGTGATGGGCATGGTCAATGCCTACGGCTCGCAGGTCGCGGCTGCCTACGGCATAGCCGCCCAGCTCTGGACCTATATCCAGATGCCGGCGCTCGCCATCGGCGCCGCGGTCTCGTCCATGGCGGCGCAAAATGTCGGCGCCGGGCGCTGGGACCGGATCGGCCGCATCGCCGCGTCCGGCGTCGGCTTCAACCTTGTGCTTACCGGCGTGCTTGTCGCGCTGCTGTTCGTATTCGATCGCGCGGTGCTCAGCCTCTTCCTCAGCAGCGACAGTGCAGCGATCGACATCGCCACTCACATCAACAAGGTCGCATCCTGGTCCTTCATCCTGTTCGGCATCACCATCGTGCTCTTCGCCACTGTGCGTGCCACGGGCGCGGTGATGCCGCCGCTGATCATCCTGGTGATCTCGGTACTTCTGGTGCGCACCAGCTTCGCCTATTTCTTTCGAAGTGCGATCGGTGAGGAAGCGTTGTGGTGGAGCTTTCCGGCCGGCTCGATAACCTCGCTCGTGCTGGCCACGGCCTATTATCGCTTCGGCCGTTGGCGCAGCGTGCACATGATCGAGAGCCGGCCGGCTGCCGGCGAACCGCCGGATACCGGCCTCGGCGTGCCGCGCCAGCGCGCGCATCTTTCGCCCGAGACGCCGAACGGCTGAAAGGCCGGCTCAGCGCGCGTATTTCGCGCCAAACCCGAGCGCCACCAGGGAAAAGACGACAATCATGCCGGCAAAGGCCAGGCTCGCCACGGTCGCGCTTGCCACGGTCGACAGGATGCCGATGCCGATGACCGGCAGCGCGTTGCCGCAAAAACAGCAGATGAAGAAGGCCGAGACCACTTCGGCGCGCCGGTCCGCCGGCGCGATCTCGTTCACCACTTGCAAGCCGCCGCGATAGCCGAGCGCTGCCGACACGCCACACAGAGCACTTGCGGCGACCATGATGGCCATCGAGGCGAAGACCTGCGCCGCAACGATCAGTGCGACGCTGGGGATCATCAGCGCAAGTGCCGCAAACATCGCGGCCCGGCTCGAAAGACGCGTCGTCGCCACAATGGTGACGGCCGCCACGATCGACAATTCAAAGAACAGAGCGCCGGCTACCGCATGGTTGGCTACCTGCAGTTGCTGCGCCAGGATGCTCGGCGCGAGTGCCGCATAAAAGCCGACGAGCGCCATCGCGCCAAAGCCGGTCACCGCCGGCGCAACGAAATTTGCGCGGATGTCATCAGGCACGGAAAGCCGCGGCCGCATCGAGACGTCAGCCAGTTTTCCCGGCCGCGAAACGGTTTCCTGCGTACGCCAGATCAGCAGGGTTACGATCGCTAGCATCGCCAGGTGGACGACGAATATCAGCCTGAGCGGCCAAGGTGCGTATTCTGCGAGCAACCCGGCCCCCAGCGCACCAATGCCGAGGCCGAGAAAATTGGTGCTGGTGGCAATCGTCGCCGCCTGTGACTTGTCGTTGGCCGAGAGCAATTCGGCGAGCCAGGCCGTCCCAGTCCCGGCGCCGACGCCAATTCCCAATCCGCTCAAAATCCGGGCGATGTCGAGCCACGCGACATTTTCTGCGAACAGGAAAAACACCGCGCTGACGACGGCCACCGCCATCCCGGCCAATGCCATCGGACGGCGCCCGATAACATCGGACACACGGCCCAACATCAGCAGCGCTGCCAGATTGCCGATGACATAGACGGCGTAGACCAGCGTCAAAGTGATCTGCGAGAAGCCGAAGACCTGCTTGTAGATGATGTAAAGCGGCGTCAGCGCCGTGCTGCCGGCGAAAAGAGCCGCGATCATGGCAGCCACGGCAGCCGCTGCGGCGCTGCCGCCGAGTTCGTGATCGCGCGTCATGACTTGAGCGTGAGCTGTCATTTTTCGACCTTTTGCTGTTCGGGATCTGACACCAAACGCCTTTTTCGCGTCAGCCGTTCCCCCTTCCCGACTTGCTCCTGACAAGTTTGGCAGCTTTGCCGATGGCGCTGAGCGAGATCCTCTTTTAACCTCAGCGGATTGTCAGGGGAGATTCATGGGCAAAGGACGGGTCGAGGCATTCACCGATGGCGTGGTCGCCATCATCATCACCATCATGGTGCTGGAATTGAAGGTGCCGCATGGCGAGGATTTTTCCGCGCTGGCACCACTCTGGCCGATATTCCTCAGCTATGTGCTGTCCTTTATCAATGTCGGCATCTACTGGAACAATTTGCACAACATGTTCCATACCGTGCAGCGGGTTGACGGCCGCGTGCTGTGGGCGAACCTCAACCTGCTGTTCTGGCTATCGCTGATGCCGGCGACGACAGCCTTCATGGGTGAGAACCATTTCGCGCCCGTGCCGGTCGCCGTCTATGGCGTCGACCTGGCGCTCTGCGCCATCGGCTTCAACATCCTCACCATGGCCCTGCATCGACTGCACAGCAGCGAAACCCTTTTCGCCAGGGCATTGGGCAATGACCTCAAGGGAAAGATCTCGCTGGCCCTCTATATCGCCGCCGTCGCACTGACCTTCGTCAATCACTGGATCGGTGTCTCGATCTATGTCCTGGTAGCGCTGATCTGGTTAGTGCCGGACAGGCGCTTCGAGCGGCTAATCGAGAAATAGACAGACCATGATCCCGAACCGAAGGACCGCGTCAGCGAAAAGTGGATGCCGGTTTTCGGAAAAGATCATGGTCCAACGAGAAGATAGAGCCCATCCCGAATTTTATCGGGATGGAACAGGCTCTAGCCTCGCATTTCCTTCAGCTTTTCCGCTACCGAGGCGGCAAGGTCGGCGTAGCGCTCCTCCAGCCGCTCGGCCGCCTTGATCACTGAAAAATCATGGCCGAACTTTTCCAGCGCCATACGCAGCTTTTCGACGAACTCCGCCTGTTTTTCGAGCGCCGAAAAAAGCGTTTTCACTTGCGCTTCGCTGATGTCGGGATTGGCAAGCATTTGCGGCACTTCGCGGCTCATCTGGTCGCCGGTTGCGGTCTGTTCTTTCAGGATCTCGATCCAGTCGGTCAATCGTCAGTCTCCTTTTTCGATATCAGCATGCGCAGCGCCCGCCGACGCGGTCAACCCGAAGATACCGGCATCGGCTTGCGCGAGCCTCGTTCCGCGCTAAGTTCGCCGCGGCCAGAACAGGAGAAAATCATGACCACCAACGCCGAGATCCAGACCGCCCTGCCCGCACTTGCCTCCGGTAATGTCGCCGTCATCACCGGCGCGGCCAGCGGCATCGGCCTTGCCGCGGCCAAACGACTAGCGGCGATGGGCATGAAGATCGTGCTGGCCGACATCGGCGGCGCACGCCTCGATGAGGCCCGACACGCCGTCGCCGCCATCGCCGGCGAGAGCGCCGTGCTTGCCGTTGCAACTGACGTCTCGAAAGCCGACGAGCTCGACCGACTGGCCGAACGGACATTCGGCGCCTTCGGCGACGTCTCGCTGCTGATGAACAATGCCGGCGTCGGCAACAACCCCGGCAAGCCCTGGGAGAACCGCGAGGCCTGGAAGCAGTTGCTGGACATCAATTTCTGGGGTGTCATCCATGGCGTCGAGGCCTTTGCGCAGCGCATGCTGGCGGCGGGAAAGCCGGGTCTGATCGTCAACACCGGCTCCAAGCAAGGCATCACCACGCCGCCCGGCAACCTCGCCTACAACGTCTCCAAGGCTGGCGTGAAGACCTATACCGAGGGCCTTGCACACGCGCTGCGCAACGAGCCCGGCGCCAATGTCGCGGCGCATTTGCTCATTCCCGGGTTTACCTTTACCGGCCTGACCGAAGGTGCGACCGAAAAGCCGGCCGGCGCCTGGACCGGCGAGCAGGTCATCGACTTCATGCTGGCCTCGGTGCTGCGTGGCGATTTCTACATCCTGTGTCCCGATAACGAGGCGACCCGGTCCATGGACGAAAAGCGCATGGCTTGGGCGATTGGCGACATCATCGAGAACCGCCCTGCCCTGTCGCGCTGGCACCCGGACTACAAGGAAGCCTTTGCAGCATTCATGAAATGATCCGGCGAACGTCGCGCAGGAACCCGGACAACAGGCTCCCTCACGCCGAAGCGTGCTTCTTCGCGTTGCGCTTCTTGGCCACGGCTTTGGGTGCGGCCATGTCGGCAACCTGTTCGTCGTGCCGCTTCGCCGCGCGTTCACATTTGGCCCGGATTTCCTCGACTTCGGATTCGGTCAGGTGCTCGATGCCGATAAAGGTATTCTTGGCTTTGCTGACGCGGATCAACTCGTCGAGCTTGGCCTGGATCGCTGCACTGTCGCGGTTCTGGGTGTTCTGGATGAGAAACACCATCAGGAAGGTGACGATCGTGGTGCCGGTATTGATGACGAGCTGCCACGTGTCGGAAAAGCCGAAGACCGGACCGCTTGCCGCCCAGACCACAATGATCAGGAAACAGACGGCAAACGTCGGCGGCAGACCGGCAAGATGGGCGATATGGTTGGCGATCCTGGTGAACAGCTTTTCGATCATGGCAGGGAGAAACAATCGGCAACTGCTTCGAGTTCCCTGCGAGGAGGAATTCACGGTCAAACAGCGCACGCGCCGCGCTCGCAACGATCAGGCGGCGTCGTTTTCCCAGCGGTCGAGGAAAGCCTCGATAGGCAAGGCCTGCATGTCGGGGACTGCCCTGGCCAGTTTCTCGACCGGCCAGTCCCACCAGGCAAGACGTTCGATCCGTGCCGCAGTTTCCGCGCTGAAGCGCTGGTACAATGGCTTGGCCGGGACGCCGGCGACGATTGCATAGGCCGGCACGTCGCGCGTCACCACCGCGTTGGCACCGACGATCGCGCCATTGCCGATCACTATGCCAGGCATGATCACCGCGCCATGGCCGATCCAGACATCATGGCCAATGCTGACGGCTTTCGCCCGCCGCCGGTCGCGGAACGCCTGATCGACACCCAGCCAGCGGAAGTACTCGTTGGGCCGGTAGCTGATCTTGTGTTGCGTCAGCCGCTCGACCGGATGCTCCAGCGCATTGATGCGGCTGTTGGCGGCGATCGAGCAGAACTTGCCGATCGTCGTGTAGATCGCCTCGGCGTGGCGCTCGAAGTAGGAGAAGTCGCCGACCACCACCTCGCGCAGGATGACCCGCTCGCCGATCGACGCATAGCGTCCAAGCTTGCAAGCCTTCAGCTCCGCCGTCGGATGGATGCGCGGCTCGGGATCTTTCAGGACAAGGTGTTCGGGACGGTCCATGCGCGCGCTTTACGCCGGCACGCATAGTCTCGCAAGCCGAGTGCAGCGCCGCGCATCCGTTTGGATGCGCCAAGGACCCTGTAGCACCTTCAGTCTCTATTTCGGCTTGCCGCTGGTCCACACCACGTTCTGGCCGTAGAGCGGCACGGTGGTGACCGACATTTTTGCCGAGCCATCCTGCACTTGGCGCGAATGCGAGAGGTAGATCAGCGTCTCGTTGGCCTTGTCGTAGATCCGGTTCACCACCTGCTTTTTCCAGATCAGGCTGATGCCTTGCTTGAACACCTCCTCGCCGGCCTCGCTCATGTCGATATCGCCAATGGTGATCGGCCCGGTCTGGCGGCAGGAGATCGAAGAATCGGACGGGTCCTCGAACCAGTTGCCTTTCTGCAGGCGGTCGATCATGCCACGGTCGAAATAGGAGACGTGGCAGGTCACGCCCTCGACCTTCGGATCCTTGATCGCCTCGACGATGATGTCGTTGCCGAGCCAATCGACGCCGACCTTGCCGACTTCCTCGGCGACGGCCGCGCCGGCACCAATGACCAGGCATGCGGCCAACGCGCCGCCAATCAATTTTCGCAAAGAGGCCTCCTGCGGTTCGAATTTTGCCGACCTCAGGTGGGACGAACGGCAGCGCTTTGCAAGCAGATCGCCTTCCCACTGGATTGCCGGTTGCGGCAACGCGACATCTTTGCGTCGGCGCGACCGAACCGCTAAGAGTGTTCGCCAAGCCAGGGCCTTCACGGCGCCAATATGGCGGCCGATGGAAATCACGACGGACTTTCACTGATGATGCGTTCAATTCTGGTCGGCATTCTGCTCTTGATGGCCGCAGGCATCGGCTGGCTCACCTTCGACTGGTACCGCGGACATTATGGCGGCGAGCCGTTCGGAGCGCCGTTTACGCTGGTCGACCAGAAGGGCGCGCCGGTCACCGAAGCCGCCTTTCGCGGCCACCCCAGCGTCGTCTTCTTCGGCTTCACGCATTGTCCGGAAGTCTGCCCGACCACGCTTTTCGAGTTGGCCGGCTGGCTGAAGACGATGGGCGACGACGGCAAGAACCTGCGCGCCTATTTCGTTACGGTCGACCCGGAGCGCGACACGCCCGAAATCATGAACACCTATGTCAGCAATTTCTCCGATCGCATCCTCGGCATCACCGGCGATCCCGACAAGGTCCACGCCATGGCCAAGTCCTTCGGTATCTACTGGAAGAAAGTCGACACGAACGACGGCGACTACACGATGGACCACACCGCTTCGGTGCTGCTGCTCAATGCCAAGGGCGATTTCGCCGGCACCATTGCCTATGGCGAAAGCCCGGACGCCGCCATCGCCAAGCTCAAACGGCTGGTGGCGGAAGGTTGACATATCCGGTAATGACGCAGACGCGTTTGTATTTCACCGCGGGCAAGATCGAGGCTGATCGCATCTTCGCGGCGCTCGGTGCGGCGTTCGACGATGAGGGCCTGCCGGTTGCGGTGCTCGAGGTCGACGAGGACCGCGACATCCACGAAGTATCGCTCTATGCGGACGACAACGTCGATGCGGTCGAGGCGCGGCTTAGGGACATCCTTGCCGGACTGTCGCTGTCGAAATCGATAGAGCGCGAAGCGCTGCCCGACATCGACTGGGTGGCGCGCTCGCTGGAGGGGTTGAAGCCGGTGCGGGCCGGGCGCTTCTTCGTCCATGGCGCGCATGACCGCAGGAAGCGCCACAGCGGTGAGCTCGCCATCGAGATCGAGGCCGGCCTTGCCTTCGGCACCGGCCATCACGGCACCACCGCCGGCTGCCTCGAAATGCTGGAGCAGGTCATAGAGCGCGAGCATCCGCGCAACGCGCTCGACCTTGGCACCGGCAGCGCGGTGCTCGCCATCGCGGTGGCCAAGCTCGCTCATATTCCAGTGCTGGCGACCGACATCGACCCGGTCGCCGTCAAGGTGGCCGCCGCCAATGCGCGGCTGAACCATGTCAAGGCGCTCATTGAAACGGTGGCTGCACCCGGTTTTCATCATCCGATCTTTGCCGCGCGTGCGCCCTTCGACCTGATAATTGCCAATATATTGGCGCGGCCGCTGATGCGGCTGGCGCCGCAAATGGCCGGGCATATCGCGCGCGGTGGCTCGATCGTTTTGTCAGGCATTCTCGAGCGCCAGCGCGACGCGGTGATCGCGGCCTATGTCGGCCAGAAATTCCGGCACGTCCGCACCTTGCACCGCGAAGGCTGGGTGACGATCCATCTCAAGCGCTGAGGCGCCGCGCCTTCAACGCATCCGCCCGGACCTAGCGAGAGTTCGCCGCTTTCTTCAGCTCTTCGCGATCGTAGCCGTGAGCTTTCAGCGTTTCGTCATCAAAGCCAAGCAAAACGCCGCTCACATACCGGCTCGCTTCGCGCTGGCGAGCTTCGATCAGCGCGTTCACAGCGCTTCTGAAAAATCCGCGTCTGGCTGAAATCGTGGACATGATGGTCTCCTTTGCAGGCAATAAGACACGTTCCTCCACGTTAAGAAGGTAAGCCTTGCTGACGCTTTTTGAAATCGCCGATTCTGCATGGCCTCCATGCGCAAAAAGAGGCTGTCGCGACCAGGCATGATCGTTCCGAAAATCGATTCCGATTTTCGAGGTCATGCGCTACGGTCGCGCCAGCATTCGAGGAGAGCCCACATGTTCCAGACCTTCGATTCCGCCGGCGATCCGGCCGTTGGCAAGCCGCGCGTGGCAATGCTACGCCAATGGTTGGCGGCGAATGGGCTGGACGGCTTCATCGTGCCCCGCGCCGATGAGCACCAGGGCGAATATGTCGCCGACCGCTCGGCACGGCTGAAATGGCTGACCGGCTTCAGCGGCTCGGCCGGCGTCGCCATTGTGCTTGGCAAGCGCGCCGCCATGTTTGTCGACGGGCGCTACACGCTGCAGGTGCGCCAGGAGGTTGATCTCGACATCTTTTCGATCGAGAGCCTTGTCGACAACCCGCCGGCCAACTGGATCAAGGACAATCTCGGCAAGGGCGTGCGGTTGGGCTTCGATCCATGGCTGCATACGATCAGCGACGTCAAGGCGCTGAGGGCCTCGGCCGTGAAGTCCGGCGCGATACTGGTGCCGCTCGAACAAAATCCGATCGACGCCATTTGGCAGGACCAGCCCGGGCCGCCACTGGCGCCGGTCGAGATCCACCCGATCGGCTTTGCCGGCGAACTGGCCAAGGACAAGTTGGTCCGGCTGGCGGCAGCCATCGAGAAGGAGGGCGCCACCCATGCCGTATTGACCGACCCCTCCTCCATCGCCTGGGCCTTCGACATCCGTGGTGGCGACGTGCCGCACACACCGCTGGCGCTCGGCTTTGCCGTGCTCGCCGCCGACGGATCGCATCTGCTTTTCATGGACCAGCGCAAGTTCTCACGCACCGTCGCAGCCTATCTGACGCAGCTCGCCGAATTGCACGAACCCGGTGAATTCGAAACAGCGATCGTCACCCTGGCCAAGGGCGGTGCAAAAATCGCGCTGGACCCCGCTCTGGCGGCGGAGAAGCTCAGCATGCTGGTCGAGGACAATGGCGGCACCGTCACTGCCGCACCGGATCCGGCCCGCATCCCACGCGCAACGAAGAACAAAGCCGAGATCGCCGGCGCCCGCGCCGCGCATCGCCGTGACGGCGCCGCGGTCGCGAAGCTGCTGTGCTGGCTCGACCGTCAGGAGCCCGGCACGCTCGACGAAATCACCGTTGTCACCAGGCTTGAAGAGACGCGCCGGCACACCGGCGACGAAACACAGATGCCGCTGCGCGACGTGTCGTTCGACACCATCTCCGGCGCCGGCCCCAACGGCGCCATCATGCACTATCGCGTCTCCCGCGCCACCAATCGCAAACTGGAGCATGGCGAGCTGTTCCTGCTCGACTCCGGCGGACAGTACCAGGACGGCACCACCGACATCACCCGCACAGTGCCGATCGGTACGCCGGCCGAGGAGATGCGCGAACGCTTCACGCTGGTGCTGAAAGGCATGATCGGCATCTCCATGCTGCGCTTTCCCCCAGGCACGCGCGGTTCCGAACTCGATGCAGTGGCGCGCCTGGCGCTATGGAGACACGGCTGCGATTTCGCCCATGGCACCGGGCACGGTGTCGGCTCCTATCTTGCCGTACATGAGGGCCCGCAGCGTATCGCCAAGACCGGCACCGAAAAGCTGCTGGCCGGCATGATCGTCTCCAATGAGCCCGGCTATTACAAGGAAGGTTCTTACGGCATCCGCATCGAAAATCTTGTCCTGGTCACTCCGGCTGAGATGGTCGAAGGCGGTGACATCGCCATGCATGGCTTCGAGACGCTGACGCTGGCGCCGATCGACAAGCGGCTGATCCGGTCGGATCTGTTGACGCGTAACGAGTTGCATTGGCTCGACGAATACCACGCGCGGGTGCTGGCCGAGATCGGACCGATGCTCGACGGCGAGACGCTGGCCTGGCTGGAAAAGGCAACCGCCCCGCTGCCGCACGACTTCAAGCAATAGCGGCGGCGGCAACGCCGGTTGACAGGCTTTGCTCCGCAAGCAGTTCTTGCAAAGCCGTGACGTTGGAAGAACCGGCTCCCTTGCGCCAGAACAACACCGTAACGGCGTTGTCTTCGTCAGCGGGCAGTTCGTGCAGCTTTAGCCAGCGGCTCTCCGGGAAACCCGAAAGCACGCTTTTCGGCATCAGCGCTATGCCCATGCCAGCCACCACGCAACCAAGGATGGCATGGTATGAACCAAGCTCGATGGTTTTCTCGGCCATGAACCCTCTGCGCGCGTACCATTGTTCCAGCCGCTTGCGGTGCGGGCAGCCGTGCTCGAAGGCTATCATGGTTTTGGGCATGTCCAGGCGGTCGTCGATCGAAACGCGCGATGCCGCCGAGACAATGACCAGTTGCTCCTGGAATGCTGACTGCTTTTCGAACGGAGCGTCGGCGATCGGCTCGGCGGCGAAGGCTGCATCGAGTTCGCCGGCAAGCATGGCGGTCGCGAGAACCTGCGGGTTGCCGGTGCGCAACTGGATTTCCACTTCGGGATAACGTGCGTGATAGTCGGCGAGCAGACTTGGAAGCCGTGCCGCGGCGGTGCTCTCCATGGCACCTAGGCGAAGCGTGCCGCGCGGGCGTGGATCGAGCATCGCCGTTCGCGCCTCCTCTGCAAGCGCCAGCAGCCGATCCGCATAGCCGATCAATTTGTGACCGGCGGGCGATACGTGCAGGCGCTTGCCCTCCCGGATAAACAGCTGCACGCCGGGATCCTCCTCGAGCTGCCGGATGCGTGTGGTCACGTTCGATTGCACTCGAAACAGTTTTTCCGCTGCCCTGGTGATTCCGCCCTCGCGCACCACCGTGCGGAAGATGCGCAGATCGGCCAAATCCATATATCTCTCCTGGAGAACATAACGATCTTAATTATTCATTTTAGCTGATTAGCCCTTTCCCGTAAATCGTCGGTGTAGCTGCCGATCAACACGGCAAACCAGGGGAGATGGAAATGTCGCCTGAGCCCTTCGGCATCCAGCCGATCGATCTAAGCGCATTGACGCCGAAGCAGCGCGAGGCGCTCTATAGCGGCGCCGTGCGTCGCGCCCACCAGGAGAGAGCGGAGGCGATCCGGCTGAGCCTGTCGCGGGTCGCGTCGATATTCAAGAAGCCTGCTGGCTGGGCAGGAGCTATTGTTTCGTTCGCTGGGCTTATGGGCGCTGCGGCGAAGCGTACGATCAGAAGTGGTGATTTTCGCAATGGCGGTGGGTCGGCTATCGACCGGACCGCAGCATCACCCTGAGTGCGAAGCCGACCTGGCTTGTGCTGCCCAACAACTGCGTGACCGACATCACACAGACGACGCCAATCTGCAGGGGATTGACCGCAGCCTTACTGCTGCCAACCGGCTTTCTTCAACAGATCCGCCATCTGGTCTGCCCAATGTGGATTGCGCAGCCTGAGCGGCGCCAAGGCATCGCCTGTAGGGTTCTCCATCTCCCGCATCAGTTCGACGCAAGATCTTGCCTCCGGCAGACGGCCAAGCGAGACGTAGCAGCAGGCGAGTGTTTCATGGGTGGGTCGCCATGTGGGACCGACCTTGCGAGCCTCAATCGCCGCGACGAGCCCCTCGTTTGCCTGCCCCGCAAATAGATAAGCGAGCGCCAGGACATTAAACCAGACGAAGTTCTGCGGATCGTACCGGTTCAACATAAGGCCGTGTTCGAGCGGCGCTATCGCTTCGGATGCGCTGCCGCGGAAAAGCTGCCCCATTCCCATAGCCAGATGACCAAGAGCGAAACTTGGGCTGATCTCGATCGCTCTTTCCGCAGCAAGAACGGCTTGTTCCTGCGCATTGGCATAGATGCTGCAGATGGCGAGCGCATAATGCGAATAGGGATTTTTCTCGTCGAGCCGAACCGCCTTCAGGGCTGCATCCAGGCCTTCTCGGATATCCTGTGCCGGCTTGTCGCTCCAGCCGTAAGCGACGATGCCGGCGCTCACCCGACCGAGCCAGAGATGGGCCTCTGCGAGTTCAGGATCGAGCTTGCACGCCAGCCGAAATAACTCGCGGCCACGCAAGTGAGTTTGACGGCCGACGTGGTGAAAATGCCAGGTACCTTGCCGCACCAGGTCCCAGGCCGTCGCATTTCCGCTGTTGCGTCCAACGGCTGGGAGCGACTCCGTCTTGAGCAGTTCGGGTTCGATCGCACCAGCCACCCGCTCGGCTATGGCATCCTGGACGGCGAACGCCTCCGTCAGTTCCATCTCGTATCGTTCGGCCCAGATCTGATTGGCCGAGGCGGCATCGACCAGTTGCGTCGAGACCCGGATCTGCTGGCCGGACCGGCGCACACTTCCTTCCAAGACATAACGGGCGCCAAGCTCGCGGGCCACCTGTTTGGAGTCGACCGACTTGTCCTTATAGACGAAGCTGGAATTGCGCCCGATCACCCGGAACCATCGGAACCTCGTCAGCGCGGTGATGATGTCCTCGGTGATGCCGTCAGCCAGATAGGCCTGTTCCCTGTCGCCGCTGACATTGGCGAACGGCAACACCGCAATGGACGCCCTTTCGGAGAGACCCGCCAGTTGGCTCGGAAGCGCATCGTCTGCAGCGGGGTCAAGCACATGAACACTGCCGGCGAAGCGATATCCGGTGCGGGGGACGGTGGCGATCCATTCGCTGCCGTCCGGCTGCGGGCCGAGTAGCTTGCGCAGGGCGGCAATCTGCACCGAAAGATTTGCTTTCTTCGACGACGGCATCGGACCAGGCGGCCTCCATGAGGGCCGTCCTGCTCAGCGCCTGCGTCGGTGCCTCCACCAGGGCCTGAAGCAACGACAAGCCTTTTTGCCCGACCGCAACTGGCTTGCCCTCGCGAACAAGCGTCCCGCGCAGCAGGTCGAGCACGAACGGCCCGAACGCGAAGCGTCGCGGTGCTGAAGCATCTCGCTTTCCGGCTTCGGAAGAATTCGGAACTTTTCGCCTCCTGTTAAGGACTTCGGACGGGGGACTGATCATTCTGGCCGTCCTTCGCACAGACTAACACAAATGGAGGTTCAAGATGATGATGTTGAAACAGCCGGCCGCAATGGACAGTGCTGCGCCCAGCGAGGGAAAGGCTTTGGTTGTTAGGGGCGGCGAGGCTTATCGGGCCGAACAGGGGTCGGACTATCTGCCGGGAATAAGTGCTGAGACCGTCGGAGCGAAGGCCCTTTGGCTGGGCGTCGCCTCAATTCCGCCGGGCAAGCGGACCAAAGCCCATGTCCATGCGCGCCACGAAACAGCATTTTATATGCTGAGCGGAGACGAGTTGGAGATGTGGAGCGGGGACGAACTGCAGTTTCGCGACCTCGTGCATCCCGGCGACTATCTCTACATTCCCGCCAACGTGCTTCACGTTGCCGTGAACCGGGCAAGCACGCCGGCCACCTTTATTGGCGCCCGCAACGAACCGACCGCACAGGAGAGTGTCATTCTCTTCCCGAAGATGGACGGCAAAATACCATAGAGCGGCGATCTGGCAGGAAGACAGGCGTACTCCGTCGGTCCACTACCCGACGAGCTGCCGCGCAAGGATCAGCACGGCAGCACCCGCCAGGAACATCGCCATCAGCCCGCCGCGCAGCGAGACCAGGCCGGCAACAATCAAGGCTGCCCATTCCGCCGGTCCGGCGCTGAGCGCCGCCGGCGCCACCAGCGTGGTCAGCACCGCCGCCGGCACGGCGCTGAGCCCGGCCTCGACGCGCGGATGGATATGGTCGAAGCGTGAGATCACCAGATGACCGCCGATGCGGGTCAGATAGGTCGCGATCGAAGCGGCGACGATGATCCACAAGGTCGTGCTCATGGCCGTGTCTCCACGCCGCTGTGGCGGGGCGGCAGGATGACGGCGAGCAGCACGCCGGCCAGCGCACCTATGGAGACATGCCAGGGCGAGCCGACGGTTTTGTACGCAATGGTGGAGGCGGCAGCGCTGGCGATGACCACCGGCAGCCACAGCGGCCGCTTGCGGAAGCTCATGACCAGGCCGAGAAAATAGATCGGCAGCAGGAAGTCGATGCCCAGCACATGGGTGTCGGGAATAAGCTTGCCGAACATCGCGCCGAGCGCGCTTTCGATGACCCAGAACACATAGACCGGCAGCCCAAGCCCCATATACCAGGTAAACCCGACGGTTTCGCCGGCCTCCGCCTTGCGCTCGGCCATCGCGAACTGCGGATCAGTGAGCACGAAATAGCCTATCGCCTGCTGGATCAGTGGCCAATGCGCGATGCGCCGGCCGATACCGGCCGAATAGAGCACGTGGCGAAAATTCACCGCGAAGATCGACAGCACGATCAGCCACGGCGCGACATGCTGGCCGAACAGCTCGATGCCGACCATCTGGCTGGCGCCGCCGAACACCGTTGCGCTCATCAGGAACGCTTCGAGCACGGAAAACCCGTTGTCGACTGCGAGCGCCCCGAACAGCAATGCAAACGGCGCCGATGCCACCACGACGGGCATGCTGAGCCGCACGCCGTCCCAGAAATCGCTTTTCGCACTGTTTTCGGAGATTGCTTCCGCCGACATCAATCGCCTCCTCGGGACGGTCGTATGTAGGGAGGGCCGCCCTCCTTGTCACACCAATTCGATTGAGGCAAATGATCAGCGGAAGTGATGGCTGAGGCGGGCGGCAAGGCGCTCCAGTGCCCAGTGGATAAAAATCAGACGCTTGGCACCTGGGAGGGCATATCCGTTGGCGCCCATCGGTCCTTGCCAAAAGTGGCGGCCACAGACCCAAGGCCAGAGGTGGTTCCCCAGAGGTGGTTGCAATGAGCGAATTTTTCATCGATCCAAAATTCGGCCGCCTGGCCTTCGGCGCCGATCCCGGCAGCTATCACGCGACGCGGCCTGGCTATCCTGATTGGGTATTCGAAATTCTATGTGAACGGTGCCGTCTCGCCCCTGGCACGGCGACGTTCGAGATTGGCGCAGGTACAGGAACTGCTACGCGCCGCTTACTCGAACTGGGCGCGAGCCCGATGCTCGCCATCGAGCCGGATTCTCGCCTCGCGACTTTCCTTTGCGAGACTATTCAGGACAAGGCGCTCTCGGTGAGCGTCTCTGCGTTTGAGGATGCCGTCCTTGAGAAGGCCGGTTTTGATCTCGGCGTCAGCGCCACTGCCTTTCATTGGCTGGATGAGGACACCGCGCTGGTCAAGGTCGCCGAGCTGCTTCGGCCGGGCGGCTGGTGGGCAATGGTCTGGAATGTATTCGGCGACAACAGTCGCCCCGATCCCTTTCATGATGCGACGAAGGCACTGCTTGAAGGGCCTTCGAGCCCTTCGGCGGGCTCAAATGGTATTCCGTTCGCCCTTGATGCCGAGGCCCGCGTGGCGGCGCTGGAGCGAACCGGCGCGTTCGATTCCATCGAACATGGGACAAGTGTCTGGTCGCTCGTCCTCGATCCTGACCAGACGGTCGCCCTCTATGCCACTTTTTCCAACATCAACATCCGCAGCGACCGCGAAGCAATCCTGGCGGAGCTGGGTCGCATCGTCCGCGACGAGTTCCAAGGCTCCATAACCCGCAACATGACCACCAGCCTCTACACTGCGCGGCGCATTTGACTGTCTGATTTATCCGCTAGCGCGGCGAAGCCTTGCCTTCGATCGCCCTGCCCCAGTCGAGCAGCGGTTTTGCCCGCATGACGAAGCCGACGAGTTCGTCGACCAATCCAGCTCCATAAATATCCGCCGGCTCGACTGCGTGCCGGACGGCAAAATGCCGATTGCGGATCGCGGCAGCGAGATCGGGCTCGGCGATATGCTCGAAGCCGCGCGGCGTGCGCTTCATGCAGCCGTCCGGGTCGAGCTCGAGGCCGTTCTTCTTCAGCGCCGCGACGAGGGTGCGGAATTCAGCCGGCCGCTTCGCGATCGCGTTGCGCAGCGCCAGCAATAGCTCCGGTCCGGGCTGCCACCAGGCAACGGCGGCAAAGCAGCGATCGAGCCCGATATGGACGTAAAACACGCCCTGTTCCATCTTGGTGCCGTCAGGCGAAAGGATCGCCGACAAATGCCGGTTATAAGGCCGTTTGTCCTTGGCGAAACGCACATCGCGATTAATCCGGAACAGCGACTTCTTGCGGTCGCCGCGCAGGCCGAGCCCCGCGGCCGTGAAGCGCTCGGAGAGCGTTTCGACCAGATCGCCGAAGGGGTCGCGCAGATCCCGTTCGAAAAGGTCGCGGTTTTCCAAAAACCACTCCCGGCTCTGATGAAAATCCAGCGCCTTGAGGAAGGGAATGGCCTTTTGCCCAAAACCGTTGAACGCAGCCGCCATCACGCGCCCTTGCCGATCCGCTGCAACCAGGTGTCCTCGTCGATCACCTCGATGCCGAATTTGGTCGCGTCCTTCAGCTTGGAACCGGCGCCCGGCCCCGCTACCAGGAGATCGGTCTTCGCAGAAACCGAGCCGGCGACCTTCGCGCCGAGACGTTCGGCCATCGCCTTGGCCTCGGGGCGCGTCATCTTTTCCAGCGTGCCTGTAAACACGATTGTCTTGCCGGCGACCGCACTATCGGCTGAGACGTTCACGATGTATGGCTTCGGGTGGACCTGTGTGAGCAGCGCTTCAAGCACGGCGTCGTTGCGTTCATTGCCGAAGAAATCGCGAAGCGCACCTATCACCGTATCGCCGATGCCGTTGATCGAAGGAAAAACGGTGTGTGGATCGGCTGCCGCTGCTGTCTCCTTGCCAATGCGGATCAACTCCTCGATCGTCGAGAAGGTTCGGGCAAGCACAGCGGCCGTCGTTTCGCCGATATGGCGGATGCCCAGCGCAAAGATGAAGCGATCGAGTTCCGGTTCGCGGCGAGCGTCGATGGCAGCGAAGAGCTTGTCGAGGCCGTCGTAGTTGCGTTCCTCGACACTGCGTACATTCTTGCGCGTCTTGCCCGACGCGGCCTCACGCTGCCTGGCCTGCTCTTCCCGCCGCTCGGCCAGCGCCTTGGTAACGGCGGGACGACGATCCCTGAGCGTAAAGATATCGGCGGCTGTCTTGATCAACCCGGCGTTGAAGAACAGATCTATGTTTTCAGCGCCCAGGCCTTCGATATCCATGGCGCCGCGTGACACGAAATGGCGCAATCCTTCCACGGCCTGCGCGGGGCAGATCAGTTCGCCGGTGCAGCGGCGGCGGGAATCCTCCTTGCCGGTCTTCTCGCTGATCTCGCGCGTTGCGGGTGAGCCGCAGATCGGACATTTGTGCGGGAATTCGTAGGGCACGGCATCTGGCGGACGCTTATCGGCTACGACGCTGACGATCTGCGGAATGACGTCCCCTGCCCGCTGGATGACCACTGTGTCGCCGATACGCACGTCATAGCCGTCGCGGATCGGCTGGCCGTTGCTGTCCAGACCCTTGATGTAATCTTCGTTGTGAAGCGTGACGTTTTCGACCACTACGCCGCCGACCGTGACGGGTGCAAGCCGGGCAACGGGCGCCAGCGTACCGGTACGGCCCACCTGAATGTCGATCCTGAGCACGGTTGTCATCGCCTGTTCGGCCGGAAATTTGTGGGCGATGGCCCAGCGCGGTTCGCCAGTGACGAAACCCCATCTGCGCTGCAATTCCAGCTGATCGACCTTGTAGACGACGCCGTCGATGTCGTAGCCCAGTGATGAGCGCTGGGTCTCGATCAGGTGATAATGCGCGACCAGTTCCTCGACCGATCTTGCCCGGACCATCAGCGGGCTGACCTTGAATCCCCACTCCGCGAATTTTTGCACGGAATCGTATTGGGTCGGAGCCGGATCCTTTGTGGTAAAGCCCCAGGCGTAGGCAAAGAACTTGAGGTTGCGGCTGGCGGTAACGGACGGGTCTTTCTGACGGAGCGACCCGGCCGCGGTATTGCGCGGATTGACGTAGTCCTGGCCGCCGAGCGCCGCCGACCGCTGCTTCAACGCCTCGAATTCCGCGTAGGTCATATAGACCTCACCGCGTATTTCGATGACCTCGGGCCAGCCCGATCCATTCAAGGTCTTGGGAATGTCGGCGATGGTCCTCAGATTGGCGGTGATGTCCTCGCCAACGGCGCCGTCGCCGCGCGTTGCTCCCTGCACGAACACACCACCTTCATAACGCAGCGAAGCCGACAGCCCGTCGATCTTCGGCTCAGCTGTGAAGGCGATGTCCAGATCCTTGTCGCGATCAAAGAACCGCCGGCCACGTACAATGAAATCGGTGACGTCCTGGTCGGTATAGGCCTTGGCGAGGCTGAGCATCGGCACCGCATGACGCACCTTGGCAAAGCCTTCCGCCGGCGGTGCGCCGACCCTGCGTGAGGGCGAATCCTCGCGCACCAAAGCGGGGAAGCGCTGTTCGATGGCGAGGTTGCGCCGCGTCAGCGCGTCATATTCCGCGTCCGTGATTATCGGCGCGTCCTCGCCGTGGTAGCGCCGGTCGTGCTCGGCGATCTCCTGCGCCAACCGCTTCAACTCGCTTGCCGCCTCGCTTTCGCTGAGCGAATCGACTGGTTTTTCGTCCATACACTGCTCCCTCCACGGTGGCGCGACACAATAGAACAGGATTCTCTCATGAGGGAGAGATCAGACACGGAAATCATTCCTGAACAGCAGGATGGAGCCAGACCCTGACTCAGGTCACGAGCGCCGGAAACGAACTCGTCTAGAGCAATTCCAGGAAAAGTGTGAAACGGTTTTCCGTCCGGAATTGCGCAAAACAAAGAGGTAGAGCGGTTCGGCGTGATGAACCGCTCTACGCTGCCGCGATGTTCTCCCGCAGCAAGCGCTCGGCCGCCGCGCGCGCCTCGTCGGTGATGGTGGCGCCGGCGAGCATGCGCGCGATCTCCTCCTGCCGCGCCGCCCGGTCCATCTCGGCGATGCCGGTCGACACCCGGTCGGCCCCGCCTGACTTGGAGATCAGGAAATGCGTCGCGGCGCGCGCCGCCACTTGCGGCGCGTGCGTGACCGAAAGCACCTGCACGCGCTTTGCCAGCCGCGCCAGCCGCTGGCCGATGGCGTCGGCAACCGCGCCGCCTACCCCGGTGTCGATTTCGTCGAAGACCAGGGTCGGCGCCGAGCCGCGATCGGCCAGCGCCACCTTGAGTGCCAGCAGAAAGCGCGAAAGCTCGCCGCCGGAAGCGACCTTCATCATTGGGCCGGGCCGGGTGCCGGGGTTGGTGCGCACCCAGAACTCGACCTGGTCGATGCCTTCTTCCATGCGGCTCCCGGCATCGCTTGCGATCTCGACGATGAACTCAGCCCGTTCGAGCTTCAGCGCCGGCAGTTCGGCCATTACCGCCTTGGTCAGCCCTGCGGCCGCCGCATGGCGAAGCGACGACAGCTGGGCCGCCGTAATGTCATAGGCCTGACGCGCAGCTGCAGCCTGTCTCTCCAGCGCATGCAGGCGCTCTTCGCCAGCGTCGAGATCGGTAAGGTCGGCCGCCATGGTGTCGCGCAGTTGCGCCAGATCGTCGACAGCGACGCTGTGCTTGCGCGAGGCGGCACGCAGCGCAAACAGCCGCTCCTCGGCCTTCTCCAGCCGCTGCGGATCATATTCAGTGGCGCGAAGTGCTGCTTCCACGCCCGACTGCGCCGCGTCGAGCGACAGCATCGCCTCGTCGAGCGATTTGACGACCTCTTCAAGCAAGCCGGGCGCTTCCGTCACCTTGCGCTGCAGCCGCCTGAGCAGGCTGGCCAACTGCGGCAAGGGTGAGGACGGGCCCGAGAGCACATCCTGCGCATCGTGGATTTCCGAGGCGATCTTTTCGGCACGCATCATCGAGGCGCGCAGTTCGGCGAGCTCGGTCTCTTCACCCGGTTGCGGATCGAGCCTGGTCAATTCGGCGACCGCCGCACGCAGATAATCGGCCTCGCGGGAAGCCGCCTCGACTTTGGCCCGGTGCCGTGAAAATTCCTGCTCGCAGGCGCGCCAGTGCCGCCACGCCTCGCCTGTTGCACGCGCGGCGCCCAGATGACCGCCGAAGCTGTCCAGCAATTCCCGATGCGCACCGGGATCGACCAAAGCGCGCTCGTCGTGCTGGCCGTGGATCTCGACCAGCGCATGGCCGACGTCGCGCATCAGCGTCACGCTGGACGGCTGGTCGTTGACGAAAACGCGCGTGCGGCCGTCCGCCGTCTGGACGCGGCGCAGGATGATGTCGCCGTCGTCCTCGATGGCGTTCTCGGCGAGCAGCATACGGGCCGGGTGGTTGCGCGGCACGTCGAACACAGCGATGACCTGGCCTTGTGCCGCGCCATGCCGCACCAGCGAGGCGTCGCCGCGGGCGCCAAGCGCCAGCGACAAGGCGTCGAGCAGGATGGACTTTCCGGCGCCGGTTTCGCCGGTCAGCACCGAAAGGCCGGACCAGAAGTCGATGTCCAGCTTCTCGATCAGAACGATATCGCGGATCGACAGCCTGGAGAGCATGGTGACGCGCCGCTCAGGCGCCGGTGATCAGCTTCCCGGCCTTGGAGATCCACGATCCGGCATTCTCGCGCGGCTCGAGCCCACCACTCTGCAGGAGCTTATAGGAGTCCTTGTACCACTGGCTGTCGGGATAGTTGGTGCCGAGCACGGCCGCGGCGGTCTGCGCTTCCGACGTCAGCCCCATCGCGTAGTAGCTCTCGGTCAGACGCGCCAGCGCCTCCTCGACATGGCGTGTGTTGGAATAGTTCTCCACCACGTTGCGGAATCGTTTGACGGCTGCGATGTACTCGCGGCGCTCGAGATAATAGCGGCCGATCTGCATCTCTTTGCCGGCGAGCTGATCGTTGGCGAAGCGGATCTTCTCCTTGGCGTCGTCGGCATATTCGGACGTGGGCCAGCGCGTCACCAGGTCCTGCATCGTCTGCACGGTAAGACGCGCTTCCTTCTGGTCCTGGGTGACGTCCTTGATCTGGCGGTAGTAGCTCAGCCCGATAATATATTGGGCATAGGCTGCATCGTCGGTCGACGGGTAAAGGGTCAGGTAGCGCTTGGCCGAACCAATCGCCTCGTCGTAATTGCCCTGACGGTAGTCGGCAAAGGCGCCCATCACCATCGATTTGCGGGCGAATTCCGAATACGGATGCTGGCGGTCGACGGCATCGAATTTGCGGCTTGCCTCCTGCAGGCGCCCGGCATTCAGATTGGCGAGACCCTGATTATAGAGCACGTCGGCCGGCTCGGTCTGATCGACATAGGTCGATAGATCGACGTCCTTCTCGGACGACATGCAGGCCGACAGAAACAGCGATGGAACGACGACCGAAAGCGCCAGGAAAACAGCCCGCCGCGGCGCCTTCGATTGACCAACTCGCTTGAAAAACATGATTGGATTCCGCCCTTTCGGCGTCATTTCAGTCGACGGCAGCAGCCATAAACCATAACCGCCTTGCCCGGCAACGCTATCCCCGGCCAATCGCACATTTTTGTGGCGGTTTGGCGCCACCTGGAAAGCTGTGCGATTTGGCCGGCCAGTGATGCATCCTTGCAACACAGCTGATCGCAATAAGAGCCGCAAAAACGTTAAGAATCAGATCATCCAGGGCGCAAAGAGGGGGGCATTGACGGCGCTCATCTCAGCGGCACGGCCGCGCTCGCGGCGCGTCGTCTCGACGATCTCGAAAGCCGAACGGTCGGACAAGAGACGGCGCAGCGCCGCGGCGTTCAGCCTGTGGCCACCACGATAGGAGCGGAAGCAGCCGATAAACCGGGCACCGGCGAGCGCCAGGTCGCCCATTGCATCCATCGTCTTGTGCCGCGCGAACTCGTTGGGATAGCGCAGGCCTCCCATGTTGATCACGCGGTTGTCATCGCCGATCACCAGCGAGTTCTCCAGCGAGGAGCCGAGCGCGTAGCCAGCTGCCCATAGCCGCTCGACGTCCTTCATGAACCCGAAAGTGCGGGCCCGCGCGACGTCGCGGCGGAAAATGTCGGCATTCATATCAGATGCGAAAAGCTGGCGGCCGATCGCCGGGCTTTCGAAATCGATCTCGATCTCGAAGCGCGTGCCATCATAGGGCCTGAACTCCGCCCAGCAGGCGCCGTTCTCGATGCGAACCGGCTTGACCACCCTGATGTAGCGACGCTTGACCGGCAGCGTTTCGATGCCTGCCTGGTCCATGGCCTCGATGAACATGACCGCGCTGCCGTCGAGGATAGGCACCTCACGGCCGTCGATTTCAATGACGAGATTGTCGATCCCAAGCCCAAAGAGCGTCGCCATCAGATGCTCGACCGTGGCAATGTGCTCGCCTTGCGGATCGCCAAGCATGGTGCAGAGGTCGGTGGCACCGACCTCGGAAACGAGCGCGCGAAATTCGTGGCTTCCGCTTGCATTCGAAAGCTGGAAGACGATACCCGTATCGGCATCTGCCGGCAGGAAATGGACGGTGACCGGATTGCCGCTATGGACGCCGATACCAGTCAGCGTCGCACGCGATTTAAGTGTCGTCTGATAGTCGTGCAAAACAATCCCCATAGCCCGTACTGCCTAGGTCCGCTTCATCTGCCCTAAGGGCGCGGCTCTTGATTGATCGGCAGGCAGGGCCACTTCCCCGAGACTCCCAGCAAACCGACTTTGGTCGGTGGCGAAGATAATGGTCCCACAGGGAGACTCCAAATCACGGTTTCTTACTCTTTGTAACTGCGGTCCAGCGCGGGATTGCCCCATAAGTCCTTGTTTCAAAATCGCTTTTAATATTAACAGGCGAACAGTTTCCTGCTCGCCTGTTAACAACTGTTACGAACCGTCAACAGATCAATTGGCCTGCCGGCGCAGGAAGGCGGGAATCTCCAGCTGATCGTCTTCCTGGACAGCCCGGCTCTGCGGCGTCAGTCGGCCCTGCTCGTCCAGCTGGCCGCGGCGCGGCGCGTAAAGCTGCGGATCCTGGCTGGCTAGGCGGCGCACTTCCGCCGGCGCCTGGCGCAGTTTCGGTTCGCGCGGCTGCGCCGGCTGCAGCCGTGCAGGTTCCTCTTCGCGGCGGGTTAGGCCGTTGGTCAGGCGCTTGAGCAAGCCCATCGGGCCGCTGTTCTCGTGGTCGGCCGGGCGGGCCTTGGCTTCCACTTCAGCCTTCACCTGCGGCGGGAAATCCTCTACCCGCGGCATGCGCTGGGGTGCCGCGGCAATCGGCTGCGGCATTTCACGATGCGGAGCCGGCTGCATCGCTTGCTGAACCACTGGCTGCATCATCGGCTGCGGCTGAGCGGGAGGCGCCTGGAAGATCTTGCTCTGCGGACGGAAGTCTTCCGAATGCGCGACCGGTGCCGGGCGGGCCTGCGCCATCGCTGCCGCATTCGCCTCGGCGAGCTGAATGGCCTCGGCGACCGGATCGGCAGCACGTGGTTCATAGATCGGCTGCTGGACAGGCGCCGGGCGCATTTCCGTGACCTGAGTCGCCGGGCGGCTGACCGGCTTCGGCGGAGCCGTGCGGATGGCGATCGGCGCTGCAGCGATTTCGGCCGCCGATTTGTCGATGCCGGTGGCGACCACCGACACGCGGATAACGCCTTCGAGTTCCTCATCGAAGGTGGCGCCCAGAATGATGTTGGCGTCCTGGTCGACCTCTTCGCGAATGCGGGTTGCGGCCTCGTCGACTTCGAACAGTGTCAGGTCGCGGCCGCCGGTGATCGAGATCAGCAGGCCCTTGGCGCCCTTCATCGAGGTCTCGTCGAGCAGCGGGTTGGCGATGGCGGCTTCCGCGGCGGCCATTGCGCGGCCCTCGCCCGAAGCCTCGCCGGTTCCCATCATCGCCTTGCCCATTTCGCGCATGACCGAGCGGACGTCGGCGAAGTCGAGATTGATCAGGCCTTCCTTGACCATCAGGTCGGTGATGCAGGCGACACCCGAATAGAGCACCTGGTCGGCCATGGCGAAGGCGTCGGCGAAGGTCGTCTTGTCATTGGCCAGCCGGAACAGGTTCTGGTTGGGAATGACGATCAGCGTATCGACACATTTCTGCAGTTCCTCGATACCCATGTCGGCCGTCTTCATGCGGCGCTGGCCTTCGAAGTGGAACGGCTTGGTGACGACGCCGACGGTAAGGATGCCCTTTTCGCGGGCAGCGCGCGCGACCACGGGCGCCGCCCCGGTGCCGGTGCCGCCGCCCATGCCGGCGGTGACGAAGCACATATGCGTGTTCGAGAGATGATCGATGATCTCGTCGATGCACTCTTCCGCCGCCGCGCGCCCGACTTCAGGCTGCGATCCGGCGCCGAGACCCTCGGTGACATGCGCACCGAGCTGGATCAGCCGCTCGGCCTTCGACATCGTCAGTGCCTGCGCGTCGGTGTTGGCCACCACGAACTCGACGCCGCGCAAGCCGGCGGTGATCATGTTGTTGACGGCATTGCCGCCGCCGCCGCCGACACCAAACACGGTGATGCGCGGCTTGAGCTCGGTGATGTCCGGCTTCTGCAGATTGATGGTCATTGTCTTCGTCCTTTGCCTTTCCCGCCGCTTCGCCGCCGCGGCCGCCTATGGGGCTGTCCCCGTCAAATTAAAAACTGTCTCTCAACCACTGACTCATTCGATGCAGTTTTCCGCCTGTTCCGGTCATCCGAAGACCGGAAATTCCCTTCGCCGGGCGGCTCTCGAAGCTCGCCATCTGCGGGTAGATCAGAAGTCCGACCGGGGTCGAGAAAGCCGGCCCCTTGGCCGCCTCGGGCAGGCCTGCCACGCCGAGCGGGCGGCCAATACGTACATTGCGGCCGAGAATGCGGCGTGCTGCTTCGGGCAGGCCGGCAAGCTGGCTGGCGCCGCCGGTCAGCACCACACGCTTGCCGACGGCATTGCCGTAGCCGGACTTGTTCAGCCGGTCGCGCAGCAGTTCCAGCGTCTCGTCGATGCGGGCGCGGATGATGCGCGTCATCACCGAGCGCGGGATCTGCAACGGCACTTCGCCGTCCTCGCCGATCGGATGGATCGAGACCAGGTCGCGGTCGTCGGCGCTTCCTGGCAGCGCCGAGCCATGCATCACTTTCAGCCTTTCAGCGGCATCGAGCGAGGTCGATAGGCCCTTGGCCATATCCAGCGTGACGTGGTTGCCGCCAATCGCGATGGCGTCGCCGTGGACGAACTTGCCTTCCGAAAATACCGAGATCGTCGTCGTGCCGCCGCCCATATCGATGCAGGCCGCGCCCATTTCGAGCTCGTCGTCGACCAGCGCGGCAAGCCCGCTGGCATAGGGCGTCGCCACCATGCGCTCGACCGACAGATGCGAGCGGTTGATGCAGAGCTCCAGATTGCGCAGGGGCGCCGCGTCGCCTGTCAGCACGTGCATGTCGACGCCAAGCTGGTCGCCAACCATGCCTCGCGGATCGCGCACACCGCGCTCGGCATCCAGCGAAAAGGCCACGGGAAGCGAATGGATCACCTCGCGCTCAGTCCGCAGCGCCTGCTTGGCGCCGGCGGCAAGCACGCGCTTGATGTCGGCCTCGTCAGCCTCATGGCCGCCGAGATTGATGGTGGCCGAAAAAGCCTCGCTCTTCAGCCGGCCGGCGGTCATGTTGACGATCAGCGAATCGACGGTCAGTCCCGCCATGCGTTCGGCGGCGTCGACGGCAAGACGGATGGCGTGCTCGGCACGGTCGAGATCGATGACGACGCCCGATTTCACGCCTTGCGATTTCTGGTGGCCGATGCCGATCACCTGGATGCGATGCGAGCGTCCGCGCAGCAGCTTGCCATCGTCGCGCGGCTTGAGCTTGGCCACCACGCAGCAGACCTTGCTGGAACCGACATCCAGCACCGTCAGGATGCCGGACCGGCGCGACGAGGCATCGCTGTTGCCGCCAAGCCAGCTCATATCTTCGTCTCCGGCTTGCGCTTCAGCATCTTGGGCTTTTCGTTAAGCGCAGCCTCGCGCTGCGTCGCCGCTTCCGGCGTCAACTGGACGACCAGACGGTCGGAAAGGCGCATGTCGACGGCTGCGATGTCGCGCGTCAAAAGCCCGTTCTCGTGGTCCATCCTGACCAGGTCGGCAATCGCCTGGTCCTCACCGTCTTCGGGAAGCTTGACGGTGATGCCATTCTCAAGCTTGAGATCCCAGCGCCGTTCGCCGATGCGGATATAGCCTTTGATCCGCGCGGCAAGCTCCGGATAATTCTTGATCCTGGCCAGGAAATCCGGCGCCTTGGCCGGTGCGCCGGTGCCGATGATCAGCGGCAGCAATATCTGCTTGCCGCCGGAGAACGGCGCGATCACGGTGCCGGATTTCTCGATGACCGAAAGCGCGCTCCCTTGCTGCCACAGCGCGAACGGCTCGCGCTCCTCGACGCGCACTTCCAGCGTATGCGGGTAGACTTTGCGCACTGCCGCGGCTTCGACCCAGGGCAGCGTGGTGATGCGTTCGCGCGCAGCTTCGGCATCGAAGCCGATCAGCGAGGTCCAGCCGTCGAGTTCCAGCCTGTCGAGAATATCGATCTCGGAGGTTTCGCGGTTGCCGACGACCTTGACCTGGTCGACGGCAAAACCGGTGCGGGCGGTGACACTCTGGACGATGGCGTCGGCATGCCCGCCGAGATAGGCGCCATAGGCGCTGCTCGAAATAAGCAGTGCCGCCGACAGGATGGCAGCGCAATAGGGCGGCGCTTCGAAATCGCCCTCGCCGAGGCGCGCCAGCACACGCACCGGCCGGCGGAGCAGGCGTGGCAGCACGAAATGGTCGAACGACAACGGCATGCCGAACAGCACCGGCCCGGCCGCGCCCTTCCCCTTGCCCTGTCCCCACTTCAACGCAGACACGAAGCGTCCTCCACCATCCAACTCAACAAATCGCCGAACGAGTGTCCCGCTTGCGCGGCGATTTCCGGCACCAAAGACGTCGGCGTCATACCCGGCTGGGTGTTGACCTCGAGCCAGACAATTTCACCGTTTTCGGAGTGACGATCGTCATAACGGAAGTCCGACCGGGAAACGCCCCGACAGCCGATAGCTTGGTGAGCCTTGAGCGTCAGTGTCTGTATTTTTTGGTAAATATTCGGTGAAAGTTTTGCCGGGCATTCGTGTTTTGATCCGCCCGCGACGTATTTTGAATCATAGTCGTAGAAGGAATGGCCGGTCGGGATGATCTCGCAGACACCGAGCGCCACATCGCCCATCACCGCGCACGTCAATTCTCGCCCGTGCACATAACGCTCGACCATCACCGTATCGCCATATCTCCACTCGGACGAGCCGATGATCTGCGGTGGATGCGACTGGCCTTCATGCACGATGACGACGCCGAAGCTCGATCCTTCGTTGACCGGCTTGACCACATAGGGCGGCTTCATCGGGTGCTTGTTCTGGATGGCGAAGCGATTGGCCACCTTCGATTCCGCTACCGGAATGCCGGCAGCTTTGGCGACCTTCTTGGCCTGTTCCTTGTTCATCGCGAGCGCCGAGGCAAGCACGCCGGAATGGGTGTACGGAATGGCCAGATACTCGAGGATGCCCTGGATGGTGCCGTCCTCGCCGAAGGGGCCGTGCAGCGCGTTGAAGACGACGTCGGGCTTGAGCTCGACGAGCACCGAGCTGATGTCGCGCGAGACGTCGACCCGGGTGACCTGGTAGCCCTCCCCCTCGAGTGTATCGGCGCAGGCTTTGCCCGACGACAGGGACACGGGCCGCTCGGACGAGAATCCCCCCAGAAGGACGGCCACGTGCTTGCTTGTCATTCCCCGTCATTTCCTCTCACAGCAGGCCTGCACCATCGTGCATGGCCCGAAAAGCATCGCGCGCACTCAAATACGCCGAGCAGCTTTGCTCCCGTGTTTCCGCAACATTGAGTCCGAGTCTCCCGGCAGGTTGCCCCCCAGACGGAAACGCGAGTAACGCGTCGAAACGACTCAAATCAGGAAACGCTTCAGGGCAGAGAATCAGAGAGTTGATTCGCTGGCAAGTGCTTACGATTCCGATGGATTCACTTTCCGCAAAAACGGCAGCAAAATGTGAATTCATGAGGTCCGGAGGCAACGGTCTTCGGCTTGCGCTAAAGCAGCTGCCCGAGAAATTCCTGGACGGCATGGCCCGGCCGAAAATTGCCGATGCGCTTGATCTCCCACTGCAGCCGGATGCCCGATCTTTCGAGCACGCGCGCACGCACCGTCTCACCGAGATATTCAAGCTCGTAGCCTGTGGCGGTCCCGGTGTTGATCATGAAGTTGCAATGCATCGGCGACATCTGTGCCCCGCCGACCATCAGGCCGCGGCAGCCGGCCTTGTCGATTTCCTTCCAGGCCGAGGTGCCCTCGGGATTCTTGAAGGTCGAGCCACCGGTCTTTTCGCGGATCGGCTGCACGGTCTCGCGATGGTTCTGGACAGCATCCATCGCGGCCTTGATCGCCGCCTTGTCCTCCGGAACGCCTTCGAACAGCGCCGACGTGAAGATCAGCCCGGACGGCGCAGCTGAATGGCGATAGGCATAGCCCATGTCGGCGTTGCTCAGCACATGCACATTGCCCTTGCGGTCGAGCGCCCGCACCTCGACCACGCGCTCGCGCGTCTCGACACCGTTGGCGCCGGCGTTCATCCTCAGCGCTCCGCCGATGGCGCCGGGAATGCCGTGGTAGAAATGAAAGCCGCCGATGCCGGCCTCGTAGGCAACGGCCGCAACGCGCTTGTCGGGTGTCGCGGCCCCCGCCTTGATCGTGGTCGGCGCTATCACTTCGGTCTCGCCAAAGCCTTTGGCCGAAAGCCGGATGACGAAGCCCGCAATGCCGCCGTCACGGACAAGCAGGTTTGAGCCGACGCCGACGATGGTCAGCGGTATTTCCTCGGGCACCGCCTTCAGGAACGCGGCAAGATCGTCCTCGTCGGCCGGCTGGAACAATGCCTCCGCGAGCCCGCCGGCTCGAAACCAGGTGATCTTGTCCATCTCGGCATTGGGCGTGATGCGGCCGCGCAATCCGGCAAGCCGGTCGCCAAGCTTGTCGATCAACGCCTGGCCGCGCATCATGAGATAGTCCCGCCGAGTTCTTTGGGCAGCGCATAGGCCCATTGGGTGATGTTGCCAGCGCCGAGGAAGACGACGAAATCGCCCGGCTTCGCCACCTCGCGCACGATCGGCGCAATCGCCGCCGGACCTTCGATGTAGCGTGCGTCGCGATGGCCGCCGGAGCGGATGCGCGACACCAGTGCGTCGGACGTAACGCCGTCGATCGGTTCCTCGCCGGCCGCATAGACGGGCGCCACCATTACCGTATCGGCGTCGTTGAAGCAGACGGAAAACTCGTCGAACAGATCGCGCAGCCGAGTGAAGCGATGCGGTTGGGTAACGGCGATGATGCGGCCCTTGGTGGCGCTGCGCGCCGCCTTCAGTACCGCCGTGATCTCGACCGGATGATGACCGTAATCGTCGAACACATCGACACCGTTCCACGAACCGGTATGGGTGAAGCGCCGCTTGACGCCGGCGAAGGACGACAGGCCCTTCTTGATCGCCTCGGCCGAAAGGCCGAGCTCATGCGCGACGGCAATCGCCGCCGTCGCATTGGAAACGTTGTGGCGTCCGGGCATCGGCAGCCGCAGACCGGCAATCGTTATCTGGCCGTGCGTCTTGCGGTCGCGGATCACCACGTCGAATTCCGAGGTTGGGCCGTCCATGCGGTGATTGGTGAAGCGCACGTCGGCCTGCGCATTTTCGCCATAGGTGATGACGCGCCGGTCCTCGATGCGGCCGACCAGCGCCTGCACCTCGGGATGGTCGGTGCACATCACGCCGAAGCCGTAGAACGGCACATTCTCGACGAACTGGCGAAACGCCTCGCGCACTTTATCGAAGGAGCCGTAATGGTCGAGGTGCTCGGGGTCGATATTGGTGACGACGGCAATCTCGGCCGGCAGCTTGAGGAAGGTGCCGTCGCTCTCGTCGGCCTCGACCACCATCCATTCGCCGTCGCCCATGCGGGCGTTGGTGCCATAGGCATTGATGATGCCGCCATTGATCACCGTCGGGTCGAGCCCGCCGGCATCGAGTAGCGTCGCCACCATCGAAGTCGTCGTTGTCTTGCCGTGCGTGCCGCCGATCGCGACCGCCTGCCGGAAGCGCATCAGCTCGGCTAGCATTTCGGCGCGCCGCACGATCGGCAGCAACTTCTCTCTCGCCGCCTTCAGCTCCGGGTTGGATTTCTTGATTGCGGTGGAGACGACGACCACTTCGGCCTCGCCGAGGTTCTCGGCCTGGTGGCCGACGAAGCATTCGATGCCCTTGTCGCGCAGCCGCTGCACATTGGCGCTGTCGGCCTGATCGGATCCCTGCACCTTGTAGCCGAGATTGTGCAGCACCTCGGCGATGCCGCTCATGCCGATGCCGCCAATGCCGATGAAATGCACGAGGCCGATCGTCTGTGGCATCTTCATCAATGCGTCTCCTTCCTGAATTCCGAAACGGATTTCCTGGACGCAATAGCCTCTGTCAGATCGGCGAGCAACCGCGCGGCATCCGGTTTACCGGACGATTTCGCCGCCGCAGCCATTGTCGCCGCCCTGCCTGGATCATCCATTAGCCCGCCGACAAGCGCAGCGATCCGCTCCGCCGAAAGCGTGGATTGCGGATGCACCTCGGCGCCACCCGCTGCGGCAAGGGCGGCCGCATTCGCCGCCTGGTCGTGGTCGAGCGCGTGCGGATAAGGCACCAGCAGCGCCGGCCTGCCGATCACCGCGATTTCCGATACGGTCGACGCGCCGGAGCGCGACATCACCAGATGCGCCGCCGCGAGCCGCGCCGCCATGTCGGTGAAGAAGGGCGACACCTCGGCCTCGATGCCAAGCGCGGCATAGGCGGCTTCCACCCGCGCCACATCGTCGGCGCGGGCCTGCTGCGTGATCGCCAGTCGCCTACGCTGTGCATCGGAAAACCGGGCGATCGCCGCCGGCACCGCATCGGAAAAGAACTGCGCGCCCTGGCTGCCGCCAAACACCAGAAACCGGAACGGCTCTTCGCCGGCCGATGCAGCATAGGGTGTATTCGCTGCTTCCAACACTTGCGGCCTGACCGGATTGCCGGTGGTCACCGTCTTGGCGCCAGTGGCACTGATGTCTTCCGGCAGGAACCCGCCGGCAACGGCGTCGACGCGGCCGGCGAGCGCCCGATTGGCGCGGCCCATCACCGCATTCTGCTCGTGGATCAGCGTCGGCACCTTGCGCCGGGTCGCCGCGTAAAGCGGCGGCAGTGTCGGATAGCCGCCGAAGCCGACCACGATGGCGGGCTTGATGCTGGCGATGACGGCCGACGCCTGCCGCACCCCGCGCCAGATTTTCCAAAACGCGGCGAGCATGGCAAAAGGATTCTTCGAGCCCATCGTCGCCGACTGGATCGGATGGATGGCGGTCGCCGGGAACTGCCCGGCAAAGCGCTCGGCGCGGTCGTCGGTGGCCAGATGTACCGCCCAGCCGCGCGCCTTGAGCTCATGTGCCAGCGCCTCGGCCGGGAACAGATGTCCGCCCGTTCCGCCAGCAGCTAGAAGGATGACCCCCTTCGCCATCTCACTCCGCCGGCATCGCACGCGGCGACGGCATGAAGCCCAGCTGCTTGCGCTTTTCCGGGCGCTTGCGCGTCAGCGCCAGCACCATGCCCATCGAGATGGCGATCGCGATCTGGGAGGAACCGCCATAGGAGATGAACGGCAGCGTCATGCCCTTGGCCGGCATCAGTTGCAGATTGACGGCCATGTTGATGACCGACTGCAGGCCGAAGACGGTGACCAGGCCGCCAACCGCGTAGCGCGTGAAATCGTCCTGCTCCTTGAGTGCCGTGTTGAGGCCGCGCAGCACGATGAAGCCGAAGATGGACATGATGAAGAAACACATGATCAGCCCGAATTCCTCGCCAGCGACCGAGAAGACGAAATCGGCATGGCTGTCGGGGATGACCCGCTTGACGGTGCCCTCGCCCGGCCCGACGCCGAACCAGCCGCCATTGATCAGCGCCTCGCGGCCCATGTCGACCTGGAACGTGTCGCCCTCGCCGGTCATGAAGCGGTCGATGCGGCCGGCAACGTGCGGGAACACCGCATAGGCGGCGAACACGCCGCCGACGCCGGCAGCACCCAGCGCGACGATCCACAGCCACGGCAGCCCGGCCATGAAGAACATCACCCCCCAGGTGCCGAGCACCAGCATGGTCTGCCCCAGGTCAGGCTGCGCCACTAGCAGCGAGATGACCAGCGCAAGCAGCAACATGGCGAACAGATTGCCCGGAATGTCGGGCTGGCGCTTGTGCTCGGCGAACAGCCAGGCGCAGATGATGACGAAGCCCGGTTTCAGGAACTCGGACGGCTGTATCGACAGGCCGGCAAGCGATACCCAGCGCCGCGCGCCTTTCACCTCGACGCCGATATAGAGCACCGCCACCATCAAAAACAGCGTGATGCACAGCATGACCAGCGCCATGCGCCGGATCTGCCTGGATTCAAGGAACGAGACGGCAAGCATCACTCCAAGTGCCGGAATGGTGAAGATGATCTGGCGTGTGGCGAAGTGGAAACTGTCTAGTCCGATGCGTTCGGCCACCGCCGGGCTTGCGGCGAAGGACAAAACGATGCCGAGGCCCATCAGCGACAGGAACGCCGCCAGGAACCAGCGATCGATCGTCCACCACCAGGTCGCCACGGGGCTTTTGTCGAGACGGCTTTGCATTATCGTGTCCCTCCGATGGGCTTCACGCCATCAATGGCGGTTGCGGCTTGCCTGAACGCCTCACCGCGGACTTCGAAATTCTTGAACTGGTCGAAACTGGCGCAGGCCGGCGACAGCAGCACCACCGCCTCGCCGCTACTATCCTTGGCCGCATCGCGGGCGGCGTGTTCGACCGCCGCAGCCAACGTGCCTGATATCTCGTAGGGCACCGCTTCGCCCAGCGTCGCCGAAAAGGCCGGTGCGGCTTCGCCGATCAGATAGGCCTTGGCGATACGCGGGAAGAAGCCGCGCAACGGCTCGATGCCACCCTCTTTCGGCAGACCTCCGGCAATCCAGTAGATACGCGCAAAGCTCGACAGCGCCGGTGCCGCGGCATCGGCATTGGTCGCCTTGGAATCGTTGACGAACAGCACATGCCCTTTGCGGCCGACCTGCTCCATGCGGTGCGCCAGCCCCGGGAAACTCTCCAGTCCGGATTGGATCTCGCCGAGCTCGAGCCCGACCTTGAGGCAGGCGGCGGCGGCGGCCAGCGCATTCTGCGCGTTGTGCTGGCCGCGCAACGAGCCGATGCCTTCGAGAAAGGCGACCCGGCTGTAGCGGCCGTGCACGGCTTCCATCAGGTTGGTGCCTTCGGCGAAATAGCCGTCGGTCAGCGGCAGGCGCTTGGAGATGCGAATGATCTGCCGGCCCGCTCGCTCCAGCCGGTCGGCGATCTGGGCGCACCAGGAATCGTCGACACCGATGATTGCCGTCTCGCTGCCGGCCACCAGCCGCTCCTTGATCGAGGCGTAGTGTTGCATCGTGCCATGGCGATCGAGATGGTCCGGCGTCAGGTTGAGCAGGATGCCGGCCGTCGGATTGATCGAAGGGGCAAGATCGATCTGATAGGACGAGCACTCAACCACATAGTGCCGCTCGGGCTGCGGCGGATCGAGCGTCATCACCGCGCGGCCGATATTGCCGCCCATCTGCGTGTCGCGCCCGGCCGATTTGAGGATGTGCGCCGTCAATGCCGTGGTCGTCGACTTGCCGTTGGTGCCGGTGATGGCGATGAAGGCTGCTGCCGGCGCCCGCGCCGTCCGCTCGCGGCAGAAAAGCTCGATATCGCCGATGATCTCCACGCCTGAGCCCCGCGCGAGCTCGACGGTCCAGTGTGGCTTGGGATGCGTCAGCGGCACGCCGGGCGACAGCACGAAGGCGGAAAACCTCGCCCAGTCCGCGCCGCGCAGGTCTGCGGTGGCGATGCCGACCGCGCCGGCCTTGGCAACGCTGTCGGGATTGTCGTCCCAGGCGAGGACGTCCGCGCCGCCCTCGATCAGCGCGCGCGCCGTGGCAATCCCCGAGCCGCCGAGCCCGAAGAGCGAAACGCGCTTGCCTGAAAAGGATGCGGCGGGGATCAAGCGGCCTCCTATCTGAGCTTCAGGGTCGACAGCCCGACCAGCGCCAGAATGACGGCGATAATCCAGAAGCGGATCACCACCTGGCTTTCGGTCCAGCCGAGCTTTTCGAAATGATGGTGGATCGGCGCCATCAGAAAGACGCGCTTGCCGGTCATCTTGAAATAGCCGACCTGGATGATGACCGAGAATATCTCGACGACGAACAGGCCGCCGACGATGACCAGCACGATCTCGTGCTTGGTCGCCACCGCGACCGTGCCGATCAGCCCACCCAGCGCCAGCGAGCCGGTATCGCCCATGAAGATTGCCGCTGGCGGCGCATTGAACCACAGGAAACCGAGACCGGCACCGATCACCGCTCCGAGGACCACGGCAAGCTCACCGGTGCCGGGAACGAAATGGATCTGCAGATATTCAGCGAACACCGCATTGCCGGAGAGATAGGCGATGACGCCGAAGGACGCCGCCGCGATCATGATCGGCACGATCGCCAGCCCGTCGAGGCCGTCGGTCAGGTTCACCGCATTGCCGGCGCCGACGATGACGAAGCACGAGAACGGGATGAAAAACCAGCCGAGATTGACGAGAAACTCCTTGGCGAAAGGGAATGTCAACGATGACGAGAACGGCACCTGGCCGTTATGCATGATCACCCAGGCGGCGATGCCGGCAATGACGAATTCGAGCCCGAGCCGCGCCTTGCCGGAAAAGCCGAGATGCGATTGCTTCGTCACCTTGAGATAATCGTCGTAGAAGCCGATCGAGCCGAACCCCAGCGTCACCAGCAGCACCACCCAGACGTAGATGCTCGACAGGTTCGCCCACAGCAGCGACGAACCGACGATGCCGGACAGGATCATCAGTCCGCCCATTGTCGGCGTTCCCGCCTTCTTGAAATGCGTCTGCGGCCCGTCGGCGCGGATCGGCTGGCCCTTGCCTTGCCGCAGCCTCAGCGAATTGATGATGGTCGGTCCGAAGATGAACACGATCAGCGCCGCTGTGATCAGCGCTCCGCCGGTGCGGAAAGTTATGTAGCGGAAGACGTTGAAGACCGAGATCTTGTCCGCAAATTCGACGAGCAGTGTTAGCATGCGCTTGCGTCCCCCGGACCGATCCTAGGTCTGTCTGCTGGTTGTGGCTTCCGCCGGAAACTTGCCGAGCAACGCCTCGACCAGCTTTGAAAAGCCTATGCCCTTCGACGATTTGATCATGACCACGTCGCCGGGCTTCAATTCCGACAGAAGCACCGGTTTCAGATCTTCCGCGCCGGCGCGGTATTCCGTCTTGATCTCGCCCGGCAGCACGTCGGCCAGCGCCCGCATTTCCGGGCCGCCGAGGAAAACCGTGCGCGTATCGGTGCCGACGATCAGGTCGGCAAGCGCGGCATGCAATTTCGCCGAATGGCTGCCGAGCTCGAGCATGTCGCCAAGCACGGCAATGCGCCTGCCCTCGCCCGACACCGGTGTGGTGTTGAGCAGTGCCATTGCAGCGGTCATCGACGCCGGATTGGCGTTGTAGCTCTCGTCGATCAGTGTGATCGGCCCCTTGGGATGGCGCAACACATAGCGTTTGCCGCGTCCGCGTTCGGGCGAAAGATCGGCCAGCGCCTGCGCAACCCTGGTGACGTCGGCGCCGACCAGATGCGCGGCACCCAGCACGGCCAGCACATTCTGCACCATATGGCGGCCCGGCGCGCCGATCCTGGCGACAATCTCGTGTCCGCCAATCTTGGCGGCTATCACGGAGTGATCGGCATTGAGCTCGCATTTGATCAGTTTGAAGGTCGCCCGTGCATTCTCGCCGAACCCGTAGACATGCTCGACGCCCGCTTCTTTCGCCATCTTCTCCAGCAGCTTCCAGCGCTGGTCGTCGCGGTTGAGAAGGGCGGCGCCACCGGGCTCCAGTCCCTCGAAAACCTCTGCCTTGGCCTTGGCGATCTCGTCCAGGTTGCGGAAGAAGCCGAGATGAGCGGCCGCGATCAGCGTAATGATGGCGACATGCGGCCGGACCATTTTGACGAGGGGCCGGATCTCGTCCGGATGGTTCATGCCGATCTCGAAGACGGCATAGTCGCAATCCTGCGGCATGCGCGCCAGTGTCAGCGGCACGCCCCAGTGATTGTTGAACGACTGAGCCGATGCATGCACCGTACCGACCGCGGACAGAGCGTGGCGCAGTGCTTCCTTGGTGGTGGTTTTGCCCGCCGAACCGGTCACGGCAATCACCCTCGCCTTCGAGCGTGCGCGCGCCGCAACGCCGAGCTTTTCCAGCGCGACGAGCACGTCCTCCACGACGATCATCGGTGCCGTCAGCCGCCCCAGCGACGGCAGCTTGCCCTCGGCGACGACAAGCACGCCGGCGCCCGCCTTGATGGCGGCGGTGACGAAATCATGGCCGTCCATCACCTCGCCCTTGATGGCGAAGAAGGCGTCTCCCGGCTGCAGGCTGCGGCTGTCGATGGAAATGCCGGCGATGCCTTCAGGCATCGGACCGAGCGGCCGGCCATCCATGGCGGCAACCAGCGCCTCGGAGGTCCACAGATAGCTCACGCCGCTTGCTCCCTGAGCGCCGAGCGAACTTCCTCATGATCGGAAAAATGCAGCGTCTCGGTGCCGATGGTCTGGCCTTCCTCATGGCCCTTGCCGGCCACGATCAGCGTGTCGCCAGCGTGAAGCATCCCGACTGCCTCGTGGATGGCCTTGCGCCGGTCGCCGATCTCGATGGCGCCAGGTGCGGCCTCCAGGATCGCGGCGCGGATCGTCTCGGGAACTTCCGAGCGGGGATTGTCGTCGGTGACGATGACGACATCGGCCAGCCTTGTGGCGATCTCGCCCATGATCGGCCGCTTGCCCCGGTCACGGTCGCCGCCGCAACCGAATACGACGATGACGCGGCCGGTGGTAAAGGGACGCACCGAAGCCAGCACGTTTTCCAGCGCGTCCGGCTTGTGCGCGTAGTCGACATAGACCGGTGCGCCATTGGCGGCCGTCCCAACGAGGTCGAGCCGCCCCGGCGCACCCTTCAATTTCTCTAGCGCCATCAACGCCTTGGCAACAGATGTTCCAGTCGAAATGGCGAGGCCCGCCGACACCAGCGCATTGGCGATCTGGAAGTCGCCCGCCAACGGCAGGTCGACTTCATGGAGAACGCCGTCAACTTCGACCTCGGCGCGTTGGCGGTGGCGCTCGTGCTCGACCCGCTTCAGCCGCAGGAAATCGCCGTGGCGGCCGACCGTCAGCACGTTCAGTCCCGCTGCCCGCGCCGCCTTGATTGTCGGCTCCGACCACGGGTCGTCGGCAAAGATGACGGCCGGCGCGCTCTTCGGCAGCAGCGCATCGAACAGACGCAATTTGGCGCGATGATAGTCCTCGACCGTCGGATGATAGTCCATATGGTCGCGGCCGAGATTGGTGAAGCCGCCGGCCGCAAGCCTGACGCCATCGAGCCGGCGCTGGTCGAGGCCATGGCTGGACGCTTCCATCGAGGCGTGGGTGACGCCGGCCTCCGCCAACTCCTTGAGCAGCCTGTGCAGTGCCACCGGATCCGGCGTGGTCAGCGAGCCATATTCATTGCGGCCCGGCGCCACCACGCCGGTCGTGCCGATCGAAGCGGCGACCAAACCCGCCTGCTCCCATATCTGTCGGGTGAATGCGGCGACGGAGGTCTTGCCGCTGGTGCCGGTCACCGCGACCATGGTTTGCGGTTGCTTGCCGAAAATACGGGCAGCACTCAGCGCCAGCGCAAGGCGCGGATCGTCTACGACAAGAACCGGAACTGGCAGCCCGGCGACCGCACTGCCCTTGCCGACAACAATCGCGGCAGCGCCGCGGCTCGCGGCATCGGCGGCATAGGCTGCGCCATCCGCCTTGGAGCCGGTGAGCGCGAAAAAGACAACACCCGGTGTTACCTGGCGGGAGTCCGACGAAATCCCTGTAACCTCCATGTCGAAGGAAGCTGTCCCCTCGACAGGCAGGATACCGGCTAGATTTTTCAGCTTCATCGAACCCCGTTCATCGCAACAAAATAGCGCGCAGTTGCCGGCGCGCCCCAAGAATCACTGATAGGAAACCAGCGTTGCACCATTTTCATGGCTGAAATCTGGCTTCACGCCAAGCATGGAAGCCGCACGTCGGATGATGTTTGCAGCCATGATGCCCGCATTCGAGGCAGCCGTGGCACCCATGCCGGGCTTTTCCGGCTTCGGTTCGTCGGCGATCGTAAGCACTATGTATTGCGGATCGTCCATTGGGAAAGCCGCAACGAAAGCGTTGAAATTCTTTTCCTTCGAGTAGCGGCCGTTGACGACCTTCTCCGCCGTTCCCGTCTTGCCGCCCACCCGGTATCCTGGCACCCGGGCATTGCGGCCGGATCCCTTTTCGGCATTGAGGGCATAGAGATACCGCATGCCCTCGACGGTCTTGTCGCTGACCACTTTCTTGGCCACCGCCATCGCCTGCTCCTGGGTGCGCGGCAGGAAGGTCGGGTCCATCAGATAGCCGCCATTCATCAGCACGGCGCAGCCGACCGCCGTCTGCAGCGGGGTCGTCGACACGCCGTGGCCGAAGGCGATGGTAATCGAATTGACCTGCTTCCAGACCTTGGGCTCGGTCGGCCGGGCGACTTCCGGCAGTTCGGTCTGCATCTTCTCGAGGATTCCCAGGCGATGCAGGAATTCGCGGTGTCCGTCAATGCCAACCGCTTCGGCTTCCTTGGCAGAGCCGATATTGGATGAGTAGATGAACACTTCCGGCACCGACAGCACCCGGCCCTTGCCATGGAAATCATGGATGGTCTGATGGCCGATCCTGATCGGGCGCGATGCGTCGAAGCGGCTTTGCAGCGTTATCTTGCCGGAATCGAGCGCCATGGCGGTGGTGAAGCTCTTGAAGGTCGACCCCATTTCGTACAGGCCGGCGGACATACGGTTGAGCCGGTCCTTGTCCTGCGCGTTATAGGGGTTGTTCGGATCGAAATCTGGAACCGACGCCATCGCCAGCACCTCACCGGTCTTGACGTTGAGCACGACGGCACCCGCCGCGATCGCATGGTACTTTTCCATGCCGGTGGCGACCTCGTCACGTACGATATGCTGGACGCGCAGATCGATCGAGAGCTGGACCGGCTTCAAATCCTTGGCCACCGCCAGGCCCGACGCCTGAAGATCGCTCAAGCCCTGTTCGTCGATGTATTTCTCCATGCCGGAGATGCCCTGATTGTCGATGTTGGTGAGGCCGACAATGTAGGACGAGGTTTCGCCGGCCGGATAGAACCGGCGCTTTTCGGTGCGGAAGCCGAAGCCGGGGATGCCGAGCTGCATGATATCGGCCTGCTGCTTCGGCGTCAGTTGCCGCTGCAGCCAGACGAAGCCGGCGCCGCTCTTCAGCTTGTTGTATGTCTGCTCGTAGTCGATCTCGGGAAGCACCGTCGACAGCTTTTCGATCGCCTCGTCGGCATCGACGATGCGGCGCGGTTCGGCAAACAGCGACGCCGTCTTGATGTCGGTCGCCAGCACTTCGCCGTTACGGTCGACGATGTCGGGCCGCGATGCCGTCACCCGGCTCTGCGGCCCGCCCGACAGGTCGGGGTTCTGGAAACCCAGATAGACCAGCCGCCCAGCAATGGTCGAATAGATACCGAAGAACACCGCCATCGTCATGACAATGCGGGTCCTGCCCTTGCCACCGGTTGCCTTGCGGGCACCTTCGACCACGATCGATCCGCCCGCGCCGGGCTTCGAACCGCGCTTCAGCAGCCTGCCAACCTGTGGAAATCTGGCGGCCATTGGAAATCCGGTGATCATTGGACGATGCCTCCGGTCACCACCGGATCCTTGCCGCCAATATCAGCCATGCCGCCCAGCCGCTGCGATGAAAGGTCCTCGATGTTGACGGGTTTGGCCGGCAGATCGTCCAGCCCGACGATCTGGCGCGCATTGACCGGCTCGAGTCCGAGTTGCGATTTGTAGATTTCGGTGAGCTTCTGCAGGCGCGACGGCTGGGTAAGCAGGCTCCAGTCCGCCTTGAGCAGGTCGATCGTGTCCTCTTCATAACGGATCTGCGCCTGGATCTTGTGCACTGCCGCCAGTTGCTCCTCGGCCTCGCGCTTGGTCTTGTAGGTCAAGGCAGCCGCCGAAACCATGACGGCGATCAGGACTATGTCGCTGGTACGAAACACGTGTTCACCTCTCTCCCGGTCGATCGGCACCGGGAAGCTTTGGGCCAGGCAGTTTTGGCAGGCCGAAAATCGAAAAATCACCAGCGCGCGCCGGCGCCTCTGTACGGATCGCAGCGCGCAGCCTTGCCGAGCGCGCCCGCGGATTGGCCGAAATCTCGGCATCGCCAGGCGTCACGCCGCTGCCCTTCTTGGTGAAGGTGGCGGTGCGCGCCTGCGCCTCGGGCAGGTGCCGCGATCCGGTCGCTGAATCAGCTCTGTCGGCGATAAAGCGCTTGACCATGCGGTCCTCCAACGAATGGAAGGTCACCACGGCAAGCCGCCCGCCCGGTTTCAGCACGCGCTCGGCGGCAAACAGCGCCTTTGCCAGCTCGCCGAGCTCGTCGTTGACGAAGATGCGCAGCGCCTGGAAAACCCGGGTGGCTGGATGGATCTTGTCTTTCGGCGCGCGGCCGATATGCGTCTCGATGGCATCGGCAAGGTCGAGCGTGCGCTCAAAGGGGCGTTTTTCGCGACGGCTCTCGATCATACGGGCGATGCGCCCAGCATGGCGTTCTTCGCCGAGAAAACCGAAGATGCGGGCAAGATCGCCCACCTTGAAAGTGTTGACGACGTCGGCGGCGCTCAGGCCCGCCTGCGCCATGCGCATGTCGAGCGGTCCATCGGCGCGGAATGAAAAGCCGCGCTCCGGCTGGTCGATCTGCATGGAGGAGATGCCGATGTCGAGCACGACGCCATCGGCACTTTCAACCTGCTCGTCGAGCGTTGAGAACGGTGCCTGGACAAGCCTGAGCCTGCCGCCGGACTGCTGTTCAAGGGTCCGCCCCGCCGCGATCGCATCCGGATCGCGGTCGATGGCGACGACCGAGGCTCCGCTTGCCAGAATGGCCTTCGTGTAGCCGCCAGCACCGAACGTGCCGTCGACGAGCACCTCGCCTTTTGTCGGCGCCAGCGCCTCCAGAACTTCGGCAAGGAGGACCGGAATGTGACGGGCTGGTCCGCCAACGGCATGAACTTCATCGCCGTCGCCCGCCATCATTCCGGCCGCTCCCCGGGCTTCGTCCCCTGCCGAAGCTGCAAAAGCCGGGCGCGAGCTTCCGTCCCATAGGCGCTGAGCCGTCCCGGCTCCCAGATCTGAAAGAAATTGCCGCGGCCAACGAAGGCCACTTCCGCTGAAATGCCGGTATGCTCGCGAATGAAATCGCTCATCGTGATACGGCCGTCCTGGTCGAGCTTCAGAAACGTTCCATCGCCATGGCAGAAGAACGACATGTCGTCCGCCGCCTGCAGGAACGGGTCTTCCTGCGCGATGCGCTGCTCGTAGCGATCGAGCAGGTCGAGCCCACCGACATCCATCGCCGGGCGATCCAGGCAGCGTAGCGCATAAAGTTCCGAATAGCCGCGTTTCTGCACAACGGCACGGAAATGCGCCGGCACGGACACCCGTCCCTTCGCATCGATCCTGTTCACCGCGTTCGACAGAAACCGGTCCATTACGCCTTACGGCCGCTTGCGCCGCCGCACCCCTCTGCATCTTCCTGTCCGCGCCGCCCCGGCCCGGTCGCCGTCCAAAACCCACTTCATTATGACGGGCGAACGCAGGCAAACGCGCAGCCGCCGCGGCTGCCCGATTGGCGTACGCTTCACCCTGACACGGAACGAAGGCTTGAGTATCGGAATGGGATATCATGGGGTGTTATGGGCGTCAACGGGAACAGTCTTCAAAACGCGCCTGCCACGACTGGGGAGAGCAGCTTTGACGGCACTCCGGTCTTTATCCTCCATTAAGCCTAACGAAGGGTTTAGAGCCGTGTGGTCCAACCGGACGCGGCTTGCTGCGGATCGTTGCCGCGCATAGCCTCGGCATCTCCTTTTCCGGTCAGTAACGAGGTTTGAAGCCATGTCTGAAACAGCCAAGTCGCGCGCCGCGGCACTTCCTCATCTGCGTCGCGCCGGGCTGGCCAAGGGCGACCCAATTCCCTTGCCCTTGACCATGGCCGCCATTTTCCACGCGCCGGGTGACGCCACCGGCTACGATCAATATGGCCGCTTCAGCAATCCGACCTGGGATGCAGTCGAGCACATGCTGGCGCATCTGGAAGACGCCCCATGCGTCGCCTTTCCCTCGGGAATGGCTGCCATCTCGGCGGTGTTTTTCGGCCTGCTCAAAGCCGGCGACCGTATCCTGCTGCCGTCCGACGGCTACCATACGACGAGAGCGCTGGCAGACCGTTTCCTGAAGTCCTTCGGCGTCGCGTACGATGTCCGGCCGACATCGAGCTTCCTCGACGGCGGCTTTGACGGATACCGGCTTGCCTTCGTCGAAACGCCCGCCAATCCAGGACTGGACATATGCGACATCGCAGCCGTCGCCGAAGCCGTGCACAAAGCGGGTGCGATGCTTGTGGTCGACAACACGACGATGACGCCTTTCGGCCAGCGCCCGCTCGATCTCGGCGCCGATATCGTCATTGCTGCCGACACCAAGGCGCCGAACGGCCATTCCGATGTGCTGTTCGGCCATGTCGCCAGCCGCAACGCAGATATTATCTCGAGGGTGACCGACTGGCGCGAGACGTCGGGCGCCATCCCCGGGCCGTTCGAGGCATGGCTGGTACATCGCGGCCTCGAAACGCTGGACGTGCGCTTCGACCGCATGTGCGCTTCCGCCGAAATGATAGCGCGACGGCTGAAAGACCATCGCGCAATCAGCGGCTTGCGCTTTCCGGGACTGGAGAGCGACCCATCACACAATCTTGCCCGCGCCCAGATGGAGCGCTTCGGATTTCTCATCTCGTTCGTGCTCGCCTCGGAGGACAAGGCCGAGGATTTCATCAACAACTGCGCGTTGATGCAGGCAGCGACATCGTTCGGCGGCGTCCACACTTCGGCCGAACGGCGATCAAAAAGGGGAGATGCCGTTCCGCCCGGCTTCGTTCGCTTGTCGATCGGCTGCGAGCCGGTGGAAGAGCTTTGGCAGGCGATCGAGACGTCGCTAGACCGCATCGGCACCTGAGCAGCGCGACTACGAATTCAGATCGCCGGCGTCGATCTTGCGCCGGCCGTGGAGAACGCGAACGATTTCGATCGCCTCTTCGCGGACACGATACAAAGTGAGGTATTCGCCGACGATCAGGTGACGGATGCCGGGCGCAATGTCTTCGCGCGGTGCACCTGAGAAGGGATGCAGGGTCAGCAAATCCACCGCCTTTGCAAGAGATCCACGAGGCGAACCGCCGCATTTGGATTCTGTTCGGCAATGTAGTCGACGATGGCTTCGAGGTCGATCAATGCCTGAGGAAGCAGGCGATATTTCACTCCTCAAGGCCTTTGGCCTCGGCCATTTTCAGATATTTGGCGCGCAGCCGTTCCATGATTGGCGGCCCGTCCAGCGCCGGTCCGCTGTCGATCCCCTCCTGCGCCATCTTGCGCAATTCCTCGACCGTGTAGCCGAGCAGGTCGCGCCTGTCCTTCCATTGCCTCAGTGCGTCGCGGATCACCTCGCTCGCCGAGGCATATTCGCCGGCGGCGACCACGTCGTCGACTGCCGCGGCCAACTCCGGCGACAGCGTGATGCTGCGTTTATCGACCTGTCCCATGACGCGCTCCTGAATATCGTCATCAACTGGTACGATTTAATCGCACCATTTTCAAGGAATGTCGCGCTCGATTGCGGGTCGAAAAGTGAATCAACGGCTGCGCCCGAAGACGTAACCTGCTGATATCAGGAGATTTCCTTTTATCGGGGAAACTGCCAGCTGGCCTGTAAGCCGGGTTCTGTATGGCCCTCGCCCCTTACGGGGCGAGAACGTGGCGGCCATTCATCTTGGGCGCATGTTGCCATGCGCCTCACGCAACCTACCCGGACGGTGAGCCGGAAACAGCCCTCGAGGGTTTCCCCTCGCACCGCCCCTATTCGGTCTTGCTCCCGGTGGGGTTTACCGTGCCGCTCCTGTTGCCAGTCGCGCGGTGGGCTCTTACCCCACCCTTTCACCCTTGCCACGATTAGATCGTGGCGGTTTGCTTTCTGTGGCACTTTCCCTGGGGTCGCCCCCGCCGGCCATTAACCGGCACCGTGTCTCCATGGAGCCCGGACTTTCCTCACCCGCAGCCTTTCGGCTTCGCGGGTGCGGCCGCCCGGCCAGCTGGCAAGGCGTATAAAGGGGTTCAGGCCCGAAAACGCAAACGAAAAAGCAAGTTATCGCTTGTCAGGCGGGCGCTCCAAGTGCTGCCAGTTGCACCTTGACCTTGCCGCAATAGGCTGCGGACACCGGGTTCATCCGTGTGGCGCCGTGGCCGGCATTGTATTTCAGGATCGTGCCGCAGGTCGTGCCGCCGCCGAGATCCCGCGCCATGGCAAGGTACTTCATGCCGTATTTGATGTTGGTATCGGGATCGTAGAGACCCTGAACCGAACCGCTATAGCCCATCATTCTTGCCGTCGCCGGCTTGATCTGCATCAGGCCGATCTCGCCGGCGCTGCCGACCTGGTTCGGCTGGTAGTTGCTCTCGATCTTGATGACGGCATTGGCGAGCGATACCGGCACGCCGTAGCTGGCGGCATATCGCGCAATGATCGCCGAATACTGTCCGCTGCCGCCGACAACCGCCGCCTGGGGCGCTGGCCTGCTCTTCGGAGCGACTGACGCTGTTGCCATACGGTCGATGCGTTTGCGATTACGCTTCACATGCTGTTTGGAGATTGTCTTTCTCGCAGCGGTTGGCCTTTTCGCGGAGACTGGCTTTTTCGTTCTTACCGCGGCCGCTTTTTCCACTTTTGCGGTGGTGGTCTTCTCTACTTTTGTACCACCTTTCGGCATGGCGGTTTTGCCGGCTGCGGCACTGAAGCCTTGATCGACCCGCTGGCTCAGCGGCGCGCTGTTCGCCGCGCTGAAGGCAAAAGTCATTACGCCGGCAGCAATGGCTGCCGTTAAAACGGTCAATTTCTGCATGTGATCCTGTTCTGTTTGATCTGCACAAAGAACTTCGCGCAGATACCCTCAATCAACATCGGAACATCTGGGGATAGAGATCCGACAATCTGTACGGATCGCCTTTGACGACGGAATTGGCGCCAAAGAAGGCGGCGCAAGTCACTTTAGGTAACAGATTGTAACTTTTAATCTTGGAAAAGATTATTTGAGAGAGGCTATCCTTGCGGAAGCGAGCAGCCTTTCCAGCGTGCGGATCGTCGATCCGTCAGCCATGCCATCGACCAGGCGCTGCCGGAAATGCCGCTGAAATGCCTCGACCACGATTTCGGTCTGCCGGTCGAAAGCGCCGGTGATCTCGACGCCATAACCATAGAGCGACAGCATCGACTGCAGCGCCTCGACCTCGGCGCCGGTATCATCTGGCTTCAGTACGGCGCCGCGCCGGATCGGTGCTGCCGGCACAACATGGCCGACACCGGCGGCAAACAAGGCTTTCCATGGAAATTTCTCGCCCGGATCGACCTTGCGCCCCGGTGCCACGTCGGAATGGGCGAGCACCCGCTGCGCCAGAATGGAATGGCGCTCGACAATGCCGACGCACAGGCCGATCACCGCGTCGATCTGCGGTTTTGCAAAATTGCGATAGCCGAGAGTATGCCCCGGATTGACGATCTCGATGCCGATCGAACAGGAGTTGATGTCGCTCTGTCCGAACCACGAGCTCTTGCCGGCATGCCAGGCGCGATCGCTTTCCCTTACCATCTGAACAATGCGGCCGTCCTCATGGACCAGATAGTGCGACGAGACCTCGCTTGCCGGATCGCACAGCCATGCCTCGGCACCGGCGCCGGTCGCCATGCCGGTGTAGTGCAGCACGATCATATCGGGTCTAAGCCTGCCGCGCCGCGGTCCGAAATTCGGCGATACCCTAACCTCGGCGCTCGGCTCGTCGGGCGGAAAGCCGCTCATGCGTGCCGCAGGCCTCGCTCGATCATCTCATAGGCCGCGTTGATCGCCGCCAGCCTGGTCGTCGCGATCTTGATGAATTCCTGCGGCAGGCCGCGTGCGATCAGCCGGTCCGGATGATTGTCGGAGACCAACTTGCGGTAGCGCCTGCGGACCTCCTCGAACGGCTTCCCACGCTCGATGCCGAGCACAACATAAGGATCGGCGGCGCCCAGATCGACATGCCGCGCCAGGATGCTCTGGTAGTGCGCCTCATCGATGCGGAAGATCTCGGCGATGCGATGCAGGAATTGGCGCTCGCGCTCATGCACCAGCCCGTCGGCCTTGGCGATGTGGAACAGCCCGTCGAGTATGTCCTCCAGCATCAGGCAATTCGAATGGCCCGAACCGCAAAGCTGCGCCATCCGCTCGGCATAGGTTTCGAAACCGGCAATGTCGCGTTTGGCCAAATCGTAGAGCCGCGCCACATTGCGCCTCTGTTCCTTCGGCACCTCGAATATTTCCTGGAAGGCGCGCACCTCGTCTTGGGTGACGATGCCGTCTGCCTTGGCCATCTTGGCCGACAGCGCGATCATCGCCACCGAGAAGGCGACGCGCCGGCGCAGATCGGCATCGCCGGAGAAAACCGTGCGCACGGCTTCGACCACTTCGGCGACGCCTGACGACGCTGAAGATGAAACGCGTGTGACGAAGTCGCCGAGGCGGTCCCAAATCGACATGAGGGTTTCATAGGGCCAACCGCCCATCGCTATCAAGCCAAGACAGTGCCGCAGGGGCTGGCCCAATCGATTTGGCGGAATGCCTGAGGCGGCTGGCGCTAGCGCTCACCCATGGAAAATCCGCAGACGGCAGCCTCGGCGCGCAAACGGCGAGCCTAGCGATTGGCGCCTTGGGTCGTCGTTTCGGCGCCAGCGTCGGCGCACTCGGCCGCAAGGCGCGGGTATCGTAAGCAGCAGAAAGGCCGGCGTGTGAGGCCGGCCTCTCTTGGTTGTCACATCAATTACTGCGCAGGGGCAGCCGGCGCAGGAGCGGGGGCCGGGGCCGGCTCGGCCGGTTTGTTAGCGTCAGGAGCAGCCGGCTTCATCGTCTGGTCGGATGCCGGCGGGTTAGTGCTCTGCGTCGTAGTGTTGTCGGTGCCGCTATCGCTGCAGGCCGCAACGCCAAGCAAGGCAAGCGCCGAGACCGACGCAAGAATGAGTTTCTTCATGATATCTCTCCTCTAATCACGCCACCGTTACCGGCGACGATCGAGAACACAATGCATCAGGTCATGATGAGTTTCGTAACGTTGCGTTTCCGCGTGTAACATCAAGCGCTTGGCCGTACAAAGCGTTGAGCACTAACAGGATGCGTAAAGTGAAAATGCCGGAGGCGCTGCCATGACCGCAAGATGGGATTTCTGGATCGACCGCGGCGGTACCTTCACCGACATCATCGGCCGGGACCCGGAAGGCGGGCTGCATCCCAGGAAACTCCTTTCGGAAAATCCCGAAGCCTATGCCGACGCTGCCCTCCAGGGCATTCGCGAACTGCTCGGCGTCCAGCCCGGCGCCCCAATCCCCTCCGCTCTGATCGGCGACGTCAAAATGGGCACCACGGTCGCCACCAATGCGCTTCTCGAGCGCAAGGGCGACCGCGTGCTGCTGCTCATCACCAAGGGCTTCCGCGATGCGCTGAGGATTGCCTATCAGGCCAGGCCCGATATCTTTGCCAAGCAGATCATCCTTCCCGAACAGCTCTACGAGCACGTCATCGAGATAGACGAACGCGTGCGCGCCGACGGTCGTGTCGAACGCCTGCTCGACATCGCCTCCGTGCGTCCTGCCATCGAACAGGCCAAGGCTGACGGTATCGATGCGGTCGCGGTCGTCTTCATGCATGCCTGGAAACATCCCGATCACGAAAAGGCGGTCGCCAAAGTCTGTCGAAAACTCGGATTCTCGCAGGTCTCGGTCAGCCACGAGGTCTCGCCGCTGATCAAGCTGGTCGGCCGCGGCGACACCACGGTGGTCGACGCGTATCTGTCGCCGATCCTGGCAAGGTATGTGCAAAGCGTTGCGGCGGAACTGGGTGCCGCGCCAATCTCCCCCCTTGTGGGGGAGATGTCGGCGAAGCCGACAGAGGGGGGCGCTGTCCCGCCAACATCTCAGTCTGTCACGCCCCCCTCTGCCCTGCCGGGCATCTCCCCCACAACGGGGGAGATTGGCCAATCCCCCCGCCTTATGTTCATGATGTCGTCGGGCGGCCTCACCGCCGCCGACATGTTCCAGGGCAAGGATGCGCTGTTGTCCGGCCCGGCCGGCGGCGTCGTCGGCATGGTCGAGACGGCAAAACTCGCCGGTTTCGGCAAAGTCATCGGCTTCGACATGGGCGGCACCTCCACCGATGTCGCCCACTATGATGGCGACTACGAGCGCGCCTTCGACACCGAGGTCGCCGGCGTGCGCATCCGCGCGCCGATGATGCGCATCCACACCGTCGCCGCCGGCGGCGGCTCGATCCTGCACTATGAGGCCGGCCGCTTTCGCGCCGGGCCGGATTCGGCCGGCGCCAATCCCGGCCCGGCCGCCTACCGGCGCGGCGGTCCGCTTGCGGTCACCGACGCCAATGTCATGCTGGGAAAGCTGCAGCCCGACTTCTTTCCGGCCATTTTTGGGCCGGGCCAGGACGAACCGCTCGACGTGCGGACAGTTCGCGAGACGTTCACCGCACTTGCCGCCGAAATCGGCGACGGCCGCTCGCCGGAAGCCGTTGCCGAAGGGTTCGTCACCATCGCCGTCGAAAACATGGCCAATGCCATCAAGAAGATTTCGGTGCAGCGCGGCTACGACGTCACCGAATACCTGCTGAATTGTTTCGGCGGCGCCGGCGGCCAGCACGCTTGCCTCGTCGCCGATGCGCTCGGCATGGAGGCTGTGCTGATCCATCCCTTTTCCGGCCTGCTCTCGGCATACGGCATCGGCCTGTCCTCGGTGTTTGCGTCACGCCAGCAGGCGCTGCTGAAGCCGCTGGCGGACGATTCCGGGCCGGCGATCAACGAGCTCATCGCAACGCTGCGCAAAGCCGTCATCGACGAACTCGCCGCGCAAGGCATCACCGAAGACGCGGTCGCCTCGAAGCCGGTGCTGCAGATCCGCTATGACGGCACCGATACCGCGCTGCCTGTGAACTTTGGGCACGGCTCGATTGCGCAGGCCAAGGCGGACTTCGAACTGGCGCACAAGGCGCAGTTCGGCTTCGTCTATGACGACAAGCCGATGATCGTCGAATCGGTCGGCGTCGAAGGTACCGATACCGGCAGCACCGGCCGCGACGAAAGCGATTCATTTCTTGAACACAAGGCCGCAAGTCCTTCCGGGACGCGGAAAATTTTCGTCGACGGCATCTGGCGCGACGCTGGCATCTTCCCTCGCGAAACGCTGAAGCCCGGTAACAAGATCGCCGGCCCCGCTTTGATCATCGAGCCGAACCAGACCATCGTCGTCGAGCCCGGCTGGCAGGCCGAGATCACCGCCAAGGACCATGTACTGATGCGCCGCATCGAGAAGAAGCACCGGCAGGCCGCACTCGGCACCGAAGCCGATCCGGTGATGCTGGAGGTCTTCAACAATCTGTTCATGTCGATCGCCGAGCAGATGGGCGTAACGCTGCAGAACACCGCCTATTCGGTCAATATCAAGGAGCGGCTCGACTTCTCCTGTGCCGTTTTCGACCGGAATGGCGCGCTGGTCGCCAACGCGCCGCATATGCCGGTGCATCTCGGCTCGATGGACCGCTCGGTGGAGACCATCATCCGGCTCAATTCCGGCGACATTCACCCCGGCGACGTCTTTGCCCTGAACGCCCCTTACAATGGCGGCACGCATCTGCCTGATATCACCGTGGTGACACCGGTGTTTTCCCTCCCCCTCGAGGGGAGGGTGGCCGCGAAGCGGCCGGGTGGGGTCCTCTCAGAAGGCACCACAAATGCGTCGAGCACTGCCGCAACGACCCCCTCCGGCGGCTTCGCCGCCACCTCCCCCTCGAGGGGGGAGGAGATCCTCTTCTACGTAGCCTCGCGTGGCCACCATGCCGACATCGGCGGCACGGCGCCCGGCTCGATGACGCCGCTTGCCACTACCGTCGATGAGGAAGGTGTGCTGTTTGACAATTTCCGCATCGTCGATCGCGGCAGGTTCCGCGAGAAGGACCTGGAGACGCTGCTGACCGACCACCCCTACCCGGCGCGCAATCCGCACCAGAACATCGCCGACCTCAAGGCGCAGATCGCCGCGAACGAAAAGGGCGTCGCCGAGCTGCGCAAGATGGTCGCGCATTTCGGCCTTGGCGTCGTCGAAGCCTATATGGGCCATGTCCAGGACAATGCCGCCGAAAGCGTGCGTCGCGTACTGGAGCGGCTGCCCGACAGTTCCGAATACGAATATCCGACCGACACCGGCCAAATGATCAAGGTGAAGATATCGGTCGACCGGCACAAGCGCGAAGCGACCGTCGACTTCACCGGCACGTCGCCAGTGATGAAGAACAATTTCAACGCGCCAGAGCCGGTCGCCCGTGCCGCGGTGCTTTATGCCTTCCGCGTCATGGTCGAAGACAACATCCCGATGAATGCCGGATGTCTGCGGCCGATCAACATCATCATTCCCGACGGCTCGATGCTGAAGCCCGCCTATCCCGCGGCAGTCGTCGCCGGTAATGTCGAGACCTCGCAGCACGTCACCAACGCGCTGTTCGGCGCGATGAGGGCAATGGCCAATGCGCAAGGCACGATGAATAATCTCACCTTCGGCAACAAGCAGTACCAGTATTATGAGACGATCTGCTCCGGTTCGCCGGCCGGCCGCATGAACAACGGTCGCGGCTTTGACGGCACCTCCGGCGTCCACACCCATATGACCAATTCGCGCCTGACCGACCCGGAAGTGCTGGAACTGCGTTTCCCGGTATTGCTCGAGGACTTTCATATCCGCGAAGGTTCCGGCGGCAAAGGCAAATGGAGCGCCGGCGACGGCACCAAGCGCACCATCCGCTTTCTTGAAAAGATGGAATGCGCGATCCTGTCCTCGCATCGCAACCGCCCGCCGCAGGGACTGGACGGAGGCGGCGATGGCGAGGCCGGCTCGACCAAGGTCCGGCGCAAGGATGGCCGCGTCGAGGTCCTGAAGGCCTGCGATCAGACCATCCTCGACGCCGGCGAGGCAGTCATCGTGACGACGCCGACGCCTGGTGGATTTGGCAAGGCCTGAACTCGCGTCAACAGGCTGTCACCGGCCTGTCATGACCCTGCGCTACCCGCTTGCGGCAAAGCAAACGGGGAATCGCCTTGCCATGACGGACATTTCTGGAGAACTGGTTTTTCGCCGCGGCAAGGAAGTTGGCAAAGCCGTCTACCAGAACCGCCCGCTGTCGAAAGCCGGCATCTCCGAGCGCTTGTTCGCGTTCCTGTTCTCCGGCCTTGTCTACCCGCAGATCTGGGAAGACCCCGAAATCGACATGGACGCGATGCAGCTCGGCAAGGGTCACCGCATCGTCACCATTGCCTCGGGCGGCTGCAACATCCTCGCCTATCTCACCCGGTCGCCGGAAAGGATCGATGCCGTCGACCTCAACACCGCCCACATCGCGCTGAACCGTATGAAGCTCGAAGCCGTCCGTCACCTGCCGTCGCAGGGCGACCTGTTCCGTTTCTTCGGCGCGGCTGAGACCGGGCACAATTCGCAGGCCTACGACCGCTTCATCGCACCGCATCTCGACCCGGTCAGCCGCCATTATTGGGAGCGCCGCAGCTGGCGCGGCCGTCGCCGCATCGCTGTCTTCGACCGCAATTTCTACCAGACCGGCCTGCTTGGCCTGTTCATCGCCATGGGCCATCGCACCGCAAAATTCTTCGGCATCGACCCGGCCGACATCATGGACGCCAAGAGCATCGCCGATCAGCGCCGCTTCTTCGACGAAGAGCTGGCGCCGGTCTTCGAAAAACCGCTGCTGAAATGGGCGACTTCGCGAAAAGCTTCGCTGTTCGGCCTCGGCATTCCGCCGGCCCAGTACGATTCGCTGATCACCTCGGGTGACGGCACCATGGCCAGCGTGCTCAAGGCGCGGCTGGAAAAGCTCGCCTGCGATTTTCCGCTGAAGACCAACTATTTCGCCTGGCAGGCTTTTGCCCGCCGCTATCCCAATCCCGGCGAGGCCGCCCTGCCCGCCTATCTCGAAAAGCGCAACTACAAGACGATCCGCAACAATGTCGATCGCGTGGCAATCCACCATGCCAATCTGATCGAGTTCCTTGCCGGCAAGGATGCCGGTTCGGTCGACCGCTTCGTGCTGCTCGACGCACAGGACTGGATGACGGACGACCAGCTCAACGGGTTGTGGGCCGAGATCACCCGAACCGCCTCCACCGGCGCCCGCGTCATCTTCCGCACCGCAGCGGAACCCAGCCTGCTGCCCGGCCGCGTCTCGAATTCGCTGCTCGACCAGTGGCGCTACGAGAACGACGCCTCGCGCGAGTTTTCGGCGCGCGACCGCTCGGCGATCTATGGCGGCTTTCATCTCTACGTGAAGCAGGGCGCATGAGCACGACCGAGTTGCCGGCCAGCCATGCCGAGCTGATGGACGGCGTTTACCGCTGGCAGCGTCATATCTACGACCTGACCCGCAAATATTATTTGCTCGGTCGCGACCGGCTTATCGCCGGCCTGGATGTGCCGGCCGGCGGCACCGTGCTCGAGCTCGGCTGCGGCACCGGCCGCAACATCATCCTTGCCGCCCGCCGCTATCCCGGCGCGCGCTTCTTCGGCCTCGATATTTCGGCCGAGATGCTGGAGACGGCCACCGCCGCCCTTGCCCGCGAAGGCCTCTCCGGCCGCGTCACGCTGGCGCGCGGCGATGCCACGGATTTCGACGCAAAGGCGCTGTTCGGCGTCGAAAATTTCGACCGCGTCTTTGTCTCGTATTCGCTGTCGATGATCCCCGGCTGGGAGAAGACGGTATCCGCGGCTCTTGCTGCCCTGTCATCTGGCGGCTCGCTGCATATCGTCGATTTCGGCCAGCAGGAGGCCCTGCCCCGCTGGTTCCGCACGCTGCTGCGCGGCTGGCTGAAAAAATTCCATGTCGAGCCACGTCAATCGCTGCGCGCGGTTCTGGATTCGGAATCTGCAAGAACCGGTGCAAGCTTCCGTTTCCAAGCGCTTTATCGCGGCTATGCGTGGCTCGCTGTGATCGGCCTAGGTCGATAGCCAGGGTGTGTTGAGATTCAGGTCAGGCCGAGTCGAAAACGGTGGGCTCCGAGAACCGGCGCGGGGTGTACTTTTGGGTACGTGAGCACCGGCCTACGCCGGCCGTAGCCTTAACTGCCACGACCGCTCATGAGTGCTTTGGCCGGCGAAGGCCGGAAGCGCAGGAAACCGCCGTTTGCAGGCCGGTATCACCTGAGTATCGATACAGCCTAATGCAGCGCCTTGACCAGCGCCGCCACCATTACCTGCGGCCGGTAGCCGAGCCTGGCCGGCGTCAGCCCGAGCCGCACCACAACCAGCTGCTCGGAGGGAATGATGGCGACCGTTTGCCCATCATGCCCCTCCATCCAGTAGGTGTCCTTGGGCAGGCCGGCGGCAATGCCGGCGCCGGGATTTTCCTCGTCGCCCGGCCCTTCGATCCATAATTGCCCCTTGCCGTAGACCTTCGAGGCAGTTGCCGGTTCCCGCATCCAGTCGACGAAGCCGGCGGGCAGGATCGCCTTGCCGTTCCAGACGCCACCCTGCAGCAGGAATTGGCCGAAGCGCGCCCAGTCGCGTGCCGTGGCATAGAGATAGGACGAGCCGACGAAGGTGCCGTGCTCGTCGGCCTCTAGCACCGCGCTCCGCATGCCGAGCGGATCGAACAGCGCGACCCTCGGCCACGCCAGCGCCTTGTCCTTGTCGCCGATCGCGTCCTGCCACAATCGGGACAGCATCACCGCCGTGCCGCTCGAATAGGAAAACACCTTGCCGACCTCGCCGGTCAGCGGCTTGGATCCGGCAAAGCCTGCCATGTCCGGTTCGAGATAGAGCATGCGCGTCACATCGGCGACGTCGCCATAATCCTCGTTGAATTCCAGTCCGCTCGACATTGCCATCATGTCGGCGAGGCTGATCACGGCACGGCCATCTGCTTGCCAGGGTCGAAACAGGCCCTGGTTGGTGATCGCCAGCTTGCCGTCCTTCATCAGCGTGCCGACGATCGCCGCATTCACCGTCTTGGTCATTGACCAGCCCAGTAGCGGGGTCTTTTCGGAAAAGCCGTCGCCATAGCGCTCTGCGACGATGCGGCCGTTCTTGACCACCACCACCGCCCGCATGCCAGCACCGGTCAATGCCGGATCGTCGAGGATTGCCGTGACCTCGGGATCCTGCGAGGCATCGGCCTTGTCGCCCTCCGGCCAGATCGCATCGGGCAGCGGCGCCGGCGTCGGTGCAACTCCCGCGACAGCCTTGGCGGCGGCAATATCGCTGTCGGGAACCGAGGCGCAGCCGAGCCCGTCGCGGGCGACCGCGACACTCTTGCCGAGCCCGCCGAACAGGCCCGCCGAAACCGTTCCCTTCTCCTTGTCCACCGACACTCTCATCAGCTTCAGCAGCGGATGGCCCGGCGCCTGCACATCGACGGCGAGCACGTCGTCGGCGTCTCGCCCTGCGATGAAGACGTTCGAACAGACGATCTTGGCCGAATAGCCGGAACCGACGCGGATCAGTTCCGGCGGCGCGAAATACAGCCAGCCGGCGAGCATCGCAGCGGCCAGCACAGCCAGGCCCAGCAGCCATTTGACGAACTTCAGAAGGATCTGCATTTTTTTCGAATTCCCCCCGAGCGCGATCTATGTCATCGATTTGCCGCCATTGTTTCGGCAAAATCGCGGCTCTTGTCGAGCGCCGTCAACCGAATATCAACCATGATCGGCGATCACGAGGGACTGGGCGATTCTGTGGGGTGATCGTCCGGCTGGGCTTGCATGCATGTGTCCCAAACTGCGCAACGGTTTGGGAATGCATGAAACGAAGATCCAGGCGCTTCGCGTAAGTCAGTTTCAAACGCGTCGCGCCCGGTCGAGGGGCCACCCGCGGAAAGACCCATCAGCGGCCGGCTGAAACCGGCTCGGGAAGTAGCGATGCGCCGTTTCGCGGTCCTCATCACGCTGATGCTGCTTGGTGCCTGCTCGACGGTCGATGATCTGACGCCATCGCTGTCGTCGTCCAGCGCCCCGACGGTTGCGGTACGCGCGCCCCGTTTTGCCGATTCCGACCCGCATGAATGGGATAGCGGCGCACCGTGGAGCTACGCCGTCCACGGCACCGACGTCTCCAAATACCAGACATCGATCGACTGGCCGGCGGCCAGGGCCAGCGGCATCTCCTTTGCCTTTATCAAGGCTACCGAAGGCGGAGACCGGTTCGATGAAGCTTTCAACGAGCATTGGAGCCGCACGAAGGCCTCGGGTATCCCCCGTGCCGCCTATCATTTCTTCTACTTTTGCACGCCGGCCGCTACCCAGGCGCGCTGGTTCATCCAGAACGTGCCCAAAGACAGTTCGGCGATGCCGCCCGTTCTCGACATGGAATGGAACCCGAAATCGCCGACCTGCAAGCTGCGGCCAGATTCCGCCACGGTACGCAGCGAGATGAGCACATTCCTCAAAATCGTCGAAAAACACTACGGCAAGAAGCCGATCATCTACACGTCGGTCGACTTCTTCGAAGATAATGGTCTATCGGGTTTCCGGGGCTACCCCTACTGGCTGCGCTCCGTCGCCGGGCACCCGCGCCAGAAATACGGCAGCCATCCATTCACCTTCTGGCAGTATACCGGAACGGGCGTCGTGCCGGGCATGGCCGGAAACGCCGACATCAACGTCTTCAACGGCTCCGAAGCCGCCTGGAAGAAGTGGTTGCGGCAGAACACCCGTTGACACCAGGCCTGCCGCCTGCTTTTCGACACAGCCAATGACGAATACCCGCAACCGCTGGTAATCTTCTCGGAAGGATGGCGATGCGATCGCGCTTTGGAATTCTCGCGGCGCTGCTCCTGACCGCCGTGCCGGCCGCGGCACAGCAATGCGGCGGCGATTTCGAGGCATGGAAGCAGGGCGTGGCGGCGGAGGCCAGGGCGGCCGGCGTCGGCGCTGCCGGCCTTGATGCGCTGGAAAACGCCACCCTCGATGAGAAGGCGCTGGCACGCGACCGCGCCCAGGGCGTCTTCACCCAGACCTTCATCGAATTCTCGAACCGCATGATCTCGTCGCATCGACTGAAGCAAGGCGCGGCCAATCTGCAAAAATATGCCGAGATCTTTGCCCGCGCCGATCGCGAATTCGGCGTCCAGGCGCCGGTCATCGCTGCTTTCTGGGCCCTGGAAACCGATTTTGGCGCCGTGCAAGGCGATTTCCACACACTGAACGCACTGGTCAGCCTCTCGCATGACTGCCGCCGCCCGCAGTTGTTCCGGCCGCAGATCGTGCCGCTGCTGATGCTGATCGATCGCGGCGTGGTGCCGGCCGACGTGACCGGTGCCTGGGCCGGCGAGATCGGCCAGACGCAGATGTTGCCTTCCGACTATCTCGGCCACGGCGTGGACGGCGACGGCAATGGCCTGGTCGACCTGCGCGGCAGCGCGCCTGATGTGATCATGAGCACGGCCAGCAAGATCCAGTCGCGCGGCTGGAAGCGCGACCAGCCCTGGATCGAGGAAGTCCGTGTGCCCGACGATTTGCCGTGGGAGCAGACGGGACGCACCAACAAGCTGCCGTTGATGCAATGGACCCAGTGGGGCGTTACCAGGCCCGACGGTACGCCGCTTCTCGACAACGGCCTGAAGGCCGGCCTGGCGCTGCCCATGGGTCGCAAGGGGCCAGCCTTCCTGACCTACGACAATTTCGACGTCTATCTCGAGTGGAACCAATCCTTCACCTATGCCCTGACCGCGGCAAATCTTGCCGCCCGGCTGGGGGGCGCGCCGCGATTCGATCCGCGCAACCCGGAACCCGGCCTCAACGGCGACCAGATGAAGGCGCTACAGACCAAGCTCGAGGCGAAAGGCTATGACGTCGGCACCGTCGACGGCATTCTAGGCACCAACACCCGCGAAGCGATCCGCAAGGAGCAGATGCGGCTGGGCCTGCCGGTCGACGGCTGGCCGACGCTCGAGCTGCTGGCGGGGCTGTGAGGGCGGTGAATGGTGAATGGTGAATGGTGAAAAGAATAGCACCGGAGCCGCACTGAACACCAGAGCTACTACTATTCACTATTCACTATTCACTATTCACATCACCGCCTGGCAAGCAAGAAATCGATGAAGGCTCGCAGCGGCGCGGGAACCTGCCGGGAACTTGCGTGATATAGATAAAAACCCGGAAATCTCGGCGACCAGGCTTCGAGAAAGCGGATGAGCTTTCCCGCTTCGATCCACGGCCGGACCTGGTATTCCAGCATGTACGCCACGCCGACCCCATCCAGAACCGCCCCGATCATCAGGTCCGTATCGTTGACCGTCAGGCCACCGCTGACGGCCACTTCCAGGGCACGTTGGCCTCGGGCGAACTCCCACCGGTAGAGATTGCCGCCGCTCGGCCACTGGAAATTGATGCACTGGTGCTGATGCAGGTCCGCGGGGTGACGGGGTATCGGGTGATGCTGCAGATACCTCGGCGCCGCCACTGCAGCCATCTCGAGCTCCTCGCTGAGCTTCACAGCCACCATATCCTTGTGCAGCCGCTCACCCAGTCTGATTCCAGCATCGAAGCGGCCCTCGACGATGTCGGTGAGCATGTCGTCGACAATGATTGTGAGGGCGATATCGGGATAGGCGCGGCGGAAATCGCCGAGGATCGGCGCGATGAAACGCGTGGCGGCGATGCGCGGAACATTGATGCGCAGCGAGCCTGCTGGCCGGCCGCGTGATGCATGCGCGTCCGCGACGGCGCCTTCCAGTTCGCCGAATGCCGGTGCGATGCGGGCAAACAGCTTCTCGCCCTCAGCGGTCGGCGACATGCTGCGCGTGGTGCGGTTAAGCAGGCGGACACCGAGACGCTCTTCCAGCCCACGTATCGTCTGGCTGAGTGCTGGAGGCGAAATCCTGAGCTTGGCCGCGGCGCGGACAAAGCTTCCCTCTTCGATGATTGCTGCAAATGCCGTGAGTTCGGAAAACTCGCTTCCTCGCATTATGTACCTCAGGCTTAACAAGTCAGTTAGATAATAGGCTATTCTCTGAGCAATAGCATGCCCCTAGCTTTTCCCCGGAACGCCGCTCGATCGAGGCGGCCGTAGCCAGACGAAGGAACAGCCATGCATCGTCCACTCGAAGGCAAGACCGCACTTGTGACCGGCAGCTCGCGCGGCATCGGACGCGCCATCGCCGAGGGGCTCGCGGCCAAGGGTGCTGCCGTGGTCGTCAACTATGTCGGCAACGAGAAAGCAGCCAGGGAAGTCGTTGCCGCCATTGAAGGGATTGGCGGAAAAGCCGTCGCCATCCAGGCGGACGTCTCCAGCATCCCCGACATTCGCAAGTTGTTCGACGAAACCGAACGGCAGATGGGGCCGATTGACATCGTCGTAGCCAATGTCGGCGTCGCCGTCATAAAGCCGCTCGTCGAGGCCACCGAAGCGGACTTCGATCATGTGTTCGGGGCCAATGCCAAGGGCACCTTCTTCACGCTTCAGGAAGCGGCGCGCCGCGTTCGCGACGGTGGCCGCATCATTGCCGTCTCCACCGGTGGAACGAAGATGTTCTTCACGCACACGGCGCTTTATCTCGGCAGTAAGGGAGCCGTCGAGCAGTTCGTCCGCGTCCTCTCGCGCGAACTCGGCCCGCGCGCCGTTACCGTGAATGCGCTTTCGCCAGGCTTCACCGACACCGACCTGCTTCCGGAGCGAGACCGGGCCGTGGCCGCCGGCATGTCGCCCTTCGGCCGGATCGGAGGGCCGCGCGACGTCGCCGATGTCGCGGTTTTCCTGGCTTCGGACGAAGCTCGCTGGCTGACCGGCGAGAACATCCAGGCCGGCGGCGGAGTAGCCTGACTGAATGGTGAATGGTGAATGGTGAATGGTGAATGGTGAATGGTGAAAAGAACAACACCTGAGCCGCGCAGAGCACAAGAGCTACTACTATTCACTATTCACTATTCACTATTCACTATTCACTAATCCGCCATCGTCTCGAGGCTGGCGAACCCTTGCGGCGCGTCGCCTTCGTCGAATGGCGTTGCCACCTCGACGAAGGTGTCGGGATAGAAGCCGTTGAACCGTGTCCTGAGCGACAGCGAGTAGGCGCCGATATGGCCGATCTCTATCCAGTCGCCGGTATCGACGGTTTCGGGCAGCCAGAACGGCCGCGACAATATATCGACGGAATCGCAGGTCGCGCCGCAGACCTTGAAGGGCACGATGGTCTTGTCCTCGCCATTGCGCGAGCGGATCGCCGGATCGGGGATGAAGCGCGCCGGCAGCGTGATCTTGCCGGTCCATGAATCCGACAGCGACGCCCAGATGCCGTCATTGATGTAGAGCCTTTTGCCCTTGCGCAGCAGCACGCGCACGATCAGCGACAGGCAGCGCGCCACGATCACCCGGCCGGGCTCGGCCACCAGCGGCATCTGGTCGAATTGGTACTCCTGGAGGTCGCCCGATAATCGCGACATGATCTGGCCGAGCGACGGCATCTCCGGCTTGCGGCTGTTCGGGTCATGGCCATATTCGGCCGGAAAGCCGCCGCCGACATCGAGCCCGGCAATGTCGAAACCGACGCGGTTGCGCACCCAGTCGGCCGAAGCCAGCGCCCGCTCATAGGTGTCGGGATCCTCGATCTGGCTGCCGACGTGAAAGCACAGCCCGACCTTGTAGCCGGTTCGGTTCAGCCGTTCGGCGAGTTCCACCGCATTGGCCGGTCCGGCGCCGAACTTCTTCGACAGTTCGTAGGCCGCCGAGCCTTTCGTCTGGATGCGCACGAACACGGTGATCGCGCCCGGATCGATGTCGAGCGCCCGCACCACCCTGGTCAGCTTGGTGATCTCGTCCTCATGGTCGAGCGAAATGACGCGGATGGCGTATTTCTCCAGCGCCAGCCTGATGTCCGACTGCGCCTTCACCGGGTGCATGTAGAGCATCTCGGCGTCGGGCGAGACGGCGCGCACGGCGGCGAATTCGCCGGGCGAGGCCACATCGAAGGCGCTGACGCCGGCCTCGACCAGCGCGTTGAGCACGATCTGCTCGCCATTGGTCTTGACCGCATAGGCGGTCTTGCCGGGAAACATGCCCATGAACTGTTTGGCGTCCGCCTTCAGCACCTGCGGGCGGAAGCAATAGATCGGATCGTCCGGGCGCAGCGCCAGCGCTGCCTCGCGGGCATTTTCGAATCGCTGCATGGACGAATCCCTTGACTGAGGCTGCGCACAATTAATCCAAGCTAGCGGCTAATGAAAACAATTCTATGTCTCGCCGCCCCGGCTTCGCGGCGCTACGCCTTTCTGTACGCCGGTTATGGGCGAGCTAGGCCATCGCTCAGGTTTCGGGTGGCCCTTGCGGCCGGATCGGGTATGGCGTGAACAGACGCCTGAAGAGCAAGGCATCTCGTCTGGGAGGACGACCAATGGCGATAGCTGCCACCACCACGATGCGCGGGCCGATGGTGCTCAAGGACTGGGCGCAGCTTCTGCTGCTCGGCGCCATCTGGGGCGGTTCGTTCTTCTTTGCCCGCATTGCGGTGGCGGAACTTCCTCCGCTGGTGCTGGTGCTGTTCCGCGTCACCATCGCGGCGGCGGCACTTCAGCTCTATCTTGCGGTTCGCGGCCCATCCTTTCGCCTCGCTTTGCCGCATGCCGGCCTGTTCTTCCTGCTGGCGCTCGCCAACAATGTCATCCCTTTCTCGCTGATCTTTGCCGGCCAGACCGAGCTTGGCGCCGGCGTCGCCTCGGTGCTCAATTCGACGACGCCGTTCTGGACGCTGATCCTCGCCAACGCCCTGACCAGCGACGAAAAGCTGTCCTGGAACAAGCTTGCCGGCATCGCCCTCGGTATCGCGGGAACGGCGGTGATGATCGGTCCCGGCCTCGTCGCCGGGCTCGGCGGCCCGGTCTGGGCGAAATTCGCGCTCATCGGAGCGTCACTATCCTATGCGATTGCGCTGATGATTGCCCGCCGCTTCAAGGGTGTGCCGTCACCGGTCATTGCCACCGGACAATTGACTTGCTCGACCATCATCATGATCCCGGTCGTTCTGTTCACCTACGGGACCGCCAATCTGTTTTCGGCTTCGCCGCCGGTCTGGGCGGCGGTGCTGGCGCTGGCGCTGCTGTCGACCGCGTTCGCCTATATCCTCTATTTCAACCTTGTCGCCTCGGCCGGCGCCACCAACGCCTCGCTGGTCACGCTCATCGTGCCGGCCAGTGCCATCCTGCTCGGCTTCCTGTTCCTAGGCGAGCGGCTCGAACTGTTCGAATTGGGCGGCATGGCGCTGATTGCGCTTGGCCTCGTCACCATCGACGGTCGCCTGTTCGGGCGGCGTTAGAGATGGCGCTATATGGGCGTGATCGCCGGAACAGATGAACCCTGCCATTCCAGACGCCAGATACCGCCTTGCCGGAGATTCTGAACGAGATCTGGATGGAAGGCGGCAAGGCAGGTCCCGCCAACATGTCTCACGGAAGGATAGACAAAACCGGTCGCGGGGTCTTGCTTGCGGAGTTGCTTCGCCAGCGCCTGCCCGGCAGGATAGGCTAAGGCAGTATCCGGATCGAGCACCGGGTCCTTGCTGAACTCAGCGCCGCGCAGATCGTGAAACGAGCCTATGAAGTCGGCAACGAGCTCCGCATAGTCGGTAACGTTTTCGAACCGTTCGATCGCAGCAAGCTCGCGCGTCAGATGAAACGAGACCTCGCCGAGCGCGGTTTCCGCATCGAACGCACAGTACCAGACGCCCCTGGCATCATCGTTGAAACGATTGCCGCCCGGACGGGTGTAAGCGAACGCCGCATTGATGAAGGTGTAGCCCGGCCTCCCGAAGACCAGTTCGCGCGGATCGAGGTCGGGCAATCCCCCTTGCTGCGCCTGAAGACGGCCGCTGGTGGCTCCTTCAAGCTCCGCAAGGTCCTCCATATCTCCATGATTCCTGGCCAACGGCATCAGGACCGGCTCCTTGAGCCTGCCTGTCGAAATCAGCCGGATCGTGTCGCGCTGGGAAATGTCGGCGCGCGGCGGGATCTGCATTCAAAGTCCGCCACGCAAAGCGTCGATGTGTTGGCGAACCTGCAGCAGCTTCGGAATGCCGCCCTCGATCATCACGTCCAGGGGGCGCCGGCCACCATACAGAGGTCCTTTGTTCGGCAACCGCACCCATTCATCGGCAAGCGCTTCGGAAAACAGAAGCCGCAGTCCCTTGAAGATGCCGATCAGGGCGCTGATGCGTGTCAGCGAATCCTGGGAGAGAACGCCCTCCCACTCGCCTTTCTTCATACGGAACCAGGTTCTCTCCGATACGTCGCCGATCAAGGTGCATATCTCGGTGCTGGTCAGATGCCAGATGTCTGCGAGCCTGACGATGCCGGCAACAGCCGCTGGCGTGAGCCGCGCCCGTGCCGAGGCATCCGCCAGATTTGCCGGCAAAGCCTGATTTGCAGGATCGCGAACCGCATAAGCGACACTCATTCCAACCTCCATCACTTGGCAGACAATATACTGCCAATTGGCAGGATATGCAAGTCCCGGCTATCCTCACAACGCGCTGCTGGTTGCCCCATCGCATTCGTATGGCGTGCAGCACCCGGTTGGACATGCAAAGGACGCTCTGACGCTCCGAACCTTCAGTCGGTCCGAAAATCGAATCCGATTTCTGGAGCGGTAGCGCTGCCATTCTCGTTACTGCCCCGGCTTTGCCACAGATTATTCACAGGTCCCGAGCCGGCTTTTGACAAAGAGTTTCAATGCCTAACGGCAAACGGCAGGTCGCAAATTCCACAATCTCGTCGCATTGCAGCAAAGTTTCTGCTTGCCTGTGGCACAAATGACCCTAGACTCTCGCCATAGCTCTTTAAGAGGAGGCTATGACATGGGACTGACGAGGCCGATCAACGCATTGATGATTTGTGCTGCGTTTGCATTCATCGGCGCCCTCATTATGGGCGTCCTTCCATAAGGCCGCTAAGCGGGGGAAGACCAGCACCGAATACTACAACCATTGAAAGGGCCGGGCATTTTGCCCGGCCTTTTGCATTCCCCCGATCTTTGACATTTCGCATTACGCCGCGGCCGATCCAGCTGCCTCGACTTCGTGCGACCTGATGCCGATCATGTGGCAGATGGCAAAGACCAGATCGGCCCGGTTCATCGTGTAGAAGTGGAAATCGCCGACGCCGCGCTCGACAAGGTCCAGCACCTGCTCGGCCGCAACCGCGGACGCCACCAGCGCATGCGTTTGCGGGTCGTTCTGCAGCCCATCGAAGCGCTCGGCCAGCCATGCCGGCACCAAGGCGCCGCAACGCGCCGAGAAGTTGGCGACCTGGGTGAAATTGTGCACCGGCAATATGCCCGGCACGATCGGTATGTAGATGCCGGCCCGCCGTGCCCGCTCGACATAGCGTTCATAAAGATCGTTGTCGAAGAAGAACTGGGTGATCGCCCGCGTCGCTCCATTGTCGGCCTTGCGCTTCAGCATGTCGAAGTCGGTGGCGAAATCCGGGCTTTCCGGATGCTTTTCCGGATAGGCCGAGACCGATATGTCGAAATCGCCGGCGCCCTTCAACGCGTCGACCAGCTCGGCGCCATTGGCATAGCCTTCCGGATGCGGCCGGTAGGCCGCGCCGACGCCCTCGGCCGGATCGCCGCGCAGGGCGACGAAACGCTTGACGCCCATATCGGCGAACTCTCGGATCACCGCATCGACCTCGTGACGCGCCGCATCGACGCAAGTCATGTGCGCCGCCGGCGTCAGCGTCGTTTCGTTGAGGATGCGCTTGACGGTGCGGGCCGTGCGCTCGCGGGTCGAACCACCGGCGCCATAAGTGACGGAGACGAATTTGGGCTTGAGCGGCTCCAGCCGGGTGACCGTATCCCACAGCCTTGCTTCCATCTCGTCGTTTTTCGGCGGAAAGAACTCGAACGAAACCCTGACCTTGTCGCCGATGTCGGGGCGGCGGGAGAAGCGGAACTGGTTCATCAGGCGGTTTCCCCTATCGGATACGCATTGGCCGGTTGTCTGTCGTTGGAAGGCTCGGCAATCAGCATGCGCCGATCGCGGCCGAGCCAGAGTTTGACGGTGAGCTTGGCCTCGTTGCCGCCGCGCGGCTCGAATTCCTGGCTGTCCTCAAGGTCGAGGCCGGCCTCGGTAAACCAGTCGCCAATCTGCCGGTCGGAAAAGCCGAGACGCATATGCGCGTGCTCCTCGCGCAAGAACTCCAGCGCGTGCGGCGCGAAATCGACGATCACCAGCCGGCCGGCCGGGCGCAACAGACGCGCCGCCTCGCGGATGGCGCGGGCGGGATCGTCGAGATAATGCAGCACCTGATGGATGGTAACGAGATCAAAGGCGTCGCGTTCGACCGGTGGCGCAAAAATGTCACCCTGGCGCACTTGCGCATTCGAAACGCCGGCCTTGTCGAGATTGGCGCGCGCCACCGTCAGCATCTCGCGCGACATGTCGATGCCGACACCGCGCCGATAGAGCGGCGAAAAGATCTCGAGCAGCCGTCCGGTGCCGGTGCCGAGATCGAGCATCGACTGGAACGGCCGCTTGCCGACGAGCTTGATGAGAGCTGCTTCGACCGCGCGATCCGGCACATGCAGCGAGCGGATATGGTCCCAGCTTGCGGCGTTTACCGAGAAATATTCGGCAGCCCGGTCCTGCCGCTTGCGCTTGACCGCGGCCAGCCGTTCGAGATCACGCTCGACCTGCGGATCGGCGCCGCGGATGCCGGAGACCAGCCTGAGCACGAAATCGCGCGACGCGTCGGAATCCGATAGCCGGAAGAACGCCCACGAGCCCTCCTGGTAGCGGCCGATCAGCCCGGCCTCCAGCAGCAATTTCAAATGGCGCGAGACGCGCGGCTGCGACTGGCCAAGGATTTCGGTGAGATCTGAAACGGTCAGATCGCCGCGCGACAGCAGCGCCAATATGCGCAGCCGGCTGGATTCCGCCGCCGCCTTCAATGTATCTACCATCGTGTCGAGAGCGACATGCATGCGAGCATTCTCTTTGAAAAGATATAAACATATGTTTATGTCGGTTTGGATAGGCTTGCAAGCGCTATGTCGCTTCCGGACAAGAAAATGACGCATGCGTGGCGGATCGCGCAAAAACGGACGCATGATCGGGGCGAGAACCATGTTCGAAACGCGCAGCGGCGAAAAGCTTCTGGAAACCGACCCGGCAACGATGCCGCCGGATGGCAATGTCGTCTTCATCGGCCGCATCGCTTCGCCTTGGGTCACGCGGGAGACCTGCCCCAAGAACATGAAGGCAGCGCGGGAGACGGGACAGCCGGCGGTTCTCACGATCGATCCGCTCTATCGGGACGGCCTGCTTGGGCTGGAACGCGCCAGCCACGTGATCATCCTGTCCTGGCTGCACCATGCGCCGCGGCAACTGATTGTCCAGAAACCCCGCCATGCCACGGAGCCGAAAGGCGTCTTTTCGCTGCGCTCCCCTGCCCGGCCGAACCCAATTGGGCTGCATGTCGCCAGGCTGGTTGCCGTCGACATCGACACCGGCCGCGTCGAGCTTGACGCCATCGACGTGCTCGACGGCACGCCGGTCATCGACATCAAGCCCTATTTCGCCTCGACCGATGCCTTCGCCGAGGCGACCATGTCCGGGCGGGACGAGTCGTCCAGATCGGGCGAGCAGTGAGCGCGCCGACCGGCCGCCGCCGCGCTATCGCCAAGGCGCTGACAGCGCTCCTGCCGCTGGCGCCCTATGCCGACATGGAAAAGATCCGTGCCGATGCCGGCGCCGTGCATATGAAGACCTTGCCACCGAGCATTGCCGTATGGCTGGCGACAATAGCCCACATCCGCCATATGCACACCGACTACGAAAAGCTGCTGGCCGAAGGCTATGACCGCGATTCCGCGCGCTTCTTCGTCATCGAACAGACCAACATCGTGCTCACCCGCTGGCGCGCCACCCGCTTGCTCGACGATGGCGATGAGGCATAGAGCGATGCAAGCACACGCGTCGAGTTCTACGCTCTTCACCATTGTGATTGGCGAAATCCAGGGATGACAGCCAATCTCGAAAGTTGCAGGACTGAACGAGGCGCTAAACTAGCGTGCCAGCAAGCTCAAGGCAGTCGCGACGATGTCGGCGACCGGACGCGTGCCATCCAAGGTTATTGCCGCCTCGTCCGTCGCTGGCGCCTCCAGCGTGGCGAACTGGCTGTCGACCAGGCTTGCCGGCATGAAATGGCCCTTGCGATTGCCGACGCGCCGCATCGCCGTTGCCGGGTCGATCTCCAAATAGACGAAAACGATATCCGGGCAAAAGCCGCGCAGGCGATCGCGATAGCTGCGCTTCAGCGCCGAGCAGGCAGCGACCACACCTTGCCCGCTTGCGATCGACGCGGCCATGCGCTGGCCGATCGCGTCGAGCCAGCCCTCGCGCAGCGCGTCGGTAAGCGGTTGTCCGCTCGCCATGCGCGCGACGTTTTCGGGCGGATGCAGCCTGTCGCCTTCGATAAAGAGGGCGCCCAATGCTGCTGCAAGCGCGTCGCCGACGACCGACTTGCCGCATCCGGCAACGCCCATCACCACGATGGCGGGTATCGTTCGAACAGTGCTCGCCGGCTTATATGACACGTCGTTCCCGGTCATGCAGGTCAGCGGCTTGCCGGCGCGCGGCCATAGAGCAGCAGCATAGCGACGATGACGACGCCGTAGATGATCTGCCGCCCCGCCTCCGGCATCTGCATGACGGAGAGAATTGATTGCAGGAGCGTGATCAGGATGACGCCGGCGACGGTACCGAGATAGGAGCCCCGCCCGCCGAGGATCGAGGTGCCGCCGAGCACCACGGCGGCGATCGACGGCAGCAGATAGGCATCGCCCATCGACTGTGCCGCCTTGGAGGCATAGCCGGCCAACAGCACGCCGCCGAAGGCCGAGAGCCCACCCGAAACCGCAAAGGCGATCATCACCACGCGCCGTGTGTCGATGCCGGAAAGATAGGCGGCACGCTCGCGGTTGCCGATGCCGTAGACAGTGCGGCCGAAGCCGGTGCGGGTCAGCACGAACACCATTGCGGCGCCGATCAGCGCCCAGATGAGAACTGCGTTCGGCACGCCAGGAACGGCAAAGCCGGTCGCCAGATAGCGCATCGCACCGGTTGCCGAATCCTGCGGCGAGAAACCGCCCGTATAGACCACCATCAGCCCCTGCGCGACCGCGTTGGTGGCGAGCGTGATGATCATCGAGGGAATGCGCAGATAGGCGACGCCAATGCCGTTGACGATGCCGATCAGGACACCGCAGAAGATGCCGAACGGAATGGCAAGCGCCACGCCGACAGGGCCGTACGCGGCTGCGGCACAGGCCATCATGGCGCCGACCGCCACCGACCATGGCACCGACAGGTCGATCTGGCCGAGCAGGATGACCAGCATCATGCCGGTGGCGATGACGCCGAGAAACGAGGCCACCTTGAGCTGCTGCAGCAGGTATTCAGGCGACAGGAAGCTGCGCGAATAGAGGCTGCCGAGCAACAGCAGCAGCACGATGCAAGCGAACGCCGTCAGCACCGCCGGGTCGGCGCGGCGAAGGAATTTCGGCATGCGGCCGGCGAGACCACTTACAGTCGTTTCGCTCACAGGAACCACTCCAGCCGGTTGCGGACCCGAAACAGGGCGAAGGCGCCGAGGCTGACCGCGATCAGCAGGATCACGCCCTGGAACAGCGGCTGCCAGAGCGGATCGAAATCGAAGACGAACAGCAGGTCGCCGATGGTGCGGAAGGCGAGCGCGCCGAAGATCGCGCCGATGGCGCTGCCCTTGCCGCCGAACAGCGACACGCCGCCGAGCACGACCGCGGCGATTGAAAACAGCGTGTAGGCGTTGCCGCTCGCATAGGCCGCATCGCCGGTATAGGTGAAGAACGTCAGGAACAGCCCGCCGATCGCGGCAAGCAGCCCGGCAAGCGCATAGGCGGCGAACTTTCCACGCCGGATCGGCACGCCGGACATGTAGGCCGCCATCTCCGAGGAGCCGGCTGCATAAGCGGCGCGGCCGAGCACCGACCGGCTGAACGGCACCCAGACGACAAGCACGACCGCCACCAGCGCCACCAGGCTCGCCGGCACAATACCAAACAGGCGCCCGGTTAGCGCGTCGGCGAGCCCCTCATTGACCGAGCCGCCCGGAAACGGCCGCAGCAGCAGCGCGATGCCGAAATAGACCGCGCCGGTGGCGATGGTGGCGACGATCGGCTGCAGGCGCCCATAGATAACGATGGCGCCGTTGATTGCCCCGCACAGCAGCCCGGTGCCGAGCACGGCGATGACGCCGAAGGCGGTCTCGATGCCGGTGCCGACGACCAGCCACGACGCCAGGCAGTTGGTCAGCGTGAAGATCATGCCGACGGAGAGGTCGATGCCGGCGGTGATCACCACCAGCGTCTGCGCCATGGCGACGAAGGCGAGCAGCACGCCCTTGTTCGAAGCCGTCTGTACGACGTTGGCGGTGAAGCCCGCCGGATGGTTCGAGGTGTAGATGACGAACATGACGACGAAGATGCCGAACGCCAGCAGCGTTCCGCGCTGTTCGGCAAGCCAGTAGCGCCAATCCTTCACGCGTCCGCTCCTTGCTTTGGCATCTCTTCGTGAATGTTGAGCGCGCTGGCGATCAGCGCCCGCTCAGTGATTTCGGCGCCGACCAGTTCACGCTTTACCGCGCCGTCATAGAGCACCAGCACCCGGTCGCAGCAGCCGATCAGCTCGTCATAGTCGGTCGAATAGAACAGGATTGCCGCGCCGCCGTCGGCAAGCTTGCGCATCAATTGGTAAAGCTCCTGCTTGGTCCCGACATCGATGCCGCGTGTCGGATCGTTGAGCAGGATGATGCGCGGCTGCCGCATCAGCCATTTGGCGATGACGACCTTCTGCTGGTTGCCGCCGGACAGCGCGCCGACGGGGATGTCGAGGCCGGCCGTCTTGATCGCCAGAAGACCGACCATGTCGTCGATCAGCCGCTGCTCGGCGGCGCGATCGATGATGCCGGCCCTGGACAGCCGGTCAAGGGCGGCGAAGGAGAGGTTTTCGCGCACCGTCATCGGCAGCATCAAGCCTTCGGTCTTGCGGTCCTCCGGGATCAGCGCCATGCCGATCCGGTCATCGCGCGCGGCGGCCGGGCTGGCGATCGCCACCGGCCTGCCGTCGATCAGGATTTGGCCCGACAGGCCGCGCAGCACACCGAAGAAGGCGAGCAGCAATTCGCGCTGGCCCTGGCCGTCGAGGCCGCCAAGCCCTACCACCTCGCCCGCCCCGACCGACAGCGAGACATCGTGCAGCCGATCAGTCCATGACAGGCTGCGCGCCTCGAGAACCGGCGTGGCTGCAGCAGCCGCCCGCGCGGGCTTGGGCGGAAAGATGTGGCTGTATTCGCGCCCGATCATCAGTTCGACGACCTCATTGTCGCTCTTGGTACCGGCCGCATAGCTGGCGACATTGCGGCCATTGCGGAACACCGTGCACTGGTCGGCCAGCTCGGCGATCTCGTTCATGCGGTGCGATATGTAGAGCAGCGCCAGCCCTTCCGAACGCAACCGCTTCAACACGGCAAAAACCCTGGCGACGTCAGCGGCGGTCAGAGCCGAGGTCGCCTCGTCGAGGATCAGGATGCGTGGCTTGCGCGCCAGTGCCTTGGCGATCTCGACCATCTGCCTTCTTGAAAGAGGAAGATCCTTGACCAGCGCCAGTGGATGGATATCGGAGGCGCCGGCGCGAGCCAGGGCTTCTTCCGCAACGCGGCGCTGTGCCTTGCGATCGATCATGCCGAAACGCTTGGGCGGATCGGAAATGGCGATGTTGTCAGCCACGCTGAGTTCGGGGACGAGCGACAGTTCCTGGAAGATGCACACGATGCCGGCCTGGTTGGCGGCGGCCGGCGAAGCGAAGGTCACTTCGCTTCCGTCCAGCATCATGCGGCCTTCGTCGGGCGCGACGACCCCCGCCATGACCTTGATCAGCGTCGATTTGCCGGCGCCGTTCTCGCCGAGAATGGCGTGGATGCTGCCTGGAGTGACCGACAGCTCGGCCTTTTCCAGCGCCCGCACGCCGCCATAGCGCTTGGATATGCCTTCCATGCGGAAGAGCGGAACCGCACCGTCCATCGGCCCTCCCCAGGCGCTTGGCAATCAGGATGTCGAGCGCCGACGCCGCGGGATTTCCCGCGGCGTCGGGCTGTTGGAGCTTACTGGTTTTCCTTGCTCTGGCCCATGATTTCCTGCGCCGTGAAATTGATGCCGCAGGTCGGGAAGGAATTGCCGACGAAGAAATTGTCGGACTGGTCGGGGAAGTAATCCTGGCCTGCCTTGAAGTTCGGATCCTCGACGATCGCCAGCGGCAGCTTGACCGCTTGCGGCACGACCTGGCCTTCAAGTGCCGCGATCGCTGTCTTGATGGCAACCGCAACCTGGGCCGGGCCGGTACCGGCCGACGAGCATTTCAGGCCGTCAGCGGCGAACTTGGCGCAGAATTTGCGGAAGCCATTCTCCGTCTCGCCGCCGAACGGCACGAACGGATGCTTGGCATCGATCATCGCCTGCACGATGCCGGTATCGCCGCCCTGCCCGGTAACGCCGTCGAAGGGACCATTGGTGGCAATGGCGTCGGCCGAAGCCTTTTGCGCAACGCCGTCATCCCATTTGCCGACGACCTCGGTAACATCCCACTTCTTGCCGGACGCGTCGAGAACCTCGTGGATGCCGTTGTGACGGTCGGTGTCGACGGACGTGCCGGCGACGCCGCGCACTTCCAGCACCTTGCCGCCGTTCGGCACGTGCTTGACCAGCCAGTTGCCCCACAATTCGCCAAGGCCTTTCTGGTCGACATTGACGTTGATGGCATCCTTGGTGTCGAGGATGTTGTCGAAAGCGACCAACACGACGCCGGCTTCCTTGGCCCGCTTGATGACAGGGCCGAATGCGGTCGGATTCTGAGCGTTGACGACAATCGCGTCATAGCCGGAATCGATGAAATTGTTGATTGCCGAAATCTGGGCCGGCACGTCTTCGCCGGTCGAGACCACCTTGAATTCCTTGAGCTTGGCTGCGACCTCCGGCTGCGCTGCATAGGCCTTCGCCGTCTGCACCATCTGGATGCGCCACGTGTTGGCGATGTAGCCGTTGGCCAGAGCGATGCGGTATGGGCCGTCTTTTTTGGGGAACTTGAAGAACTGCGTATCGGCCGACCAGGGTGCGAAGCACTCAGGCTCGGCCGATGGCCCCTTGACGATTTCAGGCTCGGCGATCGCCGACGAGCTCAGCATGACAAAAGCAGTGGCGGCAACGATACCGCCAGCGAGTGACTTGATCATCGATATTCCTCCCAGTTGCAGTTTGTTTGTTGTTACGTCGATGAATTTGCGCGTTCCCGGCCCGGCACCTCCCGCCATACCCGTTGCGCGTTCAGGTGACCGAATGCCGACCCGATTTCCTCCTTTATTGCCCGGCTAATCCCGTAAAAAACTATCATATTATACATAATAAACAAGCATGAGCTGTCGCTTATGTATAATAAACAGATTCCACTCTTCGAGGCGAAATCCCGCCTATGAAAAGTGGTAGCGCTACCATGACGTTATGTAAAGCGCCATTTACATTGCGTTGAAGCTCGCTTCAGCGCGCCGTGCTCTCACGCCGCTTGAGTTCGAAGCCGAGGTCGACGACCCGCTGCTCCGGCCTGTTGCCCTCGATAGCCGCAAGCGCCATGGCGACAGCCCGCCGGCCGATCTCGTAGCGATAGGTCCGAACGCTGGTCACCGACGGGAAAGCAACCTCCATCATGTCCAGATCGTTGAAGCCGACGATGCCGATCGTCTTCGGCACGGCGATCGAAGCGCGATGACATTCGAACAGCACGCCAAGCGCGATATCGTCATTGTTGCAGAATACCGCGTCGAGGCTCGGCACCTTGGCCAGCGCGTCGCGGAACAATTCGCGGCCGAGGGTGACGCTGGAGGGCACCGGCGTCGTGGTCGTGAGCCTCGGATCGAACAAGCCGGCCGCCTCCATCGCCGCGCGATAGCCGGCAAGCCGCCGCTGCGAACGCGGATCCATGCGCGCGCCGATGAAGCCGATCCGGCGATAGCCGGCCTCGATCAGATGTTCCGCAGCCGCCTTGCCGCCCTGGAAATGTGAGAAACCGACCATCATGTCGACCGGATCGAGCCCGGTCTCCATCACCTGCACCACCGGACAGCCAGCCGTTTCCAGCAGTTTTCGCGAGGCCGGCGTCTGGTCGATGCCGGCCACGATCAGCGCGGCAGGGCGTTGCGGGCCAAACACCTGCAGCAGCCGCTCTTCCTCGAGGCCGGAATAGTGGGTGTTGCCGAGCTGGATGCGGAAAGGGCCGTCCGACAGGCTGTCGTAGATGCCGCGCACCACTTCGGCAAAGACGTTGTTGGTAAGCGACGGTACCAGGACGCCAAACACCTCGGCGCGCGCCGAAGCCAGCGCCCGCGCATTCGGGTCGGGCACATAGCCGAGTTCATTCACGGCGGACTCGATCTGGCGGCGCAGATCTTCCGAGACACGCCCCGGCTCACGCAAGGCGCGCGATACGGTAATGGCGCCGACACCGGCCTTGCGCGCGACGTCGGCGATGGTCGGGCGGCCGCCGCCGCGGCGCGAGCGCGGCTTGATCACTATACTCGTCCCGACGCCGGGCAACCGCCCAGACGTGACCGCGAAACAATGTTCAGCGTCTTTGCCACTGCTGCCTTGCCAACCCGTTGCCACACCTTGTCTGGCGTCGCGCAGCCTTCGGCTATTGTCAAGCGACGGCCGGAGAGACTGTGTCCGTACCGCCGTGCCTCAGGCCGTCACGGCAGCGCTGCGCCGGGCCTTCCACAGCAGCAGCACCATGGCCAAAATGTTCAGCAGGTTCCAGGCAATGCCGTTGAGGAACGCGGCGGCATACGAACCGGTCAAATCGTAGATCCAGCCCGACATCCAGCCGCCGATAGCCATGCCGAAGATGGTCGCCATCATAACGATGCCGACGCGCTGGCCAGCCTCTTTGGCAGGCATATATTCGCGCACGATGATCGCATAACAGGGCACGATGCCGCCCTGCGACAGGCCGAAGACCAGCGAGACGACATATAGCGAGGCCAGCCCGTCGAACGGGATATAGAACAACAGCGACAGGCATTGCAGCACCGAGCCGATCAGCAGGGTTTTCACGCCGCCGATGCGATCGGCAAGGAAACCCGAGCCAAGCCGACTGACGACGCCCGCCGCCAGCATGATCGACAGCATATCGGCGCCATGCGCCACGCCGTAGCCGAGATCCATGCAGTAGGCGACGATATGGACTTGCGGCATCGACATCGCCACGCAGCAGCCGAGTCCGGCGACGATGAGCAGCGCCTGCAAGGCCGCCGGCGACAGCGAGATCGGCTGGACCACGCGGCTGCCCGGCGATCCGGGAGCCGCCTGGGGCGGTGCGCCGCGCCGGAGCAGTAGGATCAAGGGCACCATGGTGACCACGCAAACGATGCCGATCGCGGCATAGGTGAAGCGCCAGCCTTCGGTCTGCATGACATAGGGCATCGCCGTCGGCCAGATCGCTCCGGCGAGATAGTTGCCGGACGCGGCAGCCGTCACCGCAACGCCGCGGCGCCGGTTGAACCAGTGCGAGATGTCGGCGATCAGCGGCCCGAAGATCGCCGACGAGCCGACGCCGATCAACAGGCCCTGGACAAGGGTGAACTGCAGGATAGAACTGGTCAGCGACGCCAGCAGGAAGCCGGCGCCAAGTGTAATCGCGGCAATCAGCGCCGGAACCCAATACCCCACGCGGTCGATGGCGCGGCCGAACAGCACATTGCCGGCGGCAAAGCCGACCATGGTCGCGGTATAGGGCATCGAGGCAGCGGCGCGATCGACGCCGAATTCTGCCTGCACGGCGGGCAGCACCACGACCACCGCCCACATGCCGACCCCGCCTATGGTTGCCAGCAGCATCGAGACGCCGAGCCGTATCCAGGCATAGGCGCTGTCGATGCCGGAACTTGCTGCCTGGTTTGAGACGATTGGGGTCAAGAACGTTTCCTGTCCGCAGTTCTTAAATCGGCGGTTCTGACCACTATCAGGGCATTCGCATCGCGGAGCAGCGCCACGACAGGCCAATCCGTGGCTCCAGGGATTTGGGCCGAAGTGGAACAGGGGTGCGCCACCAGACGTTTTCCCGGCAACGACCTTGTGAAAGGAGTTTGCCATGACCGCGCAACGGAAATGGTCTGCCGACGTCACCGAGCATAGCGATGCGCTGGATCTCGAAGAGCACATCTTCGAATCCCACGATCCGAGGAAGATCGCCGCCTCGCTGAAGCGGTCGGCCGAGCACAGCGACCGGCGCAAGGCGGGGCCGTTTCAGTCCGCCATGTCGATGCTGAATTTCTACATTAACCGCGCCGGCAAGAACCTGCCGGCGGCGCAGAAGAAAGTGCTGGAGGACGCAAAGGACGAACTGCGCGTCCTTTTTGGCCGCCCAAAGGAAGACTAGAATTGGTCACTATTGATTGGTTCTGCCAAATCAGGCTGAACTGGACCTAGTGACAGGGCCTCTTTGTCGCCAGTCTGCAGGCTGGCTTGCATTCGCAAGCCTGCAAAAGCCTGGCGTCATGACGGTCAAGATCGGCATCAATCCCATCACCTGGAGCAATGACGACGTCCCGGCGCTTGGCGGCGACACGCCGCTGCAGACCTGCCTGTCCGAAACCGCACAGGCCGGTTATCGCGGCACCGAGCTCGGCGGGAAATTTCCGCGCCAGGCTGAGGTGCTTGGGCCGCTCCTGTCCTCCTATGGCCTGGAACTCGTCTCCGGCTGGTATGATGGCCGCATCCTCGACCGTACGGTCGAAGAGGAATTCGCGGCGATTACCCCGCATCTGGCGTTGCTGCGCGACCTCGGCGCCAAGATCGTCGTCTATGCCGACACCTCGCGCGGTCGCCATGACGGCATTTTCGCACCGATCTCCGAGCGTCCGCGCCTCGCCAACAGCGACTGGCGGGCCTATGGCGAGAAACTGACCGCCCTCGCCGACAGCATGGCCGCATTCGGGGTCGGCATGGCCTTCCACCACCACATGGGCACCATCGTCGAGACGGACGATGAAGTCGACAGCCTGATGGCGGCGACGGGCCGAAGCGTCGGCCTTTTGTTCGATACCGGCCACTGCCTGTTTTCGGGCGGCGACCCGCAATCGCTGTTGCAGCGACATCTCGACCGTATCGTGCATTTCCATTGCAAGGACGTTCGCAGGGCGGTGCTGGAAAAGGCACGCCGCGAGGACATGAGCTTCATGGCGGCAGTTTTGGAAGGCATTTTTACCGTGCCCGGCGACGGCTCGGTCGATTTCCTGCCATTGCTGAAATCCCTCGCCGCGCGCGGCTATGAAGGTTGGATTGTTGTCGAGGCTGAGCAGGATCCGGCCAAGGCGCATCCGCTGACCTATGCCAGCAAGGGCTATTTCTCGCTGCTCGCCACCGCCCGGCAGGCCGGCTTCGAAGTGGCGACGCGGCAGGCAGACTGACCGGCCCGCATTTGCGAGCCGGGGGAACATAATGGGCGCGCGCCTCGATGGGGTTAGCGACGCGAATGCGCCCGGCGATCCGCGCCGCCTTGCGCCCTGCGCGGCGCGGATCGCAGAATCCCGGCTCTGGATTTCAAACCCCGACTTTCAAGCTTGAGGCCGGCCGGAAGCCGTGCCTTGATGCAACCGAGGAGGAGCGACATGGCTTTCGAAGCTGCGCTTGGCATGGAACGGCTTTGCACCATCCGGGAGATTGCCGAGAAGGCGGAACTTGGCGCCGCCACCGTTCATCGCGCGCTGAAGAACAGCCGCGAGGTCCACCCCGAAACCAGGCGACTGGTGCTTGATACCGTCTGTCGGCTCAACGAGGAAAAGATCGCCCGCGCCGCCCGGTTCGTCGGGGGATAGTGCCTTGGCCGACCACATGCGCCTTTCCCTCGACATCATGTCGGTCGACCGCGCTTCGGAAGAACCGATGCATCGTCAGATCTACGGCGCCTTGCGACGCTTCATCCTTGACGGCCAAATCCCGCAGAACACGCTGCTGCCGTCGACGCGCTCGCTGGCCGAAGACCTCAAGGTCGGGCGCAACACGGTCATCGCCGCCTATGACCAGCTCCTTGCCGAAGGTTTTATCGAGGCGCGCGCCGGATCGGGCACCTGGGTAGCGCCGATCCAGCAGAACCGCCCCTTGGCATCTCTGCGCGCCGGACTGGCAGCGCCGCAAAAACTGTCGCGGCGCGGTCAGACCATCGTCAACGGCCCGCAACCGCCGCGTAATGCCGGCGTCATTAATTTCCATCCGGGCGTGCCTGAAACGGCGTCGTTTCCGTTCACCATCTGGTCAAGCCTTCTGGTGCGTAATGCACGCAGCCGCGACGAGAGCCTGCTTGGCTATCTCTCCTTTGCCGGCCACCCCGGCCTGCGTCAGGCCATTGCCTCGACCATCGGCCTGTCGCGCGGCATCAGCTGCACCGCCGACCAGGTGATCATCGTCACCGGTGCACAAGCAGCACTCGATCTCGTCTCGCGCGTGCTGATGGACGAAGGCGACCATGTCTGGATGGAGGAGCCCGGCTATCTCGGCGCCAAGAGCGCCTTTCTCGCCAGCGGCGCCAGGCTGGCACCGTTGAAGGTCGACCGGCGTGGCTGGCATCTTGCCGATCCGGAGCTGCCGCCGCCGCGGCTGATCTATGTGACGCCATCCTGCCAATGGCCGTTCGGCACCATCATGCGCATCGAGGAGCGATTGCAGTTGCTCGACATCGCCGAACGCAACGGCGCCTGGATCGTCGAGGATGACTATGACGGCGAATACCGGTTCCGCGGCCGGCCGGTGCCGGCGCTGCGCGGGCTCGATCATGCCGACCGCGTCGTCTATATCGGCAGCTTCGGCAAGACGCTGATCCCGGCGCTGCGCATCGGCTATCTGATCGTGCCGCGCGAACTGTCAGTGCCGTTCGACCGGGCGGTGAGCATCACCGGCCAGTTCGCGCCGCTGATCCTGCAGGCAACGGTCAACGATTTCATCACGCAGGGCTATTTCGCCACGCACCTCAAACGCATGCGCCGGCTCTATGCGCGCCGGCAGGCGAACTTCGTCAAGCTGTGCCAGGAGCATCTGGCCGAATGGCTGACCGTCACGGAAAACGATTCCGGCATGCAGCTGCTGGCGAGCTTCGTCAGGCCCTACAAGGACAGCGACGTGGTCGCCGCCGCCGTCAAGGAGGGGCTCGACGTCCAGGGCATCTCGATCAACTACCATTCCACAGAACCCGAGCACGGCCTGCTGCTCGGCTATGCGGCAATGGACGAACGCCAGATCCTGCGCGCGGTGCTGGCGCTGCGCGCCGCGTTCCTAAGGTTGGACAGAAGCTAGAGCCAGGCTTCCCCAATCCGGGCTTTCCGGCGCCGGCGCATGTTGCCTGGCAAGATCGGGAATCCCTAGGATCCCGGCTAGCGACGCCGATGCAGCCAAGGCAGCGCCCGCTTCGCTCTCTTGGCGCGAAGAGATCGCCCCCACGGATCAGCCGCGCGCGCTTACCCTACTGCTCGATCTCGGGTTCGACGAGTTTCGCCAGATTTCGCAGCGACTCCTGCCAGCCGAGATAGCAGGCCTCAACCGGGATGGCATCTGGAATACCGGCCTGCGTGATATTCACTTCGGTGCCGACCGACACTTTCTTCAATGTCACGGTCACCTCGATCTCGCCGGGCAGGTTGGGGTCGTCGAACCGGTCGGTGTAGCGCAGCTGCTCATTGGGCACGAGCTCGACATATTCGCCGCCGAACGAGTGGCTGTCGCCGGTGGTGAAGTTGCGGAAGGACATTTTGAACGTACCGCCGACTTTCGCCTCGAAGTGATGAACCGTGCAGGTGAAGCCGTTCGGCGGCAGCCATTTCGCAAGTGCATCCGCTTCGAGGAACGCGCGGTAGACTTTCTCCGGGCTGGTTGTCAGAACGCGGTGCAGACGTACGGTGCCGGGCATATCGTTAATCCTCCGTGGTTGGTGATCGATGCCCCTAGGACGAGCGGGAGCCCGGCCTATCCGACACGGGCCTGCGGATTTTTTGACGACCGGTTATGCCGGCCGGAATCCCCGCCCGGCCGCCGGACAAGGAACTCGGCCGCAGGGTAGCAAACCGCGTCGGAACGGGTCTAGTTCACACTGTCGAACTTCTGCAGATCAAGCGGTGCCGCCTTGCGCAATTCGACATCATCCAGCGAAGCATTTTCCAGCGCCACCCGCGCCGCCGCGTCGATGTTGTGGATCATGTCCTGAATATCGGTATCGTCATGCGCCGGGTTCATGGCGATCATCACCGTGCGATTGAGGATGTCGAGCGAGCGCTTGCCGAGGTCGTCGGCGTAATCCAGCCGCAGGCCCTGGTTCTCGGGCAATGCATAAGGATTGAGCGCCGGATGATGCGCGCCTTCATGCATCAGCACCTGGTCCCACTGGGTGAAATTGTGACGGCCGGTCTTGCCGGCAACGACGCTCGGAATGGTCTTCGAAAAAGTCTGCGCCGCCTGCTCGCTCGGCAGTAGGTACATCACCTGTGCGGCGCAATCGTCGTCCGGGCTGTTCATCGGCGACGGTGTCAGACCGAGATTGCCGAGATGGCGGGTGCCGGCCAGCACCATCTTCTTCTCGGCGCGCATCGCCTCGATGATGCCGTCCAGTCGATCGAGTTGGACGTTGAGCATCGCCCCCATCAGTTCGGAAGCACGCGCGCCGATGCCGGCGAAGGGTTTGATGCTGTCGCTTCTGCCCTGCCAGTAGAAATGGCAAGGGTCGATGGCGCAGCGCGCCCGCTCCGCCACTTTCGGGTCGCTGGTGGCAATGCCGCCGCCCTCGCCCGAGGTCATGTTCTTGAAGTAGTTGAAGGAATAGGCGCCGGCATGGCCGATCGAGCCGAGCTTGCGGCCCTCATAGCCGCCGCCGATGCCTTGGCAGACATCCTCGAGCACCAGCAAGCCGCGCTTGGCAGCAATGTCCATGATCGCATTCATGTTGCAGGCCGCGCCCCACATATGCACCGGGATGACCGCCCTGGTGCGCGGCCCTATGGCATCGCGCAAGGCGACGGGATCGATGGTCAGGCTCTCGTCGATGTCGACGATGACGGGAATGGCCCCGACCGACAGCACCGCGGTCGCGGTCGCCATATAGGTGTGCGCGGGCACCAGGACCTCGTCCCCCGGACCGATGCCGAGCCCGATCAGGCCGGCCGCGAGCCCATAGGTGCCGCTGGCGGCCAGTGCGAAATGCTCGACGCCAAGATGCTGCGCATAGCGGGCCTCGAAGCGGTCGCATTCGCTGTCCTTGCCGTAACGAAACAGCGCGCCCGAGCGGATCACCCTGGCAATGGCTTCGATTTCCTCTTCGCCGGCGGTGTACATGGCAGGCCTCCAAGTTACTTGGTAGTTTGGGTCACTTGGTAATGTGGGTCGCTTGATGGTGTGGACAGCTGTAGGCTTGTGGGCACAGTTTGGAAGAACCACTCCGCCGCTATTCGACCAAGCCATCTGCGCCCGGAAGACGGTTCCTATGAGTGGTTTTGAACCCTGATTGGGGAAATCGGCAGCTAAGTGTCTCAGCCGGCAGGCAAATCGTACCCATCCGAATTCGCCAAAGTGGCCCTGTCGGAAAGCCAGCTTTCGGCGTTCCATTCCGGCCAGTTGGGCAAACGGTTGGTTCCATGAAATACGGGACACACTTTGGAAGACCCTCGAGACCGGCGCGCCGGCGGAAAGGCTGACATTCGTGAACGCCGCCGGCTCCAGCAAACGGATCGTGCTCCACGAGGACGATGTCGGCATGTGCCACGGCGCCAACAGCGCCTTTCTCGAATTGAACGGGCTAGGTGTCTGCAGTTCCGGCGCGGTGATGGTGCCGTGCCCGTGGTTCCTCGAAATGGCCGAAAGCGCCGCAGCCAACCCTGGCCTTGACCTTGGCGTCCACCTGACGCTGAACAGCGAGAAACAGCACTACAAATGGCGGCCGCTGACCGCGCCGTCGCGGGCGGCCGGCCTGACCGACGAGTTCGGCTTCTTATGGCCCGACGTGGCGACCACGCGCCGCAAGGCGGTGCCGCAGGCGATCGAGGCCGAGCTTCGCGCCCAGATCGACACCGCCTATCGCGCCGGCATCGACGTCACCCACCTCGACGCGCATATGGGCGCGGCATTGTCGCCCGAATTTTGCGACATATACATCAAGCTCGGGCTGGAATATCAGCTGCCCGTGCTGTTGACCAAGACGCTGTCCGCCTATTCCCCCAACGACAATCTGGTCGGCGTCACCGAGGAGGCGTTCCAGCGCGGCGTGGCGCTGGCCCGCGCCGGCGGCTTTGCCATTTTCGACGCCGCCATCCAGACGACCTGGGGCCGGCCGCGCTCCAGGCCGATCGAGCCCGTTTACAAAGCGCTCATCGAGGGTGTGCGCGAGGGCCTGACTTTCTTTTGCCTGCATTGCAACGCGCCCGGTGAACTCGAGCTGATCGAGCCGCGCTCCGCCTATATCCGCACCGAAGAGTACGAGCTGTTCCGCGACCAGGGCTTTCGCGACTGGCTCGCCGCACAGCCGATCGATGTCATCGGCATGAAGCCGTTGCGCGAGGAGCTTCGCGCAGCACTCTCGGCCGGGCGATCGTCAACATCAGCCCGCGGCAACAACGCGGGCGAACAGCGATTGACGTCGGCAAAGGCCCGCAAAGCGGCCACCCGATCCGCGACGTGAGCCGATCGTCGCGGCCGGAAAACGGCGCCAGAGGGATTGGAACTGCAACGACAAATGGGAGAATAAGATGAAAACTCTTCTGAAAGCGGCATTGGGCGCCTTCGTCACGGCGGGCCTGATGACAGGCATTGCATATGCCGCGGGCCTCAAGGATCCGAAGGACGTCCACATCACGTTCGTCGTGCATGGGTCGGCGTCCGATCCCTATTGGTCGGTGGTCAAGCGCGGCGTCGATGACGCGGCCGCCCTCACCGGCGCCAAGGTCGAATATTACGCGCCGCAGGTCTTCGACGTGGTCGAGCAGGCCCGGCTTCTGGACGCCGCCATCGCCACCAAGCCGGACGGCATCGCGGTCTCCATCGCCGACGCCAATGCACTCGGCAAATCCGTCAAATCCGGGCTTGCCGCCAATATTCCGATGGTGGTTCTGGATTCCGGCGAGAAGGAAGGCGCCGAGCTCGGCACCACGCTCTATGTCGGCACCGTTTCCGAATATGATTCCGGCAAGAAGGCCGGCGAGCGGCTGGCCAAGGAAGGCACGCTCAAGGTCGTCTGCATCAACCACGAGGTCGGCAATGTCAGCCTCGACCAGCGCTGCCAGGGCCTCAATGACGGGCTGAAGCCATCCGGCGGCGGCACCGAGGTTCTGGCCGTGGCGCCCGATCCGGCCGACATCCAGCGCCGCACCGAAGCCTATCTGTCGGCGCATCCCGACACCCAAGCCGTCTTTGCGCTTGGTGCCACCGCCGCCAATCCGCTGATCCCGATGTTCCGCGACAAGGAACTGTTCGGCAAGCTCAAGCTCTACACTTTCGACATCAGCCCGGAGGTCCTCGACTCTGTCGTCGCCGGCGAAATGGGCTTCGGCATGGACGCCCAGCAATATCTGATGGGCTATCTGCCGGTGATCTATCTGGTCGAGCAGGCGACGCACGGCTTCTGGCCGCAGAACAACGCCTATACCGGGCCGCTGTTCATCGACTCGCCCGAAAAAGCCAAGGCGATCCTGGCCCTCGCCAAAGAGGGCATCCGCTAGGCCAGCACTCCGACGGAACGGGAGAATGCGCCAGGCGCTCTCCCGATCCGTTCGAAGATTGCGAATTGAGCGATTGGAGAGCCTAATGGCGGTCGTGGAAGACAAGGCGATACCTCCGGGCGAACTGAAGGCGACCGACCGCTTCGGCATGACGTCGAAGCGGGCCGCCGGCGCCGACGAGCGGCTGGCCAGCACCGGCAAGCTGACCCAGTGGCTGCGCCGGCCGGAAGCCGGTGCTGCCGGCGGGCTGCTTGCGACGATCATCATCTTTGCGCTGCTGCCGGGCGCGGCGAACCTCTATTCGCTGCAGGGGTCGATGACCTTCCTGACGCTGTCGGCGGAGCTCGGCATCGTCGCCACCGCAGCAGCACTTCTCATCATCGCCGGCGAGTTCGACCTTTCGGTCGGCTCCATGGTCGGCTTTGCCGGTGTCGTCATCGGGCTGACGGTGAAGTACTGGGGCCTGCCGTTATGGGGCGGCATCGCCTGTGCCTTCGCCGTTGCCATCCTCACCGGCTATCTCAATGGCCTGATCGTGGTGAAGACGCGCCTGCCCTCCTTCATCGTCACGCTCGCCACGCTCTATATCCTGCGCGGACTGTCGATCGGCATCACCCGCGCCGTCACCGGCCGCACACAAATTCCCTACATCCTCGAAGGCGCACCGGACCCGGCGACGGCTGGCCTGTTCAACGGCCATCTGCTCACCGGCCTGTTCCACTGGATGGGCGCGCAAGGCTGGATCGGCACCCGCAGCGACGGCATTCCCTTCGTCGCCGGCATTCCGATGTCGATCGTCTGGTGGCTTGGCCTGACGGCGCTGGCCGGCTACGTGCTCACCCAGACGAAATACGGCAACTGGATTTTCGCTACCGGCGGCGACCTGATCGCCGCCCGCAACGTCGGCGTGCCGGTCGATCGCGTCAAGATCAGCCTGTTCATCTACACCGCTTGCGCGGCGACGCTGCTTGCCACCATCCAGGTGATGGAGGCGGGCTCCGCCGACACCACGCGCGGCCTGCTCAAGGAGTTCGAGGCGATCATCGCCGCCGTCATCGGCGGCGTGCTGCTCACCGGCGGCTACGGCACAGTCTATGGTGTGCTGTTCGGCGCGCTGATCTTCGGGCTGGTGCAGATGGGCATCTTCTACACCGGCATCGACACCGACTGGTTCAAGGTCTTCCTCGGCATCGTCATCCTGATGGCCGTGCTGGTCAACAACTACATCAGGCTGAAGGCGCTCGGCCGCGGAGGTGGCAAATGACCGAGCGGGCCCAAATGAGCGAACCCGCAATGGAACTGCGCGGCGTCAGCGTCAATTTCGGCTCGGTGCGCGCGCTCCAGGACATCGACATCAAGGTCTATCCGGGCGAGGTCCACTGCCTGCTCGGCGACAACGGCGCCGGCAAGTCGACGCTGATCAAGGTTCTGTCCGGCGTCTACCGGCCGAGCAAAGGCGAAATCCTGGTCGACGGCAAGACGGTCACCTTCCGCAGCCCGCGCGACGCGCAGGAGCTCGGCGTGGCAACGGTGTTCCAGGACCTCGGCATGATCTCGCTGATGTCGATCACCCGCAACTTCTTCCTCGGCCGCGAACCGACCAAAAGCAGCCTGCCCTTCTCGCGCATCGACAAGGAGCGCGCCAACACTATCGCCAGGCAGGCAATGGCCGATATCGGCATCGATGTGCGCGACCCGACGCAAGCCGTCGGCACGCTGTCGGGCGGCGAGCGCCAGTCGGTGGCGATCGCCCGCGCCGTGCATTTTGGCGCGCGCGTGCTGATCCTTGACGAGCCGACCTCGGCACTCGGCGTCCACCAGGCGGCGATGGTGCTGAAGTTCATCATCGAAGCACGCATGCGGGGCCTGGCCGTGATCTTCATCAGCCACAACATCCACCATGCCTATCCGGTCGGCGACACCTTCACGCTGCTCAACCGCGGCCGCAATCGCGGTACCTACGCCAAATCGGACATCTCGCGCGACGAGGTCATCTCGATCATGTCGGGTGGCGAGGATCTGAAGGCGGTCGAGGCGGAGATTGCCGGCCTGCTCGCCCAGATCGGCAACCGGCCGCCTGCGGCGGCTTGAGCTGACAATCGGACATCGCGGGGATGATGGCATGAGCAGGTTACGCGTCGGGGTCGTCGGCGCCGGCATGATCTCGCAGGTCGAGCATATTCCCAATCTGCTGCGCCTCGGTGAATTGTTCGAGCTGGTCGGCGTCGCCGACCCCTCCAGGATTTCACGGCAGTTCGTCACTGACACCCATGGCATCGCCAATTTCGAAACGATCGACCAGCTCTTCGACCAGCGCCTCGACGCGGTAGTGATCGGCTCGCCGGACCCATTGCATCACGAACAGGTGCTGGCGGCGCTGGCGCGCGGCCTGCATGTCTTTTGCGAAAAGCCGCTCTGCTATTCCCTGGCGGAAATCGCCGAGATCGTCGCCGCGCGCGATGCCGCCAGGAAAATCATGCAAGTCGGCTACATGAAGCGCTTCGATCCGAGCTACCGGCTGGCGCTCGCTTCGCTGCCGGGGACATCGAGCACGCTGCGCTCGGTCTCGGTGGAAGTGAACGATCCCGACGCCTGGCCGTTCATCGCCCACCTGCCCTACAGGCGCGGCACCGATATCCCGAAGGACATGGTCGCCGCTGTCGCCGCCAAGCAGAAGCGCCAGGTCGAACAAGCCATTGGCGTGCCTTTCACTGATCTCGCTTTCCGTGGATTTACCGGCGCTTACAGCTCGGCCTTGATTCACGATGTCAATGCCGTTCACGGCCTGCTCGATGCGCTCGGCGTGCCGGACGGCGAGATCGTCGGCGCGCAGATCTTTGCCAATGGCGACGGCGGCCAGGGCGCCGTCAAGCTGCTGGACGGACAGGCGCTGTGGACCATGACCCATCTTACCGTACCTAAGCTTGCCGACTACAAGGAGCGGATCACGCTGTTCTTCGACGATGCCAGCCTGGAGCTCGAATTCCCCTCGCCCTGGCTCAACCATCATCCGACCCGGCTGACGGTGACGACCTCGCACGGTCACACGCTGTCGAAGAAAGATTTGCGCGCCGGCTACGCGGAAGCCTTCGTCGAGGAGATGCGTGGCTTCTGGGCGGCGATCGTCAATGGCGACCCCGTCGTCAACCCGCCCGAACACGCCGCCCGCGATCAGGCCTTGCTGCTCGGGCTGACCCGGCGGCATCTCGCGACCGGACCGTTCGACTGAGCACTCAAACCGGGAGCCGAACGGCGGCTACCTGGACTTGATGACGCCGTCGGTATTGGCCAGCAGCTTGCGCACTGCATTGCGTGCCGCGTCCGGCCGCTGCAGGCGGATGCTCTTCTCGATTGCCTCATGCAGCCTCTGGGCATGCTGCAAATCGTCGAGTTCCCGGGTCGTAAAAGCGAACAGATGATCGAACGCCGATTCGATCAGCACGCCGAGCGGCACCAGCAGATCGTTGCCCGAGGCGCGCAGGATGGCGAGATGAAACCGCGTGTCGGCGCGCGTCCGCTCCTGCAGGTTGGTCGCCTCGCCCATCTCGCGGCAGGCCTGGCTGATCTCGGCCATCTGCTCGTCGGTGCGCCGCATGGCGGCAAAGGCGCTGGCCTCCGGCTCGATGATGTGGCGGAATTCCTGCACCGTCCTGAGGAACACCTCGCGGTCCGGCGAGGTCGCGTACCAGGCCAGCACATCGCGATCGAGCAGGTTCCAGCGCTCCTTCGGCTCGACCCAGCTGCCGATTTTGGGACGTGACGACAAAAGGCTCTTCGCCATCAGCATCTTGATGGCTTCGCGCACCGCCGAGCGGCTGACGTCGAAGGTCTCGGACCATTTGGCTTCGTTGGGCAGGATGGTGCCCGGCGGATAGTCGCCGCGCACGATCCTCAGCCCGATTTCGTTGGCCAGCGACGCATGCACGCTCGACCCCGGCATGCGCGCCGCATCGGCGCGGCGAATACCGCTCGTGCGTTCGGCGAACGCCTCGGCCGCTGTCTTTCCCTTATTCGGCTTCGCGTCCTGCATGGCTCCACAAAGTCCGGATTTGGAGGCGTGTCAAGGAGATGAAATCGACGGCAATATCTCGGTTTGATTTTCCGTATCCGTCGCCTCGCCGACACCGCGCTTTGCCGGGCGTTCACGCCGGGGAGGCACGAACGGCTTCTCTTTGTCCCGACTGAATTCCTCGATCAGGAAATCAAGGAAGACGCGGATTTTCGGGGCAAGATGCTGCCGTGCCGGATAGACCGCGTAGAGTGTGGTTTCGACCTTGTCCCAGTCATCCAGAGCCGATTGCAGCCGGCCTGCTTTCAGGTCGCTTTCGACATAGGGATAGGGGATCAGGCTGGCGCCGAAGCCGGCGCGCAGCGCATCGCGTACGGCAAGGCTCGAGGAGACCGAATATCGTCCGTCGATGGCGATCCGCTCGCTGCGGCCGTCCTTGCGGAATTCCCATATGTCCGCATGCCCCGAGAGGCTGAACCGGATGCAGTTGGCCGCCTTCAAATCGGCAGGCGTTTGAGGCCGGCCGTGCTGCTCGAAGTAGGCAGGAGCTGCACAAAGCACGTGCGGCATGACCGCAAGCTTTCTGGCGACCAGGCTGGAATCCTCGAGATTGTCGCTGCCGCGAATGGCAAGGTCAAATCCCTCCCGCACGATATCGACGCGCCTGTCATCAAGATGCAAATCGAGTTTCAAATCGGGATAGCGCGATAGAAACGCGGGAATGGCAGCCGAAAGCCGCGTCAACGTGACAGTCATCGGCGCGCTGACCCGCAACGTGCCGCTCGGCGCCGTCTTGATCGGGCCGAGGACCTGGTCGGCCCTGGCCAGCGCATCGAGCCCCTGCGTGACATGCTCCAGATAGATCCTGCCTTCTTCGGTCAGGGCCATCCGCCGCGTCGTCCGGTTGATGAGCCGCACCCCCAGATGCGCCTCCAGCTCGGCGATGTTCTTGCTGATCGCGGGAGGCGAGAGACCGAGCCGCCGTCCGGCTTCGGCAAAGCTGTTCAGTTCCGCCACATGACGGAAAACCTGCAACGCAGTCAGGCGATCCACTGCACCATTCTCTCCCAGTAAACAATGTCTTTCAATTGTCACATATTATCGTCTGTTGGTAAATTCCATATCTGCTTCCCGAACAACTTTCTCAATTTCGGAATGATATGATGACCAACCCCACAATCTCCCTTATCGAGCGACGCATGTCGGCCAATCGGTTCGATGCCTCGTACGCATTGACGGATGCCGAGGTTGAGGAACTGGCACGTCTCGCAACGCGCGCGCCAACCGCCTACAACCTTCAGAATTGGCGGTTCATCGCCGTGCGGACGCCGGAAGCAAAGGCGCGGTTGCGCAGCGTGGCCCATGGCCAGGCCAAGGTGCAGGAAGCAGCGGTCACCTTCATCGTCTGCGGCGTACTGCCCGACCACGCCGCCCTCAATGCAAGGCTGCGTCCTTTCGTCGAAGCCGGCTTCATGCCGGCGGATATGGCTTCGGGCTGGCAGGAAGGCGCCCGCGCACAATATGCCGATCCTCGGGCTGCCCGCGACGAAGCGGTGCGCTCTGCAACGCTTGGCGCTGCAACGCTGATTTTTGCAGCCGAAGCGCTGGGGCTCGTCGCTGGTCCGATGGGAGGCTTCGATGCCGAAGGCGTGGCCCGCGAGTTTGGCCTTGGCCTGAATGAAGTGCCGGTGATGCTCATCGCGGTCGGCCGCGCCGCGCCCGGCAACTGGCCGCAAAAGCCGCGCCGCCCTCTTGCCGAAGTACTGGAAATCTTATGAAAACGCGCCGTTTCGATCTGTTGCTGACAGCCATTGCACCCGCGATATGGGGCAGCACCTATATCGTCACCACCCAGTTCCTGCCCAACTTTTCGCCGATGACGGTCGCAATGCTGCGTGCCTTGCCAGCCGGATTGCTGCTGCTGGCGATCGTTCGGCAACTGCCGACGGGCATCTGGTGGCTGCGCAGTTTCGTCCTCGGAGCCCTCAACATCTCGATCTTCCTGAGCATGTTGTTTGTCGCCGCCTACCGGCTTCCGGGCGGGGTCGCCGCGACGGTGCTGTCGGTCCAGCCGTTGATCGTGATTTTCCTTGCCGCTGCCCTGCTTGCCAGCCCTGTCCGTCGGTTGGCGATCGTCGCCGCCCTTGTCGGGATCGCCGGTGTTGCATTGCTGGTGCTGACCCCGAACGCGACGCTCGATGCGGTCGGCGTTGCCGCCGGCCTCGCCGGGGCGGCCTCCATGGCCTTCGGAAGCGTATTGGCCCGTAAGTGGCAACCGCCAGTATCGCTGCTTACCTTTACGGCATGGCAGCTGACCGCCGGCGGTCTGCTTCTCGTTCCGGTGGCCCTGCTTTTCGAGCCCTCCATCCCGCTCCCGACCGCGGCCAACCTGCTTGGACTGGTGTGGCTCGGCCTGATCGGTGCGGCGCTGACTTACGTCCTCTGGTTCCGGGGCATTGCGCGACTGGAATCTGCCGTGGTGTCATCGCTGCTTTTCCTCAGCCCGGTGACCGCCGTGCTGCTTGGATGGGTATTCCTGGACCAGACGCTGACCTTGCCTCAGATCGCCGGCGTCGTTTTCGTCATCGGCAGCATCTGGCTGGCTCAACGCCCCAATCGCAACGAGTCCTGATGCATGTCGCTCAAAAGTGTGCAGCGGGTTTGCGATACGACATGCATCAAAACAAGAACCTGAAGCGCGTAGCATGAGGCCGGTCGAACGCGACGCGTTTTAGGCCGCCGACTTGTGTCGGCGGATTGTTCGGCACTATGGTCCAGCGGCATAGCCGGAGGATCCGCCGATGCCACAACGCCCCTATGATGAGCGCCTGCTCCGTCAGGCGTTCGAAGTCGCGCGCAAGGCCCGCGATGCCGGCGAACATCCCTTTGGTTCGCTCCTCGCTGACAAGGACGGCAATGTTTTGCGCGAGCAGCCCAACGCTTACAAAGCCGGCGGGGGCGACCGCACCGCTCATGCCGAAAGGCTGCTGGCCTCATGGGCGGGGATGAATTTCAGTCTCGAAAAGCTGGCCTCCTGCACACTCTACACTTCGGCCGAACCTTGCGCGATGTGCTCCGGCACAATCTATTGGGCGGGCATCGGACGGGTCGTCTTTGGCCAGAGCGAACATGACCTCAAGGCATCGACGGGTGCACATGTCGAGAATCCTACACTCGACCTGCCCTGCAGGATCGTCTTCGAAGCTGGGCAGCGTCCGACTGAAGTCGTTGGTCCGCTGCTTGCCGATGAGGCGGCGCAACTCCAGGCCGAATTCTGGAAAGACAAGTAGCTTAATTGCCGCACGGCAGGAAACGAGTGAGGGCTAGGCTCAGAACTTATTGATCAAGGGTATTGCCCCTTCAACAAGTGAAGTATCGGAGAACCTTGACCCGTTTGGGCCTAAACAGCGGGGATGGGGTTGCCGGCTCCATCCCTACTCAACTGCGAGATGCGCAATCGGCCAGCTGAGATTTCCTCCCCGTCCCGAACGACTACGACCACGAGTTTTGCAGGCTCTTGGAAGACCAAGGTTGACAGTTGAATGTTCATGCTAAGGGCCAATAATTTGACTGTATCCTTCTCAAATTCGAGGGGTCCTTTCTGGGGGATGATGTCGGTCTTCGGCACTGGAGCTTCTATCAAATCAACTACCCCACCGGCCTTGGATTCAAGACGAACTTTTATCGCGAGGGTAGGCAAAGTTTCTGGATACGGTTCAAGATACTTAATCAGACACCACAGCCCCGTGGGCAATGCCCACGGCAAAGGTCCGTCGAATAAAACGGCATCATTATAGACCCCTATGTGCAGTTGCTTCCCGTTGGCCTCCTGTCGAAGGTCATCGCAAAACACGACGCTAGCATGGGGGTTCAAAATCATGCTGCCTCAAGGCGTATTGACACCGCACTCACGGCATCGGTTCCCGGCAGGATGGAATGCTGCCCGGAACTTAGTGTGGTCCCCGCTCCGAGCGTAAGCGGCTGTATCTCGCCCGCAGGCCCAAACCGACGGTTCATTTTTCTGTCTACGACCACAACCTCTACGTCTACCTCAAGGGCAGTCGCGAGGTCCGCGATAGTGTCTATTTCCCAGTTCGGCTTTGTTCCTGAAAACCAGCGAGAGACCGCAGACTTGTTAATTCCGAGGCGATCGGCAAGCTGACTTAGGGTGAGCCCCGTTTCCGCTTTCCTGGCTTGAATGACCGCCCAAAAGGCGCTCACAAAAGCCGAACGAAGTATCCCGCGTTCGAACTCTTCAACGAACGCTTGGTCGGAAACCTTATTAGATTTTTTCATCCACATCTCGACATATTCCCTTCACGTACTCTAACGCCGTTGCTGCACGAAAAGGTTGCGCATTACCCATGGTGTTGCCCCAAAGATCGGGGATTCCAGCGACGGTTTCGCTATAGTTCTTTTTGATCCCTAGCCAATGTCGGCAATGCAGTCCTAAACCTATGAATACCCCGGCGTCGAGAAACCTACCGAACAGACGCACTTGGACATGCCTAGGCTTTCGCGCACAAATTACCCAGACCTCGTCAACAGAATGCAATCGTTCGATGTCTGGCCCCCGCTCGTCTGGGTCTCCTTTGAGGCTTGCCGTCACGAACCAACCGAAACAAAAAATTGCTATCAGTTCTTCCATTTTCGCCATCGGCAAATGGCTTAAGTCGGGATCCTTCCCAGCCAATCCTCTATAAACATTTGGCGTTACATACAGAAACCGCTTGGCCTCCACCTTTTGGTTAAGTGCAGGCCGCGCGACGAGCCGACCGGTTTCGACCGCTGATACAGAATAGAGTTAGTTGCGTTTAAAGTCAACAATTCCCCCGCAGGCCGCACCGTTCCTCTCGAAGGGGGAAACGTGTTATTACCAGCCAGCAGATAGCCTATGTCAAATTCGAGGTTGAGTCAGAGCCTTCTCAACGTTGCGCGTCGGGGCTGGCCCAGTGCCGGCTCCGTATCACGTACGCCCGTCAGGTCGTCTTGACATATTTCCGCCAGCTGTGTTCCGGCCGGAAGCCGAGCATGTCGCGTGCCTTGCGGTTGGAGAGCAGCGTCTCGTATTCGCCAAGTTCGCCCTTGACCGGCACATCGGGGTAAAACCGCTTCAAAAGTTCGGCTGTCGGCAGGTCGGACGAGGTGTCGTCATTGGCGGCGTTGAACACCTGATAGCCGAGCCCGTCCTTTTCGATGGCGCGCAGCGTGATCTGGCCGAGGTCGCGCGCGTCGATATAGCTCCAGGCAATGCGCTTGCGGAAACCCGGATCGGCGAACCATTTCGGAAACAGCGAATATTCATGCGGCTCGATGACGTTGCCGATGCGCAAGGCATAGATGTCGAAGCCATCGCGTTGTGCAAACGCCCGCGCGGTCTTCTCGTTGACGACCTTGGACAGCGCGTAGCTGTCCATCGGATCGACGTCGTACTCCTCGTCGAGCGGAAAATGCGTCGGATCGCGCGGTTCGTTGGCGAAGACCAGGCCGTAGGTCGTCTCGCTGGAGGCGATCACCACCTTGCGGATACCGAGCTTCACTGCGGCCTCGATGACATTGTAGGTGCCGAGCGCGTTGATGCGGAACACCTCGTTGTCGGGCGTGATCATGATGCGCGGGATCGCCGCGAAATGCACCACGGCATCGACCGGCTGCGAACGCAGCGACGGATCGAATTCATGCAGGCCGATATAGCTCGACAGCGCGTTGAACACCTGCCCGCTGTCGGTGATGTCGGTGATCAGCGTGCGCACCTTGGGATTGTCGAGCGGCTTGGTGTCGATGTTGAGCACCTGGCAGCCCTGCTCGACCAGATACTGCACGACGTGGCGCCCGGCCTTGCCGCTGCCGCCGGTGAACATGATCCGCTTCGTCATTTTGCTCTCCCTGGAATTCACGTGTATTGTCAGACAATATCGAACTCTGCAATCGCCTGCCACGGCATGCGGCAAAAACCCGCTTCAACAATTCGCCGGCAAGGTGCAGCGCCGTCATCCATCACTGCAAATAGGACGAAACGACATGAACACGACCGCCGCGAGCGAAAAGATCGGCTTCATCGGGCTGGGCCTGATGGGGCACGGCATAGCGAAGAACATCGTCGACAAGGGCTATCCGTTGACGTTTCTCGGCCGCAAGAACCGCGCACCGGCGGAAGACCTGCTCGGCCGCGGCGCCAAGGAAGCGGCGACCTCGCGCGACGTCGCCGCGGCATCCGATATCGTCTTCATCTGCGTCACCGGCTCGCGCGAGGTCGAAGCCATCATCCGCGGCCCAGGCGGCCTCAAGGAAGGCCTGAAGCAGGGATCGGTTGTCGTCGACTGCTCGACCTCGGATCCTGTCTCGACGGTGGCGCTGGCCGCCGAACTCAAGGCGCTCGGCGTCGATTATGTCGATGCCCCGCTCAGCCGCACGCCGAAGGAGGCCTGGGAAGGCACGCTCGATGCCATGGTCGGCGCGCCCGACGCGGTCTTTGCCCGGCTGAAGCCGGTGCTCGACACCTGGGCCGGGCGCATCGTCCATATCGGCGACACCGGTGACGGCCATCGCATGAAGCTGCTCAACAACTTCATTTCGCTCGGCTACGCTGCGATCTATTCCGAGGCGCTGGCGCTGGCGCAGAAGGTCGGCATCTCGCCGCCGCGCTTCGACAGCGTCATCCGCAACGGCCGCATGGATTGCGGCTTCTACCAGACCTTCATGCGCTGGACGCTGGAAGGCGACCGCGACGCGCACAAATTCAGCATCGCCAACGCCTTCAAGGATCTCACCTATCTCGAATCGATGGCGGGTGCTGCCGGCATCGCCAACCCACTCGGCAACGCCACCAAAAACGCCTTCGCCGGCGCCTTCGCGGCCGGCCCCGCCGACCAATATGTGCCGATGCTGGCCACGCATATCGGCAAGGTCAACGGCGTCGACCTGATGCCGACCAGGGATGGCAAGAAGCAGACGATCTGAGCCGGCCGATCAGCTTTTGGCCACGCAAGCTTGCCGCAACATTCCGAGGCGTCAGCGCCACTGGCGAACCTGCCAATCTTCCCCCTTGAGGCAGTGCAATCGCATGTAGGCAAGAGCCCCCTCACCCGGATTGCCAACCGAATTGCGAAGGGCAATTCGGGGCAATCCAACCTCTCCCCGAGGGGAGAGGAGATCGCCAGCGCCGGCGTCAGCCTCTTCTCCCCAGCGGGGAGAAGGTGGCCGCGAAGCGGCCGGATGAGGGGGACTCCTTACGCGATTTGCCCTGCCTTGTTGGGGGAGATGCCCGGCAGGGCAGAGGGGGGTGCTGTCCCTCAGACCTCAGATCGGCAACACTGCAATTTCAAAGCCAGAAACAAAAAACCCGCCTCGGTAGGCGGGTCGCCGGCGCCAATCAGCACCATAACCAGATTAGTAGCATAGCTGCCGGCACAAAGCAAGAACAAAATACGCTGCGGCGGTAAAAAAGTCCGAATCCCTGGCCCATCCGAGGTCGCCGCCCTCATTGCCTAACGTTGATGATTAGCGAAAGCCGAAGTGGCATCCAATCTCCCCCCTCGTGAGGGAGATGTCCGGCAGGACAGAGAGGGGCGCGAAGGAATGCCGAGTTTTACAATCGTTCGGAGCAATGCCAGCCCTGGTGCAACCATCACCGCCGCGACCGCCCGATAACATCGTCGGTGTTGGCGAGAAGCCTGTGCACCGCGGCACGGGCTGCGGCGGGCCGCTGCAGGCGGATGTTCTTCTCGATCGCCTCGTGCAGTGCCTGCGCCCGACGCTGGTCGCTGGTTTCGCGTGTGACGAAAACAAAGAGGTGATCGAGCGCCGATTCGATCAGCACGCCGAGCGGCACCAGCAGATCATTGCCCGAGGCGCGCAGGATGGCGAGGTGGAACCGCGTGTCGGCGCGGGTGCGCTCCTGCAGGTTGGTCGCCTCGCCCATCTCGCGACAGGCCTGGCTGATCTCGGCCATCTGCTCGTCGGTGCGCCGCATCGCGGCAAAAGCGCTGGCCTCCGGCTCGATGATGTGGCGGAATTCCTGCACCGTCCGGAGGAACACCTCGCGGTCCGGCGAGGTCGCGTACCAGGCCAGCACGTCGCGATCGAGCAGGTTCCAGCGCTCCTTCGGCTCGACCCAGCTGCCGATTTTGGGACGTGACGCAAGCAGGCTCTTGGCCATGAGCATTTTTATGGCTTCGCGCACCGCCGAGCGGCTGACGTCGAAGGTCTCCGACCATTTGGCTTCGTTGGGCAGGATGGTTCCCGGCGGATAATCGCCGCGCACGATCCTCAGCCCGATTTCGTTGGCGAGCGAGGCATGCACGCTCGATCCGGGAAAGTGTGCGGCGTCGGCACGCCGAACGCCGGCCGGCCGCTCAGCCTCTGCCTTCAACTTGGCGGGTCGCTTTTTTGATGTCGCGTCCGGCATTCGTATTCCCCGGCAGCCGCTTGTCGAAAGCCTGAACTCAGGACACGACAAAGCAGCGGCCTACGCTCCAAAGCAGCGTCGCCTCGTGCGTTTGTATGGACGGTCTGTGACGGGGCGCCCGTCGAAGGGCGCCCCGAAACTGCGAACCTACTTCTGGATGCAGGTGTCGACCGTGTCCTTGGTGCATTCGTCGAGGCCGGTGAACACCGGATCGGCGACCGGCTTGCCTTCGACCAGGTCGATCATCACCGAGGGCGCCTTGTAGCCCATCTCGAACGGCCGCTGGCCAACCAGCGCGGTCACCAGCCCGTCACGGGCAATCGCCACCTCGTCGCCGATCGTGTCGGCGGCGCCGATGACGAAGGCGTTGCTGGCGATCTTGTCGGCCATCGGCTTGAACAGGTCGCGGTAGGGCTGCGGAGCGCCGAACAGCGGCCAGCCGCCCATGATGCCGAAGGCGTCGAGATCGGGATTGGCAGCGAGGATGTCGGTCATCGCCTGCACGCCCTTGGCGCCGTCGTCATTGGTGAACACCGGGCAGCCGGCAACTTCCGTCCAGCCGCCTTCGCCTGCCAGCGCGGCGAGGCCGTCCTTGCCCGAAAGCGCGTCACGCATGCCCTGCGCGCGGCGCAGGATGTTGTCGGCCGCCGGATTGCCTTCGATGGTGCAGATCTTGCCGCCATTCGGCTTGGCCTTCTTGATGTATTCGCCGATCTTGTGACCCATCAGGTAGTTGTCGGTGCCGAGGTAGGTCTTGCGCAGCGCCGCATCTTCCTTGCTGAGGTCGGCGTCGAGGGTCATGATCGGGATCGACGGATTGGCGCTTTTGATCGTCTGCGCGATCAGCGGCGCGTTCGATGGCGAAATCGCCATCGCCACAGTGTCGGGCTTGCTCAGCATGTCCTGGACGATCTGGGCTTCACCGGCTTCGTCCGAGGTCGATGCCGGTCCGGTGTAGAAGCACTCATATTCCGAGCTGGCGTTTTCCTTGTTCCATTTCTCGCAACCCTGGTGGATGGCCTCGAAGAATGGATTGTCGAGACCCTTCACGACGATGACGAGCTGTTTCTTGGCCATAGCCGGCCCGGCACCCAACGCCATGACGGCGGCGGCAGCGAGCAATAGTGATTTCCTCATGTCAGTCCTCCCTTTTGAAACAAACGGACACCACGTGCCCGCCACACACAGATCGACCCGGAGCAAGATGACAGAGGACGTCGCACTCGTGTCGCCAAGCCAGGTCGATAAGCATTTTCATATTCAGTCTCAGACCGGCACCGACAGATACTGCTGGTTACCAAATCCCTGACCGACAAACCTTCACCGATTCCTTCCGGCAACCCGGGGGATCGGCGCAAGCTCCTCCGACACTTAGCTAATATCGCCTTGTCACCGACGTCAATGCTATTTGTCCTACAAAACTGATTTTTCGAAAGAAGCCGTGGTTGACGCCAAGGTGGCTTATGCGTAAATGGGCAAAATCGCTGCTTCCGGGAGGAACTGGGGAGAGCGAAAGGCCGCGGCAGAACCGCAGGCCGCAAAGCACGGGGAGGCAAGAAGGCTGGTGGCGGTTCTCGAACTCACCAACATCTCGAAGCATTTTGGCGCCATCCAGGCGGTCAACGACGTTTCGTTGTCGATCGAGGCCGGACAGGTTGTCGGCCTGATGGGCGACAACGGCGCCGGCAAGTCGACGCTGGTCAAGATGATCGCCGGCAATTTCCCACCGAGCCATGGCACGATGCAGATGGACGGCAAGGAGCTGATCCTGCACAAGCCGGTCGAGGCGCGCCAGCACGGCATCGAAATCGTCCATCAGGACCTGGCACTGTGCAACAATCTGACGGCCGCCGCCAACGTCTATCTCGGCCGTGAATTGCGCCGCGGCCTCGGGCCGCTTCGCATCCTCGACTATGCCGCCATGTACAAACGTGCCGGCCAGATCTTCGCCGAGCTGAAATCCGAAACGCGCCCGCGCGACCTGGTCAAACAAATGTCGGGCGGCCAGCGGCAAGCGGTGGCGATCGCCCGTACCATGCTTTCGCAGGCCAAGATCGTGCTGATGGACGAGCCGACGGCAGCGATCTCGGTGCGCCAGGTCGCCGAGGTGCTGAACCTGATCCGCCATTTGCGCGACCAGGGCATCGCCGTCGTGCTGATCAGCCACCGCATGCCTGACGTCTTTGACGTCGCCGACCGCGTCATCGTCATGCGGCGCGGCCGCAAGGTCGCCGACAAGACGATCGCATCGAGTTCGCCGGAAGAAGTCACCGGACTCATCACCGGCGCCATCGAACAGGTATGATTGACGCCTCAACCAGAGTAAAAAAGGTCGATAATGGCAGTCACCCTTGATCAGACGATCGCGCACAAGCAGCACACCTTGCTGAGCAAGGTGTTTGCCAGCCAGACCTTCTGGGTGGTGATCGCGGTCATCCTCGCCTGCCTGTTCCTGTCCGTGGCCACGGATTCCTTCGCCACGACCAAGAACCTCTACAACATCACCCGCAACATCACCTTCGTCGCCATCGTGGCGCTCGGCATGACCTTCGTCATCATCACCGGCGGTATCGACCTGTCGGTCGGCTCGGTGCTTTGCCTGTGCTCGATGGTGCTGGCCGTGACCATGCATGCCGGCTACGGCATCGAGACCGGCATTGCCGCAGCGATCGCGACGGCGCTGATCATCGGCGCCTTCAACGGGGTTCTGATCGCCTATCTCGGCTTTCCGCCCTTCGTGGTGACGCTTGGCATGCTCTCGATCGCACGTAGCCTTGCCATGGTCGCCTCCAACAACACCGTCGTCTTCCAGTTCGGGCCGGACCACGACAAGCTGCTGGCGCTTGGCGGCGGCGCCTGGGTGTTCGGCATCGCCAATCCGGTGCTCTACATGATCGTGCTAGCGATGATTACCGGCTTCGTGCTGCGCTGGACGAAATTCGGCCGGCACATCTTCGCCATCGGCGGCAACGAGCATGCGGCGACGCTGACCGGCGTTCCGGTGCGCCAGATCAAGGTTGTCGTCTACATGATCTCGGCATTGGCGGCGGGCCTTGCCGGCATCATCCAGACCGGCTGGCTGGGCGCGGTCACCACAAATCTCGGCAACGGCATGGAGCTTCAGGTGATCGCCGCCACCGTCATCGGTGGCGCCAACCTGGCCGGCGGCATGGGCACAGCCTTCGGCGCAGTCGTTGGCGCGGCGCTGATCGAGGTCATCCGCAACAGCCTCGGCCTGCTCGGCATCAATGCCTTCTGGCAAGGCGTGTTCATCGGCGGCGCCATCCTGCTCGCCGTGCTGTTCGACCGCATCCGCAATTTCAGGCGCAACGACTGAACTTTTCCGCCGGCGGGGCAAAGTTGCTTCGCTGGCAAAAGTCCTTGCTCAGCCTCGAAGGGAGTGCCGGTTGCCGTCGACCGCACCGGTCTTGCCATACCGGCCTGGAAACGCTCGCCTTCTTCCTATCGCCGAGTCTGAAAATCCGCCGCTGCGGCGCATGGCCGGCGCCCGGGCGTGCACATCCGTCTTGACGCAAGCCCGAACTGAGCCGCACAATCGCTCGCAGCAGGCGAAGGGAGGCCAGTCGCCTGCGGGAGGATAGACCCATGACGGAAGCGATCAGGCTCTACTGGGGCCGGTTCGGACATGTTTCTGTCCTGAACGTCGCCAGCGACTTCGTCACCCATGCCCATGTCGAGGCGCATATCATCATCTGGCTGGAAGGCACGGCCGGCGAGATGACCATCGGCCGCGAGACGGTGCGGCTTGGACCGGGCACCGCCGCCGGCATCAATTCCTTCCAGCCGCACAGCCACGCTCTGTCCCGCGACGGCACGCCCGGCCTGTTCCTCGCCTTTTACATTGATCCGGACTGGGCTCGAAGGCGCCGCGAGCTGCCTTCCTCGGCGCCGCTGTTCTCCGCCCCGGCAATCACGCTCGAGCCTTGGCTGCACAAGGCAGCGGCCAACCTTCTCGACCATCTCAGCGACAATGAGAGCATCGACGACATCGCCAATTACGAGATCGAGCGCTTCATCGACAGCGTGCTCGATGCCGCCGACGCCTGCGCACCGCAGACGGTGCGCGCCCGCGTCAACACCATGCAGGATTTTCGCGTCCGCAAGGCGATCCAGCTGATGAAAGCCAATGTCTGCGAGCGCATCTGCTTCGACGACGTGGCGCGCAGCGTCGGCCTGTCGCGGCCGCATTTCTTCGCCCTGTTCAAGGAACAGACCAATCTGACGCCCAACGTCTATTGGAACACGCTGCGCATGGAGGAAGCGGTGCGGCAATTGCAGTGGTCGCAGGAGCCGCTGATCTCGGTCGCCTGCAATCTCGGCTTCACCACCCAGGGCAATTTCTCGCGCTTCTTCCGCGACCATGTCGGCGTCCCGCCGACGCTTTACCGCGAGGCGGCGCGGGCGATCAGCTGAGCGCCCGTTTTTCAGACTAATTGATAGGCATTCAAGACGCATTGATAAGCGCCGCGTAGCCCGCCGCCCTACCCTCCCAAGCAGCTGATTTGCAAGGGAACGATCCTATGGCGAAAGTCACCATCTCCAGCGTCATCGATGCGCCGGTCGAAAAGGTCTGGGCGCGCATACGCGACTTCAACGGTCTGCCGAATTGGCATCCGCGCATGGTCGAAAGCCACATCGAGGACGGCAAGGACGCCGGCACGATCGGCTGCGTGCGCAATTTCCAGCTCGCCAGCGGCGCCCGCCTCCGCGAAAAGCTGCTCGATTTCTCCGACGAGAATTTCCTCGTCAGCTACTCCATCCTGGAGACGCCGCAACCGCTTACCAACCACAAGGCGACGCTGCAGTTGCGGCGGGTGACCGACGGCGACCGCACCTATGCCGAATGGACCGCCAGCTTCGACGCCCCTCCCGAAGAAGCCGACAAGCTGGCCGAAGGCATGGGCGCCAACGTCTTCCAGGGCGGCTTCAACGCCCTGAAGGCCCATTTCGCCGGCAAGGTTGAACTGAATTGAGCTGACAAACAGGAGCGTTCCATGGCGCTTGCACTGCAGACTTTCCCGACGGTGGAGGACGCTGGCGCGGCGCTGAAGGCCGCCGGCACCCGCTATCTCGGTGGCGGCACACTGGTCGTGCGCGCCGCCAACGAAGGCGACGTGTCGATTTCCGGTTTCATCCGGTCGACCGAACCGGCGCTGTCGATCATCCGCATTTCCGGCGGCGAGGTCCGCATCGGCGCTTCGGTGACCATGGCGGCGATCGCCCGTCACCCGGATCTCGCTCCACTGGCCCACGCCGCGCGCGCCGTCGGCGGACCGGCGATCCGCAACATGGCTACGGTCGGCGGCAATCTCTTCGCGCCAACGCCTTACGGCGATTTCACCGTTGCACTGCTGGCGTTGGACGCAACCGTCACCACCGACTACGGCGAGCTGCCGATCGAAACCTTTCTGGCAAAGCGCGAGAGCAATCACGCCATCGTCACTGCGGTCGGCTTCACGCTTCCGAAGGAAGGCGGTTTTCGCTTCCTGAAACAGTCGCGGGTCAAGCCAAAGGGCGTCGCGGTGCTGAGCATCGCCACCGTGCTGGAACAGGCACAGGACGGCACTGTCACGTCAGCGCGGATCGCGCTCGGCTGCATGGCCGACCGGCCGATCCGTGCCAGGGCGGCGGAGAAAGCCTTGATTGGCCGCAAACTCACCGCAGACGGCATCGCACCGGCACTGGCCGTTGCCCACGACGGCACTTCGCCGCCAACCGATCCGATCGCCAGTGCCTGGTATCGCAACGAAGTCCTGCCGGTCCATCTCGGCCGGCTGCTGCTCGCCTGAACGCCCTGGCTGCGGCGCAAGGAGTAACAAAGATGGCGAAGGTCCCGGTTCAGTTCACGCTCAATGGTGCCGAAAAGGCCGAGTTCATCGACAGCGGCACGACGCTGCTTCACGCGCTGCGCGACAAGATCGGCGACACCTCGCCAAAAGGCGGCTGCCATCAAGGCACTTGCGGCGCCTGCACGGTCATCATCGATGGCGAGCTCAGGCTGTCCTGCCTGACGTTGGCCGAGACCTGCAACGGTGCGGCCGTCACCACGACGTCGGGGCTTTCGGAAGGCGGCGTGCTGCATTCGCTGCAACGCGCTTTCCTCGATGCTTTCGCCACGCAATGCGGTTTCTGCACGCCGGGCATGATCATGGCAGCCAAGGTACTGCTCGATCACACGCCGAACCCCAGCCGCGAGGACGTGGTCGAGGCGCTGTCGGGCAATATCTGCCGCTGCACCGGTTACGAGCCGATCATCCAGGCGGTGCTGACCGCCGCGCGCTCCAATTCGCAGAACGCGGTTTGAGGGAGTTAAGAAATGGAACTCCGCAAGAGCTATTTCGCCGACCAGCGCAAGGACGATCTGCACGAGATCGGCCAGCCGCGGCCGCGTTCGGATTCACCCGGCCATGTCACTGGCAAGACCACCTATTTCGCCGACCGCAATTTTCCCGGCATGCTGCACCTGAAGATGGTGCGCAGCCCGCACCATCACGCCCGCATACGCAGCATCGATACGTCCGAGGCGGAAAAGCATCCGGGTGTCGTCAAGGTGCTGACCGCCAAGGATGTGCCGCACAATGTCTACACCATCCTGATCCTGATCCAGATCGGGCCGGAGGACGAGACGGTGCTGGCTGACGGCAAGGTGCGCTGGAAGGGCGAGGCGGTGGTGGCGGTGCTGGCCGAGACCGAGCGCGCCGCGCAGGAAGCCGCCGCCAAGGTCAAGGTCGACTACGAGGTGCTGCCGGCCGTCTTCGACATGGAGGAAGCGCTGAAGCCCGACGCGCCGATCGTCAACGAGTATCACGGCCGGAACTATTACCTCTACGACAGCGGCGAATGCCGCAAGGTGCGCTTTGGCGATGTCGAGGCAGGCTTTGCCACAGCCGACCACGTGCTCGAACAGACCTATCAGTCCTCGCCGATCGAGCATGCGCCGACCGAGACGACCGGCTGCATCGTCGCACCGGAGGGCAACGACCGCTTCACCTGCTACACCAACACGCAGGCGATGTTCTTCACGCTCGACAACGCCTCGATCATCCTGCAGATGCCCGGCAACAAGCTGCATTTCGTCGGCGGCACCGTCGGCGGCGGTTTTGGCGGCAAGGTCGACGTCATCGTCGAGCCGATCGCCATCCTCGGCGCCAAACTAACCGGACGACCGGTTTGTTTTGTCTATAGCCGCGAGGAGGAGATGCAGATTTCCTCGCCGCGCGCCGCCGAGAAGGTCGTCATCAAGGACGGCGTCATGAACGACGGCCGCATCGTGGCGCGGAAAGTGACCGGCTACACCGATGCCGGCGCCTATTCGCGCCATTCGCCCTACGGCGCGCAGAAGGGCGCCGGGCATTATCCTGGCCCGTATACGATCCCGAATGTCTGGATCGACACCTACTGCGTCTACACCAACCGTACCCCGTCCTCGGCGATGCGCGGTTTCGGCGTCACCATCGGCGACTTCGCGCTGGAGGTGCAGATGGACAAGCTCGCCCGGCTGATCGGCATGGACCCTCTCGAATTCCGCTTCATCAACGCCTACCGCGACGGCGACATGAAGGCACACCGGCAGCCGACGGAGGGGGCGGCGCTGATCGAGTGCATGCAGGAAGCCTCGCGCGCCGCCAACTGGCCAGTGGCGGAGAAGTTCATGACGATGTCGTCTTACGCGAAGGGAGCTTGAGATGGCGATCAGGCGCGGACGCGGCGTCGCCGCGATCAATTATCCGACCGGCATGAATCTCGGCGGCGACCCGACGCAGGCGCTGGTGCATTCGACGCCGACCGGCAATTTCATGGTCACGCTCTCCAGCGTCGACCTGGGCCAGGGCATGAAGCAGATCATGGCACAGATCTGCGCCGAGACGATCGGCGTACCGACCGACCGCGTCGTCGTCGACACCGCCGACACCGACACCGGCCCGCACTGCATGGGCACCTTCGCCTCGCGCGGCACGCATCGGGCCGGCAATGCGGTCATCCAGGCCGCCAGGGAAGCCCGCCAGGTGATGCTGGAAGTGGCGGCCGAGGAACTTGAGGTAAACGCCTCGGACCTCGAGACCGATGGCGAGGGCAACATCCTGGTCAAGGGCGCGCCGCAAAGATCGATCTCGATCTTCGATGTCGCGCTGTCGGCGCATTTCAAGCGCGGCCGTTCGATTTCCGGCCGCGGCATGTTTTTGATCCCCCGCTCCTATCCGGAGAAAGAGACCGGAGCGATGAAGCCCTCTACCTGCTACGCCCATGCCTGCACGGTGGCGGAGGTCGAGGTCGACGACGAGACCGGCGAGGTCACCGTGCTGACGGTGAAGAACGTGTTTGAGATCGGCCGCGCGCTGAACCCGAAAATGGTCGAGCAGCAACTCGTTGGCGGCTCGTGGATGGGCATCAGCCATGCGCTCTACGAAACGACCGAGCCCTATTATCCCAACCGCGACCATGGCGGCACCGACTTCAACCAATATCTGATGCCGGGTCCTGGCGATCTCGCGCAAACCGAGATCATCGTGCTGGAACGGCCCTCGGCGGACGGGCCGTATGGCGCCAAGGGGCCGGGCGAAATGTGCGCCAACCCGCAGATCCCGGCGGTCGCCAATGCCGTCTTCGACGCTGTCGGTGTGCGCATCGATACGCTGCCGATCACGCCGGAGCGCATCCTGCGGGCGCTGAAGGCGCAAGCCCCGAACTGAGTGCTGAAAATGCCCAAGAGAAGCGCTGAGACAGTCGCGACCTCGCCTGAGGCGGTGGCGTCGCGCCTCGCCGCCTCGCGCTATCTCGCCGATGAAAGCCTGGCCACCGCCATCTTCCTGGCGATCAGGCTGGGAAAGCCGCTGCTGCTCGAAGGCGCACCCGGCGTCGGCAAGACGGAAGCTGCGAAGGCGATTGCCGAGGTGCTCGGGCGCGACCTGGTGCGGCTGCAATGCTACGAGGGCATCGACGCCGCACATGCGCTCTACGAATGGAATTACCAGCGCCAGTTGCTCGCCATCCGCCATGCCGGTGAGCACGAGGTCGACATCTACGACGACCGCTTTCTCATCGCGCGGCCGCTGCTGCAGGTGCTGAAAGCGCCGGAAAAGCGCGTGCTGCTGGTCGACGAAATCGACCGTTCCGACCATGAATTCGAAGCGCTGCTGCTGGAGTTCCTGTCCGATTTCCAGATCAGCATTCCCGAGCGCGGCACCATTCGCGCGACTGCGCAGCCGATCGTCATCCTGACCTCGAACCGCACCCGTGAGCTTGCCGAAGCGCTGCGGCGGCGCTGCGTCTACCACTGGATCACCTATCCCGACGCCCGGCGCGAAGCCGAGATCATCATGCTGCGCGCCGGCGACGTCGCCGAGGCCACGGCGCGCGCCGTGGCTGCCGCAGTGCGCGACATTCGCGCCCGCCCGCTGGCGAAGCCGCCCGGCATCGCCGAAGCGGTCGAATGGGCGAACGCCGCGACGATCCTCGAAAAAGGCGGCAGTCCGTGGCCGGAAGCGTTTCGCCGCGCCATTGGCGTGCTGATCAAGGACGAGGAGGACCTTTCCTGCATCGCGCCCGACTTCGGCAAGATTGTCGAGGAGGCGCTGGCGTGAGCCCCGCGGATCTGCCTCAAGGGGCGACGCCCTTCCTCGGCTTCGGCCGGCTGCTGCGCCGCTATGGCTTTTCAGTGGCGCCCGAGCAGGTCTCCGGCTTCATGCAAGCGGTGACGCTGCTTGGGCCGCGCTCGATGGCCGACATCCGCGAAGCGGCGCTCGCCACGCTGGCGCCGCCGCCCGACCGCCGCGACGAATTCGAGGCGCATTTTCGGAGCCATTTCTATGGCAGCACCGCGGCAGTGGTCGGAGGCGAGGCCGACGAGGAAACCCGCATCAAGGATGACGGCGAAACCAGCGAACAAGAAATCGAGGTGGTCCGCCAGGAGCAAGGCGGCGAACTGTCTTCGGCCAGCGAACAGTTGAGCGTCCGCGAATTCAGCCGCGATAGCGACGGGCTTGCCGCCTTCCGCCGCAAGCTCGCCACCGCTTTGCCCGCCCGCCGCTCCTTCCGCACGGTGCGCACGCATGCGCGCGGCAAGCTCGACCTGCGCCGCTCGCTGCGCGAAATCGTCAGTGCCGACGGCGATATCCCCTCGCCGCTGCTGCGCCGGCGGCAGACAGTGCCACGCAAGCTACTCATCCTGATCGACGTGTCGGGCTCGATGAAACTCTACACCTCAGACTATCTCAAGCTGGCGCATGCGGCCGTGCAAGGCGCCGACCGGGCGGAGGTCTTCACTTTCGGCACACGACTGACCCGTATCACCTCGGCGCTGCGCATTCGCGACCGCGACCAGGCGCTGGCCCGCGCCGCTGCCCAGGTCGACGACTGGGACGGCGGCACCCGCATGGGACCGACACTGCTTGCCTTCCTCTCGGTGCCGCGTTTTTCGGCCTTTGCGCGCGGGGCGGCGATCGTCATCCTGTCGGATGCGCTGGAGCGCGGCGATCATGCCGAGCTGGAGACGGCGATGCGCCGGCTGAGCGCCCGCGCCTTTCGGCTTTCGCTGGCGACGCCGTTGGCCGGCGATCCACGCTTTCGGCCGGCGACGGCAGCGCTTCGCGCCATCCTGCCAGTGCTCGACGACCTGGTCGACGGTTCGTCGATCGCCGGCCTCACCGATTTCATCCTGTCGCTCGCCCGCCCAGCCCCGGCGGCCGCGGCAATCTGGAGGAGGGTTTCGTGATGCAGAAGGCGATCGACGCGCATTTCCACATCTGGCGCCAAAAGGACCAGCCCTGGCTGGTCGGGCCGATGGTGCCGCGCATCTTCGGACCGTATGAGCCGATCCGCCGCGACTATCCTATCGGGGAATTCCTCGCCGACCAGCAAGGCTCGGGCGTCGAGAAGGCGGTCTATGTCCAGACCAACTGGGCCAAGGAGGATTTCGAGAATGAGGTCGCCTTCCTGCAGAAAACCGCGGAACAAACCGGCTGGCCGCACGCCATCGTCGGCTATGCCGACATGACCGTGGACGACGTGCGTTCCCAGATCGACCGGCTGATCAAATACCCCCTGCTGCGCGGCGTGCGCATGCAGCTGCACTGGCACGAAATGCCGGCCTTCCGCTTCGCTGCCTCGGCCGATCAGGTCATCGACCCGAAGGTGCGGGCCAATGTGGCGCGTCTGAAGGACTACGGCTTGTCCTTCGACCTGCAGCTTTTCCCCGCCCAGATGAAGGACGGGCTGACGCTTGTCGGCGAGAACCCCGAGACCAATTTCATCCTCACCCACGCCGGCATGCTGACCGACATGGAGCCAGAGACCACCGAGGCCTGGAAAGCCGGCCTGCGCACGCTGTCAGCGGCCCCCAACCTCTATGCAAAACTGTCCGGCCTCGGCACCTTCGTCCACCGCAACGACCCGGCGCTGATCAGCTATATCGTCGACAATGCCATCGACATCCTCGGCAGCGACCATTTGATGTTCGGCTCGAACTTCCCGATCGAGAAACTGTGGACCAGCCACGCCGAGCTGATCAAGGCGCACCGGGAAGCGGTGGGCAAGCACGGCGCAGCCGCCGAGGCCGATATCTACTGGAACACGGCGGAGCGGGTTTATCGGCCGGTGTAGCGCGCATTCCCTTCTCCCCTTGTTGTGGGAGAAAGTGGATTGGCGCGCAGCGCCGAGACGGATGAGGGGTGTTGGAAGGAACGCGGCGGTGGAAATACAGGCAATTTGAAGCACTTACGTCTTCAAGCTAGCAATCCTTCCGGCACCCTCATCCGACCGAGCTTCGCTCGGCCACCTTTTCCCACAAGGGGAGAAGGGAAGGCGCCGCGCCTCACCGCACCTCGAACTGCGGATCGACCGGGATCTGCATCGCAGTGACCATCTGGTTGGTCTGCCCCGCCAGTCCGATGATCGACACCAGCTCGCCATGTTGCGCTTCGGTCATGCCCTTGGCGCGGGCTGCCGCCGTGTGCGAGTGGACGCAGTAGGAGCAGCCATTGGCGGTCGAGACGGCGATGTAGATCATCTCCTTGGTCAGCGGGTCGATGGCGCTGTCCGCGACCATCACCGCCTTGAGCTGTTCCCACACCCGCTTCAGCGAGACCGGATCATTGGCCAGCCCGCGCCAGAAATTATTGACGAAATCGGATTTGCGCGTCGCGCGGATGTCGTCGAACACGGCCTTCACAGCGGGAATCGCCTCGACCTCGGCATCGGTCAGAAGTCTTGTGGTGGCCATGGGCAGGCTCCTTTCGGTTTGAATCGATGAGAGAGGTCGTTGAATCGGCTTGGTAGCGAATGCGGCTAACTTGCTCTGGTGATTCACGTTTTGCAGGCCGGCCCAGAACCCTGGAAATGCAGAGGCCCTCACCGTCGTCATCCTGGGGTCTGCGCCGCGTCGCTGCGCTCCTTGCTTCGCCCCTCGATGACGAATGGACTGGTGACTCCGCCAATTGTCGAAGTACGCATCGCCTGGAACCTAATGAACCGCCGCATACATGATCTTCTCCTCCGTCGCCTCGGCCGGCGAGAACTCCTCGACGATGCGGCCTTGCCGGCAGACCAGGATGCGGTCGGACAGGTTCATGATCTCCGGCAGGTAGGACGAGATGACGACGACGGCCAGGCCCTCATCGGCCAGCCGGTTGATGATCTGGTGGATTTCGGCGATCGCACCGACATCGACGCCGCGCGTCGGCTCGTCGAAGATGACGATGCGCGGCTTCTGCACCAGCCCCTTGCCGATCACCACCTTCTGCTGGTTGCCGCCCGAGAGCTCGACCACCCGCGCATTGTCGTTGATCGCCTTGACGTTCAGCGTCTTGGTCCATTCGGCCGACAGCGCCCGCATCTCCTGCGCATTGATCACCCAGCCCTTTTCCCGCCCGGCCGCCAAAAAGCCGCCGAACAGGTTCTCGGCAACGTCCATGGTCTCGAAAATCCCCTCGCTCTTGCGGTCTTCGGTGACATAGACGATGCCGTCCGCCACCGCCTCGCTCGGAACGAGATAGCGCACCGGCCGGTCGTCCAGCTCTATGGTGCCGCCGCGCAGGAAGTCGCGCTTGTAGATGCCGGAAACGATCTTGAACGTCTCGGTGCGACCCGAGCCGATCAGCCCGAACACCCCGGTGATCTGGCCCTCGAAGATCGAGAAGGAATTGTTGCGCACGACATTGCTCATCGAGATGTCCTGCACCGACAGCACCTTCTTGCCGGCCTTGCGCAGCTTGGCCTCGTCGCGCTGGCTGTAGAGCTGCCCCGACAGCGTGCGCCCGACCATGGCGGCGACGATCCTGTCGCGATCGAAGGCGGCTGTGTCGTCGGTGATCACCAGTTCGCCGTCGCGCAGAATGGTGATGCGGTCGGCGACATCAAGCGCCTCTTCGAGCGCATGGCTGATGAAGACGATCGACACACCCCTTGCCTTGAGCCGGCGGATCAGCGCGAAGAAGTGCCGCTTCTCCTCCGGCGTCAGCGTCGCCGTCGGCTCGTCGAAGATGATGATCTCGGCATTGTGGTGGACGGCGCGCGCGATCTCGACCATCTGCCGTTTGGCCGCGCCCAGCGTCGCCACCATGGCGTTCGGGTCGACGGGAAAGTTCAACGACTGCAGGAATTGCTGCGCTGAAATGTAGGTGCCGCGCAGCCGGTTGAGAAAGCTTTCCGTGCCGAGATAAAGGTTCTGCGCCACCGTCATCGACGGCACCAGGCTGGTCTCCTGGAACACCATGGCGATACCGGCTTGAAGGGCCGCATGCGGCGAGGCGTAGGCGATCTCCTGCCCGTTGTGGAACATCTTTCCCGAGGTCGCGTCGACGACGCCGGCGATGATCTTGGTCAGCGTCGATTTTCCCGCGCCATTCTCGCCGAGCAGCGCGTGGATCTCGCCCTTGCGCAGCTCGAAGCTGACATTCTTCACCGCGGGCACGCCGCGATAGGTCTTGGTCACGTTCTCCAGGCGGACGATCGGTTCCATCAGCGATGTCCTCCTGGACCCAAGTCGATGGCCAGCAGGCAATCGCCGCCTTTCGAGGCAATGAACAGGCGACCGTCTTTCTCCGCCACGCTGCAGATGCCGTGGCGCGTGCCGTTGGCGCGGCTGTGCAGGCTGAATTGCGGCCGCATCTCCCGGTCGAGCCTGACCACCAGGCCGTAGGAGCGGCTCGGCGACCATGGCTTGTGAATGCCCATGGTGCGAATGCCGCCGCATTGCAGCGGCTCGAGGAAGCTGCGGTTGGAGGCAAGTGCCGGCGCGATCCAGTGTTGGGGTGACACTTGCGCCAGCATGTCGTTTCGATAGTGCGTTTCCTGCAGCACGAATTCGATCAGCCGGTTGCGGGGCGCAAACAGCGCCAGCCAGGCACCGCCACCGGCGGCAGGCGACAGGCGCGAGGGATAGCCAGGCAGATGCGCCAGCACCGTCGAGCGGCTGCCTGTCGCGCTATCGAAGCGGACGAGTTGGTGCCGCCAGCTCTCGCTGACCAACACATCCTTGCCGGTTGGATACAGCCCATAGGGAAAGGCGATGTCACCGGCGAGCTTGCGGAATTCGCTGCCTGCCGGATCGCGCTTCCACAGCGAACCGGAAGCGCCCTTCTTCATCAGATCCGCGGCCCATTGCGACGGCGCGTGGTGGGCCGAGCCATTGGCCAGCCAAAGCGTGCCATCTTCTGCGTAGGCGAGCGCTGTGATGCAGCGGATCTCGGCCGGCAGGGCGGCCTCCTTGCCTGCGATCAACAGCCTGCCGCTTTCGAGCCCGACCGTCAGTTCGCCGGCGGGCGAGCGCGCGAGCGCGATGACCGGGGACGGAAATGTCTCGACTATCGTCGGCGCGGCACCGGCGGTGACCGCGTAGACGGCATTGGCACTGGAAACCAGCAGCCGGCCGTCGGCGACCAGCAGATTATCGGGCTCGGGCAGTTCGGCGAAGGCCGCAACATCGTCCAGCAGCGTATTCGGCCTGAAGGCGCCATCGAGCGGCGGGATGGTCACCGCCTTGCCGCGAAAGATGTCGAGGATCGGGTCCAGCATCATGGCTTCGCTCCCCAATAGGAAGCGGGGCTGGTCCAGTTCGGATCGGCAGCGGCAATCCGGTAGCGGCCGATGCGGTTGTTGAGGATACCGCCGACGAACAGAAAACCCTTGTGCTCGCGCATCGAAGTGACCATCGGATGCACGGCGCCCGACAGGTCGCCCATCGCTTCGACGATGCCGCCCTTCTCGTTGAATTTCACCACACCGCCGGTGTTGATGTTGGGGAACAGCCATTCGTCCTGCGGCAGCCGGCGCGTCATGCGCTTGCGCATGTCGGGATGCCGCAGCGACAGGTCGAAGCTCGGCGTGCGCATGCCAAGCCAGGCCATCCAGTAGTTGCCGTCGGAGGCGCGGTTGATGTTGTCGGGGTAGCCCGGCATGTCGCGGATGACGCATTCTGCGGTGCCTGCTTTCGGCCCTTCCAGCCAGTAGCGGTGCACGCGGCAGGCCCAGCTTTCGGCAAAGAACAGCGACTTGCCGTCATGCGCCATGCACACGCCGTTGGTGTAGCGGTAGCCGTCGAGCAATGTCTTCGTCGAACCGTCCTTCGGGTCATAGACGAGCAGCCGCCCGGTGGCGCGGTTCTCGATCGAGTCCAGCGCCCAGTCGTGGGCGTCATAGCGCTTGGTGGAATCGGTGAAGTAGATGCGGCCGTCCGGCGCGATGTCGCAATCATTGGGGTCGCGCAGCCGCCCATCGTCGACGATCGAAGTCCAGGAGCGCGATGTTTCCGCCGATAGCCGCTTCACCTCCCGGTCCGGCGAGACCGAATAAAGGCCCATCGCGCCGACGCAGCTGATCAGATTGCCTGTTTTGTCGAAGGCCAGGCCGAGCGGAAAGCCGCCAATATGGGCAAAGACCTCCGAACGTTTGTAGTCCGGCGCGAAGAAACGGACGATCTCGCCATGCCTGGTGCCGCAATAGAGATGGTCGTCGCGGTCGAGGATGACGTCTTCCGGCCCTTCCAGCTCGCCAAGCCCGATATGGTCGGCCTCCGATAGGCGATTGTCGAGCTCGTAAGGCGTGCCGGAGCCCGGTGCGGCCGACTGCGTTGCCCCCATCTTCAAATAGACCGGTGCGACATAGACCTCGTCCAGCACCTTGTGGCGGTTCTTCAGCCAGCGAATGTCGATGGTGACCGCCACGGCCAGCATGATGCCCAACACCATCTGGTTGGTGCCGGTGCCATAGCCCAGCCGGATCAGCCCGTTGGTCATCGTCAGCACGATGATCGCGCCCATCAGCCCCTTGATCACCGAACCGCGGCCGCCGCCCAGGCTGACGCCGCCGACGACCGCTGCTGTCAAAGCCATGACCTCGAGATTGAGCCCTGTGCCCGGCCCTGCCCCGCTCAGCCGGCAGGCGATGAGGAAGCCGCCGAGCGAGGCGCAGAAGCCGGAGAACACATAGGTCATGAACACGGTGCGGCGCACGCGGATGCCGGCATTGTGGGCCGATCGCCGCGACCCGCCCACCGCCTGCACATGCCAGCCGGGCCGCGAGCGCGTCAGCGCGACATGGGTGATGATGGCCAGGATAATCGCCGCCCACACCGCAACCGAAAGGCCCCAGAAGGTATCGTCGCCGATGAAGTCCAGCACATCCGATGTGGCATCGGAAAGCTGGACGTCGGCGGCATAGGTGGTGACCAATATGTCGAACAGCGCCCGCCCGAAGATGAAGGTGACCAGTGTCGTCAGGAAAGCGCGCAGCCTGAAATAGCCGATCAGATAACCATTGATCGCGCCGAACAGCAGCCCGGTGGCGATCGAGGCGGCCAGCGCCAGCCATACCGATTGTTCGAGGATGAAAAAGACGAACACGGCGGAAAAGCAGGACAGCGCGAAGATCGAGCCGACCGAAAGGTCGATGCCGCCGCCGAGCATGACCACCGTCATGCCGGTGACGACCAGCGAAAATTCGCCGAGCTGGCGGGTCGATTCCTGCAGCGACATCGGCTTGAAGAAGCCGGGAATGATCGAACCGAACACGCTGAGCGTCGCCACCAGCGCCAGGAACGGAATGGCGTTATCAGTCCAGCGTTTGCTTAGGATCTCGCCGACAAGGTGGTCGGGCACGAGATTGTAGCGCCAGGATTGAAGGCGTTCGCGAAAGGACATCGGTTGCTGCTGCCACTCAAGAGAGAAAGAGGCGGCCGAACAAGGTCCGGCCACCTCGTCGATGCTTGCAACGGACCCGCGGTTTACTTGGCCGCAGCTTGGGCTTGCAGTGCTTTCAAGTCCCAGCAGCTGTCTGGCTTGAGGTCGGCCTTGGTCGTCGCCTTCTCCAGCGTGTAGATGTAGGTGTGCGAGGTGCCGGCTGGCTGGCCACTCTGCAACAGGAACTTGATGACGGCGTTCATGTCGCCCGACTGGCGGGCAAGGTCGGTCATCACCACCGCGCCATAGGTGCCGTCCTGCAGCTTGTCGCAGTCGGCAGTCTTTTCGCCGCCGCCGGTGGTGACCAGAAAGACTTTGCCCTCGAGCTTGGCATCGCGGATCGCAGCAGATGCGCCCGTCGCGTCGCCGTCCCAGAAATCGATGATGGCGCAGATGTCGGGGTTCTGCTGCAGCATCGTCGTCGTCACGTTGCGCGAGGTCGTCGCATCCCAGTTCGAGTCAGGCTTGGCCACGACTTTGAAGTCGGGGTTCTTGTCCAGCACCTTCATAATGCCGGCATATTGATAGAGGCTCGACGAGTTGGCCTGGTCGCCCTGCACCAGCCCGATCTTCTTGGAGGAGTTCGGCCCACAACCCTTGATCGCCGCATCGGCTTCCAGCTGGCCGAGCCGATCCCAGTCGCTGCCGACAAAGGCATCGGCCGGGAAGTTCGCCGGATTGTCGACCAGCAGGACATAGGTGCCGGCGGCCTGCGCCTTCTTCATCAGCTTGGCATAGGAGTTGAGGTCCGGCGAATGGATGATCAGCACGTCCGGCCTGGTGTCAGACGAAATAGCGTCGGTTATCGCCTGCGCGCCGGCATCGACCACCCAGTTCGGGTCACGCGTCTCGAACACGCCGCCCCAGGCCTCGACCTCGGTCTTCAGGTAATGCGCCCAGCCCTGTGCCAGATCGAAGCCCATCGCCATCGGCACCAGCATCACGCGCTTGCCCTTGAGCGCTTGCGAATAGGCGCCCGGACCCGGATCTTCGGCGGCGAAGCCTGGCGCCACGAAGGCGGAGACGGCAAGCGCTGCCGCGGCGGCCATAAACGTCCTGATCATTTTCATGTCACATCCTCTGGTTTGGTCGTTGTCGTTCGCGGCCGGCCCCAACCGTTCGCGTCAGTCTAAATGTCGCCTTGCTGCGCGGTCTGCTCGTCGCGCGGATTGATGAACCCATCGACGATGATCGCCGCCAGCAGGATCGCCGCCTTGATCAGGTTCTGATAGAGCAGCGGAATGTCGATGATGGTCATGGCGTTGAGCAGGATGCCGATCAGCGCGGCACCCACCAGCACGTTGCGCACCCCGCCCCGCCCGCCCGATAGACCGATGCCGCCGATCACCGCCACCAGCACGATGTCGTAGAGCAGCGTGGAATTGACGATGCGGGTGTTGATCGAATGCAGGCTGGCGGCGGTGAGCAAGCCGGCAATCAGCGAGACCAAGGCCGACAACACGTAGCGCAGCACCAGCATCGGGCGCACTGGAATGCCGATATTGCGCGCCGCAACCGGGTTGTCGCCGGCGAAATAGACGTAGCGGCCCCATTTGGTGTAGCGCAGGAACAGGAAAAAGGCGAAAGCCAGCCCGGCGAAGACAAAAACCTCGACCGGGATGTCGAGGAACCGAAGCCCGCCCAGAAGCTCGACCCAATGGCCGGGCGGCACCGGCACGGCGTCCTGTGTGATCAATTGTGAGCGCACATAGCCGAAGACGAAGGACGCGGTCGCCAGCGTCACGAAGATCGCCGGAACCTCGGCGTAGGCGACCAAAATGCCGTTCAAAAGCCCGATGGCGAGAACGCCGGCGAGCACATAGGCGAAGGCCAGCCCGTCGGACATTCCCGAACTCAGCAATTGCAGATACCAAGCGACCGACATCGCCATGATCGCCACCGCCGACAGATCGATGCCCCTGCCGATAATGACGACCGCCATGCCGAGCGCCAATATGCCCAGCACCGAGACCGAGCGCACGATGGCAACAAGATTGTTCGAGTTGATAAAACCAGGCAGTCCGATGGCGGCGGCAATGAACAGCACGACCGCGATGGCAAAGACAATGCCCTCCTGGTTCAGGCTTCTCCAGTTTAGCCAGCCGGTCGCGTTCATTGCCCGCTTTCACCCGCGATGGCTACGCCCTGCTCCCTCTGCGGCCATCGGAACGAAAGCTAATCGGCTCAAGACCAATCCGTCAAATGAATCCGCGCATTGCAGGCCGGCTTGCGAGGAAATTCCGCGGTTGGACGCACCGATTGCGAGGCTGGCGCAATGCCTGGAACTCAAGCACTTTTGCAATTGATCGCGCTGATCGAACCGCTGGCAAAGGTTTGCTCCCGGACGAGCGGAGCAGGCAGAATTTACGTCCGCGCTCGCCGCGCAGTTCCTGCGTTAAATCCGCAAAACATGGCCCGAGACCTCGGCGCCGGCGGCCTTCGGCAACGCCAGGAAGCGAAACGAGGCGACGAGCCCGATTGCGCCGATCACCAGGAAGGCAAGGCGGAAGTCGATGAGACCGAGCGCCGCCACGCCCCTGGCGATCTGCGACAGGTTGAGCAGTGCCGCCGCGACCGCTACGCCGAACAGCATCGCCACCTGCTGCAGCATGCTGGACAACGTCGCCGCCGAGCTGCGCTGCGGTGAGGCAACATCGGCGAAAGCCAGCGTGTTGAGCGCGGTGAACTGCATCGAACGCGACAGTCCGGCGATCAGCATCAGCACCATCACCAATGCTTGCGGCGTCTGCGGCGAAAGCGCCGCGCAGGCCATGATCGACAAAGAGGCGATCACTCCGTTGACAATCAGCACCGAACGGAATCCGAAGCGCCTCAGCGTCGGCGTCGTCACCGCCTTCATCCCGAGATTGCCGAGGAAATAGGCCAGGATCATCATGCCAGCATCGACCGGGCTCAGACCGAAGCCGACCTGGAACAAAAGCGGCAGCAGGAATGGCGTGGCGTTGATGGCGATCCGGAAAATCGTGCCGGCCGAAAGCGTCGAGATGGCAAAGGTCTGCACCTTGAAGGCTGTGAGATCGAGCAGCGGATGGTTGGCGCGTCGCAGATGCCGCACCGCCAGCCAGCCGACCAAAATGCCCGTACCGAGCAGTGCCACGGTCGGCAACACCCCCCCTCGCGGATGCGCGATGCGCTCGAGGCCATAGAGCATCGCGGCGAGCCCTACCGAGGTCAGCAGGAAGCCCGGCCAGTCGAGCGGCTTGGCCCCAGCTTCGCGGTCGCCGGGAATGAAGCGGGCGACCAGCGCCAAACCGGCAACCCCAAGGGGAATGTTGATGAAGAAATTCCAGTGCCAGGAGACATAGGTGGTGATGAAGCCGCCAAGCACCGGCCCGACCACCGGCGCGAACAGCGCCGGCCAGGTGATCAGCGCCGTAGCGTTGAGAAGCTCGGATTTCGGCGCATTGCGCAGCACCAGGATGCGGCCGACCGGCGTCATCAGCGCGCTGCCCAGGCCCTGCACGGCACGTGCGGCGACGAATTCAGCCAGGTTCTGCGAGACGCCGCAGGCGAGCGAGGCCAGCGTGAACAGGGCAATCGCCATGAGGAAGATGTTGCGCGCGCCGAAACGGTCCGCGAGCCAGCCGGACAGTGGCACGAACACCGCCATGGTCAGCATATAGACGGTTATGCCGATGCTCATCGCCACCGCCGGCACGCCGAAGGATTCTCCCATCTGCGGCAGCGAGGTCGAGATGATGGTCGAATCTAGAAGCTGCATGAAGAAGGCGACGGCGACGATCAGCGCCACCCGCCGGGCTTGCCGCGCCGCCGGCGCGGTTTCGGGTAAGGCTTTGTCTTCGGGAATGGCGGTCATGCGTAGAACTGTCCGAAGGGGAATCTTCTCCCGCCCCATCGGCAGCCGCACAAATGTCCGGCAAACCGATGACGCACCGGTTTCAACAGCATTTGGCCGGTGCCGTCCAGACATGGACCAACAAACTTTCGTGTGGCATCGCAGCCCGGCTATGCGATGACCTGGCCCTGCCGCCGAACCGGCGTTTTACGATCCGCGATGGCGCTTCGCGCCACTGCCGGCGTGTCTCATGCGGCTTCGATCTTCTCCAGGAACAGGCTGAGCTGGTCCGGGTCCATGTGCACGACGTGCCTGTCTTCGGGATACGCCAGGCTGTTCACATCGGCGACATATTCGGAAAAGGCAGCGATGCGTTCGGCCTGCAGCCGATCGTATTCGGCGGCGAAATTGCGATAGACCTTGGAATGGCGCGGCATGTGGCCACGGTTCTGGCCGAGGATATCGTCTGCGAACAGGTATTGCGCATCGCAGCCGGTGCCCGCCCCCATAGACAACATGATCAGCGATGTGCGTTCCGAAATCGCCTTGGCCACCTCGACTGGCACCACCTCGATCTCGGCGCCGATCGCGCCGGCGGCCTCCAGTTGCTTCACCGCCTCGAACACCTGCATGGCGGTATCGGCGGTCTTGCCGACGGCCTTGAAGCCGCCGGTCCAGGTGGCGCGTGACGGGATGAGGCCGACATGCCCGATCACCGGAATTGCATCGTCGGCCATCCGTTTGATGGTGGCGTAGCCGGCGCTGCAATAGACCGCATCGGCGCTGGCCTTGTAGAGCCGGAACGCCCAGCGGACGAAATCATCGGCGGTGCCGATCTCGAAGAAATTCTCGCCCGGCATGGTGAACAGGCTGGGTGCCGCATCGCGATATTGCGGATTGAGCACCAGCTCCGGCGGCACCGAGACGATATCGACGCCGGCGCGTTCGGCGGCCTCGGCCTCGTCCATCGTCAGCACGCGCAGCATCGTCAGCTGCCGCTTGCCCTTCATGGCGCGCAGGTCGGCGACGGTCGGTCTTTTCCGGCTCATGGATTTTGGTCCCCTTTGCTACGTGACAGAAGGCCGGTCAGGCGATCTGGATCATCACCTTGCCAGCTTCGACCTTGACTGGATAGGTCGCGAGATTGACGCAAACGGGAGCGCCCTTCGCCTGGCCGGTCTTGTAATTGAAGCGGCCATTGTGCTTGGGGCATTCGATGATGTCGTCCATGACAAGCCCGTCGGCCAGATGAGCCTGTTCATGCGTACAAAACCCGTCGGTGGCGAAGAATTCATCGTCCGGCGAACGGTAGATCGCGAAGGTGCGGCCGCCATGGTCGAAGCGGATGACATCTTCCTCTTCGACATCGTCCACGGCGCACGCTTCGACCCAATCGGCCATCTCTGCTTCTCCTGAAATTTCTGCGTTGCGCTCGTGCAGTGCCTACTCAGCCGCTGCCGACATGTTCACTTCGTGGAACTCGCCACGATAGGGCCGTGCCGTTGGCGGCAGTTCGCGCTTAAGGAAATAATCCTCGTATTTGAGCTGCCTGAGCAGGACCGGCCAGACCTCGCGATAGGCATGCCATATCGACGGGTTCGCCTCGGGCAGATCGTGCTTGATCAGTTCATGCAGCCTGGGCAGCGCGTGATACGGTACCATCGGGAACATGTGATGCTCGACGTGGTAGTTCATGTTCCAGTAGATGAACCGGCTGATCGGATTCATGTAGACGGTCCTGGTGTTGAGCCGGTGGTCGACGACGTTGTCGGCCAGACCGATATGCTGCAGCAGGCCGGTCAGCACCATGTGCCAGGTGCCGTAGAGGCGCGGCACGCCGATGAGCACCACCGGTATCCACGACCGCATGAACACGGCGAGCGCGATCGTCGCGATGTAGATCGCGATATGCCAGCGCGCCGCGATGACGGCCTTGTGCTGTTCCATCTCGGGAACGTAGCTTTTCTCGTCGGGCGTCAGCTTGCCGAACGCCTGGCGTACCAGCGCCGGAAGCGAATAGCGAAAATCGAGGATGCCGGTGAAAGCCAGCGCGGCACGCAGCAGGTCCGGCGGGCGCATCACGGCGATCTCGGCGTCGCGGCCGACGATGATCGTGTCCGTATGGTGCCGGGCATGGCTCCAGCGCCAGGTCACCGGATTGCGCATCAGCATGAAGCTGGCGATCTGGTAGACGACATCGTTCATCCAGCGCGTGCGGAAAGCCGTGCCGTGGCCGCATTCGTGCCAACGCGAGTCGCTGGAGGAGCCGTAGAGCACGCCGTAGACGAAGAAGAACGGCACGCACCACCAGGTGCCCCAGAAATAGATGGCGCCGGCGGCGGAGCCGAGGATGGCGATGATCCAGATGATCGTGTCGCGGATCGCCGGGCCGTCTGAGCGCTGCATCAACTCCTTGATCGCCTTGCGGGGGACATCGGTGTGGTACCACTCCGCCGAGGCCAGTCCCGTCTCGATCGCCCTGCGCGTGCTTTCGCCGACCAGGCTGTAATCGCGCTTTACCGTGCCAGCCATTGTGACCTCCAATTCCAGCTCGGCCGCGAACCCTCCCCGCTCCGGCCGGGACCAGCCTCCCAACTGGTGTCTCGTATCGTCCTAGCCATTATCACGACCTGCCTCCAAGAACAGGAAAACGGCCCGACGGCTGGGGATAATCCTGCTGCGGCTGCCTGGCGATTGCCGCGATCCGGCTCTCGGCGGCGGCGATCTCGCCGGCGCCGTCGAGAACCCGGAACACCGCATCGTACGAGCGGCTCTCGCCGTGCTCCAGCCAGATCATCTCGCCGCGTTCGCGCGCCGCCAGATTTCCCAGCACATGATGCGTCGACGGCTCGATGCCAAGCGCGTACTGTCCAGCCTGGAAATTCTGCCATTGGTAGGTGCAGGGCAATTGGTCCTTGCGCGTGACCACCTCGAACCCGAGGCCGAGCCTATCGTTGACCACCGCCACCGGGACTTCGCCGGTGCTGCCAGCGCCGAGCTCGTGCTGCCAGACCTGTTCGCTGAAACGCGGCTGCGGCGCCGGGACCGTGCGATAGCCGACCTTTTGCGCCTCATAACGCTCGCCGGCATGCCCGGCCCAAACGACATCCCTTATCGGCGCCAGATAGCGCGCGCCCTCGTCAAGCACCGGATGGCTGACATTGATGTGGTAGAAAAACATATGCGGTGTTCGGTTGAAACCGTGATTGACGACACGGTCCGAAAGCCGGATCTCGTTGCCGCCGACATCGGCCTCGATCCGCCGCAATAGATGCAGATCCTCGCCGAATACAGTCGATTGCTGGACGATGCCTTCGGCCCACAACACGCAGCGGTCGCCGTCCCAGGTCTCGCCGTAGCCACTCAGCCGCGCCGGGATGGTGCTGATGCGGCCATGCAGCGAATGGCGCACCGTCTTCTTCGGCGGATAGTTGTAGGTGTCGGCGGGTACCTCGTTCATGAACAATATATGGTCGAGGCCGCAGGTCAGTAGAAGGCCGGAAAACGACCGCGCCCAGGCCAGCCCGTCCTCGCCTTCATACTCGTGCAGGCCGGGATTGCGAAAGCCGCTCGGCGAATGCCAGCCGATCGCCTGGCCCTTGAAGTCGCAATCGGCGATATCGAGCGCCCGGTCGACCAGCGCGGTGAAGCGCAGGCCCGAGCCGGTGCGGAATTCGAGCATGCGGATGCCGCGCTCGACGCCGTCGCCAAGCGTCATCAGTCGCACGCCGGCGAACTGCGACAGCATGCCCGAGCGTTCCGAGACCTGCCGGCGCGACAGCGTCTTGCCGTAAAGCTCTACCATGTGACGGCCAGTTCCTTCACTTTGCTCCCGTCCTTCACTTGGCTCTCGTCTCCTTGAGCAGGGCCGACATGTCGGCGCCGGTGATGATACTTTCCACGGTCAGCAGGTCGGTGTCGGCGACCGTCTGCTCGGCGACGATCTCGCCGCGCCGCATGACGATGATGCGGTCGGCGACCTGGAAGACGTGATGGATGTTGTGGGTGATCAAAAGCACCGAGTGACCGGCGTCGCGCACTTCCTTGACGAAGCGCAGCACGCCGTGCGTTTCCTCGACGCCGAGATTGTTGGTCGGCTCGTCGAGGATGATGACCTTGGCGGCGAATTGCATGGCGCGCGAGATGGCGATCGACTGGCGTTCGCCGCCCGACAGCGTGCTGACCAGCGCATCGGCGTCGAGCTTCTTCGAGATGCCGACGCGCTTCAAAAGAGCCGAGGCGGCATCGCGCAATTGCGCGAGATCGAGCGGCGCGAACACACCCAGCCATTTGAGGTTGACCGGCTCGCGGCCGAGGAAAAGATTGCGCGCGATGCTGAGGTCCGGTGCCAGCGAGGTGTCCTGGTGGATGGTCTCGATGCCGAGATCCATCGCATCGCGCGTCGAGCGGATGGAGACCTTCTGGCCGCGCACATAGATGTCGCCGCGGTCGACCGGAAACACCCCGGAGATCGCCTTGATCAACGTCGATTTGCCGGCGCCGTTGTCGCCGAGCAAGGCCACCACTTCGCCCTCGTTGAGCGTGAAGGAGGCGCTCTTCAGGGCGCGGACGCTGCCGAAGGACTTTTGCAGGTTGTGCAGCCGAAGCACTTCCATGGTCAGCTCCTGGCGGCGTTCTTCTGCAGCAAAGCGTGCAGAATGAGCATGGCAAGGATGATGACGCCGACGAAGATGTTGTAGGCGAGCCCAGGCACGCCGATCAGCACGATGCCGTTGCGGATGCTGCGCAGCATCAGCGCGCCGACGATGGTACCTAAAATGGTGCCGCGCCCACCGGTCAGCGCCGTGCCGCCGACCACCACCATGGCGATCACTTCGAGTTCGTAGCCGGTGCCGGCCACCGGCGAGGCGGCAGAGATGCGGAAGGCGCTGATCATGCCGGCGAGACCGGCCAGCACCGAGGTCAGGATGAACAGCCAGATCTTGACCGCATCGGCCGGCACACCGCGCGCTACGGCAGCGTTACGGTTCGAGCCGATGGCGCTGATCCAGTTGCCGAGCTTGGCGTAGCGCAGCACATAGATTGCCAGCAGCGACAGGCCGATAAACCACCACAGCGAGGTATAGAAACGGAACGTTCCGATATTGAGGCTGCCGGCCAGCAGCGTCACGAAGAAGCCGGGCTGGTCCCAGGACTTCAGCGGAAAGCCTTGGGTGATGTAAAGCGCTGCCCCACGCACAACCAGCAGCATCGACAGCGTCACCAGGAAGGAGGAGATGCCGATCTTGGTGACGATCAGCCCGTTGATAGCACCGATCGCTATGCAGAGCAGCAGGCCGGCCAGCAGCGCCACGCCAATATCCACCCCGCCGTTCTGCACCAGAAGCATGACGACAACCGGCGCCAGTCCGAACACAGCACCAACCGAAAGGTCGAACTCGCCCGCCGTCAGAAGCAGCGTCATGCCGAGCGCTATGATGCCGAGCTCGGGCAGGAACGCCATCATGTTGGAGATGTTGAGCGGCGACAGGAAATTCGCGTCGGCGATCGCGAACACCGCAAGCAGGACGATCAGGATGACGAGCGAAGAGAACTGCGGCGAGCGGATCAGGCTCGACCTGCGTTTGGCACGCGGCATTTCCTCTTCTGCGGCAATTGTCATGACTGCTTGGACCATATCTCAGGGTGACGCCCCCCCGCCTGCGCGGCGGGCGTCAGTTCCAATCACTTGTTGTAGAGTTTCAGGATCGGTTCGACGCTCGAGGCGTCGTAGAGGCTGAAAGTGTGGATGTCGTAGCCGATCGGTTCGCCGGCGGCGGCCAACCCGAGCAGCGCCACCGGCATGAAGCCCTGCGCCGACGGGAACTGCCAGGCAGCCGCGTTGACGAAACCGGCCTTGACGGACTCGGCCGTTTCCTTCGAATTGCCCCAGCCGACGACCGGAATCTTGCCGGCCGGCACGCCGGCGCCATCGAACACCCGCTTGACGCTGGCCGCGACGGAATCGCCGAGCGCGATGATTGCCGGCGGATTGTTGGCCACCATGTAGTCCGTCATCTTGGCGATGATGCCGGCCGGATCGGTGCCGCAATCGACCACGTCATATTTGATGCCGAGCGGATCGAAGACGCTGGCAATGCCTTCGGTCTCGAGCTGCTGGTAGCTGGCACCCGGCACTTCGACCGGCAGGAACACCTTGTCGCCCTGCTTCACCATTTTGTGGTCGACCAGATATTTCGCCCAGATGACACCGGCTTCCCTAAGGTCGGCGCCGACATAGGCTTGCCGGCCGGTTGCCGGATCGTCGGTGTTGAAGAACACGATCGGGATGCCGGCCGCCTTCGCTGCCTTGACCTCCTCGGTCCACAGGCCGGGCTGCGCCGAAGTCGTGGCGATGCCGTCCGGCTTGGCGGCGAGTGCCGAGTTGAAGGCTTCCTTCTGCGCCGCCATGTCGCCGCCGCTGAACGAGATCTTGCAGGTCACCTTGAGCTGGTCGCAGGCCTTGGTCGCGCCGGCATTCCAGTCGATCCAGAAGGCATCCGACGGGCCGCCATGCGACAACAGGTAGAACGTCTTCTGGGCGTCCTGCGCCACCGCCGGAGTACCCAGCGTTGCACCGGCTAGAACCGTCGCGGCAGCCGCGATTTTCAACGCGAATTTCAACATTTCTCTTCCTCCCTTGTTTCGTAGCCGAACCGCGCCATCACAGTCCGTTGGCGCGGAATTTCCCATCGAGGAATTTCTTGGCGCGCGGCACGTCGTCTTCCGAAAGATGCTCGATGATGACCGGGATGTTCGGGTGCTTTTCGGCCAGCCGCTTGAGATAAAGGTCGTAGTTCAGCGAACCGAGGCCGGGCGCCGGCAGCTCGATCTCACCGACGCCGCGGAAAGTGTGGCTCTCCAGCGCGTCCTCGTCGCCAATGTCTGCGTGCTTCTCCGACTTGTCGCCGCCGGAACGCTTGACGTCCTTGGCGTGGGCGATCTTGATCTTGTCGGTCAGCGTGTCGAACACCTGGTTCAGGATCTGATCCATCCGGTCGATATTGTGGGTTTCGAAATAGTTGGTCGGGTCCATCAACAGGCCGAGGCCCGGGTGGTCGACCTGCGCGAACATCCTCACCGTCTCCTCGACCGAGCCGACGACATTGTTGACATAGGTTTCGAGCAGGAAGACCGCGCCGTGGTCATAGGCCGTCTGGGCAAGGTCGGCGATGACCTTGCGGCATTCCTCGAACCCTTCCTCGGTCTTGTTCTTCGGGTGATGCACCCAGTCGGATTCGGTGTTGTAGGTACCCGTTTCCGAGATCACGTAAGGGGTGCCGAAATGGCGCGCGTTGCGGATGATCTCCTTCAAATAGCCGACGCGCCTCTCGCGCTCGCCCATATCCGGATGGATGATGTTGGTGTAGCCCGACACACAGCAGATCGGCAGATTGTGGTCGCGGAACGTATCGCGGACGGTCTTGGCCTTGTCCTTGGTGATCTGCCCGGACGACAGGTCGATATCCCTGAAATGCAGGTCGAGCTGCACGGTGTTGAAATCGAGCGCACGGATCTTCTGCGCGGTTTCCTTGAGGCCATACGGGAAATAACCCGTGAAAATACCTGCCTGCATCATGGTGTGAATTCCTCCCTGTAAGTGATTCAGTCAGTTGATATTTCGGAAAGCTTGACCGTCCGGCCTTTGTCGATCGAGCGGTAGCCGGCTTCGACCAGCGCCATGGTCTTGACATTGTCCGCGACGGACAGCGCTGGCGGCTCGCCCGTCTTAACCGCGTGCTGAAGCTGCTCCATGACGCCGATGAAAGCATGCGGGAACCACATCGTGTCCCAGCTGGGTGTCACCCATTGACCATCGGTGGTCTCGGTCGAGGCGTAGGTCAGCGTCGACGCAGCGCCCGTCGGCCAGCCGATGGTGCCTTTGGCGACACCCTTGGTGCCGTCGACGCGCCAGTTGATGTGCTGGTCGTCCTGGTAGCCCTCCTGGCGCGGACCGGACCAGACATCCTCCAGCGATACGGCGAACACGCCGGACGGGAACCGCAGCGTCGACACGATGATGCCGTCCGAATGATCAAAGCGGGTGCGCGGATCCTTGCGGGTCAGGGTGGTGATCTCCAGGGGATCGCCGAACAGGAAGCGCAGTACGTCGAGATGGTGGACGCTCATATTGGCGAGCGTCAGCCGGTCATAGTCCTCGAGGAAGGTCTGCCAGTGCGGGATCGCATGCATGTCGATCTGGGCGAAGACGATGTCGCCGAGCGCGCCGCTGTCGATGATCTGCTTCAAGACGCGCATCGACTGGTCGTAACGCATGTTCTGGTTGACCGAGAGGATCTTGCCGGCCTTGGCCGCCTCGTCGCGCAGTTTGACGGCTTCATCGAGCGACAGCGCCAGTGGCTTCTGCGCCAGGATCGCCTTGATATGTGCTTGGTTCAGCGCATGGCGGATCAGCGCCGGCTGCTGGTCCGGCGGAAAGGCAAGATCGATGATCTCGACGTTCTTGTCCTCGATGAGTTGTTCCGGCGTGTTATGGACGGTCGGGATATCCCAGCGCTTGGCGACCTTCTCGGCGCTGGCCTTGGTGCGCGAGGCGATCGCCACCACCGGAAAACCAGCTTCCTTGTAGGCGGCAAGGTGACATTCGGCCATGATCATACCGGCGCCGACGCAGCCGATCCTGTATTCCCTGGTGCGGACTTTAACGTCCGGCTCGAAGCCGTTGCCCGCTATTTCTTCGCTTGCCATATGTTCCTCCCGAAGCTCGTTTCTTGCAGCCGCCGTCATCTTGCCAGCGCTTCCCCGCTTTGCCCGAAATAATGCACCCTGCCCGGCTCGCAGGATATCGCCACCATCGCGTCCGGCCTGATGTCCGGCTGGCCGCGCAACAGCGCCCGCAGGCGCGCCTGCCCGGCGGCGAGCGTCACCACGGTGTAGCCGCCGAGCGGCTCGACCTCGAACACTCGCGCCGGGCGGCCCGCGCCCCCGTCCGAGATTCCATCCGACCAGGCCTTGACCTTGATGTCTTCCGGCCTGAGCCCGATCTCGACGGCATCGGCCGGCGCCGCCTTGTCCGCGATGCGGATCGTGCCTTCGGCCGCCTCCACGCCTTCCGCGCCGTGCACCGACTTCAATATGTTCATCATCGGCGAGCCGAGCAGCCGCGCCACATAGGTGCTGGCCGGCCGGTCATAGATCTCGGCCGGCGCGCCGATCTGCCTGATCTTGCCGCTCTCCAGGATGGCCATGCGGTCGGCGACCGACATCGCCTCTTCCTGGTCGTGCGTGACATAGATCAGCGTCTTGCCGAGCTCGCGCTGGATGCGCTTGAGCTCGACGCGCGTCTCCTCGCGCAGCCGGGCGTCGAGCGCCGAGATCGGATCGTCCATCAGATACGCGGCGGGATCACGCACCAGCGCGCGGGCGATCGCGACCCGCTGCCGCTCACCGCCGGAAAGCTGCGCCGGCGGTTTGTGCAGGATATGTCCGATATGCAGCTTGGCCGCGACATCGGCGACGCGTTTTTCGATCTCGGCTTCTGCCACCTTCCGCTCGACCAAAGGAAAACGGATGTTGTCGCGCGCGCTCATATGCGGGAACAGCGCCAGATTCTGGAACACCATGGCGACATTGCGCTCCGCCGGCGACACCGTGTTGACCGGCTTGCCGCCAATCAGGATCTCGCCCGTGTCCGGGGTTTCCAGCCCGAGCACCAGACGGAGTATCGTCGACTTGCCCGACAGCGGCGGCCCGAAGAAGCAGAAGAACTCGTTGTCGTTGACCGCGAACGAGGCATCGTCGACAGCCAGCGTGCCGCCATAGCGTTTTGTCACATTACGGAAAACGATATCGGCCATCTCAACCTGCTCTCAACGCAAGGCCGGTAGCGGCGTCGAAGACGCGCACCGCCTCCGCCGCAGGCGCGACGACGGCTGTCTGCCCGATCGCCAGCCCGACATCATTGTCGAACACCGCCTTCACCGCGGTCTCTCCCTCGCCAAGATGGATGATGGTGCGCGCGCCGATCCGCTCGACGAAACTCACCGGCATGCAGAGGCCACGGCCGCTTTCGGCCAGCGTCACCTGCTCCGGTCGAAAGCCATAAAACACCTCGCCGCGCATCCGGCTGGCGGCATTGGCGATCTCGACCGGCAGCGGCGGCGTCGCCCCGAGTGGGCCAAGATCGACGACCAGGCCACGGTCACTTTCCGCCAACCAGCCCTTGAGCAGGTTCATGCCCGGCGCACCGATGAAGCGGGCGACGAAGACGTTGGCCGGGTTGTTGTAGACTTCCAGTGGCGTGCCGACCTGCTGCAGCACGCCGTGGTCCATCACCGCGATGCGGTCGGCCATGGTCATCGCTTCGAGCTGATCGTGGGTGACGTAGACCATGGTCTGCCGGAACTGCCGCTGCAGTTGCTTCAATTCGGTCCGCATCACCGCCCGGAAGGCGGCGTCGACATTGGACAGTGGCTCGTCGAGCAGGAAGATCGCCGGCTCCATGATCGCCGAACGGCCAATCGCCACCCGCTGCAATATGTTGACCGAAAGCCGGTCGGCCTTGCGGTCGAGCAGCGGCGTCAGCTGCAGCATCTCGGCAATGGCGCCGACGCGGCGGTCGATCTCGGCCTTTGGTGCGCCGCGCATTTTCGGGCCGTAGGCGAGGTTCTGCCGCACGCTCATATGAGTGAAGATCGCATAGTTCTGGAAGACGAAGCCGACGCCGCGCCGCCCCATCGGCACGCCGGCCATGTCGCGTTCGCCGAACAGGATCTTGCCGCTGGTCGGCTCTTCCATGCCGGCGATCATGTTCATCGTCGTCGACTTGCCGCAGCCGGACGGCCCGAGCAGCGCCATGAACTCGCCGTCGGCAATGGCCAGATCCATCGTCTGCAGCGCAGTGAAGTCGCCAAATTTCTTGACAAGGTTTTGCAGATGGATCGTGCTCATGCCGCCACCTCGCGTACCCGGGCCATGCGTTTCATGGCAAACACAGCGGCGATGGACAGCACGATCAATATGGCCAGCGCGATTGCCGCCACATAGCCCCAGATCAGGTCCTGCGTGGTGAGCTTGTAGATGTAAACGGAGATGGTTTCGGTAGCGACCCCGGGACCGCCGCCGGTCATGATGTAGAGGGTGTCGAATATTTTGAAGTTCTCGATCACCCGGATCGCCAGCGCAATGATGATGATCGTCTTCATCTTCGGCAGCACGATGGTGACGAAGCGCTGCCAGGGGTTGGCGCCGAGCAGCGTCGCCGCCTTGATCTGGTCCTCCGGCACGCCGACCAGGCCGGCAAGCAGGATCAGGAACATTAGCGGCGTCCACTGCCAGATGTCGGCGACCATCACCGCGATCAGCGCCAGCGTCGGATCCGAGAGCCAGGCGATGGTGACGGGAAAGCCTGACATCGCCGACAGGATGTCGTTGACCGGGCCGCCCGACTGAAACAGCATGAAGAACATGTAGCCGGCCACCGCCGGCACCACCATCATCGGCATCAAGAGGATCGAATAGAAGATCCGCTTGCCGGGAAACTCGTCGGCAAACAGCGTCGCCAGCGCGAGGCCGAGCAGGAACTCCGCCGGCACGCAGACGATCATGACGATGGCCGTGCGCTTCAGCGCGCTCCAGAAGCGCGCGTCCGCGGCAAGGTCGGTGTAATTGGCGAAACTGTTCCACATCGACCAGGCATTCCACCAGCCGGTGCCCGACAGCGGCGACCAGTCGGTCAGGCTGATGTAGAGCTGCATCAGCAGCGGGAAGACGGCGATGAACAGCACCAGGATCTGCGCCGGCAGGGTCAGCCGGAATCCGAGCCGCGCGCCCTCGTCCGGCAACACCGACGCCGCCTTGGAGGCTTGCATGTCGCCCTCCGAAATCGTGGCTGTCACCGAGCTCATTGCTTGAGCGCCCCGAAGGTCAGCCCGCGCACCAGATGACGCTGGATGGCGATGCCCATGATCACCGGCGGCACCGCGGCGATCAGGCCGAGAGCTGCCTTGGCGCCGTAGAGCTGTCCGGTCATCGAGGAGGACAGCGAGGCCATGTAGACCGGGACCGTGACCCATTCGCGCGTCGTCAGAAGCAGCGCAATCAGATAGTCCGACCAGTTGAGGATGAAGACGAACAGCGCGGCACTGGCCAGCGGCGCCCGCATCATCGGCAGCGTGATGCGGGTGAAGACGCGCCACCGCGAACAGCCCTCGACCAGTGCCGCCTCCTCGATCTCGCGCGGCATGTCGTCGAAGAAGGTCTTCATCAGCCAGAAGGCGAAAGGCAGCGTGACGATGCCGTAGATCAGCGACAGCCCCCACCAGCTGTCGGTGAAGTTGAGGAAGGCCCACATGATCATCACCGGGGTCATGACCGCCATCGGCGGAAACAGGCGAAGCTGGATCAGCGCCAGCGGCAGGTTCTGGCCCGAGTTGAAGCGCGACAGCCCGTAGGCCGCCGCTGTGCCCGCCGACATGGCGATCGCCGTGCCGAACGTGGCCGACAGCAGCGACGACAGGATCGGCTTCAAAGCTGTGCGGTCGAGCGCGACGATAAGATTGTTGGTCGATTCACCGAAGACGAAGCGGAAATTGCTGAGTGTCGGGTTCTTCGGCCACCAGGTCAGGTCGGCGCCGGTCGCCGACCATTCGGCGATCGGCTTGAACGCCATCGACATCATCCACAGGATCGGCACCAGCGTCACCGCCATTGCCGCAAAGATCGCGGCATAGCGGAATATCTCGAAAGGAACTGAACGCTTCATCTTGCGGCTTTGCTGGGTCCTTCGTTATCGAGGGGAAGAGCAATCACTCCTCCCCTCTTGGTAAGATCCGGGAGGATCAGGCGATCGGATCGAGAACGGTGGGCCAGGCCTCCTTGTTGGTCTTGATGGCTTCGAGAAGCTTCTCCTCGCCGATGCGGCGGGCAATCTTCTTCCACTCGGCCTCGGTGTCGGCCATCGCCTGCTCTGCTGTCTTGGCCTTGGTCAGCGCGGCGACGAGGTTCTCGTCCAGCGCATTGTGGAAGGCGGTGGCGCCGGGATAGTTGATGGTGGGCACGGTGCGGGCGACCGTCTCGCGCACCACGTCCATGTGGTAAGCATGATAGGTCTGGCGGACCAGCGGATCGGAGAAATCCGACAGCCGGAACGGATCGAAGTAACCGCCCGGGTTGGCGGTCATCCACGCATAGATGCGACTAGATCCCAGCCATTGCAGGAACAGGTAGCAGGCCTCCGGGTTCTTGGCCTGCGAAGACACCGACGCCGACAGATTGAGCCACAGCACCGAACGGCTGACCAGCTTGCCGTCGATCTCGCGGCCGGGCGGCAGCATCGAGCCGATCTTGCCGGTGACAGCTGAATCCTTGTTGCCGGCATTATCGAGGAATTTCGGCAGATTGGAGAAGGCGCAGGTCATGGCCGCACCGCCCTTTGCGAAATTGCCGTACTGCTCCGGCCAGCCCCAGGAGATCGCATCCGGCGAATGGTGCGCAAGCGACGCGATGTACTCGCTGGTCGCCGCAATACCTTGCTCCGAATTGATCAGCGGCTTGCCGGTATCGTCGAACAAGAACTGATTGGGCGAAGCCATTGAGACATAACGCTGATACCAGTTGGTATAGCCCCAGCCCTGGTTGCGCAGATCGGTCGAGCCGAACAGGCCCTTGTCCGGGCGCTGGAAGAAGGCTGCGATCTCGTCATGCTGCTTCCAGGTCTTCGGCGCCGCCAGTTCATAGTCGTATTTGTCGGAGAAGGCCTTCTTCTCGGCTGCGTCGCCGAACAGATCGGTGCGGTAGACCCAGGTCTGGAAGTCGCCATCCAGCGACACGCCATAGGTCGAGCCGCGATACTGATTGAGCAGCGAGACGCCCTTGGCGCCATTGACATAGCCGCGCTCGGGATCGTCCCATTCCGGCTTGTACTGCGCGACGAAGTCGTCGAGCTTGAGGATGCCGCCGGTCTCGGCGAGGTCGCCAAGACGGTTCCATTCGACCGCGTAGATGTCATACGCTCCACCCTTGGTGGAGATGTCCTGCATCGTCTTGGTGAATTCCTGGCCGTTCGGCACACCGACGATCTCGAGCGGAATACCGGTTTCCTTCTCCCAGAGATCCTTGATCGACGGCGCACCGGCCGGAAACGGCTGCGTCAATTGGCCGATCGAACCATCGGACAGGCCAAGCACGATCTTGGCCGGCGCCTTGCCGGCGCCCTTCATCGCCTTGGCCGCCTCAATGGCGCGGCCCTCGGGCGTGTCAGCGCCATATTGATAGCGCTCCGAGCCGTCGAAGCCCGTCGGGCCACCGATCATGCCGGGCGCCAGGGCATCGGCCGCATAGGCACGGCTTGGGCGAATGAATTTCGGTGCGATACCTGCGGCAGCAACAAGGACTGCCGCCTTTCCACCGGACGCCAGCAAACGGCGCCGCGACACGCGGATCAAATTCGACATTGGAACTCCTCCCTCAGGGCCTTGTTCCTCCACGGCCCTTATGATGGATATTGACGGCACTATACGAAGCCTGTCAACATCATAAATAATCAAGACACCTCATAATATCTCATGGGAGGGGACGAATGGCGTGTATCAAGGCACTCACACTGAAGCCGGTGCTTGAATTTGAGGGAGCCGGGCTGCCCACCTCCCCGCTTTGGTCCGTTTCGGCATTTTGGTGTAGCGCGGCAGCTTGCGCATTGGCCAAGGCTGGTTACATCATTTCCCATCAGAATCGCGGCTGGCGATGAAGCCGCCGCTTCGACAGCGGACCCATGAAATGCGTAATCTCGATGCGCCCTTGGCGCATTTTGGAATGAGGTGATCGACAGTGCGGTCCACCCTGACAGACATAGCCCGGGAAGCCGGCGTTTCCGCCGCCACGGTCGACCGTGTGCTCAACAACCGCGCCGGGGTCAGGGCGCGCACCCGCGAGGTCGTGCTCGAAACGGCGCAACGGCTTGGCTATATCGCTGAAAATTCGAATAATCCGAACTCGCGCAACGCGATACCTGGTGAGGTTATACGGCTCGATTTCGCCCTGCCCGCCGGCACCAATTCCTTCATCAAGATGCTGCACCGCCAGATCGAGGGGCAGGCGCAGTCGCGGCCGGACCTCGACGTCCGCGTCGCCACTATCGAAGGCTTCAATCCGGACCGGCTTGCCCGTCTGCTGCAGGAACTGCACGGGCAGACACAAGGCGTCGGTGTGATCGCGCTCGACCATCCGACGGTCCGCGAGGCGATCCGCTCGCTTTCGGCCAGCGGCGTCAAGGTCGTCACCATCGCTTCCGACATCCTGCATGTGCCGAGGGTTGCCTATATCGGCATCGACAACCGCGCCGCCGGCCGGCTCGCCGGCTACCTGCTCAACCGCTTCATGGGCGCGGAGCGTCCGGGCAAGGTCGCGCTGTTCGCCGGTTCGCTCTCCTACCGCGGCCACGAAGAGCGCGAGATGGGCTTCCGCCACATACTGACGGAAGAATCGCCCAATCTGCAGATCGTCGAGATGCGCGAAATGCTCGACGATCGGGAAAAGGCCTATTCGGAGGCTTCCGCCCTGCTGGACCGGCACCCGGATCTGGCCGCCATCTACAATGTCGGCGCCGGCAACACCGGCATCGCCCGCGCGCTAAGGGAACGCGGGCGTGCACTGTCGACCGTCTTTCTCGGCCATGAGGTAACGGAAGGCACCAAGGAGCTTTTGCTCGACGGCACGCTCGACGCGGTCATCGACCAGAACCCGCGAGTCGAAGCCCGCGAGGCGCTCAACACCTTGACCCATGCGGTCAGGGGATTGCCTTACGAGTTGCACCAGCCAAGACTGCAGGTGATCTTCAGGGAAAGCATCCCGGAGATCTGAACGGAAGCTTGGGGTAGATGGGGCGCGAGTACCCGCTGAACATGACGTCATAAAGTTCATGACTTAGTCGGCGCCTGCTGTCTCCGGATACAGCGCCTGCGCCAGATCGCGGATCGCATCGGCGGTGCGCGGGCCAAAGCCGACCATATAGGCGCCGTCCAATACGATCAGCGCCTTTGCCTTCGCCGCCGGCGTGGCGCTCAGCGCGCGCGTGGCGAACACCTGCTCGGCGGTGGGTCCGCCCTTGCCGTCGCTCATCATCAGGATGACGTCGGGCGCCATTTCGATCAGCTTCTCCTCCGACGCTGCCTTGTAACCCTGCACTACGGCCATCGGATTGATGCCGCCGGCATAGCGGATGATCGCGTCGGCCGCAGTGCCCGCACCGGCAGCACTCAGCCGCACGAGGCCGTGGAAGAACACCACCTTCTTGCGTCGCTCGGCCGGCATTTTCGCGGCGAGGTCGGCAGCGGCCTGGAAGGCGTCGAGCACTTGCCTTGAAACCTTCCTGCCCTTGTCCTCGAGGTGGAGCGAGGCGGCGATCAACGTAATCTTGTGGTCGATGCCTTGAGGACTGTTGTCTTCCGGGACAAGAACAATCGGGATCGCCAGCGATTTGAGCACTTCGATCGCCTCCGGCGGCCCGCTGTCTTCGGCCGCCAGGATCAGGTCCGGGCGAAGCGCGACCAAGCCTTCGGCGGACAACTGGCGCCGGTAGCCGACATTGGGCTTTTGCGCGACGGAAGCGGGATATTTGCTGCCGCGATCGACGGCGATGATCCGCTCGCCGGCACCCAGCGCATCGACGATGTCGGTAACATCGGAACCGAGTGTCAGGATCCTGGTCCCTGGACCGGTCGCGACAGTGCGCCCCGATGCATCGACAACCGTCTCGGCGGCCAGCGCCTTGAAGCCGCAAGACGGCGCAAAAGCAGAAAGCGCCAGCATCAGCACCGTTACCACCCCGCCCGATTGAAACCAGCGCGTCTGCCTCCGCCGTCTACCGCTGCAGAGCCCGCCGTTTCGCTGCTCCATTTTAGATAATTCGGTCATGGTCGCGGCCTGTAAAATTAAGTTGACTATTATCATCATGTTTTAATAAGTAACCCTGCCCGGCCCGCGTGTCGAGGCTTCTCCATCATGCCAGCCAGGGCCAACGGCCACCGCCAGCAATCTTTGCTTTTTCCGGGGGCTGCACGCATGAAACTGACAAGCAACAAAACCTTGATGGCGAGCACCGCGGTCGCCTTCGCGCTCGGCCTGTGTGCCGCGCCGCTGGCCGCCGCGCAGGAGCCGGAGAAGAAAGGCGCCGCCGCCAAGGCCGACCGGCCGGTCAAGGTCGCCCAGCAGGCTAGAACTGCGCAGAACGAGCCGACCGTGCTCGACCTGATCACCATCTCGGCGACGATGATCAAGACGGCGATCATCGAATCGATGGCCGCCATCAGCGCCGTCGATCAGGAAGAGCTCGAACGCATCCAGCCCGACACCGCCGCCGACATGTTCCGCACCACGCCCGGCGTTGCCGCCTCGATGAACGGCGACGATCCGGCGACCGCCATCAACATTCGCGGCCTCGAACAATATGGCCGCGTGGTGGTGACGCTCGACGGCGCCCGCCAGGATTACTGGCGCGTCGGACACGGCTCGGGCTCGTTCTATGTCGAGCCGGAACTGATCAAGGAAGCGACCGTCATTCGCGGCCCGGTCTCGAATGCCTATGGTTCGGGCGGCATCGGCGGCGTCGTCTCCTTCGAGACCAGGGATGCCGGCGATTTCCTCAAGCAGGAGGAACGCTGGGCGCTGAGCGAGAAGCTGGGCTATGAGGATAATGGCGACGGCTTCACCACCAGCACCACCGGCGCCTACCGTTTCAGCGACGACGCCGACATCATCGGCAACCTCATTTACCGCGACCGCGACAGCTACACCGATGGCAATGGCGACACCGTGCCGTGGACCGGCGAGAGCATCACCAGCGGCTATATGAAGGCGACCCTGCGGCCCGCCGACGGCCACGAGCTCAAGCTCGGCGCGATCCTGCAGCGCTACGGCGACCAGGTCACCGGATCGAGCGGCTCGACCTCGCCGACGCTGAGCCGCTACGACACCGACACGACCAACCAGACCTATACGGCTGGCTATACGTGGAGGCCGGACGACAACGAGCTGATCGACCTCAGTGTCAACGCCTACCACAACCGCACGCGCGCCGAGCAGACGCAGGTCTGGCCGGCAACGGCGATCGGCAACTTCCGCTACTACGACCTCGCAACGACCGGCTTCAACCTGAAGAACTCCTCGCGCTTCGATGCCTGGGAGATCGCTCACACCCTCACCTACGGCCTCGATTACTACTATCTGGAGGCTTCGTCGGACGCCGCGCATTTCGGCGCCGGCGAACAGCAGGGCTATGGTGGCTTCCTGCAATGGCAGGGCGACTACAGCGACTGGCTGCAGGTCATTGCCGCTGTCCGCTATGACGGCTATCAGCTCGACGGCGAAACGAAGACCGTGCCGCCGGCGGAAGCCTCGATTTCGGGCGATCGCTGGTCGCCCCGCCTTACCGTCGGCATGACGCCGTTGGAAGGCTTCCAACTCTACGGCACCTATTCGGAAGGCTACCGGGCGCCGGGCCTGCAGGACGTCTACCGCGGCGGCGGCGCGCATGGCGGCGGCGACAGCTACCAGCCCAATTTGCTTCTGCAGCCCGAAACGGCGAAGAACTGGGAAGCCGGGATCAATCTGAGATATGACGATGTGCTGGCCGCGGGTGACCTGTTTCGTGCCAAGGTCAACGTCTTCCACACCGCCGTCGAAGATTATATCGACGTCGACCTCACTGTGTTGCCGCGCACGGCGATCAACATCGGCGACGCACGGCTGAAGGGCATCGAGGCCGAGGCCGTCTACGATTATGGCTGGGGTTTCGTGAACCTCGCCGGCGCCCTGATCGACGCCAAGGTCGTCAGCGGCGTTTACTCCGGCCAGGCGCTGAACAACACGCCGCTCGACCGCTTCTCGGCGACCGTCGGTTTCCGCATGCTGGAGAACCAGCTCACCGTCGGTGCGCAATATCTCAGCGTCGGCAAGATCACCCGGACAAGCCGCACCAACCCCGACGCGCCGGCCGTGGTGGATGAAGGCTTCGACCTCGTCAACGTCTTTGCCAACTGGCGCATCAACGACCATGCCAAACTCGATTTCGGCGTCGATAACGTCTTCAACACCGCCTACACCGACCCGCAAAGCGCCTGGTCGACGACGGCGGCGACGGAACAGGGCAAGGGCCGCACCTTCAAGGTGGCGCTCACAGGCAGGATCGGAGGTTGAGAATGAGGCAAGCATCAGCGAGCGGACTGGCCTGCGAAGCGCGCTTGAACCTGCGCAACCTGCCGCATTACATCGACCGCATCAGCGATAGGCTGCAAAGCTTCGATGCCGATGCCTCGCGCGAGGGGCAGCGGCTCGACTTCCGCTTCGCCTTCGGCGACGCGTCCCTTGACATGGAGCGGCTGGTGATGCGGGCCAACGCCGCCGACCGCGATGGGCTGGCCCGCATCAAGGACCTGCTGGCTACCGCTGTCGAAGTCTATGCCAAGGAGGAAAAACCCGAGATCGTCTGGACCGGCGATCTCGCCGAAGAAATCCGCCTTGCGCAGTTCCGTGAGATGGTCGTCACCCAGGTCGACGGCCTGACCCCGCATATGCGCCGCATCCGCTTCGCCGGCGACGATCTGGCGCGCTTCGCAAAATTCGGCGGCATGCATATCCGCATGCTGTTCCCGACCAGGGATGTCCCCGATCCGCTCTGGCCCGTGCTTGGCAGCAATGGCTTGCCGGCCTGGCCCTCGGACGACAGGCGCCCGGTAGCGCGTGTTTATACCATCCGAGCCCTCGACGTCGAAAAGGGCATTATCGACGTCGACTTCCTGATCCATTCCGGCGACAGCGTCGGCGCCCGCTGGGCAATGCAGGCGGCGCCTGGCATGAAGATCGGCGTCATGGGGCCGGTCGGCCGTCCAGTACGACCGGCGTCATGGTATCTCATGGGCGCCGATGAAACCGGCCTGCCGGCGCTGGCCCGCATGTTGGAGACGCTGCCCGCCGAGACCAAAGGCGTGGCCTTCATAGAGATCGCGGACGATGGCGAACGGCAGGCCATCGACAACGCGACCGGTATCGAGCTGCATTGGCTGCCGAGAGACGGCGTGCCGGCCGGGCTCGACGACAGGCTGGCGCGCGCCATCCGGTCGGTCGCATGGCCGACCGGTTCGGCATTCGGCTGGTTCGCGGCCGAAGCAGCCGCCGCCAGGACGGTGCGCGAACACTGGCGCGGCACGCTGACGCTCGGCCGCAACGAAACACTGGCCGCAGCCTATTGGCGGCGGGGCGCGGCAGGACTGATGGCCGGCTAGATCTTGCTCACCATCGCTTGGGCATCTTCGCCCAGACCGATTGCGATCCGGTCGCCGGAGACAATGCCTGATATCTCGCAGACGACCAGCGGCATGCTGATTTCGTAGAGGAATTCGGCAACGATGGCGCCGACGGCAAGGATCGGGTCCGGCCGCTCCAGGATAATGCCGGCTGGCGCCGTGCCCCTGCGGATAGCTTCGGCCAGAACCGAAGACGAGGACGACGACCCCCGCCCGCTCGGCATCACCAGGATCTTGCCGGCGATGTTGCCGCCGAGGTTCGGGTGCGAATGGTCGATGATGTCGCCCGTTTCGACGTCGATCCCGCCCCAGAAGCTGAGCGCCTGCGAAAGCACCAGCGCCGGGCCTTGCGCCGAGCCGGCAAGGTGGAATGTACCTGTTCTGTCCGGCCCCCTCATGGCGCGCTTCGCACGACGCGGCCGGCAGCAGCCGAGCGGACGCAGTCCTCCATGTCACCGAAGGCCACCGAGACACCGATATTGCCAGGTGCGTAATGCGCCCATTTGCCCGAATTGGTCATCACCACGCCGTCGAGACGTTCCAGAATCGCGGTGACGTAAGTGCAAGTGTCGGTGACCGGAACGAGGCCGAACCCTGCCATGCCGGCCAGTGCGCCCTCGTCCTGCAGCCGCGCCAGCGTCGCACGCCCTGTGTTGACATAGATCGGCACGCCTCTGCTCGGCGCGACGTCGCGCAGCAACGGCAACAGGCGCATCCATTCCTCATGGGAGAAATGCGGCGTGCCTAACGAGACGGCTGCAAGCAGCACGCCGTCGGGGACGCTCGACAGCCTGGCCAGAGCATGGTCGATGTCAGCGCGGCTGATGCGGATTTTTTCCTCCGGCACCAGGCCGTGCAACGCCTCATCGCGGGTCTTCGCCTCCGGTGTGATGCCGACGGCATGAAATAGCGCCACCGCGCCCGTTGTTGCCGCCGCCGCCCCCAGCGCCTTCAGTTGGTCCTCGTCGCGCGGCGGCGGCAGGCCCGATATCACCGGAATACGGTCGCCACTCCTTTGCCCGACGATCAGCCCGACGCCGACAAACAGGGCGTCGGTAGGCTCGAGGCCGCCAGTCAGCTCGAACAGTACCTGGCCACGCCGGTTTTCGATCAGGTGCAACCCCCAGGCTGGCGCGCGCCCGGTGATTGCGCAGCACAAATCGATAAAATCGCCATAGCGGTTGGTCCGCGCACCGATCACCGAATTGGCAAAGACGATGGCGTTGGATTCACCCCAGGCAATCTGCTCGCCAAACCCTGGCCGAAACCGCGTCTGATACGGCGCGCAGGTGAAAGTCGCCTGGCAGCCGAGTTCCAGATGCGCCTTCATCAGACGGCGCGCCGGCACTTCTTCCGCGGCTGTCATCTTCACCAGTCCAGGATGGATCAGATCGAACGAGCCGACATTCAGCGTCGTTGGCACTCGAACGCGGCCGCCGCCCTCGATCAGCCTTTCGACGAAATCGAGGCTGGCCTGGCCGTGATAGAGGCAGCCGTCGATATGGGCACCGGCAATGTCCAGCAATTTGCGCGCGTCGACCGCCTTCGCGAAGGCGACCAGGATCTTCATGGCGGCAGCCGCTGCCGAGCCTTGCTCGCCATGCAGCATCGACTGGTCGCCCGCATTCAATTCAAGGGGCATCGAGCATTCCGCTTCGGAGTTTGCCCGACCATGCTTTCCCCGATTGCCGACCGCCTGGCAAGACTGAAGGATTGGATCTGCTAGCTCGCGTCGATCAGCACCGTACTCTCGGACGACCAGCGCAGCACCACCTGTTGTCCTTCCGCCAGCTTTTCGATGCCGGTGTTCTGCACGATGACCTTGATTGTCTGGCCATCGCGATCGACAAAATATGTGCTGTTGTTGCCGGCGAAGATACGCTTGGAGACCCGCCCCGTGAGCATGTTGGCATGGGCTCGGTCCGGAACGCCGGCATTGGTGGCGATGCGGATTCGTTCGGGCCGCACGGCGCAGCTCGCCTTCATGCCGGCGACAAGCGTAACCCCCGCGCCTGCGGCAATCCCCGTTCCGTCAGGCAGCCGGATGCCCGTACCAGTGGCGTTGCCGCGAAGGATGTTCGCGTCGCCCAGGAAGGTGGCGGCAAACTCACTCTTCGGCCGATCGTAGATCTCCTCGGGCGGGCCTTCCTGCACCAGCTTGCCATCGCGCAGAATGCCGATGCGGTCGCTCATCGTCAGCGCTTCTTCCTGGTCGTGGGTGACGAAGATCGTGGTGATGCCGATCTCGCGCTGAATACGCTTCAATTCGATTTGCATGTCCACGCGCAGCGCCTTGTCGAGCGCGCCGAGCGGCTCGTCGAGGAGAAGCACGCGCGGCGTGGTGACGATCGCGCGAGCGAGCGCCACCCGTTGGCGCTGGCCGCCGGAGAGCTGGTGCGGCCGGCGACCACCGAGCGTGCCGAGTTGCACGAGGTCGAGTGCGCGCTGCACCTCGCTGGCAATCACCGCCTTGGGCTCGCCGCGCACCGACAGTCCGAAGGCGACATTGTCGGAGACGCTCATATTGGGAAAGAGCGCGTAGTTCTGGAACACCATGCCGATGCGCCGCTTCTCCACCGGCACCCGCTCAACACTTTCGCCGCCTATGGAGATGCGACCAGAGTCGGGAAAGTCGAAGCCTGCGATCTGGCGCAGCAGCGTGGTCTTGCCGCTGCCGGAGGGACCGAGCAGGGCGTAGAAGCCGCCGTCGGCGAAATCGATCGAGACATCGTCCAGCGCCTTGTGCGCGCCAAAACTGCGCGACACATTCGATACCTGCACGCCCGCCATTATTTCTCTCCGCCGAATTTGAAGAAGCGCGCCGTCAGCAGCATCAGCGCCATCGACACAACAATGATGATCGTCGAGACAGCATTGATCTCGGGCGTGAAACCCTTGCGGATCGCCGCGTAGATTTCGACCGGCAGCGTCGTTTGGCCGGGCGTCGACAGAAAGTAGGAGACGACGAACTGGTCGAAGGACACGGCGAAGGCGAACAGCCCGCCGGCAATGACGCCCGGCATGATCCAGGGCAGCGTGACGCGGTTCGTCACCTGCCATTGATTGGCGCCGAGCGAGCGCGCCGCCTCTTCGAGCTCTGGCGCAAATGTCTGCAGCCGGGCCGAGACGACGACGATGACATAGGGCAGCGCCAACGCCACGTGGCCGAGCAGGATGGCATGCAGCCCGCGGCCGATGCCAACGCCGAAAAAGAAAATCAGCATCGCCGTGCCAGTGATCAGCCACGGTATGGCGATCGGCGGAAACAGCAGCGCCTGCAGGAATTTCTTACCGCGGAAGTCGTAGCGATAGAGCCCTAGCGACGCCGCGGTGCCGAGCGCGGTGCAGATGATGGTAGTGATGACGGCGATCTCGACGCTGTTTCGCGTGGCCGCGATCAGCTGATTGTTCTGCCAGAGCGAGGCATACCATTCCGTGGTCCACTCGAACGGCAGTTGGTAAAAGGGCGAGACGTTGAATGACATCAGCGCCATGATGATGATGGGCAGGTACAGGAAGGCGAGCAGCATCAGAATGTAGACCCGGCCGAGCCATTCCAGGATTCGGGTCGTCGCCACTAAGCGGCCCTCCGCAGCACCGGCGAAGTAACCGCCAGGATGACCAGCACCACAGCCAGCAGGATGAAGGACAGTGCGGCACCCAGCGGCCAGTTGAACACGGCAACGAACTGGTCCTCGATGACAGTGCCGTAGAAGGTGCCGGTGCGGCCGCCGAGGATGCGCGGTTCCATGAACGAGCCAACGACCGGCACGAAGATGAGTACTGCGCCCGCCACTAGCCCCGGCATCGACAGCGGAATGATGACCCGCTTCAGCACCTGCAGCCGCGAGGCGCCGAGCGAGCGCCCAGCCTCGATCAGCGAGTCATCGATGGCCTGCAGGGTCAGATAGCAGGTCAGCACCATGTAAGGCACGTAGGAGTGCACCAGCCCGATGATGACGGCCGGATAGGAATACATGAGATCAATGTTGATCTTGAACGGCAGCACGGCGTTGAGCGCTGTGTCGAGAATGCCCCCTTCACGCAGCACCATCGCCCACGAGAAGATGCGCACCAGCCCGTTCGACCAGAACGGCAGGATGACGAGCAGGAAAATCGCCTCGCGGCTGCGGCCTTTCAGCACCTTGGCCAGCACGTAAGCGGCGGGATAACCGATGACGATGCACCACAGCGTCACCTCGAGGCCGAGGCGCAGCGAGGCCACCAGCAATGTCAGGTAAAGGCTTTGTGAAAAGAAGGCGGCATAGTTTTCGAGCGTGAATGCCCACGGCTTTCCCGATAGCGGCAGATCGGTCATGAAGGAGAAGAAGACCATGGCCGAGAGCGGCAGGAAAATTGCAACCGTCAGCCAGAGATAGGCAGGCGCCAACAGCGGCAAGGCCGATCTCAGCCCGCTGCGCGACGCGGCTGCGATCTGTACTGCCATGACATCTCCTCCCAGGATAGGAAGGATCAGCCGACATTGATGGTCGGCTGATCGCGGCTTCTGCTGTTACTTCACGTCGACCTTGAGCTGCTGCCAGAGCGCCAGATAGGTCTCGCGCTGCGCGTCAGTAATCGGCGCCTGGAACTGGATGCGCTTGGCGACTGCCGGGTCGCCCATCACCTTGCGGTTGAAGGAACCCTCTGGCAGCGCTTCGACCGCCTTGGTGTTGGCCGACACCGGCGCGCCGACCTTGGTAACCCATTCGACATAGAACTTTGGGTCGATCATGTAGTTGATGAAGGCTTGCGCCCCGGCGACGTTCTTGGAACCGACCGGAATGGAAAAGGCGTCAAGCCAGGCGACGGCACCCTCCTGGGGAATGACCAGCGAGACCGGCAGCTTGAAATGCGTCTTGGCGCGGTCGGCCGAGCCGCTCCAATAGGTGCCGATGTCGATCTGGTTGGAGGCAACCATCTGGTTCCAGTCGTTCTCCGAGCTCCAGAACGTCTTGATCTGCGGCATCAGCGAGGTCAGCTTCGCCTTGACCGCCTCCATGTCCTTGACGTCGTTGATGTTCTGGCCGGTAGCGATGGCGCCGAACTGCACGGCCTCGACGGCATCGTCACGGATGGTAACGCGGCCCTTGTGGGCGGGATCCCACATTTCGGCGATGCTGGTCGGCGGCTTGTCGAATGACTTGTCGTTGATGGCGAGCGCCGTCAGCCCCCAAACCCACGGCACCCCATAGACCTTGCCGTCATGGACAAGCATCGATGATCCGGCCTTGTCCTTGCTGATGTCGGCATAGTTCGCCAGCTTGGACGTGTCGATCGGCTGAATGAGCTTTTCCGCCATCGCCTGATCGTTGAAGGCGGCATTGATCATGACGACATCGTAAAGGCCGGGATTGGTCCTGAGCTTGGTCAGCATTTCCTGTTCGGAATTGAAAAAGTCGTTGACGACCTTGTTGCCGGTTGCCTTTTCGAAGGCGGCTATGGCCCAGGGCTCGTCGGCGCCATAGCCCTTCCAGTTGAGTACGTGCACCTCGTCGGCCCTGGCGGCCAGCGTAAGCGCCGAAGCGAAGACAGCGGTTGCCGTCAGAAAAGCAGTCAGTTTGGGCATGCGCATGTTCGTTCCTCTCATTGTTGCCCGGTTGGCGGGCTTGTTATCCCATTAGGCTGTCAGAAATGGGCCTCTTGTTTCCGGCCATGCACGGTCGTCGGTCGATCGTCATGGCTGAGGAATCGCTGGATCTCCTGGTCGTTCGGCGCCATCGACCCGCCATGGCGGGTGACCGAGAGCGCCGCCGCCGCATTGGCGTAACGCGCCGCTTCGAACGGCGACACGCCGTGCGAGAGCGCGCTGACGAAGGCGCCGATATGAGTGTCGCCGGCGCCGTTGGTGTCTACCGCCGCGACCTTGAACCCGGGCACATCTTGGGCGGTGCCGTCGGCCAGCCGCACGAAGCAGCCTTTTGCGCCAGCGCGGACGACCACGCCTGCCGCGTTGGGGCAGTGGCTGGCCAGCAGCCGGGCAGCAATAGCCTCGACATCGCCGGTGCCGGCGATCTCAGCCGCTTCGGCGGCGTTGCAGCTCAGCCAGCTCGTGCGCGCCAGCACCCGGTCGAGAATGGTGCGCGGAATGTCTGAAATGATCGGCGTCGGATCGAAGACCAAAGGAATTTCCGCCGGCAGCACCTCGATCCAGTCGACAAGCGCCTCTCGGCTTCCCGGATAGCTAACCGTATAGCCGGAGGTGAACACCCAGTCGCCCGGTGCGACCGAAATGAGCGCCATCATGTCAAGGCTGAGCAAACTCTCTGCACCAGGCCACGAGACAAAGGTGCGCTCGGCATCGCTCGAGATCATGGCGACGCAATTGCCACTGTCCAGAACCGGCGATGCCGGCGTCAGTGTCTCGATCCCCTCCGTGGCTAAGGCCGCGCGCAGGAAGTCGCCATTGGGTCCGCTGCCGAGCTGGCCGCCGAACACCACCTTCATGCCGGTGCGGCTGGCCGCGACCATCATGTTGAAGCCGCCGCCGGCGACTTGTGCAAAGCTCGATGCGGTCTTCTCCGTGCCCGGTGCCGGCAAGGCATCGATGCGGTAGACATAGTCGACTACCGCGCTGCCGATGTGGACGAGACGCCCGCTCATGCTGCCGCATCCTTGCCGGACCTGCTCTTCGCCGTCCGCAGGGCGACCAAGTCGGCGGCGAGCGCGCGCACCCGCCCAATGTCTAGGCCTTTGATCCGGGCGATGTGTTTTTGTGGCAATCGGGAAAAGCCGGTGCAGGCACCGGCCATGCCGGCCGCGATGGCGCCGATCGTGTCGGTGTCGCCACCGAGATTGGCGCTGATGACTGCCGCTTGCCAGGGATCGCCGCCGGCGACTTCCAGCACCGCGAATGCAGCCGGAACGGACTCCTGACTGGCGACGCCGGTGCCGACCAAATCGGTGATCAGCCGGATCGCGTCGCTCGTCTCCTTGCCGCGTACGAGCTTCTGCGCCCACCCAATGCGCGCGGCGATGTCACCGCCGGTCACCCAATAGCCGAGCGTTGCCCCGTGCCTCGCCCCGGCGATGGCTCTGTCGGAAGCGGCGCGCCAGTCACCGCCAGCGATGCCGCGACTGATGGCGGCAGCGACCGCTGCGGCCGAAGCGATTGCGATTGACGTGTTGTGCGTCGCCCTGCAAGTTTCGGCCACTTTGCCGACCAGTGCGTCAAGCGGCTCTGGCGGCATCATGATGCCGACTGGCGCGATGCGCATGGCTGCACCATTTGTGTCGCCGCTGCGTCCCGCTTCCTCGGCTGGCATACCGTTATTGATGGCGTCGATGGCGCGTTTGGTTGATGGTCCCAGCAGATCGTAGCTGCCGCGCGCCTTGACATCGCGTTCCCAGTCGAGCAGCGCGTTGACCCACCGCGCATGGTCGAACCGGTTACCGGATTCGACCAGGATACGGCCAAGCAGAAGCGCCTGTTCTGTGTCGTCGGTGATCGTCCCGGCCGGGAGTCCCTTCGACACCGGATGGTCGGCGAAAGGAGCAATGAAGTCCTCGACATGACCGTAGAGTTCGGCAATCCGCGCCGGCGACAAAAGCTGCGTCGGCATTCCCAGCGCATCTCCCAGTGCCCCGCCCACAAGCGCTCCCATGGCCCGATCGGTTATGTTCCCGGTGTCGTCCGGCATCACTCAGAACCTCATATGCAGCGCAAAATGCGCCGGGTTGAGCAGGCTGGTCACATATTCGATCGGCCGGTCATCGGCGGCGCGGGTCAAGCGGCAACCGCGCAGGAACGGCGTGCCTTGCGGGCAGCCGAGGATTGCGGCGTCCTCTGGGTTGAGCATTTCGATGCCGACCCATTCCTCGCCATGGTCTGGAATGAGACCGGCGCCGCGGAGCGTCTGGTGGAGCGAGCCTTCGCGCAGACCGCGTAACGGCACGTCCTCCAGTTCGGGTGACAATGGCAGGCGGCTGCGCTCAATGGAGATAGCGTGGCCGTCGCTGGCATTGGTGCGCACCCGATCGACAGCGATGAAAAACGGGTTTTCTATACCAAGCAGTGCGGCAAGATCAGGGTCCTCGATCACCTCGAGCCGCAGCGTCCGCGTCTCGGCATTTGCGCCGGCGTTGGCGAGCGCCCGCGACCAACCGATTGAGTCATCGACGGGCTTGCCATCGAAGGTGACGAAAGAGCCGATGCCGACCTTGGTGGTGATCAGCCCGCGGCTGGACAGTTCCTCGAGGCCCTTGCGAACGGTGTTGCGGCTGACGGAGAAACGCTGGACGAGCTCGTTCTCGCTTTGCAACCGGTCGCCGAAGCCCAGAACACCGGAGCGGATTTCATGTTCGAGAACCGTGGCGATCTGTTCGGGCTTGCCCGTACCGGGAGACGATGGGACCACGCGGCGGACCATAGGCATACCTGTTCATTGCGCCTGTATAGTCCTGTGCAATGTATCTGCAACGCCAGCTCTGTCAACCGACGGCGGAGGGGCCACACAGATAAACCAAGCTGCTTGATGATACCCAGTGGCCGTGAAGGCCATGCGAGGTGCGGCGGGCGAACGGGGTCGCTGGAGATTCACTGTTCGCTGCTGGAAGACCCCTCGGCTGCCCCGTCACCATCGGCAGAATGCGGCAGAATGCCGAAGTCGCGCGACTTGGTCCCATGCGCCGCCGTCAGGAAGCCATCGGCTGTGAGGCCTCGCCTCAAAAGTTCGCGTACCGCAGCCGACCGGCTCGGCATGCGCTTGTCGAAGCGCCAGTTCTCCAATGCCGCCAGTTCATCGACGGTCAGCATGATCTGCAATCGTTCCGGGCGTTCCAGTTCGGACATCTCGGCCTCCAGCCATACCAGGCTAAAATTAGCTGAGTTAGTATGTTCCTAATTCTTTGTAGAGTTAGGTATATTGGCAGAGTACGTCAAGGCCTCCAGATGCGTGATCCGTGCAGAAATCCAATGAAGCGGATCAAGCATCAACTGCACAATCGACAAAATACACTAACTATTTGATACTGCACGATTTTTCAAGATTTTCGCTTGTCAATCGCCGCCCCTGGGCGCATGGTGGAAGCGAGGGATAAACCGCTCCTGAAAGGAAGGTTTTCCATGCGCTACAGATTTTCGGTTCGTCTGCATGACGACGTCAATTCCCGAGTTCGGGCTACATTGCGGTCCAGGATTGCCATCAATCTGACTGCCGTCGCCGAAGCCGTGCGACTGCAGAACCTCGCCGAGAATGTTGCGCGCGAAGACATCGAATGGCTCGTCATGCAAGCAGCCCAACTCCAAGGCGCAGCTATCGAGTTCGACGGCTTCACGCAAGCCGATCTGGCGGAGTTCGCGTGCCCCGAACCGATGCAAAGCAGTCCCGCGCTGGGTCGGGACGCCTTGGAGGGCGGGGTGACCGTTTCGCCGGATTTTGGCCGTCAAGCGCATTGAGGCGCGTGCTCTTGTGAGCCCCCGTCATGCTGCCGCCACGTGCTCGGCAAAAAGCCCGCCATAATGGCGGGCTTTGGACTGATGGAGGTTTGGTGGACGAAGGCCTCTCGGCCGGTCCGACATTTCATTCCGATGTATCCGCCCTAGCGGCGCGCGATCAGCAGGCACAACTGGCGCAAATCGCTGTCATAAGTGCCTTCGCTGCTGAGCACGTCGACGCAGCGCCTCTTCATCCTGGCCAACTTGTCGCTCGACATGTCGGCGACGACCTGGGGTAAGTTGGGATTGCTGGGATTGTTGGGATTGTTGGGATTGGACGGGCTGCCCGGGTTGGACGGATTGCTCGGATTGGTACCACCGCCGATCCCGACACCGGCGCCGACATTGATGCCGCTGCCGATCCCGACCCCCGCGCCGGCCCTGACGCCGCTGGCGACACCTACCCCCGCGCCGGCGGCAATGCCACCGGAACCGCCGATCGTGGCGCCGGCACCGGCGTTGATGCCGCTTCTGCCCCCGACCGACGCGCCGGCGCCCGCGGCAATGCCGCTGGAACCGCCAACCGTTGCGCCGGCGCCGGCGTTGATGCCGCGACTGCCGCCCAGCGACGCACCGAGGCCGGCCTTGATGCCGCCGCTGCCCCCAACCGTTGCGCCGGCACCAGCGTTGATGCCCTGGCGGCCACCAACCGTCGCGCCGAGGCCGGCTTTGATGCCGCCGTTGCCGCCAATGGAAGTGCCAACACCAACGGCAATTCCGTCCGCGGCATTCACGGGCATCGAGAGCATGAAAACAACTGCGCTGCCCGCCACCGCATCGGTGATTGTTTTGATTATGATGGTCATAACACTCTCCTTGCTGTAGTTGCGCTGAACAGCCCGCGACATCGCCGGTTGCATACCTACTAATTTGCAAGAAGATTATCGGTTTCTTTGCCGATCAACTTACTGGCCTCATGGTATCTGTTCACACAACAGCCGAGTGAAGTTTGTAGTGAAATTTTCCGAAAGTTTTACTTCGGGAAGGTCCTCTGCCGGGTGAAGCAATGCGAGCGTCAACTGACGGGCGCCGCGATAGACGAACGTCGCCGCAACGGTCAGCGATCGAAATAAGGCGAATTCTTAAATCTGAAAACGACTACATCAATCCGACACGACGCAATAGAAAACGGGCCGAGAAGGTCCACCATGCGCGTGTTTGCTTCACCGTGCTGCGCCATTTTTGCCGTAACATTTCCGTCGCCCGCATTGTTTTCTCTGTAGTCGCCATGCGACGACAACCGAATGATGGAGATCAACATGCTTACGAAAATCCTGACAGCCTCCATACTTGCAGCCGGTCTGGCGACCGCGGCGATGGCCCAGAATGCCGGCTCGGACAACAATGCGCCTGGCAGTGAGAAGAGCATCGTCGCAAGCCGAATGGCATCGACCTTGGCACGACCAGCAGCACGATGGGCACGACGGGTGCCATGAACTCCAATGCGGATCAAAACTGCCCTGCAACCCCGCAAGGTGCCCAACCCGATGCGTCCAACAAGCCTGCCGGGACGGTTTCCCCGACTGTCAACGACAACAATTGCGGTAAGTAGTAAGCCACGACAATCCGGCTTACCATCGCGGGTGGGCGGCAGCGGGACTGGTTAGGACTGGTCCCGCCTTACGATGGGCCAACCGAACCACGAGATCCAGCGATGCAATCAAATCCGCTCGAGTTCACGCTTTGCGCGGTCGCGCCTTGGGTTTGGTTCCCTCTTTGGCGGCCGGCGTCGGCTTAGGCTGGCGTGCTTTCGGCTTCGGCCGGCTGGCGGTCTCCTGCGCGGCGGTTTCTGCGTCGATCTCGGCGGTAGCCTGATCCCAATGCTGCTGATGCGCCCCGTCGGGCCTGCCTGCCTGTTCCCAGATCGCGTGTGCCCGCTGGCGAATCCGTTCCTGCCTGTCCGTCACTGTTGCCTCCGTCGGCTCGGTTCATGCGTAAGCAACTTTGTTCTAGCCGAAATTTCGACCCGCGTCTTGAGCGGCAGGCACCGTTATTGAGCCTCTCTGTCACACAGGACAGCAACGCCGAGGAGCGCCGCCTTCTTGATGATCAGCCCTTCAAGATCGGCGTCCGAGCGCTCCGTTCCGGTGCGTTCGCGCAACAGCGCAATCGCTGCCTTCATCGACAGCAGGCCATCGCCTCGTTCAGCAAGCAGTTTGTCGACGGCTGCGGCCACGTTGGTCGGCTCGACATGCGGCAGCATGGGAATGGCTCCTTCCTTATTCCGAGACGACAGCGGCAGCTCCATCCCGATCGCTCGGGATGGAACTCGATTTCATAAGACCGTGACCTTTCCAAATCCGGTTCGCGGTTTGGGAACGCCGGTCACTCGATGACGTGCACGATCCTGCGCGTGCCGGGGTCGACGAGCACGGTGCGACCGTCGACGACGACGTATCTGTATTGCACGTCGGGAACATCGATCGGTTGCAGCTCGACCGTATCGGGCAACGTGGAACCGATATTGAGCTCCACCCCCAGAAGATTGATCGACGCCAACGGGTGCTTGTGGACGTATTCGCGGATGACCGTCTGCTGTTCGGGTGTGACAATCACCTGGTCTGCGGTGGCCACGCCGACGCCGGCGAGCAACACCAATCCCGCCGCAGCAGGAACAAGGTGGATTTTCATCGTCTACTCCTGTTGTTACGGGCCTCGCCTTTACGGTTGCGACGCGGCATTCCGGTCGAAGCGGCGAACCCTCTAGGCAAACGCCCAGGCCACCTTGTTGTTCCGTAAGTGGCGGCTAATCGAATAGCGGTGAAGTGCCCGTGCGGTGCGGCGAATGGACTGCGGATGAACTGCGGTGGCCCGCGTCGCAAGACGCGGGCCGATCGGTTTCCCGATCAGCAGCGATACCGGAGGGGGTGATATCGGCTGCGTCTAAAACAACATTTAGGACAAGCTAATGTTCCTAGGCGACTGCAACAAACCTGCCGGCTCGAGCGGCGCGGCGTTACCGCCCGTCGCAGCCCATGGGCAGCCTCTGTGGCAGCAATTGAAGCGGCTACTGCTTGGGCGGCTGTGGCGGCACCTCGCCAGGCTTGATCACCGGGGTCCTGCCCTCATCCGGCGGCGGCGACGCCATGCCCTGATCGCCCGTTGGCGGCGGCTTCAGCACCCCACCGCATGGCTCGAGCGTATCGGACAAATTGTTGCCGGCCGGCTTCTGCTGCTGGCTGTTCTTGTCCGGCGGCTCGACCTTGCAGCGGTCGGATTGCGACTGTTCGCCCGGCTGCGCGGACGCTGGCACCGCCAGCACCAGCGCGCCTAGCATGTACGGCAAGAAAATGAGCGGTCTCATGTCGAGCTCCTTTCGCGCCAGGATCGTCTGACTTGTGAAGGCAGGCAGGCGCGATTGGTTCCGTCGTGCGGCAATGCGCCCGGACCGCAGTGTCCCGGGAACCGGCCACCAGACTTATGAGTTCAACCATTGAGCCAGTTCAGGTGCCACCGACATTATGGAGAACCAGCGATGGAACCGCGCAGGAAAGAACGAACCGACGACGAGACCGAGAGCCCGACGATCCAGCAGCAGGACTGGGACGCCATCCGGAGCGGGAGAATTCTCCCAGACGGCGTGCCGCAAAACGGCGACATCCGTTACGACGTCGAGAAAGACGGCGAACTGCCGGAGGAGGATGACGATAACGCTTACCAGGAAAGCGACGAGGCGTTGCCGGACGATACCGATGAACGCGTTATTTCACGCGATCTCGCACGCGAAGGTGGTCCTTTCGACGAAGAATGAGCCACCGCCTTTCGCACTGCCCTCGCTGTCCGCGTCGGCGGCCGGATGAAAAAGCCCCTGCTTTCAATTCGGGAGGTCGAAGACCGGCTCCTGGCAGCGATAGACCAGACATTGACCGTCACGCGTCTTGATATAAGCGACGCGCGGCATCTGCGGCCAGTCGCATTCATTGCCGAATTGGCGCACGTATCGGTCGTAGGTGTTCCGTCCGGTGGTCAGCACCACCGAGCGGTGCCTCTGGATCAGAAGCTGTGTCTGTTCGCACGTCATCGCGCGGCTGTCCGGCCGGGCATGGGCCGTCGCGGCAAACAGAAGCGCCCCGGCTGTCAGGACTGCCGCTTGTGTCAGGACTCTGGCAAGCATGACACCATCTCCCGTGAGGCCTAAAGCGTATCTTGGTTTCGCAAGCGCCGGATCGAGCCGCCCTCGCAGAGAAAAGATCGTACAGATTGCCAGGGAAAATGCAAAAGCCCGCCGCACCTTTCGGCGCCGCGGGCTTCAACTGAACGTCACTCTTTTGTCAGCTTGGGCGGCTTACTCCTCCTTCACCGGCCCGAACCGGCGCACGATCACCTCGAAGACGATATCCGAGATCCACATCGCCGAGACGCCGATGAGGAACGCGGCGGCGAGCGTCGTGGTGTCGTCGTCCGGAGAAGGAATGGGCAGGCCGGCGGCGCGGAAATAATGCACGACCGGCAGCGTCAGATAGGCCGCCGCCAGCGCGCCGCAGATCGGCGAGGCCACCATTTCGCGGACCTTGTAGCGATGACGCGACAAAGCCCGCAAAATACCGCCGGAAAGGCCGGCGACCAGCACCGGCGCCTTGATGCCCAGAACGTCGAGCAGCTCATGCATCATGGCGTCCACCCACACCATCTGGCACCCTGCCCGTTGAAGGCGTTCATCTCGTCGAGCTCGGGCCGGGTCACGGCGGCGACGATGGCCGCCGATGGCCGGCGCGGCTGGTTGTGGTCGCACCAGACCTGGCGCGGATTGCCGGCCGGCGCGGTTGTCGTGCAGCCGGCGAGCACCAGGCAGAGGATCAGCGCTTTGCCCATTTCCCAGCCTCCGCTCGTGCTGCCGCATCGGTCATGCCGGCCGCCTTGCGCTCTTCTGCGGCGGCCTCGCGGTTCATTTCGAGGCGATCTTCTCCGGCCGCGACTTTTGCCTCGGCCTGTTTGGCCGCCTCCTTCTTCGCCCGGTTGATGCCGCCCGCAACATAAAGGCCGATGCCGCCGGCCACAGCAGCGAATATCGTCATGACGAGCTTGTTGCCGATGATGGCGCCGAGAATGGCGAGGAGTGCGGCCATCACAAATCCTCCGCGCGGCGGCGGCGAAGGAACTCGGTCAAAACGCCGTTGACCACAAGAAACCAGGGGAACCATTCCCCCGGAATGATCGGCGAAAGAACCTGCGGGTCGACATAGGTGACGATGCTCGCGATGACGCCGATGGCCGCCTGAAACCGCGCCCAGAATATTGTCTCGCTGTCGCAGAAAAAGCTCTTGATCCGGGTCCACATGTCATTTCCTTCCAAACAGTTTGAGGATGGCTGATAGTTTCAGGACGGCGGCGATCAGCGCTGCCCAGAAGCCGGGCTTGGCGACAGCCACAGGAGGCGCAGAGGGCGCGGCGGCCGGCGGTAGAACGGCAATCGGTTTTGCTGACTCTGGCGGAGCTGCGGGGACGACCGCCGATGACACCGGACCGGCAGACGGCCACGGCGTGTCCTTGATGCGCGACCATTTGCGATAGGCCTCGGCAAGCCTGGTATCGTAGGAGCTCTTGCGATAGCCAGGGCCGTTGTAGCCCTTGGCGAATCCCGCCCAGTCGTGATTGCGCAAATTGTCGTCGAGCCGCTTCTCGACGATGAAATCGATCGCCGCGCCGAGTTGCAGTGCCTCGTCCGCCATCATAGCCTCGGCCATCGCCTGCACGGTAAGAAAGCCGGCCGCCTTGAAATTCTCGCCGAGAACCTGGCCCCAGCCCCATGAGGCCGATTTGAGCGCCGCGGTTTCGTCGATCGCACAAGCTGCCCTGAGCCGTGGGTAGCTATCCCTGGGATAGGGCTTCTCGCCCCACTTCGGATAGGCGAGACCGGCGGCTACCGCTTGTGCCCGCTTGGCACCCGACAGGTTGCGGTAGAAGACGTGCGGTTCGAACAGGATGACCGGCCGGCCAACGGCGTCGAAGCCGTGCCCGCTGGTTTCAACATCGAGGAACGCGTGGATCTCGTCCTCGCCGACGCCGATCCGGGCGCCGAGTTTCGGCAAGTCTATGTCATCGAGGCGCCTCGCGGCGCCCTTGAATGAAAGGTCCATGGGCAGTCCTTTCCGCCCTTGTGGGCAGGTTTTGAGGTTGAAAAACGGATGCGTGGCGGCAAAGCAGAATTGGGCGGCAGCGCGTGCCGATGTGGCAAGGAAGGTTGATGTTTTCGACCCGCCGTGTGAAATGGGCGCGGGATGGTGCACATGCCTGATGATGAACAAACCGCTGCGGCGCGCTGGTCGGTGAGGTCCGAGCTCCGCGCCGTCGGTCGCGACAAGCCGCTGCTCGCGGTGCTGGCAGCGATCCTCTGCCTTTATTGTGCGTTTATCGCCGGACCGATCGTCTATGCGGTGCTGGCCATCAACGGCATTGCGGATTTCTTCAAATAGAGCCGGTTCCGGCGATCTCGCGCCGGTCCGGCGCGCTGTATCGGCCCCGAAATTGCTCGGCCTGGATGAAATTGCTTAGCCGGGATGAAACTGTTCGCGTATGTCGTTCGTACCTGTAGGGGGTGCGGGAGGACACGTGACGATAAGAATCAGACTCCCAGGCGGGACTTTGAAGATCAAGAAAAGGGACGAGCTGCGGCGCCGCGAGCAGAATCGCGAGGTGCCGGTTTGGCAGGTCGGCAATTACTTCGTCATCTGGTGGCCGAGCGGCATGTCCGATCGCCCATCCTCGCCCAGAAAATCCTCGCCCAGGAAATAGCCCGCGCACCGACGATCCCCGACCGGGCACTGGCGCCTCCGTGCGGGATCAGGAACCGCCGCGCGCCAAACCTCCGAAGACCGCTCGCCAAATCCCAAAAATAGTCAGCGGGCGGGCGTTGACTCTTCCGTGACGGAAGGTCTCTTGTGCTGCTTTGCACAATGGGGCGGCAGAATCGATGGCGGTGCGTATCAGGATGCCTGGCGGCACGCTGAAGGTGAAAGTATACCGCGAATTGCGCGATCGCGAACGCGCCCGCCGCATACCCGTCGTCAGGCTCGGCCGGGTCTATTTCACCTGGTGGTCGAACCGCCAGCGCCTGATTGACGATCAGTCGCCAGGATGAAGCTCCTTTCGTCCAGGCCTGCCCGCCCGGCACCGCGAAGCCTCCGCCGGCCAGCGCGCAAAATAAGTTGATGATGCCGCTGTTGACTCTTCCGTAACGGAAGGTCTCTACTTACCGCATTGCACACAATTGCTGCGTTGCACAACGGGAGTTGGACCGATGGCAGTGCGTATCAGATTGCCGGGCGGCACTCTGAAGATGAAGACCTATCGTGAGTTGCGGGCCCGGGAACGCGACCGCCGCGTGCCTGTGATGAAGATGGGCTCGCTGTATTTTGTCTGGTGGTCGAAAGGCCAGGAATCTCACGAGAAGCCGCAGGACAGCAGGCGCTAGCCGCTGGCGGCGGCGGACGCAGTTTCGGTGACGGCGAAGATCTTGCCTTGTGAACTCGCTACTTTCCCGCTGCGCTGGATGCTTGCACTCTCGCTTGACAGTGCTCATTGGTTGACAGCGCGATTTAGATAATCCAGACCGGTCGCACATCGCTATCTCGTTTCGGGCAAAACCAATAAATGCGTTTCGTGCCACCGTTCTTGCAGCGCTTAGCCGGCATCAAGGCCGGTGCCGGCACGAAGATGGACCTGCGCAGCGTACACACCGCTCGGCGCGGCCGTCACTCCATCGGCGAACGTTGCATCTTAAGCTCGTATTTTTCGTTCGACCGGCCTGACGCGCAGATCGTTATCGGAAATGGAACCTACATCGGCAAGAGCCATCTAGTGGCAGCAGACCGCATCGAGATCGGGAATGACGTGATCATAAGTTGGGGGACAACGATTGTTGACCACAACGCCCATGCAACAGCATGGCAAAATCGGACGGCTGACGTCGCTGACTGGCATCAGGGCAAGAAGGACTGGACGAATATCACAATGGCGCCGGTGAAAATTGAAGACAACGTCTTCATCGGCTTCAATGTTATCATTCTCAAAGGTGTGACGATCGGCAGAGGGGCTGTCGTCGGTGCGGGATCTGTAGTGACCAAAGACGTGCCCCCCTTGACTATGGTCGGGGGCAATCCAGCAAAACCTATTGGCGCGAAAAATCCATCAGCTGGTCGAGCATAGTGCCCCAGCCATGTAGGCCATGCTGCGCATCGCGGTTTTGGGTGCGATTTTCAACGACCCCGTTCGGATTTGGTGCTTTAGCCAACCTTTTGAGCGGCCCGCCAGATACTGCTCATAGGGCAAGCTTTGGCCAAAAGCCTTTAGCCGTTCGACCTTTAGCCCGGATGTTTTGAGAAGGTTTTTAAACGTCTGGATCGTGTAGAAGTTGATATGCCCAAACGGCCCCGACATCCGAATGGCTTTGCTAAGATCTCGCGTATGTTCCAAAGGCACTTCGATATAGAGCTTCTTGCAAACCCGAGCCGCCTCCCTCAGAAACATCCGTTCGTGCTCGACATGCTCGACCACGTGGATTGCCAATCCCAGGTCGAAGGACTTGTCGGGATGGGGGATGTGATATCCGTCAAAACGCAAGACGCTTTTGAGATTGGGAATTTTCCGCGAGTTGATCGCCTCGATACCCGAAGAAGAAATCTCGACCACCGCCAAGGTCTTTCCGATCCCACGCTTGTTGAGTTTGTCCAGCACGGCGCCTTCGCCGCCGCCGATATCGAGTATCGTGTCGAAGATTTCGCCTTGGACAAAGTCTTCGACGTGGTCGACTGACTGAACAGAAGCAATCTCGCGTTTCGCGTGCACCTTGTCGCCGGCATAGTAGTCATCGTATATCGCAATAATGCTGTCGGCGTTGGCCATGGCACTGGGCTCCCCTTCGGGGAAACCCTGCCATAACCCACGAACCGCGTCCAGTGTCGACTAGTTATCCCCTTTCCGCGACGTGTTCGATGAAGCGCTGCGCGTTGCCGTCATGGCCGGCATCGTTGAAATGCAAACCCTCTTGGTAGTTGCCCGAGCTAATATAGTCGAACCCATCAATCGGGATGCTCAGCACATTGCGGGACCTATAGGCCTGACGGATTGCGCCGAGGGCGGCATCGTAGGTACGGCCTGACGTGTAGCTTGCATCCCATGCCGCCGATGGCCGCGTGGGCGGCATCACGATGATGCGGGGAGCCAAGGCCGCTTCCAGCGTGTTGAGGATCGTCGCGATGGTGGACGAAATGGACGATGGCGCAGTGCCAAAGCTATCGTTGATGCCGAGCGCCAGAACCGGCACGATCTTGCCACCGGCATAACCACATTGAACAATGGCAGAGGTAAGACGCGCCGTATTGTAGGACGAGAAGGTAAAGCTCCCATGTGCCGCGCGCAGCGTGCGCAAACGTGCGCGCGAAGCAGTTGCCTTTATGCCAAGCCGGATAAGCCCGGTGATCTCGACCGGCCCGCCAACCGTTGTAAGAGTGTAATTGCCACTCGCGGCCTGCCCGGTAAGCGACGGTCCAGAAAACTGGTCAAGCACCAGAGCCCCGGCAGCATTGACCGTCTTGTAGGCCGCGCCACCGTTAAAGGCGAAGGCAAGCGAGCCCTGGCCGGCGTCCTGAGTATAGTGCACGTCGACCTGTTCATAGGCGCCGGTGAACGTGAGAGACGCGCCGGCCGCCAAGATGATGCTTTCGCCGATCGGCCCGCGCGTTCCGGTCGAGACGGTTCCAGCAGCCGTGACGCCATAGAAAGCCGGCGTATAGCTGGAAGAGGGCCGCAAAGCGGTCATGCCCGGCTCGTCGGCAGCGATGCCGATGTTGGCGAAACTGGTGACATGGTTGAACCAGTGCTTCGGCCCATCGCTGGCAAGCGCCCAAAGACCGATGCTGTCCGCGATCAGACAAAGCACGTCATTGTTGGCGATGTGTTCCGCCATCTTCGCCCGAAAGCCATCGTACAGATTCTGCAGCGACGGCCGACTTGGGATGAAGAACCGGCGCCCGCCGACAGATGGCTTTCCGGGTCCCCAAAATCCATCGCCGGTTGCGGGCATTGCAGTCAGCGCGAAACTGCCGTGATCGACATAGGGTTGCGGATGCTGCGCCGCGGCGGCCGCAAAAATTGCGGTGGCGTCAGAGACGCCGGTGTGATCGGCATCCTTCAACAAGCCGATGCCGGCGGCCGCCGCCCCATTGGTCGTTGGCGGATTTAAGGCGCGCGAGACATCGGCGATGATGCCAGTCTTGATCGTGAATGAAACCTCGAAACGGTGCGCCCCTTGCTCGATGACGGCTGCGCCATTCGACAGTGCTCCCGATTTCACCCACGCTCGAATGCCGAGCGGATTACTGTTCGCCTGATATTTGTAGCCGCCACCACTGATCGCTGGATATTGCCCGACCGCAATCGGAATGCCGAGCGATAGCTTGGCGACGCCATTCAACAAGTCGACGGGCGTGGTGCTAATCACATTGACGGTGGGGCCAGCCGCAATATCAACAACGTGGATCTTGGCAGCGCCGTTGGCTGCGGCTCCGACATTAACTTCAGTGATGTAGCCACTGACTGAAGACGGGATTTCAGGGATGACGCTGTAGCTAGCCGGTGTATCCGTCCCCGTGTTGACCAGCGTTGGCCATCCGATCATCTGCGTGGTGCCGATCGCCTGATTAATGCCGGCAAGTGCCGCCGCAGCCGCGCGTGCTTTGCCGGCTACTTCGCCGCTAAAGGTTGCCCTCCATTGTGGACCATTTATCGCGCTTATAGTCTTGACCATGTGCGACCCAGGAATTGCCCCTGTGAACCACTCGACTTCGCCGTTCGGAATTGCCCCGGCAGTGTAGTACCAGCTGCCAGCACCAGTGCGTTGGACGCCCATGACACTGCCGGCAGGCTTCAGGATCGCGAGCCCCGAAACAACTGACGACGGGCCGGCTGGAGCGGATATCGTCTGCTCGGAAACCAGGCTAAGCGTCCCGTCGGCCTCAACGTGGGCTAAGACGATATGTGCTGTCCCCGGCACGGCGCCAAATCCAAGCTCCAGCGTCGACAGATATTCATCGACAGCCGACAGCGACCCTGGCCAGAAAAAGACGTTGTCGTTGGCAACGACCGTGCCGCCGACAGAACCAGTGATTGGGACTGGCCCCACAGTCCGTGAGCTGATCAGGGCAATTTCCGCCGGTGACGCGCGAATGCCGGTGTCGACGGCAATCGGGCCTGCCCCGACGCTGTACAGCCCCACAATGCCGGCGCTGACCTCCGTCCAGAAATACTCGCCGACATCGACATTCCTGCCCATTACCGCCACCGCCGCTGCGCCGGCCAGCCCCGCCGACGCCGCAAAGCTCAACGTCGGCGCCACCGTGTAGGAGCCCGGCGCCGTGATCAGTATCTGCGTCAGCGCCCCGCCGGCCACCACGAAGCGGCCGGCGGCGCCCGAACCGGTGCCGCCGGCAAACGCCAGGTCGAACGTGCCATTGGCGCCGCCCGAGCCTGCCGTGATCGCACCATTGCCGACGACGCCGAAGCCGATTGCCGCCGCAGTCGTCGGGAAAATGCCCTTGCCGTAGAACGAAGCGTCGCGTGCGGCCTGGGCGCTGACGACGGCCGCCGCGGCGGCGACGGCATCGGAATTGGTGGCAGCCCGGTCGGCCGTGGTTTGGCTGGCATTCGCGGCGGAAGCGGCTGCGCTGGCCGATGCCTGGCCGGCGCTGGTTTCCGCAGCATCCTTCAAGGCCTGGGTTTCATCGCGCAGCGCTTCGACCTCTTCGACTACGTCGGCGATGTCGGGCGGAACGGATGCGGCGATGGTGATGGCATCGGCGCCGACGGCCGGCTCGTCGGCCGTGAATTCGAACACGCGGTCGGCATTGACCGACCCGATCTGGGTGTGAACGGTCGTGCCCTTCTGCAGGGTGCGCGTCGTGCGGGCGTCGGCGGCACGGAACCAGTCGCCTGCGCTCGCCGTGTAGATGCCGTTTTGCGTCGGGTCGGCCTGGTCCTTGACCAGCACGCGGTCGCCGATTTCGGCCGGCACGCCGTCGATGGCCTGCAGGCCGTGCAGGAGGATGCCGGCCGTGGTTGCGAGGCGCACGGGTTCGCGTTCGCCGGTCAGGAGACGAACGGCGGCAGTTGCAGGTCGGGACATGAGGGGTTGCTCCATAAAAAAGCCCCGCATAAGCGAGGCTGGAAGGGGTTCGGTGCTGGCGGTGGGAAATCTAAGCTAGCCTGCCGGACACCGCGTTATCCGGCGCGGCAGGCACGGACGATTTTGCGGACAGCGAGCAACGCGGTCCAGGCCTATAGCAATCCGCCAACAAGCCTTCTTGTGCCGCCGATCGCCGCCAGCCCGCAGGCCATGCCGGCGCAGTCAGCGACCCAGTCGAGGATATCCATATCGCGCGCGATCAGCTGCACGCCCTGAAGCAGCTCGATCGCCGCGCCGGTAATGGCGAGGAGCACGACCAGCCTCGTCTTGTGTTCCGGCCAGCCGAGGCTTCCGAGCGCCGCCAGCACAGCGAACGCCGCGGCGTGGTTGAGCTTGTCATGGTGGAAGGTGAAGCCCATGTCCAACTCCTGCAGGAAGCGCACCGGCGAAAGCGCGAGCAGGAGAACACCGGCCAAGGTAAGCAAAAAAGCGATCCTTGCCATGGTCGCAAAAGAGTCGGTACGCAACAGGTCAATCCTTCATCTGAAACAGGGGGCGATCCAAAAGGCACCGCCAACTGACCGCTCTGCGGTTAGCGGGCCATAAGCCAGCATCGTGAAAGCACTAAAAGATTAGTATAGCTGGTTGAACCAAGCTGCTTTGCCGCGGCTCTTTGCGATCGAAGTCTGGGCAATGCGCCTGCTTGCTGCTCGAGTTCGGGGCTTGCCGATGATCACCGCACGGTAGAACCTTTAGCTAGCTGCCGGCGCTTGCAGAGAAGCGCCGATACATCACTTCGGAAGTAACGGAAGCACATTCTCATCAAGGAACTTGAGACGGCTACCCACATTTCGGCGTTGGCTGGGCTAGCCGGCACATCGACCGGGATTAGATCCGCCACCGGGTCCCCTCGTCGCGCAGCTTCGACCCACTCTTCCATGGCGCCGACATATCCATCCAGCGCCTCGTATGGAGTCTTGGCGTCCTCACAAGTCAGGTATGTCGGAGGCACATCGCCTACGATCACCCATACTCACGGATCCACTTCCGGCCTGCCAGGTACAATCTCGAAAAGGAAAATATATATTATGCCGTCGGCCCCATACCCAAGATATTCTCCCTTGATGTCTGAAACCAGTCATAAAACTCAAGATATTTTCGGGCTTCCAGACGTGCAGCATCAAGCTCTTCATCGCCTGTGCTTTTGTCAGCCGACGGCAAGCGGGTGACGCTAGTCAAGTCGGGTTTGACGTCGCTACAATTTCGCTCGACCACTTGTGTTCCCTTTCATTTCTTGCTTGAGCCATCTTCTTCTTGCCCAGCGAGCATAGTCTCCTGCATCGCTATGGTGTTTAATATGATCTGCTCTCGCACGATGCGTGCCCCCGGTCGGCCAGCGCTTTCTCGTGAGACACATCCATATTCAGCGCTGCACAGGCTTGTCGCGAGTGCGCTGCACGGCTCTACCGGAATGGGCTCGCAAAGCTCAACGCTGCTCATGCCAAATGTCGAACGGCTTGATGGTAGCTGAAGGGAGACCTCGTTCATCAAACACATCGAAGACTCGCTCTGATAAGACGAGGTCAAGGTTCTTGGCGATGCCGAAGTCATCGTGACCCGCCTTCCCGCTCACCTTCAGCCACACGAAAGATGGAAGCTCTACCTCGGGCTGCTGTTCGCGAAAATCTTCGGACGTTATGACTTCAACAGGGGCGAATGCCGCTCCGGTGAAGCCGATTTCTGACAATGCGTGCGCGGCCTCTTCCGTCACGAGGAAACATGGAAAGCTTGTTATAAGAACATCACCGATCCATCCCTCCATCTGGTACACAAGCTTGCTCACGATAGGAGGGTGGACACTGGTATCCATGACAGTGCCGTCGCCCAATCCGCCGGCCACATCGGGCAGAATGTCAAAGTATCTCATCAGTCACCTATTGGTAGATAGAACAAATGTCCATACTTCTTGTCGATTTCCGTAACATAGTCAAGGACATTCTGGCGAGTAGCATGAGGGTTTTTCTTATAGAAATATTCCCACTCGTTCCGAATGACCTTCTGGTGCAAATTTATGTCGAACTCGTTCCGGATTCCACGAAGATTCTCGATTGAATGCAGCTCTTGCTCTGCAAAAAGCCCGGGATACCTTTTAAAAACTCCCTGCTCGACGCCATGATGCACTATATAGTCGCTTTTGTTGAGACTAGGATTCGCGTCGAAAAAGGTTTTTCGATAGTCCTTGGATGGAGCCCACCCAACCTTCGCCCCGGCATGTTTAACTTTGGACGTATCCCTAGCAAGCATCGCACCTAGTAACGCGGTATCAAAGGCACTATCGGACATTTCACCGGCTCGCGTCTTCCGGCGTGGGATTGGTGGCGAGACCGAGCGCGCAAGCGCTTGCTGGTGCCTAAGGGTTTCGGCATCGACCCCACGAACAAGTGCCTCGCCGCCTTCGACTAGGTCAGTCGGCCGCCTCGAAAATATTGAGAGTTTCTCTACCCAGGGCTTGGCAATCTTCGCCGCGGCGCGTTCCAGGGCCACCACCGCCAACCTATCGCCAGGAATTGCGCCCGCGGCATTGAGCAGTGTTTGGTCGTAGTTGCCTTCCAGCGCTGCATTTCCAGCCTTCTCCAGTGCAAATGACGTCCCCAACGGCGTGAAGTCGGCCACCGAGATGCTGTCTTCGCCAAGCCCATCGGAGCCCACGAGTTTTTGCGCGAGAAGACGCCATAGGCTCCCCCGCTCACTGTCGCCGGCTATCAATCTCCCGAGCCACTCTTGATTCGTCGGTAAGTAGTTGGTGAGTTCCGCGTTTGATACCGATCGTCCTGGCTCGACAGTGTTGGCTAAATCGAGCAGCATCATCGGGTCGACTACAGCTGCCCGGACCGACCTGTCCGCGATGCTGTTGTCCGTTTGGGACGCGCTGGTCTGAAACAGGTGGCTCAGCACCGCTTCGCGCGCGGCTTGATTCGGTAGCGCGGCGAACACATTGCGCAGCTCTGCGGTCTGGTGTTGCGGCTGGGCCTTGAGTCTGCCGACAATGTCCTCAGCGACAGAGTTGGGTAGCGGCTGGGCGGTCTCAAAACCCAACTGTTGCTGGGCGGCGATGGAGCCAATGATCGCCGCCCGATAGTCTCCCGGCTTCGACAGGTTGCTCCAGGCCGCATCAAGGTTCGCGAATGCCTCGCGGACATAGCCGCCCGGATCGGCCTGCCTGGCCTTGAACGTCAGGTCCGCGGCGGCGGCGATAGCGTCATGGCGTGCCTTGTCCACTTCCGGCGTTGAACTATCTGCGGTGGGGTCGGCGTCCTTGACCATGGCCCGCACGGCGTTATTCGACAGGTCGCGCATGCCGTGGAATTGGCGATTAACCTCAACGGTCCTGTTGAACGCCTCGAAGCGCCCGGCGCCTTCGGTAGCGCCATAGAGAGCGACGAATTGTTCCGGCGTTGGGATCGGGCCGGAATAGGTTCCACTGTCCCTGATGTCGGCCGGCGCATTCTGCTCGGCCAGGATAATGTTTGTGCGTTTTTCGACTTGCCGCATCGCGTCGGCGGCTCGGGCCTGCTGGACCAACCCTGGCCGCTCTTCGGGGGCAATGTCGTCCCCAAAGGCCTGCGCCGACCTTTGGTCCGGCGTAAGCTTGCCTACCCGGTCACGGAGCGAAGCCGGTGCGGCAGTTCCATCCGCCGGAGGCCCACTCACAGCCTCGACGGTATCGTCCTTGGTCTTGCCGTCCGTTGCGGCCAACACCGCCCCCAGCATCTCGGCAGCGCGCTTCGGATCCTGGGCGATCATCGCCTGGACGAGCGCCTTTGCCGCGTTGCTGCGCCAGGCAGCCTCGGCCGCTTGCCGGGCCACCGGGCTGCCCATCTTGCCGATCAGTTCGAGCCCGCTCCGCCTGATCGCCTCGAATGTGTCGCTGTCGTCCGGGTCGCCCTGCGCGATGGCGCTTGTGTAGCCGTGCTCGACCTTGGTCCACTCGGCCTGCTCGTAGTTCTGGCGGCGCGCGTGCTGCTGCGCGGCCATGCGCGCCGAGCCGGCGAGCCGCAACGCCTGCTTTTGCGCGAGGAAATTGGCGCGTTCGCCCTCCGGCACTTTCGCCACAGTGTCGTCGAAGATCTGGTCGAACAGGCCGGGCTTGGCGACGCCGTCGCTGTGCGGATCGAGCTGGCCATACATGAAGTCGTGCAGGCCGCCGCCGTCGGCCGGCGCGGTCTGCACGGCCACGGCCTCGGCGTGGGCGATGCGTGCGTTCAGCTCGCGGCCGATAATGTCGGCGTCGAACGCATCCTGCTGCTTCTGCTGCTGCCGAAAGCGCTCGGCCACCGCCGAGAGCTCGTCGCCAAAGCCTTGCATGGCCGCGCCCACCGGCGAGCCGTTCGGATAGGAGGCCACAGTGCCGGTATCGAGCCGGCGCTGGGCAAGCTGGAGCGGGATGGTGGCCATCAGTAGAGGCCTCCGCCCGGCGCCGGCGGGAAGGCGCTTCTGCCGAACGTCACCGCCTTGGCCGGGTCGTAGAGCCCGGAGATGCCCGATACGAGATTGCCGCCGGCCTTGAAGATCGAGGCGCCCACCGCCTGCCTGCCGGAAAAGCGCGCGATCGCCGCCTGCGTGCCGAGACCGTTCTGGCGCAGCTGCGAGCCGTACTGGATCGCCTTGAGGTCGAGCTGGCCCTGCCTGGCATTGGCGGCCAGCACCTCGGTCGGCGAGCCCGCCATGGCGACGCCCGAAGCGCCGGCCTGGGCACGCGCCTGCGCCTGCAGCAGGTCCTGCTTATGGCGCTCCTGGCCCTGCTCGAAGGCGGAGCTTTGAGCGTCGGCCCGCGCCTGCTGTTCATAGGCTTTGGCCTGGTAGTCGGCCATCTGCCTGGACTGCTGGCCTTCCGCCAGCGCGCCGCCGACGGAAAGCGCCGTGCCGATAAGAGCTAGTGTGCACATGGTCAGCCTCGTTCGCCGGCGGGAATGAATTTGCTTTTGATGCCGTTGACCGGCGCGCCGATCGAAGGCCGCCGGTCGAGCACGCCGCCGGGGCTGAGGAAGGACAAAAGCAGCCGGTCGGCCTGGATCGCCGGGCGACTGAGCCGCGTGGGTGCTGTGGCCCGCGGGCCGGCCATGGCCGTGCGCCGGATGGTGGTCAGGTTGACTTTGACCCCGGCGGCGCCGTCGGACACGCCGTTGGCGGCGGTGACGGCGCGGCTCAAGGCATCGGCCGCGAACAGCTCCTGGCGCAGTTGCTCGATCAGCCAGTGGACCGTGCGCCAGCGCTCGCCGAGAGCCTCGGCGTTTGTCCTGACCTCGTCGCCGTGCGGCGGCGTGTCAGCGCAGGGTTCGGCGGGGGGTTCGTCCAGGGGGGCGCCAACGCGGCGCTCGTCCGCGTCCTCGATGGTTTTCTCGATCAGCGCAATTTCAGCGGTGCAGTCGTCCAATGCGGCACGCGCCGCCGTCAAATTGCCGGCGCCGAAGATCGCGTGAAACTTTTCCGTTTCCAGCTCGCCCTTGCGGGCGATCGCATTGTTGAGGTCGGTGTCGAGCAAGGCGATGACGGCGGCAAAATCGGCAGCCGTCCGCGCCCTGCCGAGGTCTTCGGCATGGGGGAGTTGGGTCACTGGAGAATTTCCTTCTTGAGGGAGGACATCGCAGCTGCCAATCTCCCCCCTTGTGGGGGGAGATGCGCGGCAGGGCAGAGGGGGGCGCGAAGGATCGCGGCTTTACCTAACTGCGGTCAGGCCAGAATGGATAAGGACGTAATTACGATTGGTCGGCGGGACAGCGCCCCTCTCTGTCCTGCCGGACATCTCCCCCACGAGGGGGGAGATCGGCCGTCGTCAAGAGTTTCGCCAACCTGCAATGCGTCTAAGGCTCGGCGTCGAACACCGGTGTCATCGCCCTGATCGTGCAGGGCGTCGGATTGACGTGGCGGATCTTCACCCGCCCCTGCCCTTCCCAGCTGTCGTCGATCGGCACCTCGACATTGCCGGTGAACAATTTCGCCATGGCACCCGGAGCAACCACGGACGGGATGCGAACCTGCTCCCATCGGCCGCGGATAAACGACTGGACCTGAAGCCCGGCGATGTCGGTTTCCAGCAGCGAAAGAATGAGCTTGGCGACCTTCTTGCGCCGGCCGACGATCGAGCCGTCGCGGCCGCCGACGTCCAGCTCCAGCGTGTTGGCCTCGGACTGGTAGCCGAGCCCGACCTGCCATTTGGCGGCGGTGGCGCCGCCGGGCAGCATCACCTGGCCGGAAGCGACCGTGAGCCCTTTGTAGACCTTGCCGCCGGCCAGCACGTCGACCGCCTGGCCTTCGAGATGATCGAGGCCGGAGACGACATTGACGGCAGCACCCGAATAGGTCAGCCCGCAGTCGACCTCGAAAGCGTCCTCGATTGCCGCATATTCGAACGGCACGGTCTTTATTTCGATATAGCGCCTGGTCACGCCGCCGATCGTGCGCTTGACGATCAGCCACAGGTCGTCATTGCCGTCCTGGCCGGGCGTCACCACGGCGCTTTCGACAACGGCCCAGTTCGATCCGGCGAAACTTCCGGCGATCTGGTGGATATGCATGCCGCGCACGTCTTGCGACGGCTGGTGCGTGTAGCCGCCGAGTTCGCCATTCCCGAGCGGGAACCAGAGCAGCGGGTCGGGGTCGGTCTGAAAGGCGAGTTCGACGACGCCTTTCTTCGGAATGTGCTCCGATATTTGACCGACGTCGTCGGAGGTGAAGCGGCCGGTGGCGTTTTGTGTCAGCTCGGCGATCGATTTGCGGGAGCGGGTGACATAGAGGAACGACTGCCCCGCATCGACAGGACGCATCGGGGCACAGCCGAAGGTCCGCGACCGGCGGTTCTTGAACGAGGACGGTGTCAGCGCCTCGTCGATGCCGGAGCCGGACAGCGCCCTCACCCCGCCAAGCGTTCCGATGATCAGCGCACCGTCCGATTCCGCCACCCACGTAATGTCATTGGCCTGACCGCCGCCGGCCTGCACGAATTCCAGCGCGTCGGTGTCTTTCTCGCCGGTGGCGAAGTTGTCGAAATCGCCGGTTTGCGAGGCATAGACCGAGAATTTTCGGCTGAACGCCAGGCGCTCCTCGTAAAGCGAACCGCTCTGCACGTACCTGCCGGGCACGAACGTGCCGAGACGCCAGCGGATGATCGGGCTGAGATCGGGAAGAGCATGCCCATACAACTGGACGGTGACCACCGTCATGCTGGTGCGGGCAGTGACCTTGGCCCAGCGCCAGAAGCCATCTGCGCCAAGCAGACGAATGGCGCGGCCGACATCGCTGGTCTGGAATCCAGTGCCGTCGTTGATGCCGACGACCGAGGAGGCCGAGAGATCAAACGGCGTTTGCGACGGCGCGTATTCGTGCAGGGCCAGTTCGGCGATAGCGGTTCCGTCGCTGTCGCCGCCCGAAAACAGCAGCTGATAAAATTCGTAGGCAACCGTGTTGTTGAAGCCGTCGAAGAAGCGGGTTTCCGATTTGGACCAGCCGGTCTCTCCGTCCCGGCTGTCGAGCGTCGTCCAGTCGGTGCCGTTGTGCGAGGCCTGGAACTGCCACTGGGTCGGCGAGACAGTGTCTGAGTGATCATTCGTCGCGGTAATCCAGTAGGCGTCGACTGCCCTGGCCTCGTCGCCGCCGAACTGGTAGCGCAGATACCCGCTCGGAAATCCCGCTATGTCCACCCCCTCCTGCTTGTCGCCGCCGAAAGCCTGCCACACGTCGGATGAGCCGTTGCTGTTGCTGACCGTGCCGCTTGGCAGCGTATTCGAGGCCATAACCGGCATGGCGTTGCCGGTTGCGGCCGGCGTCAAGGTCGTGGCGGTGGTGTTGATCTTGTCGTATGGGCCGTCGAGAAAGACAAAATCGGCGAGCGTCCAAGTCGTGTGCGCGGTGCGCGTCAGCACCTTGACCGGATAATCCTTGTGGGTGATCCACATCTGGTCTGCCGACTGGACGAACTGCAGGTCGAAGAGATCGGCCTCGAGATAAGGGGCCGCCACCTCGACCGTACCGACGCGGGCGCCATAGGCGTAGACGCGGATGTAAAGGTCGCCGAATTCGAGCGCATAGGCCTGATCGGCCGAGAAGATGAACGGGATCAGCCGTGTCGCCTTTGACGGAGCCTTCACCTCCGCGCAAAAATAGGTGCCGCCGCGCTTTCTGATGCCGCCATGCGGCAGCGTGACGAAGTTCGTGCACTTGGACAGCGCCGCCCGGTAGAGCTCAAGCGAGGCGCGAGCGTGCAAGCGGGGAGAAATCTCGCCGCGGATGAAAGCGTCCTGGACCGGATAGAGCGTGGTCATCGGCCGACGAACCTGTTGTCGCCGCGCTGGAAAGCCCAGGAAATCGCGGACAATCTGCCGCCCCGCTGGATGGCATTGGCCGAGTAGGCGGCATCCAGCGCCCTGTCATAGGCGCTGCGGGCGACGTCGATCATGCCGGCCTTGTGGGTCAAGGGATGCGCGATCTTGATGGCGAGCGCCGCAACCAGCACCTCGGTGAACAGCGCGTCCCAGTCGTTGGGGTCGGTCAGGTTAGCGATATAGCGGATGAGGCGCGGCCCGGCCTGATCGGAATAGACCAACCCGGCCTCCTGCCGCCATGAGAGCGGCACGCCGTTCGGCTCGCCATTATGGGTCAGCGGCAAGGGCCGCAGGCAGTCGGCGGGAAGTTCATAGGCAAAGTTCAGCGTGCCAGCGCCGCTGCCGGTGTCGAAGCCGGCGACCGAGGCCGCCAGGATAGCGAAGACATAGGCGTGCTTGGTCAATTCGGCCTCGCGGGTCAGGTCGAAGTGCAGATTGAGCAGACGCGCCGCCTTGGCGTCCTGGTCGAGACTGTCGATCGGCGCCTCGTCGAGCACGGCGAGCGCCATGTTGGCGATATCGAGCGGGGTGATGGCCATGGCTCAGGCCTCTGTCTGTGTGGTTGGTCGGGGAAAACGGGGCATGGTGCCTCCACGGCAAAAAGCCGCTTCAAGGCGGCTGGGGATTCTTTGTGATTGTTGCTTGGGCAGAACGTTGCACGTCTCGTGCATGGAGCCGTCACGATGCCAGCCGCCCGTCAGGGAATGGGTGGCACGTGCTGCGTGATCCGTCTTTTTCCATTCGAGCGAGGAAGACGGCAATGCTTCGGTTGTTGCAGTTTCACGACACCGCCGCGCAATGCGGCGATGTCTTGCCTGGATTGTGTCAGCCGATGCGTGCGCCGGTCGAGATCCCTGTTTCGGCTGACTTGGCAAAGACGCTTGCTTTCACCCTTCCGGCACCTCCCGCCAGAGCCAAGCCCTTGTCCAGGGCATCTTGAAGACTTGGTGTGTAGTAGGCGGTGTCCTCCAGACCGCTGAAGAAGTTTATGCGATGAACTTCCCCCTTCTTGCTCATGACAATGCCCGCTTTTCGGAGCACTTCCTGAACTGTTTTGTACTTCACGTTCATAGTTACCTCCCTTGCTCAGACAAGGCAGCATCGCCCTTTCTTGTAACTGTTTGGTGCCGTCGATTGGCCAAACGAGCAACATGAACGTTGTGGCGAACCGCAAAATTCGCATCACTCCGGCGCGGCGCAGCGGGTGAACTTGGGATTCGCCACACCGGCCGACCTGGTGTCCAGAAGGGGCGGGACGTCTGATGCCCGCCCCTTCCGGCCGGATCAGGCCTCCATCGTCTTCAGCGCGATGAACGTCATGTGCTTGACGCTCGACGCCGTGCGGTCCCAGTTTGCTGCCAGTGCCAGCTCGGCATCGGTGGCGAATTCGCCGGCCGAGGACGCGTCGAGGAAGCGGGTGCCCGGCACATGCGGCACGAAATGCCGGCGTGTAGCGCGCAAAATCACTTGGCACCTCCGCGCAACTTCAGTTGGCACTAAATCGCGCGCTTTCAACGGCCGTTAAAGGTGGTTACAGCGCCGGCCTCTTGACGAGACCGCGAGCAGCGCCAAGAATTCCTGGGCAAGGAAACCCCAGCGAGCGCGCCGGGCCTCCAGCCGGTGCGCATGGAGCAATCCGGAAGGCATGTTCGTTATGAAGCATGGAATCTTTGAAGAAGTTCCGTGGTCGGACTCCATCACGGTTTACGACAAGGAGCATTTCACTATCTACCTGCAGATCCTGGACGCCTGCGCCGAAAATGCCAGCGAAGAGGAGATGGCCAAGCTCATTCTAGGCATCGACCCGGTCCTTGAACCGGTCCGCGCTCGCAAGGCTCTTCGCAGCCATATCGACCGGGCGAACTGGATGGTAACGACTGGCTACAAGGAATTGTTCGCCAGCTGACCCATCGCGAAGAGGCGGACATTCTCAGCCCAGACGTAGCGGTCGATGAACGCCGACCAGTCAAGCTGCTCGACGACGACGCCGGCAAGCCGGACTAGGACACTGGAAGAGGGGACATGATCGGGATCATAATTATTCTCATCGGCGCGGTGCCAGCTGTCCTTGTTCTCGTTCGCGCTGCCATCTCGGCGCGGCGCTTGGGATCTACCCTGGCTATGTGGTTTGTAGCAGCGGGGTTCTTTGCAACATGTCTGTTTGTTGCGTTCCTTGCTCACATCGTATTGTTCCCGGATATAGGGCAATTGCCTTGACCCCGAAAACCGACCCGACAAAGGGCTTGTACGCGGATCAATGAGATGAGATCGGCCCGTCGGCGGCCCTGGAACTACACAAATAGTTGAGTTCGCCACATTGACTTTCCCGCCAAGCGAGCGCGGTAACTGTTGCGGCTGGGGGAAAGTGGCTTTGCGCATCCGAGTGCCGGGCGGCACGGATAAAGATCAAAACCTATCGAGAGCTACGGAACGAGTGAACGGGACAAAAGTGTTCCCGTCATGAGGATCGCCGCGCTTTATCGATCTGGTGGTCGACCAAGCAAACAATGCCCCGGCCGGCAAAAAGATAGATGCATCGGGCGGGGGATCCCACATGAATATCAACGTCAAGCCACCAGTCGGCGGCCAGGTCGACTGGCTTATCGTCTGGGTCTCGCTCCTAAGCGTCTGTTTCTGGGCATTTGTCGGAGGCGAGCTGTTCTGCCGGTATTATCTCGGCCTAGGAACCCCGCCGCTCTCCGTCGCGCATCCGACTATTGAGTATATGTGGGCTCCGAACCAGGACGTCTATCGCTTTGGCAACCATATCGTGATCAATGAGCTCGGCATGCGTAGTGCGCACTTCCCGATCACAAAACCATCCGGCGAATTCAGGGCCTTGGTTGTCGGCGACTCGGTCATCAATGGCGGAGCGCTAACCGACCAGGCCGACCTCGCTACCAACATCCTTTCCGTCGACGGTGCGCTATATCTTAACGCCTCCGCCGGCAGTTGGGGACCGGAGAATGAAGAGGCCTACATAAATCGCTTCGGCACGTTCAATGCCGACATGCTTATTCTTGTCCTTTCGACACACGACGCCGGCGACGTCCCGACCTTCGCCGCACTCAATCCGAAAACCCATCCAACGGTGACCCCCTGGTTCGCACTCTCGGACGCCGCTTTTCGCTACTTTCCTCGATACTTGCGGTGGAAGGAAAAGGATCCGAAGGAGATAGAGATACCGCCGGCGAGGAGCGCTCTCGCGGCGATCACAAGGATGATGCATCTCAAGTTGCCGGTGTGTGTGATCACTCACGCCACTATGATGGAGAATAAGTCCGGAGTTCGCGGCCAAGGCTATGAAGCAAACTTGGCCGCCGCGAGTGGGGTGCCGATCATTGATGATGCCCAGTTCATCAGCGCGGAAACCGGCTATCAAGATATGATTCACCTAAACAAAGTCGGACAGATCGGGCTGTCCCAAGCCATGGCGAAGTGCCGAGCGGTTGTGTTCCCAAAGACCGCACCGCTGTAGAGGAGGCTGACGTCCTGCATCTCGAAGCCCGCGAACGACCTTACGCGATCGATAGCGGCGAAGGAGCGCTGAGCCAGTCGGTCGAACCACCGATGATCGTGCTTGTCCAGTAGCTCATGGGCTTAGGCGCAACACCGCCATTCGAACTGTCGAAGGCCTCGGTGATCCTGCTGCCGACGATGTTGTCACCCTTGGAGAGCATGTTGACGTTGCACAATTCGTAGAGCGTGCCGCCCCCGGTGCCGTCACCCTGGAATAACGACATGGTGTTGCCGACGATGCCGTCAATCACGCAACGCTCGATGTAGAACTGGCCTGCGCTCGCCGCCAGCGTCTCCAGGAAGGCAGGGTTGAAGGCTGCGTTGGAGCCTGTCGCCTGAAGGAGGATCTCGCAGCCAAAGAATGAAACGGTTTCTCCGACCTGCGTCCCCGACCATCCACGACGACATTCGCCCGTCCATATCTTGCTGTCCGAGATGCGGAAGTGCCACACCTCGGCCGACGAGTTCATTAGGACGAGCAGATCGCCTTGTGCGCCGTAGCCGTCTCGGGTCATCCGGCAGTCGTAATAGTCGACCTCCTGCTGGAACCACGCGCCCCTGCCGCGGGCCTTGCAGCCGATGGCCTTGACCGGCCATGTCCTCTCGTCGAAGCGCTCGAAGGTGCCGCCCGAAAGTGCCGACGCGATGAACTTGTATTGGCTGATGATCGCCACCGCATGCTTTGCGGCAAGTTCAGCCAAGAAGTCTATTTGCAGACAACGGCTCCATATGATGCCTCCCATGATGTGTGCGCCGGCGGTGTGGCTGTAGCCGAGGCCTGGCCCCAAGGTAAGCGAGAGAGGCGCCCCCGAGGTCTTGAGCAATGGGACGCCCAAAAACACGAGATTGTCGCCCTTGTGACCAGCGTCAGGGATGTCGCGCGTCAGGTCGCAATAAAACACGTAGGGGTTCATGACGCCGGTCGCGCTGTCGGGCGCATGCTGCGTCGTCAGGCAGTCGCGCATGACGTTCCCCTCTTCGGAGGTGCCGATAAAGCCGATCGCATGATAGCCGCACATGATCGAGCGGACGTTCTCCACCACGCAGCCCTTGGCATTGTTGTGCTTGACCGAATAGCCGGTGCCAGCGGTGGCGGACGGTGTGAAAAACACCGTCAGGTCGCCATGGATGTGCAGGTTCTCATGCACCGCCCCAGTCTTAGTGAAGGCGATGCCATCGGTCGTGTTCGCGTAGCAGGCCAGCGTCTGGACGGTTGCGAGCACAGGGGCGCCTGGCGGATTGATGTAGAGAAACCCGCCGGTGACCGACCACTTGCCCTCGGCCGGCGTCGCCGTCCCGACCGCTTCCTTTTCCAGCAGGCCGTACCATGCGACGCAATCGGCGGCGGCGATGCCCCACTCCGCCAAATCGGCAACGTTGGCTGCGGTGGTCAGGTTGATGCCGGTAACAGTCCCGGCACTGTCGTCCGCCTTGAGATCGTAAGCGGCCGCCGCGACGGTGCCGACCGGCACACAACGGAAGATGCCCGCGCCCATATCGGTCCATACCGCCGTCAATTTCCCGGAAATCCACGTCTCGCCGGCCGCGCCCTTGTTCGTGACCCACTCGATGTTGTTCGGGATGGCGCCGGTGATATTGGCCGTGGGGAACGGCGTTGCCTGGGTCGAATTAGAATAGACGGAACCGCCTGCCACCACTGCTGCGAATGCAGCGGCCAGCGTCGTGTACGCGTTGGCCCAGCTCGACCCGTTGCCCAACCCGACGGCCGAGGGGTCGGCATAGACGATAGGACCGGCAGCGGCCGCGTCGATGCGGCTGAGCCTGACATTGACGCTTGCAAGCAGTGCATCGAGCGTTGCTTCCTTGGTCGCCACGCTGCCGGCCGCGCTCGAAACAGCTTGGTCGCGCCGCAATGCAATTTTCTCGCGCGTGGTGAGGCGTGTGTTCAAGACAGGAGTGCCGTCGCGCGCGGTCGTTATCTCAGCATTGACCGACGGATCTGCCTTGAGGAACTCCGTAAAGGTGATGTTGTCGGTTCCTACCAGGGGAGCCGTAGTGTTTGTGTTGGCCAGGATATAGCCGCCATATATTGTTCCCTGGCGAACCAAAAATCTGGAACTGAGAAGCTCTGCCCCCGTGTCAAGATCGGCTCGGCGCGTCCACGCCCCAGGCCCAGTTGTGTAGACGCCGTTTTGCCTTGGATCGGCGTTATTCCACACCGCGACGTCACTGACTGCTGTCAGCGTGCCGTCGATCACCTGCTCGCCGGTGAGCACGACATTGCCGGTCGTCGCGACAAGCACCGATGCAGAGACAGGCTTGAGGCCGACCGCAAGGGCACCTTCTGCGGCTGTGAGGCGGGTATCCAGAGCGGTGTCGGCCGCCTGGCGACCAGCAGCTTCGGCAGTATCGGCCGCTTGGCGAGCGACAGATTCAGCCGTGTCGGCCGTCGCGCGGGCATTTGCTTCAGCTGCAAATGCCCCCACCGCTGGCTCACTCGCCAAAATTTGCGAAGCGAGATCCGCAATGACAGTTCGCCGGGTGAGAGGGATGCCGTCAACGGTCTTGCTGCCGAGGACGTCATCAAGGGCGCTGCTCAAAGGTATATCCGTGGTCTTCACACCAATTTCGGCCATGTTTGGTCTTTCCGGTCAGGAGGTTTGGATAGCCGCCCAGCGCCTCGCCATTATTCGGCGAGGCCCATGTTTCTGAGGGCAATGGAACGTGCTGCGGCAGTGATTTCGTGTTCGCTCTGTTGAAGGTGGCGGGCGACCTCGGCTTCGATGTCCGAAACCAGGCGCTTCTTGCCCTTGGGTATCGCCGAGACTATCTCGGCCGTCTTGTCCCCCATGACCTTGGCGCGGAGTTCCTCGGCCACAGCCGCGACGCGGGGCACGATGTCGGCCTGCGTCCGCTCCCCAACCTTTGTCGAGCGGCCGATGTAGCTGTAGCCAGATGCGCCCCGGGCCTTCATTTCGGCAATCACGTGGTCGACGGTAAAGCCGTCGTCCCCAGGACCAGCCCAGATGCCGTCGTCGAACTGTTCGATATCGGCAACGTCCTTGCCTTCGATTTTGCGGAAAATCTGCCATTGGGACATAGCGGCGGGTCCTTACGCGAAGGTGGTGAAAAAGGAGGTGATATCGCCGGCCGCGAGCGCGCCGGTGTCGCCATCGGTAGGTCCAGTCGTGAACGCATAGCAGTAGCCAGCCGAGAGGTAGTGCCCCTTCAAGTCGAAGAAGAAGTCAGCGTTTGGCGGAATAGCCTTGACCAAAACCGGAACATCCGTGCCGACCGTTGCGACGGTCGCCTTGTTCCAGACTTTGAAATAGCAGACCGAGCCGCGCGCCGACGTTCCCTCAACGAGATGCACATCGGTCGCCGAACCCTTGGCGGAGGTGACGTTCGTCGAGGCGGCCGCCGAAGCGATGCGGGAGGCAGCATTCGCCTTGCGGTGGCGGTCCCACGAGCTGCCGTTGAACCGCATCGGCAGAACCACCGGATAAACGTTCGAGGCCGCGCCGGTGGCCGACTGCTGGAACGCACCGGCCACTGAGTTGGAGAGGCCGTCGACCCCCGAGGCAGCAATCAGCGTCCCCAAGGCCCGTAGATTGGCATGTGAGTCGACCTGCAGATCACCGCGCTGGCCGGTCGTCAGAGTAGGCAGGGTCGAATTGTATACGCCAGCGGCCTTGACCGGAGGACCGGTATCCGTCGCGCCCGATGCGACGTTGCCCACAGTGATGACGTTCACGGCCGATTGGTCGCTGGCAAGCACCACGCGCCACGACTGTGCCATCGTGCCTTGGCCGAGCGCCGCCGGCAGCTTTGCGAGCAGCCGCTTGACCAGCGCAATCAAGCTCCAAGTCCCGGTGTCGTCGGTCGCGGCGCCATCGGTCTTGCCGCCCAGCGCCTCGTCCATGCCGTCGCGCACGCCATGCGAGGGATGGTGCTTGCCGCCGACCAGCTCGCTGTCGATCGGGACTGTTGCGCCGGTGACAGTGTCGGTCGTGTTGATCTGGCTGGCGGCCATGGTGTCCCTCTAGAGCACGAGCAAAAGGAAAGAGTTCGCCGCCAACGGCGGCACGAAGTCGTCGGCACCGATAATCACGGAAATGATGTCGGTCAGATCGCTCTCGACGCCGGCGACGCTGACCGCCCAGGCCTGCAGCTCGACCTCGTCGCCGAACAGGTAGCCGGTCACGTCGAAGGCGCCCTCAGCCGGCGAGCAGGACAGTGGCGGCTGCCAAACAAGCGCGCCGGCGAGCCTGGTCTGCAGCTTGAAGGCGGCAACGGCGATCGCGTTCGACGTCCCGGCGGAAATCATGACGGTCAGACCGTTGGCGTCGCCGGTGTCGACCGTGCCGGTTTCGATGCCCGTGAACTTCGGTACTGCCGGTGGGATCAGGGACAGGTCGATCTCGGCGCCGACACGGCCTGACCAGGCCGGCGGCACTTCGGCGTCGGTCAGCTCGTCGATAATGGGAGCCGCCGGAAGCATCGACAGCACCGTCGAGTTGTTCTTGCCGCGCGTGATGCCGGAAACGATCAGCGGGATGCTGTCGAGCGAGGCGGGGCCGAAATGGAGGATGTCGCCGGGCTTAGGCTTCTCGCCGCTGCCGGTCAGCCGCACCGCGCCGCTCTCGCCGGCGATGGTGGCGATCGTCCTGACCACGCTGATGCCGATCGTGTCGGCGGCATCGAATTGCCGGAAGCGGATTGCGTAGGTCTCGCCGGCTTCCATGGTGAAGACGTCGTCGATCTCGACGTGATCGCCGCGCACCGCCTTGACGCGCGCCGAATGCATGGCCCGCTTCAGCACATCGCGCGAGGCCACCACCAGGTCGCCGGTGGTTGCCGTGCGCGCGGTGCCTTGCTGCACGGCCGAATATCTGACGGCCCGGTTCATGATCTCGTATTGCCGGCGCCGCGCCTCGCGCCAGATCTCGTCCGGATTGGTCTTGCCGGGCAGCTTCAGCTCCTCGGTGATGTCGATTGCCCCGACATGGCCGGGCCACGGCACAAGGCGCTCGGCCTGCTGATAGTCGTTGGTCTCGTCGATGAACGGCACGCGCAGCGCGTGCGGCGGCTCGAAATAGGAGGGAGACCAGCGGAAGTCGGAGGAATTCCTCGGATTGACGTGGTCGACGACAAGCTCACGCGGCCGGTCGATGACGACGGTCCATTTGCTGCCGTTCCATTTGACGGCGGCGCGGCCGGCGGCGCCGATCGCCGCCAGGGTCTCCCCAAACTTCGCCTCGAAGTCGTGGATGCGGTTATAGGCAAGGCCCTTGGCCGCGCAGAACTCATGCCAGTCCTGGAACGCCGGAAAATCAATCTCGGCATCCGGCTTTGGCCGATACAGGCCTGGGCCGCGCAGTGCGAACAGCGCCAGCGAGGCCGGGTTCCTGGTCGCTCTGACGATCCAGCTGCCGGTGCCTGCGTCCCAGTCGGGCGCGAGGCGTTTGACCAGCGCATTGAAGCTGTCGAGCGTGCCGTTGAGCTGCGCCGTCGATTTGATGCGCAGCGCCTGGATGGCGACCGGCTTGCGGAAATTGAACGGGTATTCCGGCCGCCAGCTCTGCAGCACCACCCAGGTGCAGTTCATGATGTATTGCGGGCCGGACGACGACGCCTGCTCGGAGTCTTTCAGGCGCTCGTATTCGACCTCATAGGCGCCGCGCACCGGGTAATCGATGCGGTCGGCGCGGAAGAAGCCGGCGGCCTTCTTGTTGCGGACGGTAAGGAGAGGCAGCACCGTCCACGCCTCCGTGCCGACCAGCCGATAGCGCCGCTTGAAGGCGACGGCCAGCGGCTTCTTGTCGCCGTCCTCCTCGATCATGATCAGCCCGGCCGGGAACGACAGGATGGCTATCGACCAGGCGGTGTCGCGGGCGGTAAAGCGGCTGATCGGCTTGGCCTCGGAAACCAGCGGCTTGACCGGATCGCCCATGTCGTCGCGGATGAAGGGCCGGTCGAGATCGGCGCCGACCTTTTCCTCCAGCACCTGGCTGGTGACCAGCGACAGCGGCTCGTCGTCGGCATAGCCGAGCCGGGTCTCGAGCTGGACTTCGTCGTACTTGGTCAGCAGCGTGTCGCCGAGCTTCTCCTGGCTGATCTCCAGCGGGCCGTAGCCGTGCAGGAATGTGGCGCGCACATAAAGCCAGTCGCCGACCACCTCGATGTAGGACATTGAGCCGAAAGGCGGCGCGTAGCGATGCGTGCCCATGACCACCGGCACTGGCGCGTCGGGCGTGAACTGGTTTTGCCAGCCGGCGATGGCGAAGGTCGATTTCTCGGGCTTTTCGGGGCCGGGCAGCGGCAGCAGCGCATTGATCAGCAGCCCGCCCAGTGCCGTCAGGCCGAGGGTCAGGACGCCTTTGGCCAGGCCGGCGAGCGCTTCCGATCCCAGCAGAGTGGCGCCAGCGGGGAAAAAGAACGTGGCGATAGCCGTCGCGGCAACCGTTACGAGGATCTGCAGCACCGATCGCAGCGCGGTGCTGCCTGGGATGACGCGGATGACGACATGAACGCCGGCATGCGGCCGCGCCCGGTGCCAGAGCGCGCGCGGCACCACCTGGACGCCGTCGCCCCTGACCAGCGCGACGCGGGTGCGCTCCAGCACCGGTCCGGCAGCACCTGGAAGCGCCATGGCTACCATTTCGGCGATGGTCATCCCTTCAGGCAGCGTCAGCTCGACGCGGGCGTGGTCGGGCTGGAAGGCGATGGGTGCGGCCGTGACGTGGACGCTCATGCGCCACCTCGCCAACGGTAGACGCCGGTCAGGCGGTGTTGCCAAGGCGAGCCATCGTCGAAGCGCTCGATCTTGGAGCAGTCCTCCTCGACCATGTGCATCATCAGCCCGGGCCTGAGGTAGAGGCCGCAATGGGCGTCGAGGCGGCCGCGCCGGAACCAGAGAATGTCGAGCGCCTGCGGTGTCTCGACTTTCAGCCAGAGCGCTGACTGCGCTTCGCGGGCGACGATGCCTGCGATCTCCCGCCGCTCGGCCGCGCCGAGGCCGGCATAGGACGGCAGATCGTTGCCGGCATGCTCGGCATGGACCAGGCGCACGAAACCCCAACAGTCACAGCCCGACCAGTCGCGGCCTTTGTCGGCAAAGGGTAGCCCGATGAAGGCCTGCGTCCAGCGAAGGTCGCCCGGGGCTGTCATCAGGCTCATCGGTGCAGCCCCGGAAAGCGTTCCTTGGTCATGCGGTCGGCCGGGTACGGCTCGTCGGTGATCGGCTCCATCGAGAACTTGATCGACACCTGGCCGCTGTCGCCGTCGGCCTCGGTCATCAGCAGGCCGATCCATTCGGCCTCGACGTTGTCCGGGCTCGACGCCAGGACGATCGCCATGTGGCAGGTCGCCTGCACCGTGGTCGCGGTGAGGATGTCGGCGATGTCGCTGTCGAGGATCTCCAGCACCAGCGAGGCCTGCGCCGGCGCGTCGTCTTCCTCGTCGGGGACGAGCGCGTCGAGCATGATAAAGAGAAACGGCGAGCCGTCACCGGTACGCCAGGTCGAGCGGGTGCCGTACATCAGCGGCTCGACCGAGATCCTGTCGGCATTGTCGGACGAAAGCCGCACCGGGGCATCGAGCAGCGGATGTTCGATAATGACCAGCACCACCTCCAGCTCGTCGGTCGCGACCTGGTCGAGAGCCAGACGGGCATTGAGCGAGACGCGCCTCATGGCATCACCGCGATCTCGAAGGAAACGCGCCACTGGACGCTGCTCGGCGAGCTCGGCGCGCGTGCCGGCATCTGCTGGCCGATGAGGCAAAGCCACGTCTCGGCGATCAGGATTGGGGTGCCGTCCTCGGTGGTGAGCGGCGTGCCGTCATCGGTCAGCAGCGGCAGGCCGTCCGTGTCCCATGCCGGCATCAGGAAAGGCTGCGTGCCCTGCTTGATCTCCTCGTTGTACCAGCGGTCGAAGCGGGCAAGTTGCGCCCTGGTCAGCACCGTCGAAAACGCCACGGTGTCGGCGACCGCCGAGAAGCGGCGCCGCACGTTCGGCGGGCCTGCGTCTTCGGCTCTGCGGGTGCGGCCGTCGCCGCGCGTCACCTGGTAGGGCGCGCGTTCCGGCCTCGGCAGCTCGGGCGGGTACCAGACCAGGCTCATCGGCGTTTCACCGGCTGTCTGGCGCCGCGCGCGTTCAAGGTGCGATTGGCCGCACTGCCCGGCCTGTTCATCTCGGCCGCCATCTGCTCGCCGACGATCACCTCGGTGCGGCGCCCGCCCTTGCCATCGTCCGTCTCTTCGGTGCGCACACTGCTGTTGCCGTAGTTGTGCACTACCGTGTCGTGCCTGAACTCGATAACCGCCCCGCCACCGCCGCCGGCGCGTGATCCTGACCGAGGCACCGGGTAGCCACCTTCCATTTGGGCGCCGGCATCTTCGAGGCGGCCGTGGCGCCCGGACCTGGCCGAGCGCCGCAGATTGTCCAGGAACGGAACGCCGAGCGCGCGCACCACGGGCGCGTCCATGACGTACTCTTGTTCGTGGACGAGGCCGGCGACCTTGTTCGGGTCGCTACCGCCGGTCGGGCCGCCAACATCGTAGAGGCCGGCGGTGCCCGACTGGATCGCCGACCAGGCTGCCGGCGACCTGAAGAAGCCACTGATCATAGACCAGATGCCGGAAAACCCGGACAGACCGCCGCCCGCCGGCGCAGCCGGGAACTGGCTGAGCGCATTGCCGAGCTGGCCGAGCCCGCCGCCGAAGGTGCCGAGGTCTTTCGTGGCGACGTTTGCCGTGCCCTGGAACCTGGCCAGCGCGTCCTGCGAGGCGGTCAGCCGCTTTTGCCAGAGTGCGATGTTTTCCGGATTAGCCTGCGACCAGCCCTCGGCCCGCTCGAAGCCGGCGAAGGCGCCGGTCGCGGAGCGAACATCGGTCGAGCCCAGCAACCGCTTCAGCACGCCGCTCTCCGGCCCCTGCAGCTCCTTCCAGATATAGTCGAGCTGCCCGCCGACGCCCGGCACCTTGCCGCCATTGGCCGACAGCAGTCCGGACAGCCTTCCGCCCAGCCATTGCGGCAGGCCGCTGGCGCCACCATTGGGGTTGACGGCATTGGGGTTGAGCCCGCTTTCGGCGGTCAGATTCCCCATGATGCCGGCGATCTGGTGCGACTGGAGACCCTTGCCGGCGAAGAAATTCCAGATCTGGGCGCCGATGCCGCTCTGCGACGTGGCCGACGCGGCCGCGCCGCCGGTCGCGCCGTTGTCGTTGGCGCCAGAGAGCAGACGGGTAATCGCGCCCAGCGGACCGCCACCAGTACCGCCGCCGATGCCCAGCGCGCCGTTGATGTTGACGACACCGGCCTGCACGTCCATGGCCCCGACCGACTGGCCGCCGGCGGGCTGCGGACCGCCGAGCAGCGTGCCAATGAAGCCGCCAATCCCGCCAATGCTGTCCAGCGTCGGCAGGCCTTTGTTGTAGACCGCATTGGCAATCGGGTTCTTGATGCCGAGCTGGGTCAGCTGCTTCAGCACGTCGTCGGCTGCACTCTTGAGAACGCTGTCGATATCGGCAAAACCGCCCACGGCGCTGTCGACGATGTTGCCGATCGCATCGACGCCGGTCTCGCGAACGTCCTCCCAGAGCTGCTTCTGCTGCTTGAGCAGCTCGTTCATGCGGATCATCGCCGCAGCCTCGGAATTGAGGTCGACTGCGAGGCCGGCTCCTTTCAGCCGGTCGGCCACCGTCGCTTCGATCGGCGAACGTCCGAGCTGGTCGCGCTCGAACTGCAGGTCACGCGCCAGATTGGCGCGGGCCTTGGCCTCCGCCATTGCCGACAATTCCGCCGTGTTGGCGCGCATCGCCTCGGCTTCCTTGCCGTAGAGGTCGATGCCGAGCTGGCGGATCTGCTGCTCTGTCGTCAGGGCGGCGATGACGCGATCATGGGCCGCGGTACTCGCCCCGACCAGCGCAAGCTCGGCGCGCTGGGTCTCGATATCCTGACCCTGCTCGAAGATGGCGGCGCGAGCCGATTGAATGGCGCTGAGCCGGCCATATTCGGCGGCTTTTTCCCTGATGCGCCGGATCTCGGCCTCGTCGGCAGGAACGTTGTTTCGGGCGGCTTCCTCGCGGACCGCCTGTTCGAGCTGAAAGGCCATGCGCAGCCCCGCCGCCTCGGCGGCCGTCTTGCCGACCAGGCTGATCTCCAGCTGCTGCGCGGCAACCGTCTGGTCGAGCGAGCGCAGACGCTCCTTCTGCGCGTCCACAAGGCTCTTCGTCGCATTGGCCAGTGCAAGCTTGCCGGCGATGTCGATGCGGTCGGCGCGAGCGGCCGCGCTCTCGCTGGCGTTGATCTGGGCGCGCGCCGCGGCCTCGGCGGCGGCCTGTTTCTCCACCGGCGATCTTGCGTTCATCTCCTGCAATTGCGCCTGGAAGCCGCCTATGCGCTGGTTGTGAGCGGCGTCGTCCGCCAGCTTCCATTCGTCATAGGCCTTCATGTCGCGCTGGTTGAATGCGCTGCCGCTCCTGATCAGGCCGCCTGGACCGATATTGCGATCGTACTCTTGGACGGCCCGCTGCGCCTCGGCGAGAGTCGCGGTGAAGCCTAGAATTTCCGCGACGCGTTTCTTGAGCTCGGCGGATGCTCCGGGGGCTTGGCCCAATGCCGCAACGGCATCGTTGAACTTGACGACATCGGGATAGCCGGTCTGGGCGGACTTGATGAACTGATTGACCACCGGCTCAAGGCCGCCGATCTTGTAACGGTCGAAGATCTGGAACTGGTCTTGCGGGAGGCCGGAGCCAGGTATTCCAGTGAAGGCTTCCGAGCCACCGAACTGATTTTGCAGGTTTTGGCCGGTGCCCGCGTCCACCGATTTTCGGAGTTCGTTGACCGCCTGCATCGATTGGAACGACAGAACGGTCTGGGACTCCCGGCCAACGCCACGCACGGCATTTTCAGTGTCTTTCCAACCCTCGCCGACTTTCTTGATGAGATCGAGATGGTCCTTCAGCGCCCCGTCGAGCGATTTGGTTGCTTCGCGCGACAGGAGCGAATAGGCCGCAAAGGCGGCGCCGGCCACGCCGACACCGGCCGCGATCAGCCCGACCGGCCCGACGAAGCCGATGAAGGACCTCGCCGTCGATGCCAGCGATGCCCTGATCGCCGCCAGCGAGCCGCGCAGACCTTTCGGCCCGCTCTCCAGCGCGTCATAGATTTGGCCGGCTTGCGATGCGAAAATCATCATCGGCGACGCGCCGAGCGCCCACATGGTGACGACGTCGTTGCCTTGCCGCGACAGGTTGAGCAGCTGCGAGGAAGTCAGGCGTGCCGCGCCTGCAACGGAGCCCAGCCCCGTCACTATCTGGCCCGATGCTCGGCCGAGCATCGTATAACGATCGTTCAGATTCGTGAGCGCCAGATCGTATTCCTTGGCGCTGGTGAAGGCGCCGACCCTGTGCGCGTTGTTGAGCTCTGTCAGCTCGGCCTCGTATTGCTTTGAGGCGGCATAGAGCGGGTTGAAGCGGGCCCTCAGCCGGTCCAGTTCGTCGCCATAAGCAGCGATGTCGGAACCGCGATCGGGCACAATGGTGACCCGGTTGACCATGGATTGCGCAGCATTTTTCTGGGCTGCGGCCAAGCCAGTCAAGGCGCTGATCTGGCTGTTGAGGGCGACCGTCTCTCGCAAACGTGCGTCGATCGCCAAGGAGCCGCTGATCGCACCAGTGCGCTCAGCCTGGTTGATTGCCTCGACTGCCGTCCGATACCGCGTCTGCGCCGCAAACAATGGATCGTAAGTGGCTTTGATCCGGTCAAGCGCCGCCCCATAGGCCGCTATGTCGGTGGCGCGTTGCCGATAGGTTGCGTCGTCGGTCGGTCCCTTCATGCCGGCATAGGCCGCCACGATCCCCTGGATGCGCTTCTGCACCGCCTCCTGGCCTGTCAAGGCTTCAGTCACCCGACGTGACGATGCCGCCGCCTGGTCGTTGGCGGCGGTGAGCGCCGCCGAGGTGCGGGCCGCCTCGACGCCGACCGTGCGGACCGACGCTGCCGTGGCGCCGGCCGCCGCAGTCGCACCGGCAGCGTCGCCGCTGATGACGAGGGCGAGATTGAGGCTCACTCGCGCACCTCGTTCATGATTTCGCGCGCGGCGATCTCCATGTCGCGCAGATCATTGAGCAGCCGGCCGTCCGGATAGCGCTTCTTCTCACGCTTCGGCCGCGCCCGCAGCAGTACAGCGGCCGCCGCATAGTCGATGCCGAGCCAGTAGAGCAGGCCCTGCATGCCGCGCGCGACGACGCGCCACTGTGTCTCGCAGCCGAGAAACAGCACTACCGATGGCATGTTGATGTCCCACACTTCGAACACGTCGCTCTCTTCGTCGTCGTCTGCATCATCGGGCAGGTTCTCGGGCGGGACGCCCAACGCCTCGGCATCCTGCCGCGCCTGGTCATCGGGCCGCGAAGGGCGGGTCGGGTCGGTCAAGCCTTCCCGTGCCAGCGCCCAGGCGCGCGCGGCCTCTGTCAGTTTCCCTTTCGGGCCGCCGGGCTGGCGAGCGAACTGGCGTAGGCGTTGTAGAGCCCGACCCGGTACCAGGTATCCTGGAGCGCCTGGCGCAGCAGCTCCTCGGAGAATTCGACCGGGTTCTTGTCGTCGCCGATGACGTCGCGCCAGTTGCGGCTGGCCTTCATGATCAGATCGTGCTGGCGAGCGCTCTTCTCCTCGGCCGTCGCCAGCGCCGCGATCTCTTTTTCGAGTTCCTTGGCCTCGTCTTCGCTGACGCCGACGAACTCGTGCATGTAGCTCTGGGTTTGCCACTTGCCGGGGTTGACCGGATCTGGGCGCTCGATCTTGACCGGCCACCAGTAGCGATATTCCTTGGTCATAACAAATTTCATGGGGGCACTTTCCTGAGGTTTGAACGGCGGTTTTAGAGGCGTTGAAGCCGTCTTTATTTGACGGTGATCTTCAGCTCGGTGGAGCCGAGGCTGGTCAGCATCAGCGGCAGCGAATAGTTGCGGATGTTGTCGCTCTGGCCCTCTGCCGGCCGGCCGATCTGCACCTTGTCGCTGTCGATCGCCACCGTGTTGCCGCCCACCGTGCCGTGGGTAAGCGCCAGCGCGGCCTTGGTGTGGGCGCGGGCGATCGAGAACCAATCCTTGGTGGCAAGCGATGTCGCCTTGACGACGGCGGTACCAGTCACTGAACGGTCGGTGATCTCGATGCTCTCCTCGCCAATCAGGTGGCGCGGCACGACCTGCGAGCCGGTGTCGATGTTGAGGCTCTCGGCGATCGCGGTCCAGCCATGCAGCGCCATCACCGTGTTGGCCTTGGAGACCACCACCGGGTCGATCCACATTGTCTTGGTGACGACGGGCAAGGCTTCATCGGTGATGGTCCCGACCAAGCCTTTCATCGAGAATTGGAAGCGCGGGATGCGCTTCGGTATGAAGCCGAGCGAGACGCTGCCGCGCAGGCCCAGCAGCACATGCTTGACGCCATCGGAGTTGTAATAGAGCCCGCTGCTCTCGAAGGCGTCGTGGATCAGATCATACTGGACGTCGACGCCGGCCGAGATCACCTGGGCAAAGCCGCAGGAGCGCAGCAGCGGGCCATAGGCCGGTGCCGTGCCGAGGGCGCCGGCGCCGGCGATCTCGACCGAGAAATTGAACTGGCCATAGTCGCCGGTCAGCAAGACGCCCTGGTGCCCGAGGAACGGCTGCATCAGATTGCGAGCCTCCTCGTCGCCGGCGAGCGGCGTGAAGACCGCGTCGGAGAGCTGGATGTAATTGGCGGCACCGGTCGGCACGGCATCGACGCCGTACGTGGCATCCATCTTGATGAGGGCGGAAAGCTTCTTCCAGCGGCGGATCGACATAGTCTATTTCCCCTTCCTGGGCGCGCCGGTTTCGGCCGCCAATGGTTCGTCCGTGCCCGCCGGTACCGGCTCGGCCTCCGTGCCGGGCGGCGGCGCGGGCTCGGTGCCCTCGATCCGCTCCAGCGTTCCATCCTTGTGCCGGTTGTACGCACCGCCGGCGATCGGCGTTTCGATCTTTGCCATGTCAGCTTTTCTCCACGAGGTAGTAACCGGCGCCGAACAGCTCGCGCTGCCAGACGTGGCCGTTCTTGGCTTTGAGAAGGTTCGACGAGATGTGCTCGACAACGTCGGCATTGTTGACGCTGGTCGGCTCGAAACCGATCAAGGCGCCGCGTACCGCGTCCTTGAGGATTTCGATGTCGTCGGCAGCGGCCCCGCCGGTGCCATCGGAGACGTTGCGGGTGACGATGATGACAGCGACATCAGCCTCGGTGCGCTGCAGTACGTTGCCGGTCATGCGCTCGTTTTCACCGCTGTGCTCTTCCTCGACCAGGACGAAGGCCGCGGGCGTCGTCTTCGGTTCGCCACTGAGCGAGGCCCAGGCGGCGGCGCCTGCAATCAGCCGAAAGAGCGGCGGGTCGATATCGCGCAGGCGCTGCTGGAATTCTGCGGACAGCGTCATGGCCGGGCTCCGCCATCGGCTTCGGCGCGAAAGGCGTCCTCGGCTATACGCAGGATCTCGGCCTGGTCCTCCTCGTCGACGTAGAGATAGGGCCGCGCCGGGATGGTGATCGAGTGCGCGCCGATCGAGACGCGGACCGTTTCCTTGCGCTTGCGCGAGGCCTTGACGAAGCGGCGGCCGCGATTGGTCTTGCCGAAATGCAGATCCTGCTCGCGCGCCGGGATCTTCACCTCGCCGCCGAGCTGCTGGATGGCGGCATAGAGCAGGTTCGTTCCGACCGCCGCTTCGGTTTCCGTCGCCTCGCCGGTGATGGAGCTGTAGAGCCGGTTGGTGACGCGCAGCATGTGGCCATAGCCGCGCTGGCCGCGCCCGATGCGCTTGGCGGCCGTGCGCGGGCTGAGCCGCTGCCACTTACCAGCCGGGCCGGTCTCGCGCTCGAAATGCCGCTGGGTCGAGGTGACCAGGTATGCGGCGATCGCCGACATGATCGTCCTGGGATGTTCGGCCAGGCGCTCGATGCGATCGAGTGTCGCCAGCACGGCCTGGTCGACGAGGCGGATCTGGATGCCTTCGGTCGCCATCAGAAGCCCCGCAGCTTGTCGCGGGTGAACACGCGGTTCGGCGCACTGGTCTTGATGGCGCCGCCGCCGGCCTGTTCGGGCGTCTCGCCTTCCTCCTCGATCAGGACGAGACCCTTCGAGACGTCCTTCAGCCAGGAGATCGCGGCGGCGAAGTTGCGCGAAACGATGCTGTCCTTGTCGGCCGCCTCGCCATGCAGATAGTAGCGCGCGAGATCCGCAGCGACCTTCACCAGGACCGGAGGCACGACGTTAAGCGGCAGGGTGAACTGCTTGCCGATATAGCCGTCGATGACGCCGTCGGCGTCCGCCAGGGCGCGGCCGACCACGACGCCGTCGATCGTGCTCGGCGGTATGTTCGTCCGATCCGTGAGCTGGATCAGTTCAGTGGCGCCGAAGCGGTCGACCAGATCCTGTTGGACGGCGTACATCAGGCACCCACCACGAAAAGCCAGATGAAGGCGGGCCAGGCGAGGAGCGCCCCGGCCCAGTCCAGGACCGTAAGCGTCAGCGGCACGAGCCAAATGGGCAGGAAGACATGCACGGTCAGATCAGCTCCACGACCAGGTTCGGTTCGGCGAAAAGGGCCTCCAGCTGCTCGGGGCCTTTGAACGCCTCCATGGCGTGCTCGACCGGCGCCTTGGAGTGGGCGATGCCGGCACGGCGGAACCCGTCGAGCTTCGACCGGATGCGAACGCCGCTCGGCACATCTCCGTCAGCATTGGCTGCCTGCCAGGCGTCGATCGCGGCGGCTATGCGCGGGAACTTGGAGCGGAACTCGTTCTCTGCCGTGCCGAGGCGCGTGTCCAAGTCCTTCAGGGTGCCGTAGTCCATTTCGTCCGGATCGCCTCCCGGCCCGTTGAATTCGTCGTTTGCGAGAAATTGAGGGAGCGACTCGGCGGAGCCGGCCCCATTGCCGGCTCCGCCCTGGCCCTCACTCTCCGGGGGGTTATCGGGGGAAATGGTCCCCGTCGCCTGTGGCGACGGGGCATCCGGCGCGTGCTCGACAACCGCACGGCCGGATGGTTCCACGGCAGCGTTTGTCGTCGCTACCGTGGTTGGGCTGGCCGCCGAAGCGGTTACGCCCTCTTGAATGGTGGAGCTGTTCTCCGTCGCTGCCCCCAGCGACGGAACGGCCGGTGCCAACATGGTGGCGCCGGCTTCAGGCGAAGCATTCGCCGCGATATTCTGATCCGCGACTACTGACTTCGCATTGCGGGTTCTCGGGGCTTTCGCCATCGTTCAATCCTCGTTTCCGGGTCTTTGAAAAGGAGCCTTCGCGGGCTGCTTTTCGAAAACCCGCCGGCCGAAGCCGGCAGGGCGAAATTCGGCAGCGTCCTATCCGGCGTTGGAATCGACTGGGACTTCCGTAATAGAAAAGGTGCTGCTTGCCGGGTGAGGCAGAAAGAACGACCGCTCCTCGCCAGGGTTGATTTCGACCGGTTCGCGGTCGTCCTGCTTGACGGTGGCGCGGAAGTTGCCGTTCACGTGGACTTTAACTGTCGTGGTCATAGGGGTTCCTCTTGGGTCTTGCGGAAGAAGCCGGGCTTCGGCTGCTTCCGAAAAACCCGCCGGCACCCGTTGGGCGGTGCCGGCAGGCCAAAGGTGCGATCGGCTTCGATCAGCCGAGCAGCGGGACCTTCACGACTTCCGCCGCCTTGAACCAGATGTTGCTGTCGCCGCCATTGATCAGCATGGTTTCGACGATCTGCTTGGCATCGGCTTCGAGTGAGGGCGGGACGATCAGCTTGGTCGGGTTGATGTTGATGACCTGGCCGTTCTTCTTGCGGATCGCGGCCATGGCTTCCCGCGCCGCCTGGAAATTGGCGGGGGTCAGGGTTGCCTTGGACATATGGGCGAGCTGCCACAGGCCGAAGCCGGCGTTGCAGCGGCCGTCGACGCCATACATGAACTGACCCTTCATGAAGACGTTGGTGTCGGTCTCCCGGTCCATCGGCACAAGCTTGAACGGCTTTCGCTTCTGGAACACCATCGGCTTGATCACCCGGGTGTCGTCGACCAGGTACCAGGCCGGGCCGGCGCCGGCGGTGAAGTTCGAGACTGAGGTCTCCGCACCGTTCTCGTCGAAGCCGGGATGGTCGGTGTCGAAGAAGTTCTGGCCATCGTAGCAAAGGGTGGCGTCGCCCGCCTTCCAGAGTGGCCAGACGAGCTGGTCCGGAAACTCGGCCGCGTCCTGGCCCATCTGGCTGGCGATGGTCGTGTAGAAGCCAAACTGGTCATCCTCGATCGAGGAGCGCTTGACGCCGATCGTGCCCTCGAACTCCTTGTTGCGGACGATATAGGTCTGTGCCGACAGATCGTGGACGAGGCGATCACCGACCCATTCGCGGATGCCGGGAAGATCGTCCATGCGCGGATACTCGTTCATAGCCGTGCTCGAAGGCACGTCCATGCCGACCGTCTTGTAGAGGGTCGTGGTCGTTTCGAGCCGCGCGTTGAACGCGGTGCTGAGCCCCGTGTAGACGCTGCGCAGCGTGGAAGCATTAATGTCCATCTGAAGCCTTCTCCTACTGCGCGATCTCGGCGACGACGGTCGCCGGAGTTGCGGTTGCGTTGGTTCCGCCGACCGTGAAGCTGATCACGTCGCCGGGGTTGACCTCGTTGAGGGCGGTCGGCACCACCGTGTCCACGTCGCCCGCGGCCGAGCCGGCCTGGGTGATGGTGATGACGCCGGTGGTTACCGGAACGCCGTTGATGGCGCAGGTGATGGTGGCGTCCCCGGTGGTCAGGATGCCGTCGGTGACGCTGCGCAGCCGGGTGATGCGGCCCTTGACGGATGCGATCGTCCTGGTGACGCCGGCGCCGACCAAGGTAGCGATGCGGGTGGCCAGCGGGATCATGACCTTCTCCGCTGCCGGGATATCGATCCAGGTGCGGCCATCGCCAATGCCGGCGATCGTGCCCGCCAGGAGGCGACCGCCTGAGCCGTCGAAGCTCAGCGTCTGATCGTCGACGGCATAGACCGGCCGGCCGATGTCTACCTCGTCGGCAGCGAAGACTAAGCCGAAGCAGCCGCGAAGCGCCTCGACGTTCAGATCGCCGTCGGCGCCGTCGCGGTTGTCAACATTGCCTTCAGCCAGGCCGACGATGGACACCGCTCCTGCGGTGCCGGCGGGAACCGCCATGCCGGTTGCTAGCAGGGCTACGATCGACTTCCGGAAGATGCGGACACCCGACTTGACCGGGTAGCCGAAGCGGTCGCCGGAGCGAGCCGGGATTTCAAGATCCTTGGACGCGACCATCAGACGGTTTCCTTGTTGAGCTTGAGGGTCTCGGCGAATTTCTTCGGATCGAGGCCCATGGCGTTGCAGACGGCGATGTCGGCATCCGACAGGCCGACGTTGTCGCCGTCCGGCTTCTTGGACGTGCGGATCTGTGACGCCGTCATCACCGGCGCGTTGCCAACGAAGGTGTCGAAGGCCTTGAGATCGGCCTTGGCGTAGCCGAGCGCCCATTCCTTCTGGGCCGGCGCGATCTTGCCAGCCTCGATCGCGCTATTGACTGCCTCGCTGGCCTTGTCGGCGGTCAGATCCTCGCGCAGCTTCTTCAGGTCTCCCTGGAGTTCGGTGACCATCGCGATCGGCACGAACTTGGTCGGGTCCACCTTGCCGGCGATCGCCGACTGGACCGCCGTGACGATGTCGTCGGGCTTGGCGTCGGCAGCGAGGCCGGCGGCGGCGGCGAGCTTCGTCCGATCAGAGACGATGGAATTGACCGCCGTCAGGATCTCGGCCTGATTGGCCGTCTCGGCTAGACCGGCGGCCTTGGCGATCGCCTTGCTGCTGGTCTGCATGGTGTTGATGGCAGCGACGACGCTGTCTTCGGTCGTACCTTTGGCAAGGCCAAGGGCTGCAAGGATTTTTTCCATGCTGTCTCCGGTTGGGTTGTTGAGAGGGAAAAGAGCACTCGCCGCGACCGCGACCAGGTCGAGGTTCGGCGTGTTGGTCAGGCCGGCCATGCGGATGGCGAGCACCCGGCCGGTGGTCTTGTCGTGGAAGAAGACGGGCGACAGGTACCGGTACTCACTGGCCTTGATCGCGGTGGCCGCCGCCACAGTCCATTCGACGCGGCCCCAAATGCCGTCGTCGCGCGCCTGCAGCTCCTTGATCCAGCCGGCAGCTTTCGCTGTTCCGCCAACACCCGGCACGGCGCTGAAGACGGCCTGGTGGTCATAGTCGATGACGAGGTCGGTCGAGCCGGCGTAGCGCTGTGTGTTGGCGACGATGGTTTCCATGGATGCCTTGTCGCCGGTCACCCACGGACCCTGGCCGGTGCGCCCGGAAAAAGTTCCGGCCGGCGTCAGCTGCACCCACGAACCATTCGCATCCGCCGGCGTCAGCGCCGTGGAATGCGAAGCGACCAGGGCGGCCGAAAGAAGTGCGGCAAGTGCGTTTTGCATCGCCGGACATTGGCCCGGCCGACGCCGTCAAATCATGCCCGCCATGGCGGGCGGTGGTCGAAGCTTGGGGGATCGAACTGGCGGGACCGATCGTGACAGGTCCGCCGCCGAATTCGCAAGGCAACGGTAGCCGAGCGAGAGGCAACCGGCAAGGCTGCGTTACGATCACCTCGCTCAGGAGTCAGATAGCCCCTAAAATCGGTTTTGAACGGGTCTACAGCGGCAAACGGCGCTTCGCGCACCAGTGCCACGCCCCACGGGCCTCCTGTGCGGCTGTGCGGCGATCCTGTGGGGACGGTCAGGACGAAGGGAGAAGCCAGTCGGACGCCCCGGACTTTCGCGCCAGATCCTGCTCGACGACAGAGAGGTAGCCCGCCTTTCCGGGATTGTAAGCCCAGCCCGGATCGATGCCATCCGGAACGGTCGTGACCTCGCCGGTGCGGTTGTTGACGAACTTGCGCATCGTGCCGGACACCGGCTCGAACTTCAGGATCTCGCCCTCTCGCTGCAGCCGGTCGATGTCACGCTGCGAGAGGCTCTGCAGCGTGCAATGGCAGTTCCACCCGTTGGGGCATGCATGGGTGTTCCACCAGGGATGGTCGACCGGCAGCACCGTGTTGTGCCAGAGCGCATGAAGCGGGCGCGGGTGCTCCTGGCCTTCCAGATGGACATAGCGCAGGAACGGCCGTGTGGCCTTGTTGCGCTCGAACGACGACCAATGGCCGGCGGCATAGCTCACCCGCATGTTGACGTCGAAGATGGTGGTGAGCCGCCTGACGCTGCCGAGCTGCGACCAGCGGGTTTCGCCGGAGAGCGGATCAAAGGCAGGCTGCTGACCCCACCAACCCTTTGTCTGAAGCAGCGGCGTCAGCTCGGCGCCGAACTGGGCAAAGGTCTTGCCCTGCGAAAGGGCGACCAGCAATGCCTGGTAGATGTCGCCCAGGATGTCGAAGCCGGCCGACTTCGCCACCGTGAAGCTGCGGGCATGCACGTCCTGCCAAGTGTCCAGCCAGGAGAATTCGGGATCGAAGCGCTGGCCGCGCGCAAACAGCGCCGCGATCGCATCGGCCGGCGGCAGTGGCTTCAGATCTGCGGTCACAGGCTCAACCGATCCTGCCCGACCACCATAGCGCCGCGAGCATCCAGATCACGATCATAGCGGCGCTGTATGCCATGCCGTGCCCATTTCGGCGTTTGGAGTTGATGAAGAAGCCGAGCAGGGCGAGGAACGAACAGAGCGCGAAGAAATAGACCATCGGAGTTCCCTTCAGAGCGTGTCGTCAACTTGGCCTGCGAGCAGGGCTGCAAATGCCGATCGGGCGAGCAGCTCGGTCAACGCGGCGGCATCGAGCCCGGCAAAGCGCTTTGAAAGCAGCGCCTTCACATCGGCTACGGAGCTGGCGGCTGCGATCTCCGCGTCGAGGCCGGCTACGATCGGCGAGACCAGCGGCTCCCAATCGGCCAGCATGGCGTCCGTCGAGCGCTCGATCGCATCGCGGGTGCCGGTGCCCGCGGTGGAGTGGACCGTCTGTTCGGTCTCGCCGGGTTTCAGTGGCGGGGGCGGGTTGTCATCAGGCGGGTCAGTCGGGGCCGGACCTTTCGGTGGCACGAGCAGTTCTTCGCCCTTGGCGGGGTCTGGAAGGCCGATACGATCACGCATCGTCGACATCCCGACTTTCAAGCCCAGGGGAACAAGTTTGGTCACATTGTCGACCAACGATTTGATGTCGACCTGCTCCGGCCGGCCGATCAAGATCCTTGGATACTTTTTTTGCGGCCCGAAATTCAGATCGACCGTCGGCCGGGTGAGGTCACGGTTCAGCGTGGCTGCGATCTGGCGGCCGTCGGCTTTCTCGATATCCTCACGCACGCCGTCATGGGTTTTGCCGACTGCATAGCCGCCAGCGATTGCATCCGTTGTTCCCGTCTGTCCGAGCACCACCTTGGACGTCTGCTGGTCGAGCCAGTCGGCGCGCTCCTTATAGAGCCCATGCGACCCCGAAATGTCGGCCTTAATGAACTCGACTGCCATCGACGCGGGGACTATGGCGGCATAGTCGACGCCGATGTTGCTCACCGCATCAAGCAGGATTTGCTTGTCCTTCTCGGACGCGCCGGCGTCATATTTTCCCAGGCGGAGCGGCTGGCCATAGGCTTCGCAGAAGATTGCCCAATCCTTGATTGTGAAGCTCTTGAACAGAAAGGTCCATGCGACGGCACGCGCGATGCCGCCCCGGATCGGCAGGCCGGACTTCACCTTGGCCGAATGGTAGATCCACTGATAGGGATTGAGCGGGACGTTCTGGCCTGCGTCACGCAGCAAGGGCGTTTCACCGTCGACCTGATCGAAGACAAACCAGCGCGGATCGCGCCACGCCAGTCGCTTCGGCCGCCATTGTCCTTCGGACGTGTCCCAAATGATCTCCGTGCAGGAGAAGCCCTTTCCGACCGCGTCGAGAATATCGAACAGCTCGTCCTCGAAGCCGTCTCGCTCGATGACTTCACGCACCAGGTCGGCATGCTCGACACTGGCGGCATCCTCGCCGGCCGCTTCAACGGTGATCTCTAGGCCAGAAACCTGCCGCTTGCGCACGCCAAGCACGCCGGCATAGTGCGGATCGCGCTCCTCCATGTCTTCAGCCAGGGCGAGGTAGCTCTCGGGATCGTTGTCAATCGACGCCCGCAAGATGCCGGCCAGCCGGCCGGGGGTGAGGCCAGCCGCCGGGTGAAGGGCATCGTGGCGGCGAACGCCGCTGCCAGTCGGAGCCGCCTGCTCGACCTTCAAGGCGGCTTTGGCGATCGGGCGGCCGTAGCGGTCGACGATCCCTTTGAATTCTTCAGCCATTAGAAAATCCCACGGTTGCGGCGGGCGGATGCCATACGGAAGCTGCCCTCGATGTCATCGGACCGGTTCCGCCACGCGCCCTCCGAACTTTCTTCAAAGCGGCTCTTGGCGATCGCTGCCGGCTGATAGGCATATTCGTGCCACTGCATGCGGCTGGCGAAATACGCCAGGACGAGCGCGACCGCGAAATCGCCGTGCCGCTTGGCGCCGGCCATGCCAACGCGCTCCGGCGGGATCGACGGTATGCCGCGGATGATCTTGACCAGGCGAAGATCCACCGCATGCTCGGCGTCCCTGGTCAGGGCGATGTCGGCGTCTTCAAAGGCTGTTTTAAGCGGCGGGAAATTCTCGTTGTACCAGTTCTGGCTGAGCGTCACCGACCAGACCAGGCCGCCGGGTGTCTCCTCGGTGTGCAGGCCGAACGACCGGCCGAGATCCTCGGCAAGGTTCATGCCGACGCCGGTCGCGTCCACTGCTGCCCCGCAGAGCCGCGGCGCCCGCTTCAGCATCAGGGTGGCGATTTCCTTCTGCTCCTGGAACGGCACGTTGCGCAATTCAACGGTGAGCGCTGCCTCGCGCCGAAGCACCTTGTCGATCGACAGCAGCGACATGATTGCAGGATCGGCCTTGCGCGCCGGGTCATAGCCGAAGGCGTGCTGGCGGTTCTCGTCAAGTCCGTCGACCACTTTCTTGATCGCGTCCAGATGCGGCGCCATCAGATGCCGGCGCTCCAGCTCGGGCCGGTGCAGGAAATCGAGTGGCAGATTGATGCGGATGACGGGAGCCTCTTCCGGCGTCAGCGTCATGCGCGCTTCGATCAGCGGACTGGTCAGCCATGCGCCGGAGCCCATGGACGGAATGCAGAACAGCTCCTCGTCGGCGCCGTCGCCGTAAAAGTCGATGATGTCCTGGCGCCACGCTGCCTCGCCCTCGGGCGACCACTCCTCGCCCTTCACCAGGCAGATGCGCTGGTAAAACCCTTCCAGCAGCGCCTGGTCGAAATCGATCTTCAGGTGGCGGAACTTCGGTTGTCGGCCGCTCAGGATGTCCTGGACCTGAACGTTGAATTCGTTGTCGGCGCCGTTATGGGTCGAGCAGACTACGACCTGGCCGCCCCACATCAGGTTGGCCAGGGCGGCTTTCAGGAGTTCCTTCAGGCTGTCGACGAATGCCGCCTCGTCGATGATGACCAGGCCCTGCTTGCCGCGAAGCGTACGCGGTGCCGACGACAATGCCAGGATTTCGAAGCCGGACGCGAACTGGATGCGGAAGGCTTTGATTTGCCGGGTCTCACCCGGATGGGCCGCGTCCGTGTCGTCGAACAGGAACTCTTCCTGGGCAATAGCGGCGTGCGCGAAAGCCCTGGCCCACATGGCGCAGGCGTCAATGAATTCGCGCGTCATCTCCTGCGAATAAGAGATGTACATGGCGTCCATGCCGCCGGCATCCTTGGCCCGGCCGGCGCGCAGCACGGCATAGGAGGCCAGCGCCCAGGTCTCGCCGATGCGCCGACTCTTCTCGATGAACAGGACCCGGACAGCCGTGCTTTCGAGCAGCGAGACGGTGCGGCTCTGATAACCGACCAGCACGCTGGGCAGCCCGACGCTTTGGATGACGTGGTCGAGGTTCGCCATGCTCTCGCGGCGAACCTTTTCCCATTCCTCTTTGGAGATCGGGCCGGTCATATTCCGGCGGCCCTTTCGATCGCCGCCCGCTTGCACCGATCCCAGGCGCGGCCGCAAAGCCGATCGAGCTTCACCGCCTGGAGTCGCGGCGGCGATCCGGGCGGATAGGTCCAGAACCCATTATCCCCGAACAAGCGACGATAGCGTCGATAGAGCTTGGATTTGCGCCGCCGCAGGTGAACGGAAATCGCGATCCAGTGAGGCCCGCAGATCCACTCACGGCAATCGGCCTTGCGCGTACGCCGGCAGAACGGAACCAGGCAATGCAATCGGGCTGACATCAGTTCGCCCTCACGCCGATGATATGCGCGTTGATCGCCTCGCCGTTCATGCGCCAGTCGCTTTCTCAAAGGCCTTGGTCACCTTCTGAATGCAGGCGTCGAGCCGCCGGATGTATTCGTCGACACCGATCCATGCCGGCAGCTTGCGCCGCTTTTCAGCGGCCTGCATCTCCAGGCGCAGAGCGTTGTTGAGGCATGCTGCCTCGTCGGTCGATAGCTCCAGGCGGATCGTGTTGCTCAATGCAGGCCTCCTGCAGACTTGTCCGACCACGCGAAGTTGAAGGTGTGCACCAGAAGTTCGGCATTCGCCGGATGATTGTCTCCGGTCGTGCCACCGATCGGGATGCCGTTGCCGTCGAAGATGACCGTCGTCGTGGCGCTGGCGCCCGGCGCGGGCGACCGCGGCAACGCGATTTTCGCGACCTTCTTGCGGTCGTTCATGTCGAGCCGATCCCGTCATAGACTTCCTCAACCGTCGCCAGGGCCGAGCGGAGCTGCCGGAGATAGGCGTCGGTCATTTCCTTGTCGCCCGGCGCGACGGGATAGCCCACAACCGTCAAGCGCCGTTCGACGTTGGCGATCTCATGGACAAGCAGGCCGCGCAAACAGCCGAAGTCGAAGGCCGAAAAGGTGACTGAGATTGCCGGATGCGTCATGATGCCCTCACGCCCAGGATTTGCGCCTTGATCGCCTCGGCCGTCTCGGCCGACATGCCCTTCGCCTTGGCGACGGTATCGACGGCCTTTTCGACATCGGCCTTGAACTCCTTCGCCACCTTGGTGCGCCGGTCGCTGGAAACGCTCTGCGCCTGCGTCGCCATCTTCAGTGCCGTGGCCAGCTGCATCGCGCCGATCGGCGCCAGCCCGCTCTCGCCGGCATCGGTCAAAAGCTCGAACACCAGCGTCTTGATCGCTTCGGCCGCGATCAGCGTCAGATCGTCCGAGCTTTGCGCGTCGAACCGTTTCGAGATTGTGGCGGCGATCTCGCGGGTGTCTTCCAGCCGGCGCGTCATCATCGCCAACTTGATCGAATAGCGATTGAAGGCCGAGAAAGAGGGGATGACGAATTCCAGCTCGCCTTTGTGCTCGGCCTGCAGGGCCTGCATCTTCAGGAAGAATTCCTCGTAGATCTCGCTCTGCGTACGATCGCGGTCCTGCAGCGCGGTGGCCGCCCAGGTGATGATCGGGCCGCACTCCTCGGGCAGGCGCTCGATCGCCGAAAGCTGACCTCGGCCTTTGCGCGCCATGTCAGGCCTCCGGCGAGGGTCGGGCCACGCCTTCGATGATCGCGCGCCGTTCCACATGGTCGACGCCGGCGCGCGTGATGGCCGCGACCATGAAGGTGCCGACCTCGGTCACCTTCACCGCGTCCAATTCGGCGAGCTTGCGAAGCTGCGTGCGGACCCACTCGCGCGATCGGTTGTGGCCGAAGGTGTCGAGCGTCTTCGTCAACAGCGCCTCGTTGAGGCGGCCGTCGGTCTGCTTGTGCAGTTCCCGCAGGATGACCAGCCGGGCGTCGTAGGTCAGGTAGGCGTCAAAGTCTGTCATTCGCTCTTCGATCCCGATAGCAAGAAATTCTCCATGCGGTGGACGGTGCGGGCGATGCCATTGACCACCTCGGCCTGCTTTCCGGCATCGCCCTTGATCTCGGACACGGCGAGCCGCAGATCCATGAATGCCGTCGCATCCGGCAGATGCTTCATTTCGCTTTCGATCGACTGGATGCGAGCGCCGTGGCCGTCCAGCGTCTTCTCCAACTCGGCATAGCGTTCGCCGGTCTCTTTCTTGTGCGTCGAAAGATCGGTGGCCGTCTTCTTGGCGCCAGAGGTCAGCAAGGTGAACACGGTCGTTCCCAGCGACAGGATCGTCGAGATGGCGACCAGCCAGGGCATCAAGGGCGTAATGTCCATCAGGCTCGTCTCCGGCTCTGTCGTTCGATGAAGGTTTCGCAGTCGATGCACCTAGTGCAGTTCGGGACCGCGTGACGCCGGGCATCGGGTATACGCTCGCCGCAGTCGCAGAACGGCGAGCTGGTCACCTCGACGGCGGCGTATTGACCGCGGATCGCCGCCTGGATGCGCGCGACGCCGGCGGCGCACTCCTGCTCGACGCGCCGCTCGGCCAAGTCGATGGCTGCGTTGCCCGCCGTCATTTCGGATCCCTCGCGGCCCGGCGCTCGTCGTACCAGCCGGCGCAGCCGTCGATCTGGGCGTTAGCATTGCCGAGGGCGATGTCGGCCTTCTTGTTGGCGACGCCGAGCTTGTCGCCCAGCTTGATGCCGCTGCGATGGTGGCGGCGGCATTCTGGCGGGTAGTCGGGCATGCGCCGCGCTTCGAGCACCTCGCGATCGGCTTGCGCCAACGCCTCCTCGACGACGCCGGCCTTCGCCTTGTCGGCGTAGGCTTTGCCCAGGGCGGCCTTATCGGTTGTGCAGGCTGTCAAGCAGCTGCTGATCAACAAGGCCGTCAACACGGGCTTGAAGCACGGCGAGTTCATTTTCCGCTTTCCTTTTTTTGTCGTCGGTCAGTGTGAGCGTGGTCTCGAGGTGGACGCGCGCAGCCCGTTCATCATTCGCGATCTTGCTGGCTTCGTCGGCCTTGCCGTCGCTCCAGGCGCGCAGCCGGCGCTGTTCGACCAGCTCGGCATTGAGAGCGTCGAGCTGGGCACCGGCGACGAGTTCCGTCACGGCCTTGTCGACGGCCTGGCGCACGGCCGAGGTCTTGTCCCACCACAGCCAGATACCGGCGACGAGGAAAACCCAGACCGGGAGCGTGATGCCGAACGTAAGAAGGGGCAGCCCCCACTTTCGCAAGAACAAGCCGATGGCCGCGCCAGTCATTGCAGACCGCCATTCTCGTCCGGCTCTCCGCCATCGCTCACCGCGATGGGGGGCGCTAGTTGCCCCGCCAACATCGCCCGCACCATCTGCCTCAGGTCCATGTGGCCGACGCCCATGTAGGCGCCGCTGACTGCCAAGATGAGGCCGATCGCCGTCGCGGCCACGTAAGCGGCCTGCGCATAGACGATCGACGCGAACACTGCCGCCCAAGCCAGGGCGCAATTGATGATGACCAGCCCCTTCGAGAAACGGCGGCTCTTCTGAACAAGCGGCATCAGAGCTTCGCCTTCACCTCGGCCCGGAAGCGGTCGCCGCATTCGCGCGCTGTATCGAAAGCGGGATCGAACGGCAGCTTGGCGATGTCCCATTTGCCGCGCTGCTGGATGCCGAGATTGGCTTGCACCTCGGCATGCGACAGCACGGTCTTTGGTCCTACAGAAATGGTGTAGCGGCGGCAGAGTTCGGCGACGACGGACGCTGCGGCGTCCCACTGCGCCTTCGTGAGCGGCTGCGAGCCAGCGTTGAACGGCCGCTCGATCGCGCCGGCCATGGCGCACATCGAGACGCCGATCGAGCCGGTGTTGCAGTTCAGCGTGTGCGCGGCATAGCCGGCCTTGGCCTTGGGCAGCGAATTGAGGTCGATCGACGGGACGCCACGGATCAGCTTGCCGTCATCTTCGATCAACAGGTGGTAGTGCTGGCGGTCGAAATCCGTCGCCTTGTGGCCACCGGCCGTCCAATGGAGGATGACGCGCTGGATGGTCGCATTGGGCAGCCAGCCGCTGGGAATGGTCATGGAGTGTCCGCCTGTGAAATCGGCCGGGAGAGGTCCCGGCCATTTCGCAACACCATGCCTTCGGCGGCAGGCGGCAATCATGCCCGCCAAAGCGGGCGGTCTGTCAGTTGCTGGAAAAGAGGTCGGCTTGGCGCGGATCGTGGCTGCCCTTGACGGGCTTGTCCGGCATGCGCCGGAAGAGCTTGTCGACGCCGGTCTCGGTGATGCCGAGCCGTCCGGCGATCTCGCCGTTCGAGGCGCCGTTCGCGCGATACTGCCGTGCCCGAAGCTCGCGGGCAAGAGGCACGCGGATATACGATCCGGAATAGCGGCGGGCAAGTTTCTTGGCCGCGGCAGCGCCGAGGTTCTTGGCAAGGTCGGTGTCGTCACCGGACGCCGGCACGTAGAGGCGGCGGCCGCCATAGGTTTCCGCGAGGCGCACGAAATCCGCCGGGCCAAGCATGGCCAGTAGCTCGGCGGATCGCAGCTCGTCGCTCACGCCAGCTCCAGCCGCAGATTGCGCATGGTGGTGGTGAGCGTCTCGCGGTTCGGCCCATGCCAGATCAGGCAGAGCGTATAGAGGCCGCTGCGGCAGCGGTAGAGCGCCGAATGCTTGGTCAGCGTCCAGTCGCAGCCCTTCGCAGCCGCAAGGGCATTGGCGGCCAGCTCCGAGGCGGCGAATGCCTCGATCTTGGCGAAGTCAATCTTGACCCTGCCGGTGTGACGACGACGCACGCTCATGCTGGCTCCCATTCGATCAGCTTGCCTTCGAACAGACCGGCGCCATGCTCGGCCTGCCAGAAGGCGCCCATGTTCCAGCGAGCCGACCCGACCCTGCCGATGCGCTTCCATCGCCAATCGCCTACATGCTCGATGCCGAAGCCGTCAGCTGCGGCGAAGGCCTCGATCTCGTCGCGATGCAGCGAGCGGCCGTCGATGACGATCGAGCCGATGAACTCATCCAGGAGCGGCGTGGTGACGATCGCGATCGGCCGGACCCGGATGCAGATCGGATCGGGGTCGACCAGCTTGACGCAGTTGCGGGTGCGCATGCCCTGGTAGAGCTGCACCGGCTCGCCGGACCGGGCATGCCGCTTGCGATCGGCGCGCACGGTATGCCGTTTGATCAGGCTGGACACCTGAGGGCCGAACATCGCCTTGAAGCTATAGGCGACCATCAACCGACCCTCGCCTTGTGGACGCCGCTGGCGATGGCATCAAGGATCATCGATCCTCTGTGCTCTTCGACGAGTTGGATTACCGCATCGTATTCAGCCCGGGTTGCGCCATCGAAGCGCGTCACCAAGAGGTCCGCCGATGCTATGAACCTTGCAGCGTCAACTTCGATATTCTGCGGGATCTCTGCCAGAACGACGCGGGCCATTTCGACAACCAAAGTGGAGTGTTTCTCGGCCATCAGCGTACCTTCCTGATCATGTTGCCAAGCGCGTTCATCACAACCGGCCAGTCGCGATCGGTCATCTGGTCGAGCGGCTTTGCGGTGTCCCAGACGAACTGGCGGAAGCCCTTGGGGTCAACGGCTTTCGCGACCGACAGAAGCTGCCATTGCGCGAGTGCAATCTTTGCACCGGAGAGCCGCAGCCAGTCCGCCATACTGACGGACAGGTGCCAGTCTACGCCGGCCTCCCGCGTCATCCACGCCTTCAGCGCGTCGATCGCTTTGGCGGAGTCTTCGGCATCGAGCAGGAACCTTGTGTGCTCGATGCCAGTCTGTCGCTTGACGAACGACAGCATGGCGGCATCGCGCCGGTCGCGGACGATGCCGAGGTTCCAGGCGGCGATCCAGAGCGCCTGCAGCTTCTTGGCGAACGGGCCTTGAAGGCCCTTTTCAGCGGGCTTGAAACCCTGCCGGCGCTGCTCCTCGACGATGCGCAGGTGCTCGCGCTCGTTCATCTCGCGCAGGCTGCGCTTGCCGGTGACACGCTGGTAGAGATCGCGCGCGGTGTCTTCGTCGAGGCCGAGCTGCTTGTTGGCGACGTGGATGGCGGCGAGCGAGCTCATGAGCCGCTCCCACCAAAATAGGGCAGCGCCAAAGGCTTCTGCCGACCAGCGACGGACCGCTTTTTAGCCTCACGCTCGGCTTTGCGCCCTTCGTCGACCTCACGATCGACCGTCTGTTTTACTTCGCCAATCTCCTTGAGGAGATAGCCGAGCGAGGCAGGGTCGTTCACCTCGATCTCTACCTTGACGATGGCGCGCGGGCCTTTGGCTGTGGCTCCATAGCTGCGGATGCTCATGTGCCGGCCGTCGATCCAGATCGAGGTCATGGCTCGTCCCTCCGCTCGATCGGCATTGGGCCGCTGCCGTGCGGATTGAAGCCGTCTTCGGCCGCGATCTTCTTTCGGGCGGCCGTGCGCCAGTTCGTCAGCGCGCCGGTTGTCCCGCTGGTCGAGCTGGCGCGGAACCCGGCCATCGTGACCGAATGTTCACCCGCCGGGCGCGGGTTGAACCTTGCGCCTTCCTCGTTCGTGAAGAACTCGATCAGCTTGGCCTCTGCCCTGTCGTGACCGGCGCGCCACGCCGAATAGTCGGCGTGCCTGAATTCGCCGGTTTCGGCCTTGGCGACCGCCAGCTTCTCATCGAGCAGCGTGACGAGGCGCTCAAGCGTTTCGATCCAGAGCGTCATGGGCGCACCTCAGGATCCACCGTTGCTTCGAGAAGCATCCGATCGCAGGCGATTGCGTGCTGTTCGACGGTGGCGGCTAGGTCTTTCAAGACCCGAGCCGCCGAGTGAAACGCGCCGTCTTCGGCATAGGTTTTCGCGAGCCCGCAGCGCTCGTCCAATTTTTCGTGGATGTTCATCGTCGTCACGCCTTCGCCAGATCGATTGTGACCGCCCGCCAGTCGGCATCGAGACGGTCGCGTTCGTAGCAGCGGACATAGATCTTCGACCCGACCACGCGCATGGCGTCGCGGATGGCCGCCATGGCGCGCTGCCAGCGCTCGTCGCCGATATCGAGCCGCAGCAGCATGAAGATCGCGGCGCGGTTGATCTGGCCTTCCTTGTCCGTGTTGAAGGCGCGCGTCACGATGGCGCGGATCTCCGGCCGACTGTCGGCCGACCATTCGGTGAGGCACTCGTCGATCAGGCTCTTGGCGATCTGCAGCTGGGCGCCGAAGTCGATCGTGTCGGCGACCTGCACCTTGACCATCTTCATGCCGTCGAAGGTCATGAAGGTCTTGTTGCCCTTGGCGCCGCCTTTGGTCGCGCCGTACTCCTGGGCGAGCAGCGCCTCGAAGGCGCCGAGATCGTTGAACGTGTGTTCCTTGAAACGGCCGATCTGGGCGGAAAGATCGGCGGCGTAGCCGAGGATGGTGCGGACCGTTTCGTCTTCGAGCATCTCGGACGGCTTGATCATTTCGACCGGCACGAGATTGCCCTTGGCGTCGGGCATGTATTGCTTGTCGCCGACCAGGACTTTTCCGGTGGCGCGGGCTTCAGTTGCTGCTTGCATGGTCATTCTCCTGTTGGATCGGGATCGGGCGCATGAAGGCCAGCAGGTCGCGCACGGCGGCCATCTGCAGGACAACATGCTCCAGGTGTTCGGCGTCAGCCTCGGCGGTCCACGGCATCGTTCGTTCAAGCGCCGAGACCAGCAGACTGGCTTCAAGGACGATTGCCCACAGCCCTTCCGTGGCCATCGCCAAAGCCAGCACCTCGGCTGTGGTGGCCCGCACGGCGTTGCGCTCGGGGTCGGCGACAATGCGGCCGCATAGGTCGATCATGTCGAGCTTGGCCACGGCGGCCAGCAGCGCCTCACTTGCGGGCATTTTTTTGCCTTTCCAGTTCCTTCTTGAGGCGGAGGGCCGACCGTTCCAGCGCCTTGCGCGCCGGGATTTCACCGGGCGAGAACTTCGCCTGCAGCAGGCGATCGACGGCGGCACCGACTTCCTTGCATGCTGCCATCATCTTGCGGTCAGCTGCGGTGGGGTCGGGCCGGCGCCCAGGCGTCGTCGCCTGGATTTCTTCGACGACAATCTGCAGCACTCGGCCCATAGCCTTCATGGCAAGGTCGGTTGTGACGATCTGGTCCAACGGGTGGCTCATGCCCGACCTCCCGGCCGGCCGTCCGAAAACGGCCGCGGGATGACCGGAAACAGCCGCACATTCGACCCCGTCCGGCACGCCGCTTCGGCGATGCGGTCGGCCTCGGCCTCGCGCTCTGCCTGCGCCTGGTCATTCCAGACCTTGCAGCTCAACCGGTTCTCAATGTCGCGGGCCTTCCCGCGAAGTTCCTTGATGCACTCGCAGAGGACACGGGTGTCTTCGGGATCGAGGATGCGGGGCTCGTGCTGATAGTCGGAAATCAGGTCGCGCAGTTCGGACAGGCCGTCCGAGAGCGCCAAAGACATTCTTTCGCCCATGGCTATTTTCTCCGTTGGGGGCAGGTTTTGCAGGCATGGAAAAGCTGGGCGCGGTGCCGCGACGTGGCGCGGAAGGGCTCCTTCTGTTCAGTCAGGCAGCGGTCGCGGCCGATCTCGCCGAGCACCGGGCATTCGACGGTTGCCGCCATCAATGCGCCGCGCACCATCTGCTCGACGCGGGCGACATCGCCTAGATACTTGCCGCTAATGATGGTCGAGACTGCCGAGCGGCTGTAGCCGATGCGCTGGCCTGCAATGCCGAGATCACTGGCATCGGCAAGCCGCGCCAACTCGTCTAGCCAGTCGGGCAACGGAGAGCCATGGGCGTCGATCGCCTTTTCGACAAACGACTTGCCGTCCGGCCGGCTGTGCTTGACGGGTCCCCGGTTCATGGCTTCGCCTCGCTTGCGACGGGACGGCCGATGACCGTTTTGCTGTTCGGATCGAACACCATTTTTGTGGCGAGGATCTTCGGTGCCTGCAGGCCGAGATTGTGCACAAGCCGATAGCGCCCTGGGCTGCCGGCTACGACGCCAGCAGTAGACAGCGCGTAGAGATAGGCTTCCACGGTCCGCCGAGGCACGTCAGGGCAATCTTCTGCCATGTCGGCAAGACTGAACACCTTGGCCATCTTAATCGCGCGCCAGACCTGCTCGATGGCTGTCTCGGGCGGGGTCTCGCCGTCCGGCGTCAGCCGGGGTGCTACGAGAGGGCGCTTGACCAGGCGATAGACGACGGTGGCCGGGAGATTGGCACCGCCGCCATGGGTGGCGGTCTTCTGCTCGACGACTTGGGCAATGCCCGCGAGGCGAAGCTTCCGAACGAACCTGCCGACCGCCTGCGTCTTGACGTTCGTCCGATCGCAGATCTGCCGCACCGTCCAGGGACCGCCGAGATCGAGATCGCGGATGATCGACCAGTAGCCGGCCTCGCCGCGCGGCACTGCGATGCTGATCTGCACGATATCGAGGATGGATCGCCCGCTCATGCGAACTTCCTCGGGGTGAATTTCGGCGTGCTGAAGATCGCGACGGCACCGCCGAAAGCGGCGAGATCGATCTGTTTCGTTCCGAGTATCTGGCTGGCCTCAACCACCTTGGTGAGGTTGACGACGATGCGGCGCGTGTTGCCCTTGGTCTTGTCGAGAATAGCGGCGGCCAGATCGCTGGCGATCTCGATGCCGGGGCAGCGATTGGCGGCGAGCAGGCCAAAATCCTCGGCGTCGCAAGGCACAGCCGACAGCCATTCGAGCACGCGGTTGTGCACGCGCTCGAACTCCTCGAGATATTTGGGCAGCATCTCCTCGCCGATCATGACGACCGGCGCGCCCGACTTGTCGGTCAACTCGCGCAGCAGGTCGACGAAGCGCTTCTTGGCGACGAAGTGCGCCTCGTCGATGATCAGCGGCCGGCGCGGTTCGGCCACCATCAGCATGATGGCGTCGGTCTTCAGATCCTCGATCGAGCCGCGCGGGCGTGTTTCGCCCAGCTCGATCAGGATCTGTGAGAGAAGTGAGCGCGCTGTGGTGAACTGGCCGCATTCGACATAAGCCGCCCGGTAGCGATTGGCGCCATAGATCCCGGACTTGGTCTTGCCCCAGCCGGACGGGCCGGAGAACACGGCGAGCCCCGGCAAGTCGGGGTCGCGGTCGACCATCTTGGCAAGCAACGTCGAAAAGGCCGCGACGTTCTTCAGTGGCGCCGGCCGGTTGACTTTCAGTGCTTCGTTCATCATTTTCCTCGTTGTTGTGCTGTGCCACCTGTGGCGGCCGTTCTGTCGGAGAGCCCGGTTTGCAGACCGGGCTTTTCCGTTACTCAGGACAGGTACACGTCCCCGAAATCCTCATGCATGGCCTGATGGGCCTTGAACTCGGCCGAAGGCTCGTAGCCCCCGAGCCAGACCGCATCGAGCGTGGCGGCCGTCGTGGCGGGTAACTTGCCGGCATCGACCAGCTTCCTGAGTTCGACGGCGCGCCGATAGCGCTCCTTCGGGGTTTCCGGCAGCGCGACGATGTTCTGATCCTTCGGCAGATGCGCCGTCCGCTCGGCCTCGATCTCGTCGAGCCGGTCCTGGCGCAATATCTCGAAACGGGCGTTCAGCTCCCGTTCGTCCTCGACCCGCATTTCCTCGATCATCCGGCGATGCTCGGCGGCCTCGCGCGGCGTCAGCTCCCTGGTCGGGTTGAGCCTTTCCGACATGGCGGCGATCGCCGCCTCGATCTGTGCCGTCGAGTGCGCCTCTTCGCGCTTCGGCAACGGGATGACGTTCGGCACATCGCGGCGCTTCACTTCGAGCGCGCGCTCTATCAGTGTCGGTCCCTTCGCCAGCCGCTTCATGCCCGCCTTGATGTCGCGGGTGCGTTCGCTCATCAGTTCAGCGCTTATTTCCTTGGCGGCGCGCACCAGGTCTGCGGGATGAAGGCCGGAAAGCTCGGGGCAAACGACTTCGGCCAGAAACTCGCCGCCGTCCTGGGCAAAGGCGTAGGCGCGGCCGGCGTCGTTCGGGTCCATGCGGACGAACACGGCGGTTGCCGGCATGATGGTCGGGGCCAGATAATAGTTGTTATCGATGGGGATGCCGAGCTTGGTCACCTTGCGGTAGCCGTCCTTGCCGGCGACCGGCATCAGCAGCAGGTCGAGCGCGCGCTCGTCGACTTTTCGCACCACCTTCGACGAGGCGAGCGCGGCGCCAAACGGCGTGCTGCCCTTCAGGCCGGCATGCGGGCGGTGCTGATAGATCGTGCTTGCCCAATCATCGACGTGCTTCTGCAGCTGCTGGCCGGTCAGCGTGACGCCGAAAACCTCGGCCTCGGTTTCGCCGAGGCGTTGTGAAAACGACTTGCGGCTTTCGATGGCTTTGCGATCGGCGACCGAATGGCCGACGAAGCCGGGGAGCAGCGGTCCAAGGTCATGCTGGAACGTCTTGATGACGCGTTCGACATGGCCCTTCTGCTGCGGCGAATAGGCGTCGGAGGTCTCAGGCTCGATGCCCAGCGATGCGAACAGTCGTTGCGTGTCCCTGGCGACGAAGTCCGACCCGTTGTCGGTCTTGACGACATCGGGCACACCCCATTCGAGGATGGCCTTGCGGATCAGCAGAGCGACGGCCGAGGCGCGCGGGGTGCGCGAAAGTTGCCAGACGGTGCGGCGCGTGGCGATATCGATGCAGGCATAGATCGAATGTCGCCCGTCCGTGCAGAGCGCGTCGACTGGCGAGGCGTCGATCTGCCAGAGCTGGTTCGGCTCGGTGATGTGGCGCAGCATGCCGACCCCGGCCGGCGCCATGTGCGAGCGGTATTGATCGGGATTGGTCAGCTTGAGCAGCTCGACCTTGTGGTTTGCTTTCAGCCCCTTCAATGCGTGCTGGAAGGTCCGCACCGGCGGCATCGGAATGACTGTTTCAACGCCCTTTGAAACGACCTTCAAAGTGTCGCCGAACTCATAGCGGCATTGCGTCTGGACGGCCTCGCCGGAAAGATGCGGCTGATGGGCGATCAGCGCCAGCATGAAGGCGCGAACCGCGCCGTCATTGGCGGTTTCGAGGATGCCGGTCCCCTTGCGCGCCTGCGCGGGATCGTGGCCGAGCGCGTTGACCTTGCCGTCGCGCTTCTGCGACTGCCAGCGGGCAAGCGAGCGCTTCGACAGGGTCGGCACGATCTCTCGCACCCACTCGTCGATGTTGAGCGAGCCGACATTGTATCGATCGGTGAAGACCTGGACGCGGGTGGCGTAGCCGAGCTGCAGGCCGCGCGAAAATTTCTCGAAGGCGGCGACGATCGCCAGCCGGGCATCACGCTCCTTCTGCGCCCGCGCGGTCAGGCTGGCATCGGGCGCCGCTGTGACCGGCGTGACCGGCCGTTCGATGACGAGGTGCTTCTGCTGGTAGGCCACCTGGGCGAGCACCGGGAACAGCGAGACATGATATTCGGTAGCGCCGCCCCGACCGGCGCGTTGGCGGGCCTGTGTGGCGCGCTCGTCCCAGCCTTCACGCGTCGCCATACGGATGACGGCACTCTCGGTGCGTGGCATGTCCGGCAGTGCCTCGGCGGCAATCTCGCGGGCGGTCAGGCAGTCTTTCATGCGGCCACCTCTGGCGAACCGGTGACACGCATGCGCCGGAGCATCCGGCGGACGAGGTAGCGCCCCTCTGCGGTCAGCTCCAGGCGGCCGGTCAAGCCGCCGCCACGGTATTTCAGGCGACCGCTCAGCAATCCGGCTTTGAGCGCGTCCTTCGTGACGGAGGGCGCGTGCGCTACGGCAAGGTAGAAGTCCGTCGGCTGGCAGAGATCATCTTTCCACCACAACAGCATGAGGTTGCTGATGATGTCGGGACGGAACTTTTCGAGGAGGTCGAGGCGGGCTTCGATCATGGCTGGTTACCGCCCGCCAACAGATCGAAAATCGTCACTTGCCGAGGATCGCTGCTCATGATGTTCCCCCCCCCCGACTTTTCGGATTTGGCGGCTATGAAGGCCCGTATCTCGGCCTCGTGCGCCTGGCAGAACATCAGGGTCGCCAGCACGGCCTCCATGCGGCGCATGCAGAGGTCGGCTTCCGCCTGTTTCATCTTCTTGTCGCGGACGCGGATCGGGAACACGTTGCGGCGCAAGGCCAGCTCGCGGTTCACCTCTGCGATCTGTCCGATGATCGGGATTTTGCCGTCAGCCATTGGACGCAGCCTCGCTTGCCTTCACGCGGTCGTGCTCGCTGGTCAGCCAGTCGATCGCCGCGTGCATGGTCGCGAACCTGGCGCTGTTGGCTTCGCTCACGGAAATCCGGTGGATCGACCAGGCGACCCATCGTGCCGCGCGCTTGTTGCCGGCAAATTTGGCGATCGTGCCAAGGTGGACGCCGTCGATGACGATGCCTGTCATGCTCGTGCCTGTGATGCGCCCGCCGCGTCTGTGCGGCGGGCGCTGCTGGCCGAGGCGGCTTGGGAGATCGCCTCGGCGGATTGGAGGGTGCGGATGGCTTCTTGCGTGTAGCCGTGCAGTTGCTCGCGCATGTGCTGCTTGGTGTCAGCATCCTCGCAGCGCAGCATTTTGAGCTGCCAGCGGACGAGCCAGTGCGCCTGCGAGGCCGGAAGCCTGAAATAGTGATCGGGGCAGAAGATGCCTGTCGCAGCGTTCGAGCATGCCGGCATGGCGCAGTGGCTCATGACCAAAGGCCTCCGCCATGGACATGCTTCTGGACACGGCGCCGGAATGCCGCGCCGGCCGCCAGACGGGCACCCTGCTGGCGCGTGAACAACACGTGCAGGCCGTAGAGAAAGGCGGCGTAGAGCGCGGCGCCGGCGAGGGCGATTGCGAGGAAGCTCATTGGCCGAGCCTCCAGGCGATGACAGCCGCCGAAATGCCGGCGCTGCCGAAGGTGGCGAAGGCGACAAAGCCGGCCACCGCCAGCAGCGATAAACAGTCTTGTGCAAGGTCGAGAAGATCGCGTCTCATGTGAAAGCCTTTCATCGTTTTGCTTTCCACTGTGCATCGAACGCCTGCCTATCGAGGGTCGCCCGCTGGATGGCCTCGTCGGCCATTTCCCGCATGATCAGCGCCTCGTATTTTTTGGGGACGACGATCATCCCGGCCTCTTCCAGAAGGGTGTTGAGCGCGCGTACGTCGCCTGTGACCGCGATCAGAGCGAGCAGGCGAAGGGCCGAAATCGAATGCTCCTTGGCCTGGCTGGCGTAGGCATCCAGCATCGGCTTCGAGACTTCGTCCTTCAGGTAGTCGGACATTGCCTGGGCGATATCGGCCCGGCTCTTGTCCGCTTCCGTCAGGGTCAGGCTGACGGCCTTCGACAGTCGTCCCGCCATCGACCAGGCCTGGACCTTTTCCGCGTCGAAACGCTCGACCACCGGGGCCGGCTGATAGTCGCGGAATAGGTCCAGGGTCGAGTTGTTGCGGGGAGGCTTGGCCATCAGTCTTGCCGGCCTTTCATCCACCGTTGGATGGCGGCCTGGTGCAGCTCGAAGAACCGGTCCTGCTCGCTCTCCTTCATCTTCGAGAAGTCGGTTGCGAGCTTTTGCCAGCGCGGCTCGGTCGCCGGTTTCGGCATGCGGTCGATGATCGCGATGGCATCGGCGATTGAGCCGGCCTGTGGCGGCTCGGCGGTGAGCAGCGCGGCGATCTGTTCCTGCCGGACGACCGGTTCGGCAGCGAGCGCCAGGAGCTCGGACTGGTTACCGGCGACCGGATGGAGCGCGATCAAATCGCGGACGGACGCGGGGATCGAGGCGATCTTGACGGCATTGAAAATGCTGCGCTCGGAAAGGCCGAAAGCCGTTGTGGCAGCGACAGAGAAATTAACTGCAAACTTTGCAGTTAATTCCTCGGCCAGTAGTGGCTTCGCCTTCCGACCGGGCTTTGCCACTAGGTGCGTCGCCTCATAAACCTCCCGCCACCGGGCGATGTCGACGGCCCTGTCGAGAGCGGAAAGGTCGCGTCTGGCGAGGTTCTCGGTGATCTCGCGCAGCGTGATCTCGGCCTCGTCGGCGAAATCCTTTGCCTGCTTGACGATTGCGCGGACGGTCTTCCAGCCGATCAGCCTTGCCGCGGCCAGCCTGTGAGCGCCATAGACGAGCCGGAAGCGATCACCCTCGGCGATCACCTCGATCGGCTGGAGCTGGCCTTGGCCGGCGAAAAGATCGGAAAGCGTCTCGACCCATGAAGGATCGAGACGCCGGCGGCCTGAGAGGATTGTGATCGAAGCAACGTCAATGTCTAGAATAGACGCGGAATTGGACGAAAGAGCCATCAGAGGGTCTCTCCACTGTCCAAAAGTTGCTGCGGATTTGACCTAGCCACCAGTTCGCTGCCGTTGCTAGCGTTGAGGCTGCGGTTCACCTGTGCCGGCCGCGCGTTGTTGCGTATGTGTTGGATGCTGCCATGGTCAGAAATGGGAAAATCCCACCGCATGCCGCCTATCGGCGGGATGCCCTTTGGAATCGTGAACGTCATGCGGCTTCACGCTCCTCGGCCGCGAGGAATGCCTCGATCCGGTCGAATGTCCGCAGCGTGATCGTGTGGCCGGCCCGCAGCTTCTTCACGAGCTTGCCGTCGTTTACCGCTCGGAAACCGAAGGTGGTCAGGGCGATGCCTTCCGTTTGGCAATACGCCTCGATGCGAATCAGGAGATCGTCGATTTGGGTCATTTCCAAACAATAATGGGCAAAATCCCATTGCGTCAATGGGCAATTGACCACGAGACAACCGTTATCACAATGGGTATTTTCCCATCGATGAACGAAGGCTGGAGAGATCGAATCGTCAGGCGGCTCGCTGAGCGGGATTTGACAATGAAGGAAGCCTCCCTCCTCGCCGGGAAGGGGGAGACGTTTGTCCGCGACATTCTCAAACGCGGACGCACACCCAGCACTGCCAACCTCGAAGCGCTGAGCCGGGTTCTAAGGGTTTCCGTCGCTGATCTGCTCGACGGTGGGCAGCAACCCGCCACGGCCGCCGTCGATAAGAACGGGGCACCCAACGATGGGGCAAATATCCGCGCCGAGCTCGCCGAGGTTTTCTCCGACCTGGTGAAGGCTGACGAGGAAGTGCAGCGGGTTGCCCTGAAAATGCTGCGCCGGACCGTTTATGGAGCCGCCAGATCGCGGCCGATCAGGACGAACGGATCCTCGTGATCGACTTCCGCGTACCATGAGCCGCCGCCGTGCAGCTGGTTCATCAGCGCGGCCAGATTCGCCGCCGCCTCGTCGATCTTTTGCGGCAGGCTCAGGGCTGGTTCGATCTTGCCGGTCGCCGTTACCGCGACCAAGCCGGCGATCAATGCCCGCCGGCTGACCACTAGGTTAGTCCCCACATCCTCGTTGACTGCTCCGGTGGAGTCTGCTTCTGCCGCCCGCATTTTTCGGTCTAATTTCCCTGTTGCTCGCCCAATCCGGCGTCAACCGGCAAGACTTACTCAAGACATTAAAGTTTTAGTCTTATTGCTTACATTAGTGGCCTCGTGATCGTTATTTAGGCAATTACCCGGGATTGTCTAATCACATATTACATCCGCGTAATCTTCCGTGATTCGCCTGTGGATAAACCCCAAGCGTGGGGTATATACCCCATCGGTGGGGCCATTTTCGAGCAAAGTTCTTTCAGCCATAAGCGGCCCTATGGCAGCCGATCGATCCTACGATTTTCACTTGCGCTTGCGGGCTCAGCTTCAGAAGCAGATCAGGATTGCCGCCGCCGCGAATGATCGGTCTTTGAATGCCGAGATCGCCGCTAGGCTGGAGCAGTCGTTCGCAGATGACGGGGAAGATCGGCAGCGCGTAGCCCAACTGCTGACAGAGGCGCTCGCCATCATCGACAAAGGGGGCCGATAAGGGCGAACAGCCGCGTCAGAGTTCGACCGAGCCAGCCAAGGCCGGAAAATGACTTTAGTAGCTTGATAAATATGTGTTTTTCGATTTTTTGCTCATCGTCGCCCGAACTCTGACGCGTGGTCAGAGTTCGCCGCTCGCCGGTTTTGGCTGTTTTTGAAGCTCTACGCCCTTGCGCTGCGCCGTTTTGCGGCAGGCTCGGCGGTGCCAAGTGAAGTTGCGCGACGCCTCGCCGGCGGTCGTTTTGGTGCCAAGTGAAGTTGCGCGGCCGCTTTCTGGCTATCGGGCTTTCTGGCCCCGCCTGTTACCGCCGAACGCCTTGTTTTCCGGGCTTCTGGCGGCTCTTCCCGGCGATTATCACCTTTTCCCAGCATTAGGCGGCTGATGCCATCTGATCTTGCGCGTTACACGGCGGCCGACCATTTCGGTGACGCCGCCGCCATGGCCCTGCCGCGGCTTGCGGTCGAACTCGAGCGGGCCGCCTTCGGTGTTGACCGGCAGCTCGTTCCACAGGATCGCCTTGTCCTTGAACATGAAGGCGGTGTAGACGCCGCCGGCGACCGGAATATCGTCATCGACGACGGCCCTGAGCCCCATGTAATAGGGGATCAGCGGCCCGCCCTGCTCGGACGACGGCACATAGTCGATGAGGTCGGCGAGCTTCAGCGCCTTCATCTGTTTCGAATGCATCCAGATCGTCTTGAACTTGTCGGCGCGGTCGCCCATCAGATAGGCGGCCTCGATGATGTCGGTGTCGACGATGGAAGCACCGGTAACGCGCACCAGATCGCTGCCGTCATTGGCGATGTTGTCGGCCAGCACGCCTTTCAGGATGCCGAGCAGCGTCAGCTTGTTGGCGCGCTGCCAGTAGTCGGTCTGGCGACGCACGATGAGCTTCTGCGGATCGTCGCCGGCAAGGATCGAAGTCAGGTCCGGGATGCCCCAGGCCTGCGCACGCACATTGCGGGCCGCGACTTCGCGGCGCGCACCGATCTTCTTCATCTCGATCGAGTCGGCCGGGTCGTCATTGACCGGCTCCGAGGGATCGTTGCCGAGATCCTTCCAGCCGGGCATGTCGACGGAACGCCCGCCCATGGAGAGCTTCGAGGCGATGGCCGGGTCGGAAAACAGGATCCCGGCCTGGTAGATGTCGAGCGACTGGACATGCTCTTCGAACGAGTATTGCGCATAGACGGACGGAACGATCGCGTCCGCGATGCGGGTATAGGCGTCTGCCATTTTTGTCTTCCTTCAGGTTTGTGGAGATTGGCGGACCATGATCCAGAAAAGTGGAAACCGGTTTTCGGAAAAGATCATGATCCAATTTCAGAGAGGGTTGTTGGGCATCCATAGATCGGGGTTTTCGCCGGCCTCGCGTGCCAGCCGCCGGGCACGGGCGGGGTCGCTTTTGACCAGCGCCGAGATGCCGGTCAGGTTGCGCTCGCCGGCAGCATTGCGCTTGAAGGGATTGCCTCCACTCAAGGCCGCGCCGCCGTCGATCGTGTCTTCGCGGAACATCGCCTCGCCGATGGCGTGGAACGCCTTGGCGATCTGCGGGTCGGTCAAGGCGCCATCCGGCAGAAGGATGCCCTTCGCCTTATAGGCATTGACCAGGCCGAGCTTCTTCATCGCCCTGTTGGCGACCTCGAGCTTCTGGCGAAAGCCATCGCTGCCGGTCGGTCCCCAATCCCGCACAAGGTCGTCGTGGGTCGTCTCGACCGAGCGGGCAACGGCGATTTGCTGTGCCTTGGCCTGCTCGGCCATGTAGCCGACGAAGCGGTCGTGATAGGCCTGCGCGACCTTCGGGGTAGCACCTGCCTCGACTGCCCAGGCCTTGGACGCATTGGCGAGCTCGTCCGAATAGGCGAAGTTTTCGGGGAGCCCGTCGGGGCGCCTGTACTCGACCTTGTCGGGCGAGGTCAGCGGACGCATCGCCTCGGGCAGTCGGGCATGGAACCTGTCCCAGTCTTCCGCGGCTGCATCGGCTGCCGGAACGCGCAGGCTCTCACCCTGCTGCCGCTCCAGCTCCGCATAAGAGGTGAAAACCCGATCGAGGCTTTCAGGCTTGGTCCAGCCCTTGGTTTCAGCAAGCTTGCGGTTGCCTTCGGAAAGACCGTCAAACCAGCTTTTGGCCGCAGGCGGGGCGGACCCGTTGTCCCCGTTGGCCGGTGGCCGTGCAAGGTTGCCCGCCGGTGGCGCCGCCACCGCGGACCCGGCGTCTGCCAGATCTGTCATGAAAAGATTCCTTATGTTGAGGTTTAGAGAGAGCCAGCGGCGAAGCTGCCAATCTCCCCCCTCGTGGGGGAGATGTCCGGCAGGACAGAGGGGGGCGCGAAGGAACGCGAGGATCCGGTGCACTTCGTCACCAACGCCCCGGGAAAGATTGCAAGCACGAATCAGCTGGATAAGCCGGCGGGACAGCGCCCCCCTCTGCCCTGCCGGGCATCTCCCCCACGCGGGGGGAGATTGGCCGTCACTTCCGCTTTCGCCAATCACCCATATCTGGAGGGAACCTAGATATTGTCGCCCCAGTTCTCCCAGAGCAGCGTGATAGTGCCGGTGACGGCAACCGTGCCGTCAGCGTCGATATCCGTGCCGGTGGCAAACGCCAGGTTGAGATAGAGGTCGACCGGCGTCACGGTGCCGTCGAGCGTGGCGGCTGCGGCAATATCTGCGACCGATGCGCTCGACAGCGCAGCACCCGCGCCATCCAGCGTGCGGCCGGTCGCCGCCAGCACGTTGATCATGGTGCCGGCGAGCGCAGCACTCGACGCCGCCGTCGAGCCGAGCGACCAGGTCAGCGCGGCATTGTCGTTGATGGTCGACGCGCGGGTAGTCAGCACCGCGAACTGCAATCTTGCCGTGCCGCCCTTGATACGGATCTTGCCATCGATGAAATCGAACAGCTTCTGACTGGCATAGGCCAGTGCATCGGTGACCGGCACCGGCATGGCATTGAAACAGAAGACGGTGCGGTAGGCGCCGCCCTGCCCGGTCGTCCTGGCGGTAAGCCCCGCCTTGGGCGGGGCAAGGCCGGCTTCTCTGGCGGCGGCACGCGAAAGCGTCCGGGGAAGACCTCGGGTCATCTGGTATCTCCATTTTTGGGGATTTGAGGAAGGTTCAACTGGACCGCGGCACGTAATCTGCCGCAAATCTCATGGACATTTAGGCCTTCTATGTGTATCTATACACAACATGAAGAGCGCCGATGTCATTCACAGGCTGTTGGCGGATGGCTGGTACGAAGTGGCTCGAAAAGGAAGTCACGCCCAGTTCAAGCACAAGGCCAAGCCGGGCCGGGTAACAGTACCGCATCCCAAGCGCGACATCCCGATCGGCACTCTCAAGAGTATCGAAAAACAATCCGGCTTGAGCTGAGGTAGAGAAATGCGGAACTACATCGGACTGATCCACAAGCAAGCGGACAGCGACTTCGGCGTCTCCTTCCCCGATTTTCCGGGCCTGGTGACAGCAGGCGTCAATCTGGATGATGCCCGCGCCATGGCCGAGGAAGCACTGGCCTTTCATGTCGAGGGGCTGGTCGAGGATGGCGAAGCAATTCCCGAGCCGTCGTCCCTGGAGGAAGTGATGTCGGACAAGGACAATCTGAGCGGTGTCGCCATCCTGGTTCCCTTGAAAGCCGAAGCGGCGAAAGTCGTGCGCGTCAATGTCACCATTCCGGAAGATATCCTCGATCAGATCGATCGATATGCAGAGCGCCACGGCTACAGCCGATCCGGATTTCTGACCGCTGCGGCAAAAAAGGTGATGCAGATCGAGGCAGCGTAGCCCCTCGAAGGTCGATTTGAGATGAAGCTCCGTCGTCTTGTTCGGTTACATTTCTTTCCGAAACCGAGCTGTCAGACTAAAACAACCATGTCTTATTTCGTGAGGCTCAGTGCCTATGTTCCGCCGCAAATGCCACCGCACTTGGCAAAATCGGCCCGTGTATTAGTTCATAGACTTCAAGGGAGTACCAGACGATGACCATTTCCAGAGCCATTGCCGCCATGCTCGTAACCGCCGCATTGGCAGGCTGCGCGCAGACCGAAGCACAGCAGAGAACCAGCACCGGTGCGCTGCTCGGCGCCGGCGCCGGTGCGCTTGCCGGCCAGGCGATCGGCGGCAACACCAAGAGCACGGTCATCGGTGCCGGAGCCGGCGCCTTGCTGGGCGCCGTCGTCGGCAACGCCACCACGCCGCAGCCGCGCGGCGAACAGCTTTGCCGTTATCAGGATCGCAACAGCGGCCGCATCTACACCGCCCCCTGTGACGACCGCTATTATAACGGCGATTATTGAGCGTGCCCCCTTCTCCCCGTTCTGCGGGGAGAAGGTCCCGGCAGGGGGATGAGGGGCAGCGCAAACTTCTGAAATGCCGGCACCGCCCCTCACCTGCCTGCCGGCATCCTCTCCCCGTAAAACGGGGAGAGGGAAGCAGCTTCAGCCTCGGCGCATCCTTTTCCCTGATTTGGTCCTTCCGCTGATTAGAGGTCAGCGCTATCTTCCCTACCAAGGGGGACGAGCGATGCGGGCTATTGCAACTTCGAGGCCGGTGATCCTCCGCCTCGTAATCCTTTTGCTGGCTTGCTTGTTTGCGATGGAGCCGGCAAACTCGAAAGACGGCGACGTCTTCTTATGTACGGTGAGCGACTTCCGCACGTGGTCCGACATACCGTCATCTGGTAGCCCGGAATTCGTCGCAAATAACAAGGCCAGGAAATTCGATATCCAAGAATTTGCCGATCACTTCATTGTAACCAGCAAATCGAGCACGTTCAAACCATCCTCAACGAAATACGATATCTTCCAACGCAGCGTGTATCAGGTCGCTGCATTTGATAGCACGACATTCATGCTCGACACGTTCGTTATGAGGACAGCAGATGTTGAAGGTCCTCCGACCAAGGCGCGGGTCACGCTGCAAACTCCAACATATCTGAACACGTGGTATTTGGACTGCGCCTTGCAGAATTGATGCACCGCAGAACCGATGGCTATTCGCGTTCAGATATCCTGTAGCCCCAAACCCTACCTCCCCTCCGCCCTCGCCGCCTTCTCCAGTGCCGCCAGTTGCGCTTCGTCCAGCGTCAGGAACCCCATGATGTGCTGCACCACCTCGGCGCGGGCGTTGCTCAGCGCGCTGTGCAGCTCGAAGCCGTTCGGCGTTTTTGTCTTGGCCAGCCACTCGCCATAGGACGGGCGGCGGTAATAGCCGGTCGCAGCCGTGAGGTCGGCCAGCACCATCTCGCCGTCCTGGCCTGAGAACACCCTGAGATAGGCCTTGGCCAGCGCATCTTGCGCCTTGGCCGGGCCGCCGGCCTGGCTGGAATGGGCGAAGCGTTTGCCACTCATACGCCCTGCCCGCCCGAAGCATCTTGCACACCCTGCGGCATCAGCTCGCCGAGTCCATCCAGCAGGCCGCTATCGCGCGCCTGTACGGCCGCCGGCACCGCATCCCTGGCGACCTTGCCGGCGGCGGCGACCGCCGCCATGCCGGCCTGTTCCTGCTGGGCCTTGGCACGAGCATCGCGAATACCGGCCACCTCGTCCTGGCGGCGAAAGATGCGCTGCGGGCTGCGGCCCGCGCCCTGCACGATCTTCAGTGCTTCATCGCCGTCGATATTGTCCATGATGCCGGGATCGAATTGCGCCATCTGCATGGCCGTCGTCACCACCTGGATGGTGTCGCGGGCTTCGGCCGAGCGGCGCAGCACGTCGAGCGGGCCGGTGAAGGTCGGCCGCAGCGCCTTGCCGGCGAGGCTCGCCGGCGGCAGGAAGCGGCTGTCTTCCTCGTAAAGTCCCTTGTCTTCCAGAATACCCAGCTCGCGGTCGAGATTGCTGGCAAAGCCGGCCTGGATGATCGAGCCGGACGGCCCGAGCAGCGCGCCCTTCTCCTCCTGCCGGATCAAGGCCTCGGTCGCCGTCATCTGCGGGTTCTGCACCAGCGTCTGGAACAGGTTGACGAACATCATGTCCCGGATCTCCTCGGCCCGGCTGTCGGCATAATTGAACGCATAGGTCGGGTTCTGGCCGGTGGCGATGGGCGCGATCAGCGGCCGGCCGGCATCGTCGATCAGGCCCGGATAATTCTCGCCGGGATTGAGCACCGGCACATAGTCGAGCCGCGCCTTGGACGCGGTCGCCGGATCGGTGATCTGCTGCAGGGCGCGCAGGCCGGAGCGCCGCACGGCGTTCTCCTCGCGCACCGTCGTCAGCGCCTCGATGGTCGGCGAGATGCCGTAGGGATCGCCCTCGTAGCGGCGCCAGTTGAAGCACGATACCGGGAACGAGCGAAAACCGCTTTCCCTGACGATCACCTCCTCGTCCTCGATGACGTGATAGGAAGCGAACGCCGTATCGAGATACTGATAGGTGCCGCTCAGACTGTACATTTTGCGCTCGTCGCGCGGCTGGATGCACTGGATCAGCGAGATCTTCGTCTCGCATTTCGAGGGGTCGTCGACCAGAACCTTGATCCGCATCGGCAGCTTTTCATAGCCGAGCAGTTGCGCCGCCTGCCGCGCCGTGCGCTCGTAGCGGCGGTGGAAAATATCGACCTGGCCCCAGCGGTTGCGCGAGAGATAGCCCTCGACCACGGGGATCGAGGCATAGCGGATCAGCGTGCCGCCAAAACCCTCCTCGGCGTAGAGATAGGCTGGGCCGTAGCGCACGACATTGCGCAGGCATGCCTGTGTTGCCGGCACGAAGTTCGAATTGGCGGAGTAGCGCAGCGAAAACAGGAAATCGCGCAGCGCTTCCGCCCATTCCTTTTCCTCGTCGGTTTCCTCGTCGTTGATTGCCGCGGTCGACAGCCCATGCCATTTCTCTGACTGCGGGATGATCAGGCTTTCCAGCCCGGCGGCCAGCCGGTTGGCGGCCGAGTTGATGGTGTTGGCGTAGACGCGCGCACCGCGCCGCTCCTGCCGTTCGGCCTGCGAATCCGTGCCGGCCTGGCGGCGGCCGCTCCACATATCGGGCGCATCGGGGTCGCAGAATTCGGACACCGCCTCCCAGACATGCTCGTACTGGCTGCGTTCGCTCTCCAGTTCTGCCTGTCGCGACAGAATATCGCGAGCACGGGAATCGCTCATGGTCAGCCTCGCTTGATGGATTGGATTGAAAAGAAGCGGCGGGACGCCGAAGCTGCCGACCTCCCCCTTGTGGGGGAGATGTCCGGCAGGACAGAGGGGGGCGCGAAGGATCGCAAGCCTGCGTTTTTTATGTTTTTCCGACCGGATTCGCCCAACCGGAATTCGCCTAACGTCGCGTTACAAATGATCCACAAGCCGGCGGGACAGCGCCCCCCTCTGCCCTGCCGGGCATCTCCCCCACGAGGGGGGGGAGATCGGCAGTTTCAGCTGATCATGCGCTGCCCTCGAGCGCCGGGCTCCGCCCAAAACGCTGCACCACGAAACGTCCCATCTTCTGGCCGGGCACTTCGATCAGCGTGTAGGTGATCCAGGACAGCAGGCACACCACCGGCAGAACGACGACAGTGACGACCGCAAAGCGCAGCGGCGCCGACAATTCGTGGCCGAACTGGGTGATGACCAGGGCCGCGACCGGCTGGAGAACCAGCAGATGGATCAAATAGATGCTGAAGGAAAGCTCACCCATCAGATGAAAGAACCTGTTGGCGAGCGTCATGGCGATCTTTCTGGCCACGATGCCCATCATTCCCGGCAGCATCCGGTAGAGAACCAGGGCAAAGAAACCCAATACGAGCGCTTCCCGCATCAAAAGCTTGCCAAGCCCATAGCCGCCGCCGAAGGGCAGCGCGGCCAGAGCCATGGCCAACGCCAGATATGCGAAGGGCCGCTTTTGCCTTTGATGGACGACGCCCGCCAGCAGCATCCCGCACAGGAAAATCTGCATCTTCAGCGGCAGGAACGACGGCATCGGAAAATGCACCGACAATTGCCCCATCAACAACACGATCGCGCTGCCGGTGGCCGCTACCAGAATGGCGCTCCATACCCAGTCAAGCCTGCGCACCAGCAGCATGATCGCCGGAAACACCGCATAGAACTGCATCTCCAGCCCGAGGCTCCAGTCCGGCAGCGGCGTGCGATAGGCGAAATTCGGCACCAGGCCGAACAGGAACAGCAGATGGGCGCCAATATTCTTCAGGCCGCTGTCGAGATAACGCTCGGGCGCCTGCGGCGACCTCAGCAGGAACTCGTCGATGACCATCCTCGACTGGTAGAGATAGGGGCCAAGCGCCAGGGCAGCGAACAGCATGATGTAGAACAGCGGCGCTATCCTGAAGTAGCGGCGGGTCCAGAATTTCAGCCAGGTTTCCGGCCTTTGCCAGGGCTCCTTGTCCTGGCGCAGCTGGTAATGGAACACCATCAGGAAGCCGGACAGCATGATGAACAGATCGACGCCGAGGTCCGGTTCGCCGAGGATAGGAACCTGCCAGCCGGTCAACAGCAGGCAGTGCCCGATAAGCACCCAGATCGCGGCGAGCGCCCGAAGCCCGTCCAGGCACTCGATGCGCGATGTTTCCGTCATGCCGAACTTCTCGATAGCCATGTTGCAATGCAGCATGGCGGCTGAGGGAAGAATGTCAACCGTGCGGAAGGAACACGATTTGCGCTCGGTTGTTACGGAAAACGCGGAAGCTGCGATCTCCCCCCTCGAGGCCCCTCGAGGGGGGAGATGGCCGGCAGGCCAGAGGGGGGCGCGAAGGAACGCCAGCCTCTGTTTTCGTTTCCCGCCGGAATGAGCCGATGGCGGCAACTTACAAATTGATCACCAAGGCCGGCGGGACAGTGCCCCCCTCTGCCCTGCCGGGCATCTCCCCCACGAGGGGGGAGATCGGCAGCATCACCCGCCTCTCTTCTTCACCAACCTTGCGTGCCGGCGCCAGTACCACCACGCCAGCACGCGGTTGCGGAACACTCTTCTCATCGCGCCCATGTCAAACCCCCAGCAGCACGCGGCGCTGGCCGGTGAGCTCACTGGGCGACAAATCGGTCTTCACCGTTCCCGCGGTCCCATCATTGGCCGCCAGCTGGGCCCGCAACGCGGCCTCGCGCGCCTGCACGTCCTTGTCGGCAATGGTCGGTGTCGGCGGCAACGGCTTCAGCGCCGGCGGCTTTCGAAAAAGGCACATGGTTTTCTCCAAAGTGAGAGATTCTCGTCCAGTCGTAGAGCAGAAAATCCTCGCCGTTCCGGCCGTAGCCCGGCAGGCGGCAGCGTTGCGTGGCACCAAGCCGGGCCAGCCAGCGCAGCGCCAATTCATTGGCGGCCAGCGCTCGCGCCTCGACCCGCCAGGCGCCGTGCGCCGCAACCTGCGGCCCGAGCACGGCGTGAAAGAATTCCGTAATCCCAGGCACGCAGCGCCTCATGCGGCGCGTGCCCCAGCTCCAGGCGATCCACAGCCCGCTGCGCTGTTCGGCGGCGCCGAAGCCGGCCTCCGGATTGCCGTCGAGCTCGGCAACATAGGCAAACCCCTGCAGCGCCGTCAGCGCCAGCAAAGCCGGCGACCACTCGTCGAACTGGCAGTCGATCTCGGCTCGATCCTCCGGCCGCAGGTTGGCGGCAATATAGGAGAGATCGCGCAGTGTGGCGGGGATGATGCGGATGGTCACCGAAACGCCCCCAGCGGATCGGCCTGCCCCGCCTTCCGCCGCGCGGCTTTGAACACCGCCGGGTCGACCACCGCTTCCCTCAGCATCATCACGCCATAGCGGGTCGCCGCCATCAAATCGTCGCGCAACTTCACCACCTGGCCATCCCGGCGGTGATAGAGCCGGAACTCCTCGAACCACGGCAAAAGCGTCGAAAACACCTTGAAGCGGCCTGATTGCATGCGATCGAGCATGTCCATCAGCCCGGCCTCGACCGATACCGAACCGTCGGCGAACTGCGCATGGCTGGCGAGCATGTTCAGCCCATGTGCCGAATATTGCTTGGCAAGCGCGGTGCCGGCACCCTCCAGTGTCTCGCGGCGGCCGTCGCGCGGCCATGCCCATGGCAGCCATTCGCCCCACGGTTTCAGAGTCAGCGCCTGCATGGCGGGAGTCTGCTGCGAAGCGCGGCAGGCCTTTGTGATATAGACGACGTCGGCCTCCGTATCCCAGGCGAGCTCGACCGCCGCCGAGGGATGGTCCCAGCCGAAATCGAGTGCGCCGAGCCGCGGCCAATAGCGCGGCAGCGGGAACGGCTCACAGGCGATCAGCTCCTCGGCCACCGGAAATATGCGGCCGGAGCCGAGCACCGGAATGCCTTTGGCCCGCGCCTCACGCTCATGCGCCGGATAGGCGGCAATGATCTCGGCGCGCTGCTGCGGCGTATAATGCTCGGCATCGTCGATGGTCATGAAGGTGACGTGACGGGTCATTGTTTTTCACCCTCGCGGCATTGAATCATGGTGGCAGGTGTTGGACGTATGCTGCTGTTCGGTAAGATGTTTTCATGATGGCGGGACAGCGCCCCCCTCTGTCCTGCCGGACATCTCCCCCTCAAGGGGGGAGATGGCAGCTTCAGCGTCTCGCTTATCCGCAAGCATTGGAGATTGGCGAAAGCCAATGCGACATCCAATCTCCCCACTAGAGGGGGAGATGTCCGGCAGGACAGAGGGGGGCGCGAAGGAACGCGAGTTGCGCGATTTCGCAGCGCTGTCATCCCCTCCCCATCCCTCCCACCTGCTCCGCGGACAAAAACAGCAGCACCACGTCCGACATGCCGAGCAGCGGCGTGAAGGTGACGATGGTGATGCCGCCGGTGGCGTTGGTGCGGGTCAGCCCTTCGGAATAGATGTCGAGCGGCGGCTCCTCGTCGAACCAGACGCCGTGCAGCGTTTCGCCCTGCCATTTCTCGCGGCCTTTCTCGTAGCTCTTGAACGACAGCACCGATTCGTCGGCCTGGACATCGCCGCCGCCGCCCCAGCGCACCACGATGCTGTCGAGCGCGCCCGGCGCCCGTCCCGCCATCGTGCTGACGAGGGCGTCGGCCGGGATCATCCCGGTGCCCCAGGCCGCCTGCTGCTGTGGCGGGCCGATCAGGATGCGCTGCGGGTTGTCGCGCGTGCTTTCACCGGTGACGCCGGCCGCCCACATCCGTACCGCACAATCGAAAACCTTGCCTTGCCACCAATCGGGATAGCGGCCGGTGAGGTGCATCGCCCACTCGGCGCCGCCCGCCCTGGTCTTGCCGAGCTGGTTGCCGGCCATGAACAGGCGCTCGCGATTGGTCGCGCCGGCTGCGTGAAATTCGGCCTGTCGGGGATAAGGCCGATAGGCGGCAAGCTGGTTAGTGCGGCGCCTCCGGTCCAGCTCCGCCAGCAGGCTGAGATATTCCTTCCTTGCCGCCCGGCTGGGCGAAGCCTTTTGCGAAGTCCGGCTTCTCGAGGAACGGCCTAAGGACGCCTTCGAGGCCGCGGATGCGCTGCCTGATTTCGTCATCGCTCAATGCATCCAGATTGTTGATGTTGACACTAAGATCCTTGGGCAGCACCGAGAGCACGAGCTTCAGATACTGATCGGGCTTTTCGGCGCGCACCTCGGCGATGACGCCGGCGCCATGGGCGCGGAAATCGGCGCGGATCGCTTCGAGGAAGCCGTCGGCCAGCGTCTTCTTCGCCCGCTTGGTTCGCTTGCCGGGTGCTTGATCGTGCGGCTGGGGATCGCCGGTGGAAGGAGCCTTGGCCATGCCCTACTCTGCCGTCCCGGCGGAGATCGCCGGCTTCTTGTTGGCTGGCCGCACAATGCGCTTGCGCGGCTTGGCCTTCTTGCCGGCGCGTGCCGACTTCGGCTTGTGCGGCTGGCTCGCCGGCTTCGCATCAGTCAGCGTGCCGGGCTTCATCGCACCGGCGTCAAGCAAGGCATTCAGCCGTGCCCTGAGAATTGCCACCGCCTTGCCGTCGAGTGCTTCCGACGGGAAGCCGAAGCCGCCGACCGCATCGACGATACCGCCACGCAGCATACCGATCCGCACGCCGGCGGCGACCAGTTCGAAGCGGCCGATGCGTGCATAGGGTGCGGCGCCGGCGAACTCGCCAATGGCGCTGACGACCTCGTGGCCGTCATCGTCGGTGATGATGGTGGCGTAACGGTTGGACATGGGGATGTTCTCTGGGGTGGGCGCACGAGCGCGTTGCGGGATTCATGGTTGGTGATTTCGCGGTTCCGACGATCGTCAGGTCGCGTTCCTTCGCGCCCCTGTCCTGCCGGCCCCACAGCTGGCAGCTCACGTAACGTTTGGTCGAAAAGGAAGCCTGAAACAAAAAACCCGCCTCGGCGGGCGGGTCGTTGGAGCCAATTGGCACCATACCCAAATTAGTAGCATAGCTGCCGGCACAAAGCAAGAACAAAATGTGGCATCAGCGGAAAAAAATGCACTGACGACCTCGCACCCTTCATCGGTGGACGGCTGGAAAGAGGGGTTCTTTGGCGAGAAAGGCGGGGCATTGCGTGAGACTTGCGTTGATGGGATGGTGTTTGCGCTTGAGGGGAACGCGTCATGGACAATGTCACCAGTCACTACGGCAGCGACGGCATCATCGATCGCATCTTGGCCGCGATCCCGGACGCCGACCCGGCCGGCAAACTCGCCGCCGCGCAACTCTATCCATTCGATCAGCTCCATGGCCGCGAACTGATCGCCACGCGGGAGCATGCGGCCCGTCTTGCGCCTTCGCCGACAGATCGGATCCTGGATATCGGCAGCGGCATTGGCGGGCCGGCAAGGTTTCTGGCCTCGACCTATGGCTGCCAGGTCGACGGCATCGACCTGACGCCGGCCTTTGTCGCCGCGTCGAGCCGACTGACCGCCCTCAGCGGATTGTCCGACAAGGTTCGCTTCCATCAGGCCGACGCGACGAAATTGCCTTTTGGCGACAGCACCTTCGATGCGGCGATCTGCTTCTATGTCGGCATGAACATCGAGAATAAGGCCGCGGTCATCGACGAGGCCTGGCGCGTGCTGAAACCGCGGGGCAGGCTGATCTGGACCGAGGCCGTGCTCGCCGGCGGCGCGCCATACTACCCCATGCCATGGGCGGTTTCGCCGGCGACCAGTCACCTCGCCGATCGGGAAAAATTGAAAGCCCTGTTTGGCGATGCCGGGTTTCGCATCGACGAGATCGTCGACGAAACCGGCGAACATGTTGAGCTGGCGCTGAAGAGAGCCAATTCCGGCATCGTGCCCTCGCCGGCGCAGCAGCAGGCAAATGAAATCGTCATGGGCGCGGAATTCCTGCAGCGCCGCCGCAACTACATCCGAAGCCTGAGTGACGGAAAGCTCGCCTCGCTCGCCGTGATAGTCTCCAAACCGGCCTGAAACAAAAAACCCGCCTCGGGAGGCGGGTCGTCGGTGTGAATCAGCACCATACCCAGATTAGTAGCATAGCTGCCGGCACAAAGCAAGAACAAAATGTGGCGGCAGCAAAAAATGCGAGGTGGTGGGCGAGGCACACCGGCCGGCGAGACGCCACCGTCCGGATCAGAACAGGCATTCGCGCGTTTGAAGCTTAGCCAATGGGAGCAAAAGCCATGAATGTCGCCAATCTGCAACTCGAAGGCCTGCTTATGGCCATCGCATCGATCAATCAGGTGCTGGTCCGCAAGGGCGTGCTCTCTGTCGAGGAGATAGACATCGCCTTGCGCAAGGCCGAAGCCAGCGAGACCAACGAGGAAAGGTCCGAAGGCATGTCGGCGTCGAGCCGCGACGCCGTCAACTTCCCGATCCGACTGCTGGAGTTGGCCAATCAGTGTCAGCCGGAGACGGACATGCCGTCCTTCTCGAAACTGGCGCGCATGGTCGGTCAGATCAAGGAACCTTACAACGACCAGATGTGACGCGGCGATCATAACTGGCGCCGCGATCGGAGTTGACACAGCGATAACGGCTGCCGTGCCGGGCTGGCGGCGACTGCTAGCGGCCCTGCATGATCCTGATGACCTTGCTGTTGTCGGCGGTTGGCGAATGCAGCTTCACATAGTCGGCGTAGGTCAGTCTGCCACTGGCAATGGCATTGCTGATACGGCTGCACAGGGCCGTCTCGTACTTCGCCACGCTCACATTCATGAACGCAGCGTACGTTTTCTTTTCGCCGAGCGACGTGGATTTCTCTCTTGCAATGCAGTCCTTGATGACCAGGCGCTTCACGGCAGGGCTGCCTTCAAGCGTGGCATGCATCGTGTTGAATTCGCCTTCGGTCAACGTGGTGCAGCCGGCAAGCAGTGACGCGCCGATCATGGCGGCAGCAAAACGCGTGGCGATGTTCATGAATTCCCCCTAAAGACCCGTGTCTTGCTTAGCCCGTCGAAAGTTGGAAGTACAGAGGGAATGCAGGCGCCTCTACAAAAAGCATAAACCTAGAACGCCCGTTACTTTAGCTGTCGCTTTTATTGCACTCGACCTGCGATGGCCTGAATGACGGGACCCGGCCGTCCTCGATGTCACGACGATGCTGGTGCGGATCGAGACGCCGGATCCGAAATTCCGGCATCACCCCCTGCCAAGCTTCAGCGCCAGGACGCGGCCTGGCCCGTGCACGGCGGCGAACAGCAGCCCGGCCAGGAAGGTGAAATGGTCGACGAAGAAGCCGAACTCCGCCTGGTTGCCGGCCCAGTGCGATGGCCCGTGGAAGGCGAAGCCCAGGAACAGCACATAGGCGCCGGCGACGAGTGCTGCCCAGGAGAAGAAGGCGCCGGTCAGGAAGCATAGGACGAGGACGACCTCGAGCAGGGCTGCGCACCAGGCCAGGAACAGCGGGAACGGAAATCCGGCCGCCGCGATATAGCCGGCGGTGGCGCCGATATCGATGAATTTGAAGGTCACGGCCATCAGGAAGACGGCGGCAAAGATCAGGCGGGCGACAAGGATTGCCGCGGTCTGCCACGGCGACTGAACGGATGATTGAGTGGTTTCCAAGGTCATGATGTCCTCCCAAGAGTTGCGACGGTTTCGCCCCAAGGACGCACCACCAGCCGCAAGCCCGACATCATCCCCCGAAAAACCTGCAGGATACAAGCGCGTAGCGGGCCAGACATTGCAGAACCTGGTTCCTCGCCCAATGGAGGCAGGGCGCATATGGGCAAGTGCCCCCTCACCCGGATTGCCAACCGAATTGCGAAGGGCAATTCGGGGCAGTCCGACCTCTCCCCGAGGGGAGAGGAGGTCGCCTGCGTTGATGCCAGCCTCTTCTCCCCAGCGGGGCCTGTTGCGTAATTCGCTGATTGTGATTCTCTGAGGTGGACGGTCTGAGGGAATCGCGATGGCAGTGAAGCAGACGGGCCAGTTGAGCTTGGCGGAGGCT